>NZ_PDHB01000002.1:0-292601 GCF_014335085.1 Corynebacterium sp. LK26
AGGTGCCAACTTGCACCCCTCGCTCGCACCCCACGCCTGACTCAAACAAGGGTTAGATACGCAAAAGCGCACGACCCCAGGCAACCACCCGAAGCGCGTGCGCTAATTACCGAAAAACTATTTAGCAGCAGTCTCAATCATCTCGCGAATGCGGTCAATTTCCTTGCTGCGATTGCGGTTGCGACGAATGCCCATTGCGATGCCACCAACAACAAGTGCGGCAACGACGCCCAGTGCTGCCTGCACCTTCGGCTCATTCAGAGCATCGAAAACACGGGTCTTTGCGTCATCCGCAACGTTCTTCGGATTCGTTCGCACGGTTAGCTCATCCAGAGTACGGGCGAGCTGGTTACGGTTACGCTCAATATCGCGCTGGATATCTTCAATGCTGCGAGCCACGTAAACTCCCTAAAAAGTTGAATATCTAAAGTGATTGTTCGCCTAAAAGACTAACACTTCCACTACAGCAACGTGGGCGAGCACGGGGAAAAACTCAACGCATTGCTTCAGAGTCGACACGCACCGCTCCAGAGTCGATACGATGAAGCCATGACTACTTCTTCCTCCAGCGACAAAGAATACGGCCAGAACAACATCCGTCTGGAAGCTGGCGATCCTGCCCCAGCGTTTACTCTGTTCAACGACGCCGAAGAGCAGGTTTCTCTGTCGGACTACGCGGGCAAGCCCGTGCTGATTTACTTCTACCCGCGGGCCAACACCCCAGGTTGCACCACTGAGGCATGCGACTTCCGCGATGAATCCGCTGCCCTGAACGATGCCGGCATTCCAGTCGTAGGTATTTCTCCGGACAAGCCGGCGAAACTCGCAAAGTTCCGCGAGGACCACGGCTTAAACTTCACCCTTCTGTCCGATCCGGACAAGGAAACCATGACCGCGTTCGGCGCTTTCGGCGAGAAGAAGAACTACGGCAAGATTGTCCAGGGCGTCATCCGCTCGACTTTCCTGGTCAATGCCGCTGGAGAAATTGAAAAGGCCTGGTACAACGTTCGCGCCAAGGGGCACGTCCAGCGCGTACTGCGTGACTTGGGTGTGGAATCACAGGCTTCCGAAAGCTAACTAGCCGCAAGGCCTACTCTGACCCTGGCCCCAAACTCTCCTCCCACATCATCCCGATTAGACGGTTTCGTAGTAGTGACTCAATCCCAGGACGCACCGAATATTCTTCGTCCCCGTCGCACTCCGGCTCAGCAACGCAGCCGAGAGCGGTACGCACGCATGCTCAGCTCGGCACGCACAGTGCTCATCGAGCACGGGTTTGAGTCTTTCACTTTCGACGAAGTCGCTCGCATCGCAGATATCCCCATTGGCACGCTCTACCAATTCTTCGCAAACAAGTATGTGATGATCTGCGAGCTCGACCGTCAGGACACTGAGGCCGTCATCGAGGAAGTCTCACGTTTCGGAGAAACAGTCCCCACCTTGAAATGGCCGGAGTTTCTCTCGGAGTTCATCGATCACCTGGCAAAGCTCTGGCGCGAGGACGTTTCCAGAAGAGCCGTATGGCTGGCTGTTCAATCAACGCCCGCCACACGCGCAACTGCAGAAGATACGAAGTCACGCCTGGTCAACGAGATTTCAAAGGTGCTGCGCCCGCTGGTGCCGTCGTCAAGCGATGCGGAACTGAACTTCATCTCCGACCTCATGATTAACGCCACGTACGCCCTGCTGAATTATGCGGTGGACCATCCGGGAAGCGATGCTGAGCGGGAAGCTCATTACGAGCTGACGGTGCAGGAAATCAAACGCATGACAATCTCTTATCTCATGAGCGTCGCGGAGGCCGCAGACTAGAGAGCGCCCCTCGCCCACCTCGGCAGGGGCATTTATTGCCCTTATCAATACGCGGAGGGTAGGCTTGCCTTAGTTTACGCTTTACTCTGGTCAGCGCGGTGGGGTTCCCTGTTTTTCGCCGCGCCTGCGCCGGAACTCCCAAACAGAATCAGAGGTTCACATGTCCACGACGCAGGGCGCTTTCCGACGGAGCCTGCTTCCCCGCTCTATTGTTCTAGCTTCGGCAATCGTAGTGAGTACGGGATTTTTACCCGCAGTCCCCGCATCGGCACAGTCACTGCCATCGATTGGACAGCTCGGCGGTTCGCTCCCCGGCATCGGCGACCTTCTCGGCGGCAGCACCGATCAGTCTGAGCGCCAGCTCTCTGTGACCCCTGCCACCGATCTGTCCGACGGCGCCACCGTGACCATCAAGGGAGTCGGCTACCCCGCTAACGCAAATATTTACCTGGCCCAGACAATCGAGAAGCCAAAGTCGGGCTACCCTTCGACCTACGGCGAAGCGGCCAAGGTGACAGTCGGCGCTGACGGAAGTTTTACGCAGGAGATGAAGGTCGCGACCAGCTTTGGCGATGTCGACTGCACCTCCACCCAGTGCTACGTAGCCTCCTTTACTGCGTTCCCTAATCTTTCTGACCGCAGCAATGACCAGTGGGTCCCCATCACCTTCAAGGCGGGTGCTACTTCCCAGGCTGCTCAATCACAGGGTTCCACCAGCGCGGCACCGAGCGGTGGCCAGAGCACTGGTTCGGGCTCCCAGTCACAGTCGGGCTCGCAGTCACCGTCGCAGTCACGGGGTAACGCATCGGTGAGCCTGTCCAAGACCTCAGACTTGAACCCGAGCGGCGACACCATTCGAGTTGAAGGCAAGGGATTCAAGACCTCTGGACCGGGCATCTACGTCGGTATCGCGCAAAATGACCAGATGGATGTGACCAACGCCGATTCCTTCGGCCCGGATACCCAGTTTGTGTCTACCTCTCGCGGCAACTTGAAGTCCGACGGCAGCTTCAGCGTGGATCTTCCGGTCAGCGCGAAGTTCGGCACGGCAGACTGCATGCAGAACGCTTGCTCGGTCTACACCATTGCTGCTCACGGTTCTTCCGACCGCAGCCAGGACACGGCGACCGCGGTATCGTTTGCCGGCGGAGCTGCCAAGCAGGACGCTACCCTGCCCTCCGGCGGTGGCTCCTCACAGTCCGCAGGCAGCGCAAGCTCCGGCACCAGTGGCAGCACAGGGTCTAGTGGAACGAGTAGCACCAGCGCTTCCAGTGGCTCCAGCAGCTCCAACGGCAGCAGCTCCTCGACCGGCACCCCGTCGGTAAGCCTGTCCACCACGGAACTGAACCCATCGGGCAGCACCGCAATTACTGTCTCCGGCAGCGGATTCAAGACCAGCGGCAACGGCATCTACGTCGCAGTGGCTGAGAAGAACAAGTTCTCCACCACCAACGCTGATGCTTTCTCCGCCGCTGAGTTTGTGCGCACCTCCCAGATGTCCTCCGACGGCAGCTTCTCTACAACGCTCAATGTCGAGGCCGTCACCTCGGCCGCCAACTGCGTCGAAAATGACTGCGCGCTCTACACCTTTGCTGCTCACGGTTCCTCCGACCGCAGCCAGGACACGGCCACGGACCTCAGCGTCGGCGGCTCCGCCAAGGAACGCGAAGAAGCTGTGAAGACCGGTGCCTCCAAGACCGGAGAGTCCAAGGCCAGCGGCTCCTCCAAGGCATCTGGCAAGGTTTCCGCAAAGTCCAACGCTTCCGGCAATGGCCTCGACGAAGTTGATGTGCAGACTCAGCAGGCCGCGACCAACTCCCCGCTCCAAACCGCCGCAGTCGCCGGAACCGGCGCAATCCTGGGCGCGCTAATCTTCGGTGCCGGCATCCTGGTCGGTCGCCGTCAGAAGTCCGTCGATTAGCGCGGTGCCGGACTAGTCCAGGCGTACGACGGCGATTGCGTAGTCGCCGTCGTGCGAGATGCTTAACGACGGCCCCAGCTGCCACTCCTGATCGTGGAAATGGCGGCTCACAGCACCGTGGAGACTGATGCTCACGCGACCGTAGGCATCCGGCTGCACCTCTATTTCCCGCCAGTCCAGCTGATCGCGCGCAATCGGCGGTTGGCTGCCGAAGAGGGTCTGCGACCAGGCCTTGATGAAGGCTTCCTTCGCAGCCCAGCGGCCCGCTAAGTGACGCGCCAGCGCGCCGCCGACTGCTCCGCGGCGCCTAGCTACCAGTAGCTCCGCAGGTGTGAAAACAGCCTGCGCGAACTGACTTCCTGGCATATTCAGCTGCTCTTCGAAGCCCGGAATATAGACGAGGTCTACGCCAATCATGGCTGGAGGACACCATCGATCAGACGGGCGCCGTCGGAAAGCAGAACTGCCTTTTCCAATGCAGCGGGTGAACCGAACCGACCACCGTCCGCCAGGTTTCGCTCGCGTGGACGCTCGTAGAGGGCTTCTCCACCGTAAATAGCCTCATCAATGCGACGCAGACCAGCCGCTTCGCGGTTGTACGCCGCGGACCGCCAACGCTCCGCAGCCTCAGCGCCATCGTGCTGCACTATCGCTTGGTAGAAAGCTTCCGGATGCACGACTGCCACCAGTGCCGAGACATGTCCGAACCCGAGCGAGGTAACAAAGCCAGCCTTCAGCGGCAACGTATTGCCGAAATTGACTGCCTTCGTTGGCCATACCAGACGCGAATGCTCAGCCAATGCGGGATCGACGCAGTCCAGCGATCGATTACCTGGCACAATGCCGCTGCGCAACACCTGGGTCAGACCAATGATCTGGAACGCTGCAGCACCACCCTTAGCGTGTCCCGTCAGCGATTTCTGAGAGACCACCAACAGCGGGTTAGAGCGCTCGCGACCGAGTTCATCTGCAATGCGTTCATGCAGTTCGGACTCATTTGGGTCGTTGGCATTGGTCGAGGTGTCGTGCTTGGACAACACCGCGACCTGATCCGCAGTGACATCGAGTACTGCAAGTGCGCGAGCCAATCGAGACTTCTCGCCGCCCTGAGCGGCCGCTAGCGCACCCAAACCCGGCGCCGGAATGGACGTGTGCGCGCCGTCGGCGAAGGACTGGGCGTATGCGACGACACCGAGCACGGGGAGCCCCATGTCACGAGCGATGTCTCCGCGAGCCAACAGCACCGTGCCACCGCCTTGCGATTCCACAAAGCCTCCGCGTCGACGATCGTTCGGCCTGGAGAAGTACTCATGGTCGATGCCTTTGTCTTCCATGGTGGCGGAGTCAGCTGTGGCGGCCATGTCGCCGAAACCTGTAATTCCCTCTGTGGATAGGTCATCGAAGCCACCTGCGACAACGAAATCTGCCTTACCCAGGGCAATCTTGTCGACGCCCTCCTCCACCGACACCGCTGCCGTCGCACAGGCTGCGACAGGGTGAATCATCTGCCCGTAGCCACCGACATAAGACTGCATAACGTGGGCGGCAATAACATTTGGCAATGCCTCCTGCAGGACGTCATTGGCTCGCGGTTGCCCCAGCAGGCCGTCGATGTAGAGACTGCGCAGCGACTCCATCGCACCAATACCTGTGCCCTGGGTCGACGACACTCGCGCCGGGTTGACCGCTTCCAGCAGTTGCGCTGGGCTGAAGCCCGATGACAAGAAGGCATCGACAGTACAGACAATGTTCCACAAGCTCACGCGGTCCAGATTGTCCATCATGTCTGCCGGAATACCGTATCGTGCCGGGTCAAAGCCCTGCGGAATTTGACCGCCAACATAGCGGCTCATCGCCATTCGGCGCGGAACCTGCACTGGTGTGCCAGCGGCTCGTGTCACAAGCCACTGCCCTGTCTCGGCATCGAAGCTCGCAGTGGTGTTGTCCGGGTTGGAACTGACAAAAGTCTCCGCTGCCGCGCGGTCACGCACAGCAAAGCTCAACGCACGATCCAGGTAGACCGTGGTCAGCTCAGTCATCGTATTATCAACCAAATCGCCATCATCGGCGTAACGACGCACACCAACTCGCGCCAGCACTTCATCGCGGTAACGCGAAGCAATGTCGCTTTCTGCCAACGGTTGCCCGTCGGCGTCGCGCCAGCCACCCTCATAGGAAATCAACCCCATTGACCAGGCTAATTCCACAATTCCTGCTGCAGAAATATCATCGACTTCAGCCTCAAAGCGCGTCCGGGAAGAACCGTACGGCCCAAGCTCACCGGCGCCCACGATGACCACCATGTCCTCCAGAGCCGCTGCGATGTCACCAAAGGTCGGTGTTGTCTGCGCAATTGGTCGGCGAGGGCTTGGCAGGCCGCTCAAAACACGGCTTGACGACGGCTCCTGCGAGCTCGCCCCGCTAGAGATCTCAGAGTTTTGAGCTGCTGGGGCAGCCGCCTGTGCAGCCTCCTGCGCCATTTGCGCAATGTTGAGGTCGACGTCACCCAATCCGCCGGTGAGATCGGCCTGAATCGGGCGGGTTTGTGCCTTCTTCCGAGCCTCCGAGCTCGCGAGCTCAATGAGTTCAGCTGCCATTTCTTCGGTGGAGAAGGTGCGTACTCCCTTTGCTTCCACTGCAGCAACCAATGGGTCGTTTCCACCCATCAGGTTGGTGCCTCGAACCCAACCAATCTGTGCATGAGCCAGAGTGGTGCGGGTGCGCCAAGCGTCCTCCACATTCCAGCGCGCCACCACTGCATCGAGTGCGGCCTTGGCTTCACCATAGGCACCATCACCGCCGAAGCGACCACGGTTCGGTGAACCCGGCAGCACCACATGCAAACGATGGTCCAGATTATTGTCCCCGCCAAGTGCTGACATCCCTGCGATGAGTCGTTCCACCGACCACAGAAGCAGACGCATTTGGGTCTCGGACGCAGGACCGGCGTCGGCAAGCGAACCCGAAACCGTAGGCGCCGCGAACGGGAATAGCAACGTCGGTGACAGTGCAGGCTTGGTCACAACCACTTCCGCACCAATCGTCGTAGTCTGCTCGGTTCCGATCCAGTCGATAAGGGAATCCAGGTCCTGGAAGCTGGACAGGTTCGCCGGTACCACCCACAGCTTCGCCTCGCCCTGCGCATGCATGCGGTAGAGCTGCTTGTAGAAGCTCAGGCGCTCATGTCCCAGGCGTGAGGTAGTGACAACAACGGTTGCTCCCTGAGACAGCAACTGTGCAGTCACAGCGGAGCCAATCGAATTTGGCGATGCACCGGTAACAACTGCGATGTCGGCATTCATCGATAGTTCGTCCACATTCGTGATGGACTCATCCGCCAGCTGTCGGTAGATACTCGCCAACTGTGTTCGCCCTGCCGCGTCTGCCTTGGCAGCCCACCACTGTGCCTGCTCGACTGCGGTTTCGTGGATACTGCCCGGCGCGGTGTCAGCCACGTCTTCATCAGCGGCTGCCCAGAGGCGTGCTAGGTCATCGCGGGAGGTGGCCCAGCGGTCGTCGAGCAGCACTGCCTTGGTGGGCGTAAACGTCGGGGTGACCAGCTTCGGCCAGTCCGCACCGAGTTCAGCAGTGACGAGATTTACCAGGTTGCTGTCGGCGTCTTCGGCATCGAAGTCAATGGCACCGGTAATCTCGTGGCCGAGTTGCTCCAGAATCGTGCGTGCAGCGGTGGCAAGAATTCCTCGTTGACCAGTCAGTTTATCTGCAAACTCAGTGAGTGCAGCCGAGTCGACCATCCCAGCACTACTGTCGCTTGCCGACGGCTTAGCGACAGATACACCTCGCTGCGAGGCGACCGCGAGGATTGCTTCATCGATCAGCTGGTTGAGTTCAGCAGTACTGGTTGGGGCGGCCGGTGCCAGATGCGCAAGATCACCGCCGCGCAGGGATGCGCCCTCGCGAGTACCGAGCATCATCTCGGCGCTAACTGCGGTTGCCCACCCCTTGCCGAGCTGGCATTCATCGACCACATAGTCATCGATGTAATTCGCGCCTGCACCGGCAGGACCGGTAATCCGGCGAATACCGTCGGCAATGGCTTCGGAGAGAATCGGACCGAATGCCGAATACCCACTGGCCAAGCTATCAATCTTGTCCTTTAGATCAGCCAGTTCCGCATCTGCGGCCCCTTCGATTGAACCGAGGTCGAATTCCACTCCGAGATCGAGCAGCAGTTGATTGCGTCGAGATGAGACTCCATCGACCAGAGTCTCAATGGAGTCGGCGGCGCCGAGCTGGTCGGGGCGCACCTTCGTCCATTGGCAAATAAGAACTTCCAGCGCTTCTGCCGGGCTGACTGCGATATCAGCAACTTCGGCAGCCGGAGTGGCAGCACTCGTGATCGTGGTTGCCTGTTCGGTCGCCGCGGATTGGTCTGCGGATACCGCCGGCGCCGCTGATCCTGCTTCTCCCGATGCTCCTGCTGCTCCAGATAGGGTCTGCGCCGCGTCCTGCTCTGGTGTCACCTCCGACTCGGGCTCAGTCTTTTCCGGCTGAATTTGGTCGCGCATAAACGCTGCATCAGCATCACGCTCGAGATTGAGCACTCGAATGTCACGGCTTCGGTGGCGGGGCAACTGGCAGGTACGGGCAGCCAGGTTTGCCAGTGTGGGCGCTGTACCTACACCGACTTCAATAATGCGGCTGACACCGAGATCCTCAAGCAACAGATCCTGAGTTTCGACCCACCTCACCGGTGAGCAGAATTGCCAGGCCAGCAACTCGACCAGCAACATGCGGGCCAGGCGCGCCGGGTTTTCAGCAGCAGTATCAAAGTCGGCAAGGATGTTTTCCAGAATGTCTGAGTCGACGACTGCAGCCATCTGGCGGACGAACTTCTCGGTCAGCTCAAAAGAGGTCGCGGTGAGATTCGGGATATAGCGTCCCACCAGGCGTTCTGGAGCGATTTCCGCTGGCAGCAGCCGCTCCAGGTGTTTACGGAAGGAATCCACACCGTCGCGTAGGACACTGGAGTGGAATGGCACATCAATACCTGGGATACGCACGTATCCCTTGCCGTCCGAGCTGCGGCGCTCGCACTGTTCAGCCAGTGCCGCAAGGCCCGCGACGGTGCCGGCGACGGCGTACTGCTTGCCTGCCAGGTTGAGATTTACGACTTCGAGGAACTCACCGGTTTCCTGCGACAACCGATTAACAAACTCAGTGACCTCGTCCTCGCGTACGCCGATCTTGTCCGGACGCAGGGCGCACAAACCATAGTTGGACCTCCCCTGCTCATCACGTTCGACCAGTTCATGCATGGTCAAACCGCGGCGGTAGACAACCTCCAACACGGCATCTGCGTCAAGCGCACCAGCGAAAGCCGCCAGCGCGTTGTACTCACCGACAGAGTGTCCCGCAAAGTGAGCTGTTTCATCCAGCAGCCCTGCTTCACGGAGCTCCGCAACCTGCGCCAGCCCCAACGTCGCCATCGCAACCTGGGTGAACTGAGTCAGATTCAGGACACCTTCTGGGTGGAAATAGCGCACACCATCCACAACCACCTCTACCGGGTTGTCCCGAACAATAGCCAGTACGGAAAAGCCAAGCTTCTCTCGGGTCATCGCATCCGCCTGGTCCCACACGCGGCGGGCCGCTACGCTGCGAGTCCGGGCAGACAGCCCCATCCCCTGTGATTGAATCCCCTGGCCAGGGAAGACATATGCAGTCGTCGGTGCGGCAATTACAGCAGTGGCAGTCAGTACCAGCTCGCCCTCTACTGTGGCCGTGACTTCACGGACTTCACCGGCGCCTGGACGGTCATCAAAACCACGGCGTTCGACAGAGAATTTCACTTCCTGACCAGGTAGAACCGGACTCAGCATAGTCGCAGTGAACTCAATCACCCGATTGCCAATGCCGGCATCCGACGTGGCAACAGCCGCATGCTCGGCCATCGCCGACAGCCACATTCCATGGACAATAACCCCTGGTAGACCAGCTAGCGCTGCTGCCCGGGAATCGACGTGGATAGGATTGCGATCGCCCGTGACACAGCTAAATGGCTCCATCGCCTTAGGCGCTTCCACGGTCAAGGCACCGCGGAAACTCCGTGGCGTATCCGTGACCGTTGGAAATGGCACAGTATTGGTCCGCGCTGTCTCGCCGCCGTTTCGGCCACGAATGGCAAAGCGTTCACTCAAGGTGGCGAGCAGCGTATCGCCATCACGAACCTCCGCGCGCACCACAACTAGTCGCCCTAAGTCCGTATCAACGGCCTCGTCGACACGCGCACTAATCCGCAACGTTGTGGTTTCCTGCGGCAGAGCTCCAATCATACGAATGTGATGCTCAAGGTGAACAAGCGCGAGCATGCCCTCAACAACATCAATGCCGGTCTCAGTACGCGCCTGCGCGACTGCCGCAAAAATCGCTGGCCAAGCATGCCCGACCAACGCGTCCGGCACCGTCGCCTGTGACTCATCGCCGGCAGCTGCAATAGTGACCGCATCGTAGTCAGCCATCGCCATCGGATCCCACACGGATTCCCACTCCGCGACCCCATCGACGATGTTTGCAAGCTCACCGCCAGCCGCGATTCGCGTCAGCTCCCGCATCGCGGCTGCCGCATCCTCATGCTTGACGACGGGCACTGCGCCCACCGCTGCACTCTGGCACAGGCGAATTCGCAGTTGCGTATTCTCCCCCGCAGCATCGGGCAGCGGAACGGTCAGCTGTGCCCAGACGAGCTCCTCCCCGCCCTCATCATTGCTGCCATCAGCTCCAATGGTCTCCAAAATGGCACCAGTACCTGGGTGCTCCAGGCGTTGTGAACGAGAGACATCACTTGCGTCAGATACACATACCCACTCATGTTCCGCGCCAAGTGCCAGCGCCGGATTCGGCTGCTGTCGACCAGCCCACCAAATCACAGGTGCTGCGAGCATCCGGCTGAGGGCGTCAACAGGTGCCTCCGGCAGGTAGCCGGTATCCGTCAATGCCTGTGCAGTAGCTTTTTCAAACCGACCCAGAATTTCCGCTACTGGCTCATTCGCGCGGGTAATGCCCGAAACAGCCTGCGGCCCTGGGATGATGCAGACTTGATCCGCATCGTAGCGAGAGTCATGCGCCTGCCATAGGGAGTCCGATCGCCACCAGCGACGAACCTCATCATCGATAACCGGAACGAATGGCACAGGTTTGCCAGGTGTGCGGCAGAGCTCAGAGATAAAGAAGGTGACATCTGCTGGGTGGAGCTGGGTATCCAGATCCAGCAGGCCGGACAGTCGCGAGATTTCGTTCTGCGGCTGGGTGCGCAAGCTGTCGCCGTCGGCAAGCGCGTCAAACGTGCCCGCGTCGACTGCATTCAGTCGTGCCTCTACGCGGTCGACGAGTGCGACGAAGCGCGTCGACCACGTTGGATCGAGGAACGTCCCTTCGGGCGCACACAGTTCGAGATAGCGGTTCAGCACCTCGGCATACGTCATGGTGCTGACATCTCCGAAGTACGGCTTCGCGGTGGCGTTAATTGCCTCGATGATCTCTGCGCGTCGTTCAGTCACCTTAGTGAGGTCACCTGCGACTTCGTCAAGCAATCTGCCTGCGCGTGCTGCGGCGTTATCAATTTCGTGGATATCAGCACCCAACTGGCTGCGCCCCGACGCCATGCCATCCATGGCGCTACCAGCGGGAATCCAGTTGTCAGTGCCGACGGTGTCGACCAACATTTGTTTCACGGACTCGGAGGCGGTCGACTCCTTTGCTGCCATCGCAGCTGTGCCGATGATGACAGCATCTACCGGCATCGGCGCCAATCCGCACCGTGTCGACCACGTGCCCATCAGATAATCACGGGCCTGCTCTGGCTTGCCGATACCGCCGCCAACAGCAAGCACCACATCTCGCTTGCGGATCTTTGCGTAGGTGTTAATTAGCAGGTCATCGAGATCTTCCCAGGAGTGGTGGCCACCGGCACGCCCACCTTCAACCTGCATGATGATTGGATACGGCGTGCCCTGCTGCGCCAAGGTGTCTGCAATTTCGAGCACCGACTCGATTTGAGCGATTGTGCCCGGTTTGAAGGAGATATGCGGAATCCCGCCCTCACGCAGCTGCTTTACTAGCTCAACTGCCTCGTCCACCTCGGGGATTCCCGCGGAGATGGTGACGCCATCAATCGGTCGCCCCGCTGCCACTGCGCGCGGGAGCAAACGGCGGCTTCCAATGTGCAAACCCCACAGGTACGGATCCAAAAACATGGTGTTGAACTGTGCACTGCGGCCCTCCTCGAGCAGATCGGAGAGTCGCGCCACATTAGCCTCGAAGATTTCCGGCGTGACTTGGCCGCCACCGGCCAGCTCCGCCCAGAACCCCGCATTCGCAGCAGCCGCCACAATTTCAGGGTCAACGGTTGTCGGGGTCATACCGCCGAGCAGAATTGGCGAGCGCCCGGTCAACTTGGTGAACTTCGTCTCGACACGGGGCTTGTCTCCAGTGACCAGACGCGGCGCAAACTCCAGCCACGATGTCGGGTGCTCAATGTCGCTCTCAGACAGGACGCCCCTCCCCGCAGCTGTCGCCGCAGGAATCACCGCCACGCCATAGCCTTCAGCGTTGCGTTCTGTCAGCTTGACGACGCCTGTGTTCGGCCCCAGATCCAAAATGGTGGTTGCTCCTTGGTCGATGAGCCCCCGTACCTCGGCGCTCCAGTCACTGGGGTCAACCAAGATTGCACGCGCAAGCCGGTCCGCCGTTTCCGCATCTAGCCCAATGCGCTCAGCTCGCTCCACTACCCATGCCACAGCAGGTACCAGCGCTGGGTGATGGAATGCGCCACTAACTGGCAGAACTGTACATTCGACTTTCCGACCCTTCGGCTGCTGCGTTGTGAGCTGCTCTGCCAGCTGGTCTAGTTCATCCTGCTTGCCGATAACTACGCTGGTAGTCTGCGTATTCTTCAGACCGATGACACAGCCCTGGGGGAGGAAAGGCTCCAACTCCTCGACCGTCAGGCCAGAGATACTCATCATCGGCGCGTGCCCAAATCCGGCTACTCGGCTTCCGCGCGCACACGCCACACCGATGAGGCGAGCTAGCGCCAGAAGCTCTGCTGCCTTCTCTGGGCGAGCGACAATCTCAGCGGCAAGAACACCTTGCGAATGACCGGTTACCGCTACCGCTTCGGTGATATTAATTCCCTGCTTTTCCAGCAACTCGACAATGCCCAACTGTGCCAAGACGATGCCCGGGACGCTGACCGCAGGGTTGGTTGTATCTCCGGTAAATGGCTCGTCTGTAACGAGTGAGATTGCCCAGCCAAAGGGGTCGAAACCTGCGGGAAGCTGGCCGATGAGATCGTCGTCAAGCGGTGTGAGCAGTTCCTCAGCGCGAGTGAAAACTTCCCGTAGTTTCTTTGAGTTGCCACTGGCCATGACGCTGGAGAGAGTGTCCAGCCATGGTTGCGATTGACCGGCGAAAGTGACTGCAAAAGTGCCCAGGTCTGGAGCAGTTACGACGTTGGTCTGCAAAGTGGCGAGTTTTTCGTATTTCACGTGGCTGAGGTCCTTGTCTTGTGGAGTACGAAATGAAAACATCTTTTGTTTCCAAATCCTTGCCAGGACACTATGCCATAAATCATGAGGAATCCATCA
The DNA here is from genome assembly GCF_014335085.1 of Corynebacterium sp. LK26. Lineage (NCBI taxonomy): Bacteria > Bacillati > Actinomycetota > Actinomycetes > Mycobacteriales > Corynebacteriaceae > Corynebacterium > Corynebacterium sp. LK26. The sequence continues at coordinate 13,342 of NZ_PDHB01000002.1, forward strand.
TGTTTTTCTCGCGCAGTTTCGCGGCGCCATCAACGCGAAGATAATTTGCAGCCCCAAAACGAGAGGCTGAACACGGCTGCGAAATCAGCGAGTACAACGCTTCGAAAGCGCAAGAACTTCGCAGGTAGGAAACAGTGTTCCCCTGTCGAAAAGTTGCTTGCGCTTCACCACCCTGGCAGCGCCGGCGGTGGAAAATAAAACGCGGAAGACCGAGCCAATTTATGCCCAATCGGTGATGAACATCACACCCGGAATGCGTGTCAATGGGCGCCGAGAACGCTCAATCTTTCCTCGATTAATCGCCTAGCATATCCAGAATTGTGGACTCCGCTTCTTCTAAGCGCCGCTCTGACTCTTCAAGATCCTGCTGCGACTTACCATCGCGCTCGACCTTGCCGTCGAAGATTGCGCAGGGATCATCGTTGACCACAGTGTCGTCGGGAACTATGCCACGACGCGCCATGTACTCATCCAGATGCATCGAGATGCTCATGTTGCCTCCCTGCTTCCACCTTACGATTCAAGATACGATTCGATCAGCGTCATTGTATCGACAGATTCGATTGCCCTACGCAGTGGAATGAGCGAACAAAGGTTTCCCAGAATGGCACTCACGCGCGCTGTGCGACTGCCCCGTCTTGCGTTCCCGCTAAAAGAGGCAGGACTGTCGCAGGTCTACAACTGGTCTGGCGGCCAGGGTTTTCCATCGGGGAAATACCGGTCAAATTTCCAGCCCAGACGGAAGGGGAGCACGAACTTTGGCGGGCAGTTGTTGGCCTCCCACATTGTCTTGGGTTTTGCCGCGTGTTCAGCCACCTTGCGGTCGGTGTACACCCCGTGACAGATGGGGTCCCAGAAATTGCTATCGGTGATTTCAAGAGTGGGGGTACCACTAAACACTCCGTAGAGGAGCTGGTCGCGGCTTTCAACCTCGACTTCGAAGTCTTCCCAGGTGCCAATCATGTCGCCGGGTTGTGCGCGCCACCAGTTGTCAATCGCGAGGGCGGTTTCTTCAGACTCGACGAACCCGCCGAGAGGTTCAGTGTTATCTGGGTAGCGGGGATAAACGACGCAGACAACAATTTTCATAGTCATGGTTCTACACCGTGCACGGGAGATTAGCGACCTTGGAATAGCTTCGGGCGGGAAATGGGCCAGATTTTGGGCACGCGGCCTAATGAGGGCGGAAAATCTGACGGGGTGGAGAACGAAGATACCCCGTGACCTGCATAGTCACGGGGTATTTATGTGTGCGCCTGGGGAGACTTGAACTCCCACGCCCTAAGGCACTGGAACCTAAATCCAGCGCGTCTGCCAATTCCGCCACAGGCGCCCGTCGCGAATCCGTGACAGTTACGTACAGTCCCCGTAAGCATGGACTACTGATAAGCCACCTACAGGCGCAACGAACTTTCACAGCTCATTTGGACTGTACACACTTTAACGGGTTTGCCGCAGATTTCCTAATGTCCTAGCTGAATTCCTAATGTCCCATCCCCTGCCTTATCCAGCGAGCGCGCTAGCTTGGCAGGTCACGGACTAGCTATGGTGGTTATGTGTCCACTTCACAGCATCCCAATACCACTGACAAGCCAGCGAAGATTCCCACTCGTACCCGCGTGGTGCAACTAATCTTCTTGGCTCTTGCAGTCGGCGCCACTCTTGTACTCGCCTACTGGCAGCTCAGCAGGTGGAACACAACCAGCTCATTCCAAAACCTGGGCTACGCACTGCAGTGGCCAGCTTTCGGCCTGTTCTTTATTTGGGCCTACCGCAAGTACATGGAGTACGAACGCGAACGCCTGAGCGGCAATAGCGAGGCCGCATTTGAGGCTAAAGACGATGTCATGACGGAAATTCCAGACGAATTCCTGCCGACCAACCCGGATGGCTCGCGAAAGGTGCAGCGTGTGGATGAGACACAATCGACGGATTCTGGCACCAACGCCTAGGCGATAACTGCTTATTCGAGAAAAGGACTTTTAGTGACCAACATCAATCCAGATCGTCAAGAGCGCGTAAGGAAGGCACTGACGTACTTCTCCGTCACCGCCTATTTCACGGGTGTGATGCTGCTCTTGCTGTGTGCCGAGATGATTTACAAGTACCTCATCCTCGACAACTCCGCCGACGCGCCGCGGTGGTTCTTCTACACCGCCCAGATTCACGGCTTCGGCTACATGGCATTCCTCATTGCCACCGTAAACCTGGGCACCAAAGCCCGCTGGGAACCAGCAAAGTGGATCATCACCGCGCTCGGTGGCGTGGTCCCGTTCCTCTCCTTCTTTGTCGAGAAGAAGCGCCGTGAGGAAGTCGAGACCGCTTTCCAGCTGAAGTAGCGGGCTCTCGGCAGCCCGAGGGCTCGCCCCAGGGCTACCCCTTAGCCTCAACCTCAGCCAGAATTTTCAGCGCCGGAGTCAAGGCACGCAGTGCACGCCCCCTGTGGCTAAAAGCGTCCTTGTCTTCGGCGCTCATTTGTGCCGCAGACAAGGCCCCCTCAGCTTCGTTGCCCTCCCCAACTGCGGGCGCGAACACCGGATCGTAGCCGAACCCATTGTCCCCAACAGGCTCGCGCAGAATGGCGCCAGGCCAGCGGCCCTCTACAACCAGCAGCAGATTACCGGCTTCATCGAGGACCGCTGGGAAACCGCCGTCGGCAAGCGCGGACGGCACCTCCTTGGCACCGGGGACGACCAACGCGCAGGCGGTACGGAAGGACGCCGTACGACGCTCATCTGGGCAGTCCCCCATCTGGGCGAGCAGCAGCTCGTAGTTAGCGACATCGTCGCCGTGAGTGCCCGACCAGCGCGCCGAGAGCACACCCGGCATGCCGTTTAGCTCATCGACGCTGAGCCCCGAATCGTCTGCCAAACACGCGTAGCCGGTGTGTTTCGCACCATCGAAAGCCTTGATGTAGGCGTTGTCCGCAAAAGTGCGACCGGTTTCGGGGCGCTCTGGGTACTCCGGGACGTCGCTAAGCGAAAGAAGTTCCACCGAATCAATACCCGCCGCACGCAGGATGCGGTCGAGCTCGACTAGTTTTTTAGAATTTCGGGTAGCGACGAGGAGCTTCACGGCAGCTCACCCGGGTACGGCGCACGCAGAACTTCCTGCTGCAGGGCAACGAGCTCACGCAGGCCCTTTTCCGCCGAGTCGAGCATGTCATTCAGCTGATCGCGGTCGAAGGTGCCTTCCTCGCCAGTGCCCTGGATTTCGACGAACTTGCCCTCTGCGGTCATCACCACGTTGAGGTCGACCTCAGCGCGGGAGTCCTCCTCGTAAGGCAGATCTAGACAGACACGGCCGTCAATAATGCCAACCGAAACAGCTGCGACTGGTGCCTTCAGCGGGGTGCCCGGAACAGCGCCCACTGCATGCAGGTAGGTCAGGGCATCAGCCAGCGCGACGTACGCACCGGTGATGGAAGCGGTTCGAGTACCACCATCCGCCTGCAGAACATCACAGTCGATGTTGATGGTGTTCTCACCGAGTTCCTTCAAGTCGATAGCAGCTCGCAAGGAGCGACCGATCAGACGGGAAATCTCGTGAGTGCGACCCTTGACCTTGCCGCGCATTGACTCGCGGGGCATGCGCTCGTGGGTAGAGGCCGGCAGCATGGAGTACTCAGCGGTCAACCAGCCCTCGCCGGAGTCACGCTTGAATCGTGGCACCGACTGTTCGACGGAAGCGGTGCACATTACACGCGTATTACCGAAAGTAACCAGCACAGAACCGGCCGGATTGTCGGTGAAGCCACGAGTGATGGTCACCTTGCGCATTTCATCAACCGCGCGTCCATCGGCACGGCGAAAATCGGAATTAGCTGTAGTCATGCCAACTACCCTACCGCCCGGCGCGAAAGCGGTGCGACAGCTGTACGGAAACCCGATAGTCGCTGAGACTAGCCGCCTAGCTCCATGCCCAGGTAGGCCAATTCAACGTCACCGGCAAAGGTACTCTTCGCAGCACGTAGTGCTTCTTCACCGTCGGCGTATGGCGGAATGTGAGTCAGCACCAACTTCTTAACCCCCGCCAGCGTCGCTGCCTTTCCGGCCTCGTAGCCCGTCAGGTGCATATCCGGTGGGGTGCCCTCTTCGTTGCTGCACCATGTGGCTTCACAAATGAAGATATCCGCATCCCGCGCCAGCTCCACCAGTTCATCGGTCCACGCAGTATCTCCGGTGTACGCAATGGTCAGACCATCTGCTTCAATGCGATATCCAACAGCTGGCACCGGGTGGACCATGTTATACGGCGTGACGACGGCGCCTCCGTCCGCTTCGCCCCCACCGACTAACAGTGGCTCACCTGGGTTACTCACAACCTGGTCAAAAGTGTCTTCCAGGTTGGCATCTTCTTCACTTCCCAGTGCTTTGCACATGGTGCCTATCCGGTCGTGAATGTCTCCGGGGCCAACCAGGAGATTCCGGGAACTCGCCGGGGCTGTCGGGTGGAAGCGACGCCAGACGAGCAGCCCTGGAATGTCTGCAGTGTGGTCTGGGTGCACATGAGTTAGTAACAAATCACAAGCTGCAGGATCAGAGATCTTCTGCAATTCGGCGAGGACACCGGGACCCAAATCAATGACAAAGGTTCGACCGTTATCCAGCTCAATGAGGTAGCCAGATGCTGGCGCCGATGGGCCACCCATGCTGCCTGTACATCCCAGAACCTTCAATCGCATACTTCAAGCTTGCCATGTAATTGATCAAAAACGAGCAAAAAACCAATGGAGTGTCTGGATTTAATAAGAAAGGTCACATTTGGGAATGCATAGTGACCTGGCTAATACCCGGCCCAAGGAAGCGCTTTGCCAGGGATGCAAAAACTTGCGGATCTCCAGTGGATTCGAATGTGCGCACAGGGTTCGGATTACTCTCCGGGTCAGCGAGCATGTCGGTCTTTGTGAGGATGCGCAGAACATCCTTCGACGTCTCCTCCGCCGACGACACTAGGGCGACGTCCTCCCCCATAGCCAGCTGAATCACACCAGACAGCAGCGGATAATGGGTGCAGCCCAGAACGAGGGTGTCTACACCATCGGCCTGCAATGGCGCGAGGTAGCCCTCCGCAAGTCCCAGAATCTGGCGACCAGAGGTGATTCCTCGCTCGACAAAGTCCACGAATCGCGGGCAGTCGACCGCAGAGACATCCACGCCAGGCACTGCATCAAAGAGATCTTGGTAGGCACGGGAGCGAATCGTGGCGGCGGTACCGATTACGCCGACTTTTCCATTCCTGGTAGTCGAGACCGCACGGCGCACAGCGGGCAGAATGACCTCGACTACTGGGACTGGGTAGCGCTCGCGGGCATCACGCAAAAATGCGGCCGAAGCCGTGTTGCAGGCAATGACAATCATCTTGCAGCCGCGTGCAACCAGTTCATCGGCAATCGCTTCCGCGTGCTGACGAACCTCGGCGATGCGCAACGGGCCGTAAGGGCCGTTGGCAGTATCGCCGATGTACATAATCGACTCGTGCGGCAGCTGATCCATGATGGCACGTGCCACTGTCAGCCCACCGACGCCGGAGTCAAAGATGCCAATCGGCGCTGTTCGGTCGGGGAAGCCGCTATCCTGCGCTCTCAGCTGATTGACTGCCTGAGTTTCTGCTCCTGCTCCCACCGCTATCTGGACTCCTCATATCGTTGGTCAAACACCGAAGCTCCTATTCTAGGCCGATTTCGTCAGGAGCTGATGCCACGTACCTCGGGCTCTTAGCGACGTGCACTCTTAGCCACGTGCACGACCGCGCTTAAACATCACCGCAGCCCAGATGCCCGCAAGCCCACCGAAGAGGTGCATCTGCCAACTAACAGCCATCTGTGTTGGCAGCACTCCCCAGATAAGACCCGAATACATCGATGCCAGAATCACGCCCAAAATAATCTGCATCACCCGACGATTCACGAAACCGCGTACGACCAAAAACGCCAGCCAGCCGTAAATCAGGCCGGACGCACCGATGTGGACGGTATTTACACCGCCGACCAGCCAGGTCAGACCGCCACCAACGACCGTAATCAAGAGTGTGACCTGCCAAAATAGCCGCTTCGACGACATTGCAATCAAACCGGCGAACAACGCCCCGGGCAGAGAGTTCGCCACAATGTGCCCGTAATCTGCGTGCAGCAGCGGTGCGGTCAAAATTCCCCACAGCGTCGAGGTTTCGCGTGGGCGCACACCGAAGTTGTTCAGCGCCCCACCAAAGATGAATTCGTTGACAAGAAAGACCGTCCAGATAAGTGCCAGGTACCCAATAGCCGTACTGATGGCCGCCCCGAGCCCGCCGTCGCGATCCTGTGGAACAATCTGATTATTCCGCCGCGTCTGCACGGGACCGCCCATCGGGTACTGCGCATAGTTCTGGTAATTCTGCTGTTGTCCCGAGCTCCATTGCGGATTCATTGGCGAACTTCCTTCACTACTTGTCCAGCATCTCTGACAGCGCGGCTACTTCCGCGCGTCCCGTTGCACTCATCACGGCATCGACAATAGCCATCTGCACCGCATCGGCCGCCATCGCAGCCAACAGGGCCACCACATCCGAGCCCACGGGTTCAGCGTTTCCGCTATCCGCCGCCTCGGCCGAGCTGAGGGCAAACAGCGTGTCACCGTCCATCGGCGCATGAGCCGGCCGAATCGCTCGCGCCAACCCGTCATGACCGCACATCGCCAACCGCTTCAACTGCGCAGTTGTCACCGGCGCATTGGTTATCAACGTGCCAATCGTTGTGTTTCGCGTGTTTGCCGACGACTCCCCGTCGCCAGCCGCATCGGCGAGAATTTTGGTTCTACCGACGAAAACCTGGTCCAGCCGGGCCAATGCCTCCTTGCTGGCACCGGCAGCCGCGGGCATTCCGTAAAGGTGTCCCTCCGGGTCAATGACCGCACCAAAGGAGTTCACCACCATTGCGGCAGCCACAAAGTACTTACCATCGGCGGAGGTCACACGGGCTTGTCCAAAACCACCCTTGATTGCCCCGGCCATAGCACCGACACCGGCACCTACTGTCCCGGAGGGAGTGTCCTCCGGGACGTCGTCAAGCGCGTGCGACAACGCCTCGCGCCCTAGTTCAGCGGTGGGCAGCGTCGGCTCCCCCAACAGCAAGTCGAAGATGACAGCACCGGGAACGATGGGCACGAGGATATCCGGACGAGTTGGGGTGACCTCAAAGCCAATGCCGCGGTCGCGCAGTTCGCGCATAACTCCGTCGGCAGCTGCGAGGCCGTACGCGGAGCCGCCAGCCAAAACGACAGCGTGGGCGCGTTCGACGGTATTCTCCGGTGCGAGCAGGTCGGTCTCGCGGGTGCCCGGACCGCCGCCGCGGACATCGACAGCGCCGACAGCACCGCCTGGAGCGGCGATGACGGTGACTCCGGTATCCCCCTCAGAAGCATGGCCGATAGAGATGCCGTCGATGGAGTCGAGACAGCCTGCGCCGATGTCGATGCTCGCGCCCAGCGCAGCACTGCTGGCTTGGTGTCGAATGTCGGTGGGGCTGATTGCGAAGATCTCAGAATTCATTGTCGACCACGGCACCTTTCACCACAGTTCATGGCAGCTAACCTCAGTTGATTACTGCATCTTTTCGGGGTTTTGCTCGGATTCGCTACTCACCCATGAGCTGGTCCAACAGTGACTCTTGGTTGTAGGACAGCCACTGGTACATCGCGTCGGTCTGCTCAATCTGTTCGATGGAGCCATTGAGGTTCTCCATGGAAACATGCAGGTAAATACGTAGGTCATTGATACCCGCCACCCAGGCATGGGCATCACTTTCGGAAATGGATACCTGCCCCGACTCGGCGGGCTCCAGGGCGTCGATAATCGCACGCAGGGAATGGAGCTTGCTCTCTACAATCTCCGATTCATGCAGCTGGCGCATGAGGGCGTTTTCCCCCTCCACGCTCTCCTCACCCGGCTTGGTGAAGTCCGGCAACAGGCGCGCAAGCTTCGGATCGGATGGGGCCTCGGAGTGTCCGACAGGCATTCCCGTCATTTCCGCGAGCTCATCCTTCGGTGCCGACCGGGCTCGCTCCATCAGCGAGTCCGCCACAGTAGCAGCCAGATTCAGCAGCAAATCCCGCTCCGTGCCTTCAAAAGCCGTGACGTACTTGACGCCACCGCCGAGAAGGGATCGCTTGCGCTTCCAAGGACGCATGTAAATTCTCTCCCGCTGTCGAATATCGGCTTAGTCAGCCTGCTCCATTGTTGCCCACAAGCCTGCCTTGTGGAGCTTCTTCACATCGGCCTCCACCTTGTCACGCTCACCGGAAGACACGATTGCCTTGCCCTCCGTGTGAACCGTCATCATCAGCGCGTGCGCCTTCTTTCGGTCCATGCCGAAGAGCATCTGAAACACGTAGGTGACATAACTCATCGAATTAACCTGGTCATCCCACACAATGCACTGCCAGGGTCGGTTCGATTCCGTCACGACATCGGCATCCATAGTGGGCATCGGTGTTGCTGCTGGCATGCTCATAGGCACCAGGATAGTACGGAGTGGCGCGCGCTCGCCGGAACCGACTGCCCCGGCCCGCTTCAGCCGACTAGACTGTTGACCGTGATTGATAAGCATTCCTCCACCGCCCTTCTCACCGATAAGTACGAGCTGACGATGCTGCAGGCATCGCTTGCCGACGGATCCGGCGAGCGCCAGGTCGCCTTCGAGGTGTTTGGCCGTCGCCTGCCGAATGAGCGTCGCTATGGCGTTGTCGCTGGTACAGCGCGTGTGTTGGATGCTATCCGCAACTTCCGCTTCACCGAGGAACAGCTGGCTTCGCTGGACTTCCTCGATGACAGGACGCTGGATTACCTGCGTAACTATTCCTTCAGTGGCCAAGTCGACGGCTACCGCGAGGGAGAGCTCTACTTCCCCGCCTCGCCCATTTTGACGGTGCGAGGCACTTTCGCCGAGTGCGTCATTTTGGAGACTGTTATTCTCTCCATTCTCAATGCGGACTCCGCCATCGCCTCGGCAGCAACCCGAATGGTCACGGCTGCCGGTGGGCGCCCGATTATTGAAATGGGTTCGCGTCGCACTCATGAAGAAGCAGCTGTGACTGCTGCCCGCGCCGCTTACCTGGCAGGTTTTAGCGCCACCTCCAACTTGGAGGCAGCGGCACGGTACAACATCCCAGCCTCCGGTACCGCTGCGCACGCGTGGACTCTGTTGCACACCAACCCAGATGGCACGACGAACGAGGCTGCGGCCTTCAAGGCTCAGATTGACACACTGGGAACCGACACCACTTTGTTGGTGGATACCTACGACATCACCGAGGGCGTCAATACGGCTATTGAGGTCGCGGGTCCGGAACTCGGCGGTGTACGTATTGACTCCGGCGACCTCGGAGTTCTCGCTCGCCAGGTGCGTCAGCAGCTCGACTCGCTGGGGGCGCACAACACCAACATCGTAGTGTCCTCTGACCTCGACGAGTTCGCCATTGCGGCGCTGAGGGCAGAGCCGGTCGATGTCTACGGCGTGGGCACCTCTGTAGTCACTGGCTCCGGCGCACCGACTGCGGGCCTGGTCTACAAGATGGTCGAAGTTGATGGGGTGCCCGTCGCCAAGCGCTCGTTGGACAAGCGAAGCCACGGTGGCGTGAAGGCGGCTATTCGTACCTGCCGTCGTTCCGGTACCGCCGTGGAGGAAATCGCTTTCCCGCTCGGCTCAGAAATCCCGGATGTGGGCAACCTGCACTACCGCGATCTGACCATTCCGATGATGCGCGATGGCGAGGTCGTCGATGGTCTACCGACCTTGGAGGAGTCCCGCGATCACTTGGTTAAAGCGCTGGTCAGCCTCCCGTGGGAGGGACTTGCACTTTCCCGTGACGAGCCGGTACTGTCCGTCCGTTTTCACGGCGTTTAGGCGGCGGGGGAACTGTGTCGGACAGTATCGGGCACGCAGATTTTGCTGAGCTATCGGACGACTTTGAGGACTTTGACGATGTTGACGAGCTAGCTTCACCGAGAGCCAGCGTCCATAACGCGGATAGCATCGAAGCTCTTCTCGATGCGGCAGTGAAGGGACTCGGCGGAACGACTCGACCGAATCAGGTCAAAATGTCCCGGTCGGTGGCCTCCGCCTTTGCGCGCGAGCGGCACCTAGCGGTACAGGCAGGCACCGGTACGGGTAAGTCGCTGGCCTACCTGGTGCCTGCCATTGTGCAAGCAATGGAGTCCGACGAGTCTGTAATCGTTTCCACGGCGACCATTGCGCTGCAACGCCAGCTGGTCGAACGCGACTTGCCGCGGCTAGTCAGTTCGCTAGAGCCACACTTGTCCCGCACGCCAACCTTCGCAATCCTCAAGGGCCGCTCGAACTACCTGTGCAAGTCCAAGGTCGGAAATGTCATCAAAGATCCCGTCATGGACGGTGATGAATCCGAGCAGGCCAGCTCAGGTGACGCCGTTGGCCCCACTGCCCTCCTCAGCGAAGCGCAGCTCAGCCGAACCGCTGCCGAGGTCATGCGGCTACGCGAGTGGGCCAATGACACCGACACCGGCGACCGCGACAGCCTGGACAAGGGCGTTTCCAACGAAGCCTGGCGGCAGGTCTCCGTCACGGCTCGCGAATGCGTCGGTGCCATTTCCTGCCCTTTCGGCGAGGAGTGTTTCGCCGAACAAGCCCGCCGCGAGGCCTCCAACGTTGACATCGTTGTCACCAATCACGCACTGTTGGCCATCGATGCGCTCTCCGACGCCATGATTTTGCCGCAGCACGACTGCGTTGTCATTGACGAGGCTCACGAGCTCGACGGTCGAATCACCTCTGTTGCCACCGACGAGCTCTCCCCTGCCGGTATCACCATGATGGCCCGGCGCGCCCGCAAATTCGGAGCCGCAGAGCAGGTGGATGATGTCACCGATGCCACGGATCTACTCGGCGAGACCGTCGCATTGCTTGCCGACGCCTACAGCGGCGCACTCGAAGAAATTCCCGGTGAGCTTGGAGCGGCGCTAGCTTCGCTCCGCGATAGCCTGTGGCAACTACAGACCACGCTAGGCACCTCTAGTTCAGGCAGCTCTGGCGGGTCGGGCTCCGGTGGTTCGAGTTCTGACTCTGACAACACTGAGCGCCAGACCGTCCGCGCTGCCGTGGAGAATATGCACGACACAGTCGTGCGAATTCTAGAGTTCAGTAGCGACGATGTCGTATGGCTTGGCGAGAACAAGACAGTTTATGTCGCTCCCCTGTCCATCGCAGCACTGCTTCGCGAACGCCTCTTCGGCGAATCCACCGTCGTTTTGACCTCAGCAACACTTGCTCTTGGCGGCAAGTTCGATGCCATGGCCGCCGCTTGGGGGCTTCCCTCCGGTGGGTGGGATGGCTTGGACGTCGGCACGCCCTTTGACCCGCAGAAATCTGGCATCCTCTACGTCGCACGCGACCTGCCACGACCTGGACGCGACGGCGCCACACCGGAGCAGTTCGCGATCATGGAGCGCCTCATCCGCGCCGCTGGTGGGCGAACGCTCGGGCTGTTTTCTTCTCGCCGAGGCGCCGAGGCAGCGGCGGAGGAAATGCGCAAGCGCCTGCCTTACGACGTGCTGTGCCAAGGCGATGACTCTATCGGTGCTCTGGTTGATCGCTTCGCAGCTAATCCGCAGACATGCTTGTTTGGCACGCTGACGCTGTGGCAAGGCGTCGATGTTCCTGGCCCATCGCTATCGTGTGTCATCATCGATCGCATCCCGTTCCCCCGCCCCGACGACCCGCTTTTGTCCGCGCGCTCCGATGCGGCTAATGCCGCTGGCCGAAACGGTTTTATGGAGGTCTCAGCGACACATGCAGCGCTGCTGATGGCGCAGGGTTCTGGTCGTCTGCTACGCCAAGTCGATGACCGCGGGGTTGTTGCGGTACTGGATTCACGGTTGGCTACTGCACGCTATGGTTCCTGGATTGCCGCGTCGATGCCTGACTTCTGGCGGACGACCAACCTGGATATTGCGGCTGGAGCGTTGCAGCGGCTGACCCAAAGCTGATTCAGAGGGGGCTGTCTGGGCTCACGAGGTGACGCTGGATTAGGCATAGTTTCTGGAAAAAATCCCACGCTTTTCTATCCAATACATTATTGTGATGTGAAACACAGCACTGCTACAGTGCCCGAGCTAATGAAGCAGGACACTTGGCAGCCGTGCACGAGATTAGAAAGGCGATTTCCTGCATGCCCCTTTCCAGCAACCTCCCCGACATCGACATCCCGGAGACCTCACTCTTTGAGTTCCTCTTCGGAGAAATTGAGCCACGTCACCAGGACAAGCTTGCAATCGTTGACTCAGGCTCCGAGGTCACCTTCGGTGATCTGAAGGCCAGCATTGAGAAGTTTGCGGGTGCGCTGGCAGCACGTGGGATTAAGAAGGGCGACGTTGTGGCTCTCCACTGCCCCAACTCGACAACCTTCGCGGTCGCTCTTCACGGTGTCCTACGCGCGGGGGCTGTCTGCACGACGGTCGCATCGCTGGCAACTGCGGAGGACATTGAAAACCAACTCCGGATGTCTGACGCGAAGATGATGCTAACGACCTCCTCAATCGGTTGGGCTGGCGCCCACGGCGCTGAGGCTGCTGGTCTGCCGGAAGAGATGATTATCGGCCTGACGGGTCTCCACGGCATGGGCGAGCTGCTTGCCGAGGGGCACGGCGCCCCGGACGTCGACGTATCACCCGATGACGTTGCCGTGATTCCGTTTTCCTCGGGAACCACCGGTGTACCGAAGGGCGTCCAGCTCACTCACCGCAACTTGGTGGCCAACGTCGCTCAGGCGGGTGGAGCTACAGTCAACGCGCTGACCGAGGACACCCCGGCTGTCACTATCCTGCCGTTTTTCCACATCTACGGCCTGACTGCGCTGCTGAATCTGTGCCTGTGGCGCCGCACGACGCAGTACACCATGGGCAAGTTCGACCTCGTCGATTTCCTGTCCATCATCGCCGAGCACAAGGTGAAGTTCGCGTTCATCGCACCACCTGTAGCTGTGGGCCTGGCCAAGCACCCAGCTGTCGATTCCTTTGACTTGTCCAGCCTGGAGACAATCTTCTCGGGTGCCGCTTCTCTCCAACTTGACCTCGCGGAACAGGTGGAAAAGCGCCTTGACTGCGTGGTCGCACAGGGCTTCGGCATGACCGAGTCCTCGCCAGCAGCCCACATCCGCATCGGCCACGATAGTCCGCTGGACTCGATCGGTCGCGCAGTCCCCAACACTCAGTACAAGATTGTCAACCTCGACTCCGACAGCTTTGAGGAAATCCCGGTTCCCGCCGAGGGGCGCTCGGAGGCAGGTGAGCTATGGATTCATGGTCCACAGGTGATGAAGGGCTACCTCAACAACCCGAAGGCGACGGCAGAGACGCTTGTCGACGGTTGGCTGCGTACCGGCGACGTTGCGGAACTCGACGAACACGGGAATGTGTACATCGTCGACCGCTTCAAGGAACTGATTAAGTACAAGGGCTACCAGGTTCCGCCGGCCGAGCTCGAGTCCGTGCTGCTCAGCCACCCGGATATTGCCGATGCCGCCTGCAGTGGTGTCGTTCGCTCCGACGGCGAGGAGATTCCTAAGGCTTACGTCGTCATCAAGGCGGGCGAGCAGGTGACTGAAGACGAGATTATGGACTACGTCGCCGACCGCGTCGCACCGTACAAGAAGGTGCGAGCAGTCGAGTTCATGGATGAAATCCCGAAGTCGGCGACGGGCAAGATTCTGCGCAAGGATCTCAAGGCCATGGAGGCAGCACGCGCTCAGTCGTGAGTTACTGCCCCAGGGGTCACCGCCACGGTGACTGAACCGGGAGCAATCTCGGTAAACCCGGCATCCTGAACCTCAACCGCGCGGAGCTCTGGCGCTGGCCACTGCTCCCGCGGTACTTCTTTCACATCTAACGCATAACCACTTTGCGCCCACGCCCAAGCGTCCTCGACCGACAGACTGGCCGCATAGAGCATTGAGCCGTGTCCAACTTGCGCGGCCACCTTTCCTACGGACATATTCAGGTTTTTGTCCACCCAAATCACTGGCGGAGCAAAGGTGTCAGCGCTCTCATGGTCGCCCGGGGCGCCGGGAGATGTGTTCTCCGGGTCGTCGTAAGGCAAATCGGTGCCGGAAATTTGTAGTTTGGCAATCTCCGGGTAGGTTTCGTCGACAGGAGTTGGCACTAGTGCGCGAGCTTGCGCGCCGTCGACGTCCACGGTGACACCCGGTGCAAGCTGAGCGCGTTGCCAGCCGATATTGCGAGCGCGACGTGTGAGCTTGCGGATGCGCGCACCGTACCAAGACGCCAGACCTTGTTGATAGGCAGAAGTGTCATCGCCTGCGCGTTCGTCCAGGCAACAAGCAACAACAGCCATCGCGGCAGCGCGGAGCAGCGCAGTGCGCGAGGGGCGTTCCTTCTTCGGAACCTCAAGCACAATAGCCATTGCCCACGGCACATCCTCGCCGTGGTCTTCCCTATCAGGTTGCGGCAGGAGATTATGGGCGATACGGAACCACTCCGGTACCGATGATGCGTCCGTGACAGCTGGATCCTTGTGATCCTCGCGTTGCACTACTGCTCCAACGGCACGCGGCGGAAGGTGCCATCTTCGCGGTCGGCATCGTCGATTTCATCGCGGGAAATGCCCAGCATGAACAGAATCGAGTCCATGAATGGAACGTTGACGGACGTGTCAGCGATTTCCTTCAGCGCCGGCTTGGCATTGAAAGCAATACCAAGGCCTGCGACCGACAACATATCGATGTCATTGGCCCCATCGCCGACCGCAACGGTCTGATGCATCTGAAGCCCCGACTCTGCGGCGAACGTCTTGAGGCTGCGGGCCTTCTCCTGCCTATCGACGACATCGCCGACCACGCGTCCAGTCAGCTTTCCGTCCTCGACCTCGAGGGTATTCGCCTTGTAAAAGTCCAGACCGAGATCCTTTGCCAGCGGCTCCAAGATCTGGATAAAGCCACCGGAGACAGCACCACACTTGTAACCGAGGCGCTTCAGCGTGCGGATCGTGGTGCGGGCGCCTGGAGTCAGCTCGATGGAGTTAGTGACTTCCTCTAGGACACTGACCGGCAGGCCAGCCAGAGCCTTAACTCGCTCATGCAGTGACTCGGCGAAGTCCAGCTCACCGCGCATAGCGCGCTCTGTAACCGCTGCAACCTCCGCCTCGCGACCAGCATGGGCGGCCAGCATCTCAATGACCTCACCGGTAATCAAGGTCGAGTCCACATCGAAACAAATCAAGCGCTTGGAGCGGCGTTGCAAACCAGCGCGTTCAATTGCGATGTCAATGTCCTGGTCCTGTGCAAGCTCGGCCAGTGCCTTACGCAGCGGAATGCCCGCACCCGGCTTCGGGTCCGGAATAGAGACCAGCAATTCCAGGCCAGTGACTGGGTAGTCAGCAATACCGCGAATGGAATCGATGTTTGCACCGTAATCAGCAAGAGTGCGGCCGATACGGGAAATATCCTCAGCGTTGACCGGATTGCCCAACACGACAAGTGCGTGGGTGGAGCCATCGCTGCGCTCAATCGGGGCATCCAGCTGGAAACTGACAGTCATGCCGTGAGGCTTCAGTGTTTCAATGAGTCCCTCACGGAGAACACCGACCTTTTCTTCTGTGACACCAACAAGCGCACCGAGGCTCAGATTAGAGCGGAACACCGACTGTTCCACATCCAAAATTTGAACTCCGTGGGCCGCGAGCACGCGGAAGAAAGCTGCGGAGACACCCGGGCGGTCTCGGCCAACAGCGGTAATAAGCACCGGAGCTAGTCCCGGTGCCAACGAAACCGATAGAGCATCGGTATCTACAGACTGACTGGGAGAGATAATTACCTGTTCATTCACCAATCCAGTATCGCATGAAGCCCCGGCAGAGTGCTCATCGCATAGTGGGATTCCGCACTTCAGTGGGTGGCCAGTGACAGGCGCTAGCCATCGCCCTGCTCTCTTGCCCTTCTGGCGCTCCCTGCCCCCCCCTGCTCTCCCTGCGCTCTCTTACTGCCTCTTCCCTAGGAAAGACTCTCAAAGACAAGACTAAGGCCCCATCACGGAGAACCGTGATGGGGCCTTAGCTTCGCGTAGTTATTAACTCAGAGTTGCATCAGCCATGTAGCCACTAGCTCTTAGAGCTGACGACCAACGTGGGCCTCTGCGCGCTGACGCTCAACCATGTGCGGGTAGTGCAGCTCGAACGCCGGGCGCTCCGAGCGGATGCGCGGCATCGAGGTGAAGTTGTGGCGCGGCGGCGGGCAAGAAGTAGCCCACTCGAGGGAGTTACCGTAACCCCACGGGTCATCAACAGTGACGACCTCACCGTAGCGCCAGGACTTGAAGACGTTCCAGACAAACGGGATAACAGACAGACCCAGGATGAACGCACCAACGGTGGAGATCATGTTCAGGGTGGTGAAACCGTCAGTCTCGAGGTAGTCGGCGTAACGACGCGGCATACCCTCGTTACCCAGCCAGTGCTGGACCAGGAAGGTCAGGTTGAAGCCGATGAAGGTCAGCCAGAAGTGAACCTTTGCCAGCTTCTCGTCGAGCATACGACCAGTCATCTTCGGGAACCAGAAGTAAACGCCCGAGTAGGAAGCGAAGACCAGGGTACCGAACAGGGTGTAGTGGAAGTGCGCCACGACGAAGTAAGTATCAGAGACGTGGAAGTCCAGCGGTGGGGAAGCCAGCATAATACCGGTCAAACCACCGAACAGGAAGGTCACGATGAAGCCGAGAGCGAAAGTCATCGGAGCCTCGAAGGTCATGTGGCCACGCCACATGGTGCCCATCCAGTTGATGAACTTAACACCGGTCGGG
This sequence comes from Corynebacterium sp. LK26, assembly GCF_014335085.1. NCBI lineage: Bacteria > Bacillati > Actinomycetota > Actinomycetes > Mycobacteriales > Corynebacteriaceae > Corynebacterium > Corynebacterium sp. LK26. The sequence continues at coordinate 30,160 of NZ_PDHB01000002.1, forward strand.
ACCGAAATCAGGAAGGTCATGAACGAGAAGAACGGAAGCAGAACGCCACCGGTCACGAACATGTGGTGTGCCCACACAGCCATGGACAGACCTGCAATAGACAGGGTTGCGAAGACCATACCTGCGTAGCCGAACAGCGGCTTACGGGAAAAGACCGGAACGACCTCGGTGATGATGCCCACGAACGGCAACAGCAGGACGTAGACCTCTGGGTGACCGAAGAACCAGAACAGGTGCTGCCACAGCATTGCGCCACCGTTTGCCGGGTCGTAAATGTGACCGCCCAGCTTACGGTCGTACAAAACACCAAGAGCAGCTGCAGTCAGAATCGGGAAGATCAGCAGAGCCAGGATCGAGGTAACCAGGATGTTCCAGGTGAAGATTGGCATACGGAACATGGTCATGCCTGGTGCACGGAGGCACAGGACAGTGGTGGTCATGTTAATGGCGGAAGCGATGGTACCGACACCACCAACACCGACACCGACAATCCACAGGTCAGAACCGACACCCGGAGAGTGAATCGGGTCAGACAGCGGGGAGTACATGGTCCAACCGAAGTCAGCAGCACCACCCGGGGTCAGGAAGCCCGACAGCATCAGAATGCCACCAATGGTGGTCAGCCAGAAGCCGAAAGCGTTCAGACGCGGGAAAGCCACGTCCGGAGCACCAATCTGAAGTGGCAGAATGTAGTTAGCAAAACCCCAAACAATCGGGGTACCGAACAGAAGCAGCATCACCGTGCCGTGCATGGTGAACATCTGGTTGAACTGCTCGTTAGAAAGGAACTGAAGTCCTGGGGCGAAGAGCTCAGCACGGATAAGCAGAGCCATCAGACCGCCGACAAAGAAGAACGAGAAGGACATAATGATGTACATGATGCCCAGCTTCTTGTGGTCGGTCGTGGTCAGCATTTCCCACGCCCAGCTGCCCTTACGCTCATGTCCGAACGGCTGCGGCCGTTCCGGCGCTACAACGCCATGATCTGGACGAGGCGCTACTGCAGTCATTCTTCCTCCTTACTACGCGAAGATTTCCTGTAACTCACTACAGGGATTTTAAGTTTTGTCCTTGTGAGAATAGTGCAGGCGAGTACGCGACGGCGAACCCACCTACCGCTATGTGCCAGATTCTAGTCTGAACCTTGGAAAAAGTTAAGGCTAAGGGATTTTCCGGCTCACTTCCCCACTCAGCTAAGCACACTATTAGTTTCCTGAGAATTGTCTTAACCTGGGCTAACGCCTATTTAGCAGGAACCGTCGAGGCTAGGACTACTACCCCCGTGTGTGTGCTGTCACCAGAGTGAGGCTCGATGCGGAATGTTCCCTACACCTGTGCTTTTAGAAGTCCCAGTCCTCATCCTCGGTTACTTCAGCCTTACCCATGACGTAGGAAGAGCCGGAACCCGAGAAGAAGTCGTGGTTTTCGTCAGCATTCGGCGACAGGGCCGACAGGATCGACGGCGAAACGCGAGTCTCGTCGGCCGGGAACATACCCTCGTAGCCCAAGTTGTTTAGAGCCTTGTTGCCGTTGTAACGCAGGAAACGCTTGACATCCTCGGTCCAACCGAGTTCGTCGTACATCTCTTCGGTGTACTGAATCTCGTTGTCGTAGAGATCAAACATGAGGTCGAAGGTGTAATCCTTCAGCTCGTCACGTTCGGCCTGGGTCAGACGCTCCAGGTTGCGCTGGTACTTGTAACCGATGTAGTAACCGTGAACTGCCTCATCACGAATGATTAGGCGAATAATGTCCGCGGTGTTAGTCAGCTTGGCGTGGCTGGACCAGTACATCGGCAGGTAGAAGCCCGAGTAGAACAGGAAGGACTCCAGCAAAGTGGAAGCGACCTTCTTCTTCTGCGGATTATCGCCCTCGTAGTAGTCGAGGATAATCTTGGCCTTCTTCTGCAGGTACTCGTTCTCCTCGCCCCAACGGAACGCATCCTGAATTTCAGGAGTCGACGCCAGCGTCTGGAAAATCGACGAGTAGCTCTTTGCGTGCACCGATTCCATGAAGGCGATATTGGTGTACACAGCTTCCTCGTGCGGAGTCAGCGCATCCGGGATGAGCGATACTGCACCAACCGTGCCCTGGATGGTGTCCAGCATGGTCAGACCAGTGAACACGCGCATCGTGGTGCGCTGCTCCAGTGCGTTGAGCGTATTCCAGCTCTTGATGTCATTCGACAGCGGCACCTTTTCCGGCAACCAGAAGTTACCGGTCAGACGATCCCAAACCTCGAGATCCTTGTCATCAGGAATCGTGTTCCAGTCAATAGCCGCAACTGGGCATGCACGCGACTCTGGATTCTTCTCACGGTGGGCCGGAGTCGAGGGTGGGCAATCATCGAAACTCACGTGGAAACCTCTCCCTTTTTCATTGATATTGCCGTTTTCCGAACACACCTTATATATAAGGAACGTCCTTCACTCTTTACGAGTTCAAACAGCGGCTGCAGCGGTGGCTATTCCAGCCTTGTCCCACTACAAAACGTCAGGCTCCCGATGAAAGGAGCCACTACCCTTAGCAGCTTACCCACACCCGCATTATTAAGCACGCGGCCTAGAAGAAATCGCCCCACTTGCCGAGTCTTGTTCCCGGTGCCCCTCCCCTAACCCCACGTCACACAAAGAACAAGGTGCTTGACGACGCAATGTCCGTCGTCAAGCACCAAGCGCAAGATGTTGCGCGAACCTAGGCGTGAACCTTCTCTCGGTTTTCCGCCGTGTCGTTGATGATGCGGTCGGAGATGACGTACACCAGCAAACCTACGACAGCCATGAGCGCGAGCAACCAAGCGATGGTAGCGGAGACCCCTTCTGCTTCAGACTGCGCGATGGAGAGGGTGCTGAAGAAGGCCGGTCGAGAATCAACAAGCATGGCCGTTAACGCGATGCCAACCGGTACGGCAATGTTGATCGTCAGATTGTAGAAACCGATTGCAACACCGGACTTGGCGGCAGGAATGTTCTGCAGTGCGGTCGCGACCAACGGCGCATACATGAGCGCGAACCCTGATGGGAACAGAATCATGGAGACGATAACCGTGGCAACACCGGCCCCCGGCAGCACTGCGGGGATGAGCAACGCCACGATGATGATGCTGATAGCCGCGACAATGGCCTGCTTCGAGGGCAGGAACTTGGCAACCTTGCCAGACATTACACCGACGATGACAGCGCAGAGGTAGCCCGGCGCGAGGATATAGGCAGCACCGTCGAGGTTGATGCCATAGAGCTCGTCGACCATATACGGCAACAGAATGGCCGAATACCCCAACTGGACCATGTAAACCACGAGCACAACAATCAGCGCGCAAACGTAGCGAGCATTGGTAAAGAACGACGGGCTGACCACGGCGTTGTCATGTGTCCGGATGTGCCAGACAAAGAGCGCGACGCCCAGCGCAGCGGCAACCAGCCACCACCATTGGAACTGCTGCATGAACAGCATCACCGCAGTGGCGATGACCGCGATGAGGAACAGGCCAAAGATATCCAGGTGACTCTTCTGCTGCTGCTCCTCCGGAACTGTCTTGATCAGGAACGGAATGGCAACTATCAGAATGAGCGAAATCAGGAACATAGCCGGCCAGGAAATGTAGGTAGCCACGATTCCCGAGGTCAACGTTCCAATCAGCAGCGCGGCTTGGAAGGCCGCGGTGGAAAAGCCGAGGTAGGTTTTCTGATCTTCTGGGCTTAGGTACTTGGTGACATAGATGACGTAGAGTGTCTCAGCCGCCGCCAGGCCGGCAGTTTGAATAATGCGGGCAGTAAGCACGATTGGCCATACTCCCTGGAAGAAATAACCCAGTAGAGAGCCCACGGCGACGAAGCCGATACCGACAATCATCAATTTGCGGATACTGATGCTGTCCGCCAATGCGGCGTACACCACCGCTCCAATGCCAATCAAGATACCGGCGAGTGTCGCCTGCAGACTGGCCGTGGAGACACTGAGGTCCAGAGATTCCGCAATCGGCTTGGTCATGAACTTAAAGCCATTGTCCAAGACCAAACAGAATACAAAGGAAAACAGCAAGACCGGGACTGCGGCCTTAGGGTTTGGCGCGGCAGCCTTGGACGCTGCGCTTTCACGGGGATTCACGTTCAAGCTGGTATTGCTGGCGGGATTGCTCATCGCACTGTACCTATTTCACACTTCAAGCCAATTGATTGCGGACCAGGACACTAGAGTCGAGCCAGCGGCAATGCCAGCTCCATCATCGTCGTGAAGGCCTTCTCACGTTCTTCCGGAGTGGTCTTTCCACCGGTGACGATGTTGTCCGACACAGTGAAGATTCCCATGGCCTCCACACCGGCCTCGGCGGCGGTGGCATAAAGGCCAGCAGATTCCATCTCCACCGCCAGCACACCCATGCGTGCCCAACGGTCGTTCACATCATCCTGGAAGTTGTAGAAAATATCGCTGGACAAGATGTTGCCGACGTGTGTAGTGATGCCCTGCTCGCGGGCACGATCGCGAACATCTTCAATCAGACGGAAAGATGCGGACGGGGCGAACGTTCCCGGCAAGTTGTACTGCGATAGAAAATTGGAGTCCGTCGATGCCGTCTGGCCGATAACCACGTCATACAGGTCCAGCTCCGGCTGCAACGCGCCGCAGGAACCGACGCGAATCAGCTTCTTGCAGCCGAAAACATGGATAAGTTCCCAGGAGTACAGCGAGATAGACGGAATGCCCATACCGGATCCCATGACGGACACTTCCTGCCCCTGGTAGGTGCCGGTAAAGCCCAACATGTTGCGAACTTTGTTGAACTGAACGACATCGTCCAAATAGGTCTCCGCAATGAACTTGGCACGCAGCGGGTCACCTGGCAACAAAATGGTTTCTGCAATCGGCGCACCCTTTGGGTTGATGTGTGGAGTGCTCTTACCAGTGGTATCGGACATGGCTTCCAGCCCCTTCCCCCACTAGCCGTGGGTGAAAATTATGCGAACATTGGTGTACCACTGCCCAGGTTAATTACCTGGATTACAACCGTCAATAGTGATATTTACATTTGTTCCCAATTGGGTGGAGTGACGAAAAAGGCGCGAGAATCTCCCGGCAAAACTCGGGGAAATTCTCGCGCCTTCAATGCGCTACAACTGAAGCACTAGATGCCTAGCCCTCAAGCACGCTTGCTTAAAGCATGCAGGATACGCAACCCTCGACCTCAGTACCCTCCAGCGCAACCTGACGCAGGCGGATGTAGTACAGAGTCTTAATACCCTTGCGCCATGCGTAAATCTGCGCACGGTTGAGGTCACGAGTGCTCACCGTGTCCTTGAAGAACAAGGTCAGCGACAGTCCCTGGTCAACATACTTGGTAGCGACCGCGTAAGTGTCAATGATCTTCTCGTAGCCGATTTCGTAGGCGTCCTGGAAGTACTCACGGTTGTCATTGTCCAAGTGCGGAGCCGGATAGTATACGCGACCGATCTTGCCCTCCTTGCGAATCTCAATCTGAGATGCAATCGGGTGAATCGACGAGGTCGAGTTGTTGATGTAGGAAATCGAACCGGTCGGCGGCACTGCCTGCAGGTTACGGTTGAACAGGCCGTACTCCATGACGTCGGCCTTCAGTTGCGCCCAGTCCTCAGCGTCCGGAATGTGCGCGGTGGAGTTCTCGAAGATCTCCTTGACGTGCTGAGTCTTCGGCTGGAACTCTGCCGGATCGAAGTTATCGAAGTACTTGCCGCTGGCGTAGTCAGAGTTCTCAAAGTTGACGAACTTCTGACCGCGCTCGCGAGCAATCTTGTTGGATGCGCGCAGGACTGCGTAGAGCACTGCTGCGAAGTAGGCGTTGGTGAAGTCCAGGCCCTCTTCCGAGCCGTACATAATCTTCTCGCGGCCAAGGTAGCCGTGCAGGTTCATCTGCCCCAGGCCGATGGCGTGAGATCCGTCGTTGCCCTTGCGAATCGATGGCACCGAGTCAATAGAAGTCTGCTCACTGACCGCAGTCAGGCCACGGATGGCAGTCTCGACAGTGCGACCAAAGTCCGGCGAGTCCATGGTCATCGCAATATTCAGCGAACCGAGGTTACAGGAAATGTCCTCACCCACGTGCTCGTAGGACAGGTCCGCATTGTAGGTCGACGGGGTGTTGACCTGCAGAATCTCCGAGCAGAGGTTCGACATGTTAATGCGGCCCTCAATCGGGTTCGCGCGGTTAACCGTGTCCTCGAACATGATGTACGGGTAGCCGGACTCAAACTGAATCTCAGCGATGGTCTGGAAGAACTGACGCGCGTTGATCTTCTGCTTACGAATACGCGGGTCCTCGACCATATCCGCGTAGTTCTCAGTGATATTAATGTCCGCGAACGGCTTACCGTAGACACGCTCGACATCGTACGGGCTGAAGAGGTACATGTCGTCGTTACGCTTGGCCAGCTCAAACGTGATGTCCGGAATGACAACGCCAAGCGACAGCGACTTGATGCGAATCTTCTCGTCCGCGTTCTCACGCTTGGTATCCAAGAAGCGCATGATGTCCGGGTGGTGCGCGTGCAGGTAGACAGCGCCAGCACCCTGACGAGCACCCAGCTGGTTAGCGTAGGAGAAGGAGTCCTCCAGCAGCTTCATAACCGGGATGACACCGGAAGACTGATTCTCGATGTGCTTAATCGGAGCACCCTGTTCACGCAGGTTGCTCAGCAGCAGCGCCACACCACCGCCGCGCTTGGACAGCTGCAGCGAGGAGTTAATGGCGCGACCAATGGACTCCATGTTGTCCTCGATACGCAGCAGGAAGCAGCTCACCGGCTCGCCGCGCTGGGCCTTACCGGAGTTGAGGAATGTAGGAGTAGCAGGCTGGAAACGTCCGGTGATGATCTCATCAACCAGGTGCTGCGCGAGCCCCAAGTCGCCGTCGGCAAGCGTGAGAGCAACCATGCAGACACGGTCTTCGTAGCGCTCCAAGTAACGCTTGCCGTCGAAGGTCTTCAGTGTGTACGAGGTGTAGTACTTGTAAGCACCCAGGAAAGTCTGAAAACGGAACTTGTGGGCGTAGGCCTGCTTAAACAGCGCCTTGACGTCCTCAAATTCGTACTTCTCCAGAACCTCGGCCTCGTAGTAATGGTTCTCTACCAGATAATCGAGCTTCTCCCGCAAGTTGTGGAAGAACACAGTGTTCTGATTGACATGCTGCAAGAAGAACTGCCGCGCAGCCATGCGGTCTTTATCGAACTGAATCTTGCCGTCTTCACCGTACAGATTCAGCAGCGCATTGAGCGCGTGGTAATCCAGCTTGTCCTCACCCACCGGCTCCGCGACCTGCTTGCCCATTTCCGACACGTTGACTCCTTTAATATTCATTTGCCTGCACAGGGTCTGTTCCAACACTGCCCAGAGCAATCCAATCTAGCTATTTTCCTCGCACACCGCTTTACGACGGCTTCCGCGAGCGTATCCATTCGGTTGTCCTCAGTGCCCCTTCCCTCGACACTGAGGCTTGCCAACTTAGGCGCTGGCTCTACCGTGGAAGAATTCCTCTAGCCCTTCTCGGACTCGCCGCACATCGTGGTCGGTTCCCATCAGCTCGAAGCGATATAGATATGGAACCTTGCACTTGTAGGAGATGACATCCCCTGCTTTACAGAAGTCCTCACCGAAGTTGAGATTGCCGGCAGCAATCACACCTCGGATGAAAGAGCGGTTGTGCTCATTATTAAGAAATTTGATGACCTGCGGAGGAACTGGCCTTGAGTTACCACCGCTGATGGAAACGCCACCACCATAAGTCGGACAAATGAGGACATAGGGCTCATCGACGATAAGCTCCGGCTCATTACGACGGATGGGAATGCGGGCATTTTTGATACCTAGCTTTTCAACAAACTTGTGTGTATTCCCCGTCGCCGAGGAGAAATACACCACCCGCATGAGAGCTTCACCCTTTACATCGCAAAACCCCCGCAATCTTCGCTTCCCGGGTGGTCAACGAAATCTGCGGAGAGGTGTGTGATTCTTACGCTGCCTGGAGAGCCTTGATGCGATCCGGACGGAAACCCGACCAGGTCTCAGTGCCAGTGTCAACGACCGGCGCCTGGAGATGACCGAGAGCCATGACGTAGTCCCGAGCCTCATCGTCCATGGTGATGTCGACGATATCGTAGGCAATTCCAGCCTTATCGAGGGCACGAGTGGTAGCGCGGCACTGGACACATGCAGGCTTGCTGTAAACGGTAACCATGACTCTCACAAACTTTCTGGCTTTGGGTAAGACCAATGAATCGGATCGACTTCGTACAAACAACGGAAGCGGCCGAGGAATCAGCGGATTGGTTGAATGACCGAAAGCTCCCAGGGTTCATGAGAAACCGAGTACGGGTGGCAGACAGGTCCTTTTAGCTCTCCTTGGCTCGACATCGAAAACACTACACTTGGTGCCTAGAAAACTCTAGTCATACTAGATGTAGTACTCACAACCATGGTATTCCCTGTTCGGAGATCTCTGGCGCACAAGATGTTGTACACAGACGCACCACAACCTTGTAATTTCACGCTAAAAATTCTAGAAAATCGTAGAAAAACAACTATCGGTGGATTTTGGTTAAACCAATTACTGCATGACGCCCCGCAGCCGACCGCACCGATTCCAGGCGCCGCAGTGTCCCCGCCCTGCCTTTGTCCATCCCCTACCCAACTTCGGATTCCGCAGCGATCTCAAAAATCGCGGGCTGCACATATGAACACGGGCTGCACATGTGAAACTGTGTAAGTTTATGACACTTTCAAGCCATTTTTCGAGCCATTTCTGTCATAAACGTAGTCAGTAACTTCCATCGCCCCACCGCCGCCAGCCATAAACGCAGTCACCGCCTGAACCTACCTCCTCCAAAAACCAAAAACCGCAACCTTTGGCCACAGTAAAACTGCGACTTCAGATTGCGGTTTTGGCAATAAATGAGGAAGCTATTTGCTTCGCGCTAGCCTAAATAAGGCTTAGCCCTGACGGGCCTTGAAGCGCGGCTCCTTCTTGTTGATCACGTAGACCTTGCCACGACGGCGCACGACCTGAGCGCCCGGCTTGTTCTTCAGCGACCGAAGGGACTTGCGGACCTTCATTCGGGCGCTCCTTTCTACTCGGCTCCGAAACGGGAATGTGCACACTGCACTCTCCCCGGACAATCACCCCAGTGACTGCCTGGCAACGCACCCTTCCTGATAATCCGAAGAAATATCAAAGAGGATGCGTTACGACACGAGTTGCCATACTACCTAATAAGCGGAATAACTCCAAAAATCCGGGGGAAACATGTTCTTTGACGGGCAACCCCAAGATCGCGACTCCCCACGTTGCAACTGCTTCCACTTCTCTACTTGGCAGCGGCAATCATGTACTCGCGGACCTCGGCAAGCGTCTTACCTGAGGTCTCCGGCACCGCCTTGATGGTGAATACCAGCGCAATTGCGCCCGTAATGGCAAAGAAGAAGAACGACCACGCACCACCGACAGCATCCACCATCGGAAGAAAAGCCTGCGCCACAAACCAATTCGCAACCCATAGCGCGAGCCCTGCCAGCCCCATACCCAGGCCACGAGCCTCTGTCGGGATGATCTCGGAAATCAGGAGCCAGGTCGCCACCGACACAGCCGCCTGCTGAAACACGATAAATACGGTCATCAGCAGAAGCGACATCATGGCACCCGTCGAAGAGTTACTCGACAAACCATAGACGGGCGCCAGCACGAGCAGCGAGCTTGCACAGCCCACCAAACCGATAATCAGCATTCGCCGACGACCAACGCGGTCAATGATGCTCATACCAATTGCACACGAAATCACCGAGGCGATACCGATGATGATGGAGGTATAGACAGAGCTTTCCGTCGACAAGCCAACCTTGTTCATCATCGTCGGCGCGAAATACATAATCGCGTTCGCGCCCGTGACCTGTTGCGTCACACCAATGAGCATCGCAATAATGACGGTGCGTCGCACCCACGGGGTTTTCACGGCAAGGCGCTCGGCTGCACGCTGATCGGCGCTTGACGACGCCTCATCAACGGCAACCTCAGCCAGGGTCGCCTCATCTCCCTGCATCTGACGCAGCACGGCCAGCGCCTTGCCCTCCTGTCCTCGACGGACGAGGTAGGCCGGAGTGTCCGGCAGAACCAGCATGCCGATGAGCAGCACGATGCCGGGGACAGCGCCGAGTCCAAGCATGAGTCGCCAGTTACCGGAGGAGGCTAGGGCGGAGTTGGTGAGGAACGCCACCAGCTGACCAATCACGATCATCAGCGAGTTCAGGCTGACCAGGCGTCCACGCACATGCGGTGGTGCCATTTCGGAGATGTACATCGGTACGACGATGGAAACACCACCGATACAGACGCCGAGCAAAGTACGCGCAGCACCCAGCGAAAACGCACTAGTAGCGAAAGCACACCAGATACTGCCGATGATGAAGCCGACCGCTCCGAGCAGGATGGTGCCACGGCGCCCCAGGGAGTCCGCTACGCGACCGCCCAGGAACGCACCGATAGCCGCACCGACCAAGAGCATGGCGGTGACAGTGGACTCCTGTCCTGGAGTCAGCTCAAAAGAGCGCTGGATATACAGCAGCGCGCCCGAGATGACACCGGTGTCGTAACCAAAGAGGAGGCCGCCCAGAGCGGCGATGATAGCCACGGCTATCGACCGAGTTGTGGTGGTTTCCCGGTTCGGTCCAGTCTTATTCTGTTCGGTTGTACTCACGCTGGAAATCTTGCCACCGTCCGGCCAAAGACCCCCTATCCGAACAGCACTTACTCGATAAAGATGAGAGTTTTGGCACTCTTCTGGCAGGAAAATCATCCCTTTTCCCGTCCTGAACTAGCGGTAGAGTGAGGCTCATGACACCAGTAGGCACACAGGATTTCCCACACCCCCTCCAGTCGGAGATTATTAACGACCTCCACGTCCAGCCCACCATCAATGCCGCCGAGGAAATCAGCCGCCGAGTCGATTTTCTCTGCGATTATTTCCGCGCCGCGCACGCCAAGGGATTCGTGCTCGGAATTTCCGGCGGTCAAGATTCCACGCTAGCCGGACGTCTAGCGCAGTTGGCCGTCGAAAAGCTTCGCGACGGCGGCGAGGACGCCACCTTCATTGCCATTCGCCTCCCCCACGGCGTGCAGGCCGATGAGGACGACGCACAGGTGGCACTGCAATTCATTCAACCTGACCAAAGGCTAACTATCGATATCGAACCGGCCACCGCCGCGATGACCGCCCAGGTCACCGATGCCCTGGCCGGCAGCGCTATCAGCGACTTCAACAAGGGAAATATTAAGGCCCGCATGCGCATGATTGCCCAGTACGCAGTGGCGGGTGTTGACGGCGCTTTGGTCATCGGCACAGATCACGCCGCGGAGGCTGTCACCGGCTTCTACACCAAGCACGGCGACGGCGCCTGCGACCTCGTTCCGCTGCAGGGGCTGAGCAAGCGCCAGGGCGCGGCCTTACTCCGTCACCTCGGCGCACCAGCCAGTACGTGGGAGAAGGTGCCGACGGCCGACCTGGAAGAAGATCGCCCTGCGCTTCCCGACGAAGTTGCACTCGGGGTGACCTATACCGCCATCGACGACTACCTCGAAGGCAAGGCCGTCTCAGATGAGGATGCCGCGCGAATCGAGTATCTCTACTCCATTTCCCGGCACAAGCGAGCCGTCCCTCCCGGACCGGCCGATTCCTGGTGGCGCTAGGCTACTGCCCCGGGCCACCGATCCAGCGTCCCGGACAGAGCAGCAAACCCCTTAAGAGAAGGCCTCCGCGCCAGCGTCCCAAATAGCCCCAACTGCGGCCAAGCTGTCTGCCGCACCGGCTTCAGCGCTGGGTTCCAGCGCAGGTGAACCATCCTGGACGAGCTCGGCGGTCACCAAACCGTGGGCGAACGCCCACATGGCCAATCCCTTAGGCTCATCGCCGGCAACCTTAATGAATGCATCACGAATCCAGGCATCCAACGACGAAGGCGAGACGACATTCACGAAATTAGTGCGACTCATCAGCCGGTAACCATGCGGATCGTCGAGAACTGCCTGGCGGTACGCCTGCAGCAGAGACGCCGAAGTGCATTCCTCATCAATGGCAGCATGAATACGCTTGCCCAGATTCTCGAGGCTCTCGGTCAGCAGCAGCTGAAGGAGCTCTTCTTTGCCGCTGATGTGCTTGTACAGCGATGGCGCCTTCACATCGAGCCGCGCCGCTAGGCGGCGCATGCTGATAGCACTCCAGCCCGATTCGCGCAGCATCGCGCGCGCTTCATCTACGATCTTCTGCATACGTGGGGACTGCCTGCGCACATCGGGCTGCGCTGGCACCCCATCGGTCGATTCTATGGTGCACGTCACATTTGCGACTGTAACGCGTTGAATCTCACTTAGGGCGCTTTTGGGTAATTTAACCCAACAATTTTTAAAAAAACAGCTAACGGCGGTGCTCAGTCACTAAAAGCTGCCTTTGCACGCTGCTATCTCTGCTTCACGACGGAGCCCCCACCGTCGTCAAGCAAAAGCGCCGTATGCCGCCGCTACGCTTCGTAGCGATTCGGCTCCTCCCCGAGGTGGAAATGGCGACCCGAAACATTGTTCGGGGTAATGCGCACGTAGTTGTACTTCAACGTCGGCAGCCAGGGCTTCAGCGGCAGCTCATCTGCAGCGTTAATATCAGCGCGGGAGGTGAGAACCTCTGCGTCCCCCTTAACGATGACCGACCAGGCCTTCTGAGCATCCTTGTCAACAAAGTCGGCCTCAAAAAGAACATCGTGGTTCAGAGAAACAGTAAAGAGCTTCGACCCCTCGGCAGTGCGGAAGTAAATGTTCCCCTCATGAACGACGTAGTTCAGTGGGAAAAGATCCATATCGTCTTTACGACGAACAACCAGTCGCCCAAAAGTCTGCGTAGCCAGCAGCTCAAGGGATTCTTCGGTGGACAGTTTCTGAATAACGGAGTCGTTGTGTGCCATACCCCCAGTATTCCACCGTTCAGACAAAGTTGCTACAGCCATACGGATTACCAATCATTGAGGTAAACGGCGAGCACACTACCCAGGGGCAGATACAAGAAAACCCCCGGTCATAACGACCGAGGGTTTTTCTACTGGTGGAGCTAACGGGACTCGAACCCGTGACCCCCACACTGCCAGTGTGGTGCGCTACCAGCTGCGCCATAGCCCCAGAATCAACATCGAAGTGGCTTTCACCCTCCGCTGTGGACTCCTCAAAGGCTACATGGCACTGTCATGTATCACCAAATCCGCATGTAGAACACTCTTTTACGTATTCGCCGAGTGCCCCAGAGTGGATCTGCCGAACATGAACTGAAGATGAATCGTGTGAGCGTGCACGGAACCTAGCGCAGGGCCACCTTGACCCACTGCCCCAGTCCGCCATCACCGGAAATGTTCTCCAGAATATCCTTGCCATCGACAAAGACGTGCGGTGAGGAAACCTTGCCCAAGCGCTTCTCAAGGTCATCGAAGTTGGCATTTGCGCTTGCCTTAGCCTCGGTGGTGTCGATGCCGGAACGGACTTCGCTGACAATTTCGTCAGCAACACCGAGCTGCTCCAGACGGTCAGCCAACTCATCATCGCTCCACGTGACAGAGTTCTGCTGGTCAGCCATCATCATCGTGCGGAAGTTCCAATATGCGCGAGCATCACCGGTCTCAGCAATCTTGCGGGCAACCGCGAAGACGCGAGTGGAGTGACCGTCACGCTGCTCCTTCTCCTGACCATCCAGGAAGTTCAGCGTGCGGTATTCAGCGACAAGCTTGCCGTCGTTTAGCGCCTTGAGCTCATCATCGTGGCCCTCTTCGCTCATCTGAGCACAGTAGTGGCACGAGTAGTCCTCAAAAATCGTGGCTGTTTTAGCCCCTTCGGCGCCGTCCTTGCTCAGTCGGATGACATCGCCGTCGAGTGCGACGGAGAAGTCGACGTCCTCATCTGGCAGTCCCTCAATCGGCTGCGACCGGCCGATGTAGATAACGCCACCAATAACAACTGCAACGACAGCAAGAAGAGCAATCAGGCCGACGACGAAGCCACTGCCCTTTTCATTTGGATTCTTAATCTTCTGACTCACACCGCTTACGATAGCGGTGTTTTCTTGCCAATGACACAATTGCGCCTGAGAAAACGGAAATGGTTGTTAGGCCGCATCGCTAGGCCCCATCACCTTGCCCCATTCCCCTGGCCTATCCCCTAGGCTTCCCCTCTAGCCAGCGGACTAGGCGTAAATGGCAAACTTCTTCCACGGCCACACGTACACAAATACAGCCAAGGCCAGAAAACCGATGTCTCGGGCGATTGACTTTAGATATGAAACCGCGTCAGCGTTCTCGTCGTAGCCACCGCCACCAAAGCAACCGCAGTCAATCTGCAGGCCGCGCGCCCACGCCGAGATAATGCCGCCGATAAACACCAGCAAGAGCGCGCCAGACAACACCGCTACCGGGCGCAGGAAAAGCCCCAATACCAGCAGGAGTCCAAGGATGACTTCGAAAGCGGGCAGCGCAACCGCTACCATCGGCACCAAATCGCTCGGCAGCAGCTCATAAGCTTGAACTGCCTGACGCGATTCCAGCGGGTTCAGCAGTTTGATAAGACCCGAGTACAACCAAACTGCAGCCAGGCCGAATCGTGCCACCACGCCTACGAAATTCTTCATACACAGAAATGTTAGTACAGGCTAACTGTTTACAGCTAGCCCAATGGTTACCGATTACCCGTTCAGGACTGCCGAGACCACGTCCTGCGCCTCAGCCTGAACCTGTGCCAGGTGATCCGCGCCTTTGAAGGACTCCGCGTAGATCTTGTACTTATCTTCAGTGCCCGACGGACGCGCCGCGAACCAAGCGTTCTCCGTAACCACCTTGAGGCCACCAATCGCAGCGCCGTTGCCCGGTGCTTCAGTCAGTTTGGCTGTAATGGTCTCCCCTGCCAGGGTGTCGGCCTTGACCTGCTCCGGCGAGAGCTTCTTCAGGATTGCCTTCTGCTCACGGGTTGCGTCCGCATCGGTGCGGGCGTAAGCCGGGGCACCGTACTTATCGGCGAGTTCTGCGTAGAGCTGCGATGGAGTCTTCTCGGTCACAGCCTTGATCTCGCTGGCCAGGAGGTCCAGGATGATGCCGTCCTTATCGGTAGACCACACAGTGCCGTCGTGACGCAGGAACGATGCACCAGCGGATTCTTCACCGCCGAAGCCGATGGTGCCGCCGAGCAGACCCGGGACGAACCACTTGAAGCCGACTGGAACTTCCACGAGCTTGCGGCCCAAATTGGCAACGACGCGGTCAATCATCGACGAAGACACCAGCGTCTTACCGACCGCGGTCTCCTGCGACCAGCCCGGACGGTGCGCGAAGAGGTAGTCAATGGCAACGGCCAGGTAGTGGTTCGGGTTCATCAAACCCGCGTCCGGTGTCACAATTCCGTGGCGATCGGAGTCCGCGTCATTGCCGGTGGAGATGTCGAACTTATCGCGGTTACCAATCAGGGACGCCATCGCATTCGGCGAGGAGCAGTCCATACGAATCTTGCCGTCTGTATCCAGCGTCATAAAACGCCAGGTCGCATCAACCAGCGGATTGACCACGGTCAGGTTTAGGTTATGCGCATCGCCAATTGCGCCCCAGTAATCCACCGACGCACCACCCATTGGGTCGGCGCCGATACGCACGCCGGCATCACGGATGGCGTCGAGGTTGACAACATTCGGCAGGTCCGACACGTATGCGTTGAGGTAGTCGTGCTTTACGACGAGGTCTCCGGCCTTATCCACCAGCTGGCGCTTAACCCCATCCAGGCCCTTAGCCAAGTATTCATTAGCACGAGCTGCAATCCAGTCCGTCGCATCCGCGTCCGCCGGACCACCGGTCGGCGGGTTGTACTTAAAACCACCATCCCGTGGCGGATTGTGGGAAGGGGTAATCACGATGCCGTCGGCACGCGCGGCGCTACTCCCCGTCGGACCTCCCTCCACGTCGCGGTTGTACGTCAGAATCGCGTGGCTGACTGCCGGAGTCGGCGTGTAGCGATCCTGAGCGTCAACCATCACGGTGATGCCGTTGGCCGTGAGCACCTCGAGGGCGGAAATCATTGCCGGCTCGGACAGGCCGTGGGTATCGCGACCGACGTAGAGCGGACCTTCAATGCCCTGGCCCTTGCGGTAATCCACGATTGCCTGAGTAGTGGCGTGAATGTGGTCTTCGTTGAAAGCGCCGTCGAGGGAGGAACCGCGGTGACCGGAAGTACCGAAGACGACCTTCTGGTCGGGGTTATTCGGGTCCGGGTGCTTTGTGTAGTAAGCAGTGACCAGTTCCGCGACATCGATAAGGTCGGATGGCTGGGCCAATTGCCCGGCGCGCTCATGAGCCATTGTGGGTATCCTCCTGCTGAATCGGCGAACTGCGCAACCACCGATTTCACCGCCGACGAGCCGGCCGGAATGGGGAAACCGGACTTAAATGCGCTTCCTCTTCCCCAGTGTCCCCGTTTTAGGGTCAGCGCGCATGGCAAGAACCACTCGGTAAGGCAAACTCGCCCCTGCAATAGGGTGCAGTAGGTAGATTGTCGCGTGCCGACGGGAACACCTCCTGGTGAAAGATTCCGAATTGTCGGCGCCTACCTCCCCTTTCGCCACTGTGCTAGCGTTTTCACCGTGAATGAGGAATCTGTCGTTGCGAAACTGCCATCAGCAGGACGGGCGCAGGTTCTCATGGCCCTGGTTGTCGCCGGCGGTGCCGCTATTGGCGCGGTAAGTCGCTTTCTGCTCGGCGCGGCAATCGATGCGATTGTGAGCTCGGGAACTAGCGCAGTTTCGACCACTGCCATCAACTTGTTGGGCTGCTTTCTCTTCGGCCTGGTCAGCAGTATCGCGTTTGCTAATCCTCGGCTTTCCGCTTTCTGCGGTACTGGCTTTTGTGGCGGTTTCACCACTTTCTCCGCATTTGTCATTCTCTTGTTGGTGCAAGCGGACACGTCAGTCGTACTGATTGTGAGCGTCGGACTTATTCATCTGCTGTGCTGCCCTCTCGCCTACTGGTTGGGCACCAAGTGCGCACGGGAGGTCGCGGAATGACCGGCGATCTCCTCGGCTCTTTTTCCTCGGCACTCTCTGCCATCCTCGCTATCGCAGTTGGCGCGGCAGTAGGTGGAGCGCTGCGCTATGCGCTGGCCGAACTTGCGGTGAAGTGGGCTGATTCCAAACTACCCGGAACGTGGACCGCGAATATGATTGCCTGCTTCGTCGCCGGTGTCGCTGCTGTGGTGTGGTCGCGGGGAACGTCGATAAGCAATGGCATGACGCCTGCTCTGGCCTATGCGACGGTAATGATTGGCTTCGCCGGCGGCCTGTCGACGTGGTCCACACTCGCCGGAGAGATCGTACGCCTTAAGAACCAACACTTTTGGAGGGCATGTGGGTACCTTGCTCTCACACTGATTGGCGGAATAGTTTTTGCTTTCGTCGGAATGTGTTTACCCCCACTTGTGGCGAATTAGTAGCACAATAATCATTTTCTGAGAAATTAATGATCGAATTTAGGCTTTCTACCAGTAAAGTTCCACAGCATGGAAAGCTTCAGCGATTTTGCCTCAGCGGCGGATAGTTTTATTTGGAGTCCGTATCTCCTGATCCCCGCGCTGATCGGCACCGGAATCATTTTGACCATTCGCCTGGGTGCAATTCACCTGGTCAAACTCGGCCCGGCACTGCGCCTCGGACTCATCGACCGTAACGACGAAGACGCCGAGGGAGATATCACCAACTACCAGGCGCTTGCGACGGCTCTCGCGGCAACAGTCGGTGTCGGCAACATTGTCGGTGTCGCTACCGCGATCGGCCTGGGTGGACCCGGTGCGCTGTTCTGGATGTGGGTGACCGGCCTGCTTGGTATGGCATCGAAGTACTCCGAGGCATTCCTGGGTGTGAAGTACCGTCAGGTCGATGCAGCTGGCGAACAGTCCGGTGGCCC
This sequence comes from Corynebacterium sp. LK26, assembly GCF_014335085.1. Lineage (NCBI taxonomy): Bacteria > Bacillati > Actinomycetota > Actinomycetes > Mycobacteriales > Corynebacteriaceae > Corynebacterium > Corynebacterium sp. LK26. Next base: position 48,133 of record NZ_PDHB01000002.1, read on the forward strand.
GCAGTACTACCTGCGCAAGGCCATCCCGAATGGTTTTGGTAAGACGCTCGGTATTCTCTTCGCCGTCTTTGCTGCGCTGGCAGCGTTTGGTATCGGCAACCTGACCCAGGGCAATGCCGTGGCCTCGAACCTGGAAAACAGCTTCGACATCGATCCGACGCTCTCCGGCATGATCATGTTCATCCTGGTAGGTGCGGCGCTGATGGGTGGCATTAAGTCGATTGGCCGCATCACCGCCGGCTTTGTGCCGATGATGATTGTGCTCTACATCGGTGCGGCCGTGTGGGTGCTCGTCGCCAATGTCTCGGCGCTGCCCGAGACCTTCAAGCTCATCTTCACCGATGCTTTCACCGGCACCGCGGCCGTTGGTGGGTTCGCAGGCTCCACGCTCATTCTCGCCCTGCAGATGGGTGTTGCCCGCGGCCTGTTCTCCAACGAGTCGGGCCTGGGTTCCGGTGCTATCGCCGCTGCCGCCGCATCGACCACTCACCCGGTTCGTCAGGGTCTGGTCTCCATGACTCAGACCTTCATTGACACCATCATCGTCGTGTCCTTCACCGGCCTGGTTATCATCAGCACCGGTGTTTGGCAGGATGGCAACGTCGACACTGGCGCTCTGACTGCTGAGGCATTCTCCCGCGGTCTACCTGGCCACTGGGGTGGCACAATCGTCACGCTGTCGGTTGTCTTCTTCGCATTCTCCACCATGCTGGGCTGGTCCTACTACGGTGAGCGCGCATTCGAGTCCCTGGTCGGTCGCCGCGGCACCGGTCTCTACCGTGCGGTCTTCACCTGCGTAGTCTTCGTCGGCGCTGTTACTCATCTGGAAACCGTCTGGTCCGTCGCCTCGGCTCTCAACGGCCTGATGGCGCTACCGAACCTCATCGGTCTGATTGTCCTGTCCGGGCTCATTGCGCGCGAGACAAAGGCCTACCTCAAATTTGACCCGCAGTTGCGCGCAACGGCGGCAGAGATTGATAAATGGCAGTCTCAGCAAAACTTCGAGGCCTTCAGCAAGAACTAGCTGAAACTAGCAGCTGCTCGTAGGGACTACGACAAAAACTACGAGCAGGTCTGCGCGGTCTCCGGCTTTTCGATTGCCGCAAGCGCGTCGTCAAGCACAGAGACCTTTACCAACTTCATATCGCCTCGGTCGGCAGTCACAGCCTCTGCGCAATTGCCTTCCGGCACGAAGAACATCTCGGCGCCCTCATCTCGGGCGGCCGAGATTTTGTGTGTAATGCCACCGATTTCGCCCACGTTGCCGGCAGCGTCAATAGTGCCGGTGCCAGCGAGGTGCTGCCCCTCGGTCAAATCGCCTGGACTCAGCTTGTCAATCACTCCGAGCGTCATCATGAGCCCCGCAGACGGACCTCCAATGCCGCTGAGCTGGTACTCAACCTTGGTGTCGTCCGCGGATTGCGCCCCCATCCCAACGCCGAGCAGCGCGGCATTCTTCTGATGCGGATTTTCCGCCAGTGTCACAGAAATATCGACGGCTTTCTCGGGGTCAGAGTCCTCGCCCTTAGCAGTCTTCTGCTTGTCGACGGTCGCAGACTTGACCCTCAACGTGACAGTATCGCCCGGGTTGCGTCCGGCAATAATCGCCTTGACTTGCTCAGGCTTGCTTACGGCCACCCCATCCACGGCGAGAATCACATCGTCTTCATGCAGTCGCCCATCGACGGGACTATCCGGCACTGTGTAGGCGACGGTGACTTCCATCGGCAACCCGAGATGTGCCAGCGCAGCGGAGGTGGCGTTGGCCTCTGACTCGGTGAATGCAGCCTTGTTCTCCTCTTCCACCTCGTCCTGACTCTGGCCCGGAGGGAAGACCGCCTCAATGGGGACGATATCGTTGTCACGATCGAACCACAGGCCAATGACCTGCGGCAATGTCAGGTTATGTCTGACTGCGACGGTTGTCATATCCAGCGTGCCCTTAGAGAGTTCGGAGTCCGCAGCACTGCCACTGACCGAGATAATGCTCTTGCCCTCGACATCGCTGAGAACATCGAAGACCGGGCCAGGCCCCTGCGCGGCATAGGGCACTGTCAGCGTTGGCAGCGAGAGCACAGTTGCCAACGCGGCGATGGGCACAGCGCCCGCAACAAGAGTTTGGGTACGACGATTCACAAATAACACCCTACATTCTCGCTATCTGCCTACTGGACACCTGATGAATCTTGTCCGTGTCTGTTCGCTGGGCGCGAAGTTGCCAATAAAGTGGTGCTTTTAAGTACTCACGCGGGTCATTGCCCGGTACGGTGGGAGCATGAGTTCTAACGGATTTGGCTTTGGTCCGAACGACAATGATGACGATCGCGACGACGCTGGCAACAATGACTCCGGTCAGGGCGGTCAGGGCGGCCAGGGCGGTCCTTTCGGTTTCTTCGGGTTTCCCTTCGGTGGCATGGGCGGCGCCGGTGGCTTCGGTTTCGGCGGCCCCGGGCAGCCCGGCAGCGGCGCCTCCGGCAAGGGGGACCAGCCGAACTTGGGCGATATTCTCAACCAGTTCGGCGAGATGTTCTCCGGCATGGGGCAGCGATTCCAGGAGTCTAACTCTGGCCCTGTCAACTACGACGCGGCCGAGCGCGTTGCGCGGACCCGTCTTGGTAACCCGGCTCCGGTGAAGGACTCGGCCCGCGAGGCGCTGACTGATTCCCTGCGCCTGGCCGAACTGTGGCTAGATGACGTCACCTCCCTGCCGGCTGGTGTCAACCGCGTAGAAGCGTGGAATAGCCTGCAGTGGTTGGAGAACACCAAGTCGACATGGACTCGCCTTGTCGATCCCGTCGCCAGCCGCATGAGTGATGCCTCCCTCGAGGGTGTTCCAGAGGAAGCTCGCGAGATGATGGGGCCGATGCTGGGCATCATGCGCCAGATGAACTCGATGAGTTTCGGTACTCAGCTAGGAAATGCGCTGGCGGAGTTGGCACAGACGAGCCTGACTGGTTCTGACCTCGGGCTGCCGCTACACACCACTGGTGCGGCGGTACTGCTGCCAACGCATCTCGTCGCTCTCGCGGAGGAACTCGAGGTTCCAGCGCGCGATCTGTTTATCTACGCCACTGCCCGCGAAGCTGCCCACCAACGTCTCTTCGACCGCGTGCCATGGCTGGCTGAACGCATGATTTCCTCTGTCGAGGAATACGCTGCCGGCATCGTCATCGATTACTCGGCGATTGAAGAGGCCGCCCGCGGTCTGGATATTGAGAACATGCAGGATCCGCAGCGTATGCAGGAGGCTATGAGCGAGCTGCAGAATATGGATCTGAGCCCGAAGATTCGTTCTCGTAACGAGAATGCTCGTACTCGTTTCCAGACGCTGCTAGCACTGGTCGAGGGATGGGTGGACATGGTTGTCACCGATGCCCTCGGTGAGCGTCTATCGGGTGCCGCACAGCTGGATGAAGCCTGGCGTCGTCGCCGCGCCACCGAAGGTGCTGAACAGGCGCTGGAGAAAGCCACCGGCATTGACCTCGGATCCCCCAAGGTGCGTGAGGCAACCAACTTGTGGCACCGTCTGACCACCGCTGTGGGCATCGAGCGACGCGACAAGGTCTGGGATCACCCGGACTTCCTGCCCGTGGCAGAGGATTTGGATGAACCCGCGGCCTTTATTGATTCGGTCCTTGGCGGCTCGGAAAACGATGACTTCGACCCGATCGCAGAGCTTGAAGAGCAGCTGCGCAAAGAGGCCGAAAAGCGCGCGGCTGAGGGCAACGACAGTGACGCCGACGACGATAAGTAGCGAGTTAGCTCTGGGTTCCCCAGCGTTGATACGCCTCTAAATAGCCCCGTGCCCGTTCGTGGTACGGGGCTTTTGCCGCCCAATACCAGAACTCTTCGGTATGACCACCGTCGACGAAAGTGTGCACCAGTTCGTGCACAATGACATCGTCGAGGACGTACCCCGGGACGTCGGCAAGCCTGTGCGAAATGCGAATGCGCCCAGGACTATCGACACCGCCGGTGACGGATGCCCACCTGCGCGACATGTTCTTGACCCATTTGATTGACTCGAACCGCGGGCGATCTTCCAGCACCGTACGAGAGAGCAGCCGTGCGCGGCGCTCCAGCTCGGAATTATCCAGGTTGCTGCCAACTTTCTTCCGCACTCGCGCAACAATTTCATTGACCTGCTGTTTTTCCGCAGCGGCGCTGAGATCGTCCGGAACCATGACAATGATCCGGTTTCCCTCCGCGCGGGCGGACACAGTACGGCGGCGGCGCTTCGAGCGCCGAACCTCAACATCCGGGCCGTACTCAGGTCGCTTGGTGCTCATGCTTTTTAAGCGTATATGCTCTGCGCTGCGATTGCGTAAAAGCTGGCCCCGGGGTAAAAGATATTTTTATGGGGGAATACAGGGATACGTCTCGGGGGCGGGATGGTACGGCTGGCGTAATAGGTTCGCACGCACCCGCTGCACAAACACTTGCCGCGCCTGCCACGGACTACGCGCTGCGGCCGGAGGTACCGATTGTCATGCGCCCAGGCGCGCGGATTCAGTTCGGCGTGGAACCGGAGCGCAGCATGATTCTGCCGCTTTCCGACGGCACCCCGCCGGGGCCTGTCTTCTCGGCGCTTCTTGCAGCTCATAGAGGTAGCACCTTAAGCGAGGCCTTTACTGACAGTCACGACAAACTGTCACCGCAGTTCATTACCGCACTTATCTCCGACCTTCACCGAGCCGCGCTGGTCCAAAAACCACCGACACGGCGGAGGATTACGCTGATCGGTCGGGACAGCTTGCGCACCGGACTTTTAAAGGAGCTTCGTCGCACGGGTTGTGGTAGTTGGACGACGGCAATGTCGCCCACTCGCAATGCGACGCTAAAAATATCTCAATCCACACCGGAAGAGATCGGGCTCGCGGTGGTCACGGGCATGGAAGTACCGAGCATGCCCTTGGTTCGCGCTCTGTTTCATCGTGGAATTGAGCATCTGCACACGCATTTCCGCGATGGGGCACTGATTCTTGGGCCGCTTGTTCAACCAGGTCAAGGGCCCTGCTCGATGTGTTTCGAAGCTTATCGACGAGACCACGACCCCGTCCGGGCACTGATTGCGCTACAGCTTCGCACTTTTACGCCCGTGGCCGCACCGGAATGGCTGAACACAGCGGTGCCACTGTTGGTTGGGCAGCTGCGGCGGCCGGATCTCTCAGATCTATGTGCAACGGAGGTGCGCATAGATCTGGAAAGCCTCGATATCACCCGCACTACTGTTGCTCCCCACCCGCAGTGCCCAGTGTGTGGTCATGGCAACTCGCATATGCAGTTCATGTAATTCGAAGTGCCTTGAGCAGAATCTGACTAGGAATTCACGAAAGAATTGACGATTCCCAAGATGCCTTCGCCGAAATGATTGAGCTTCGCTTCTCCAATTCCGGGAATCTGCAGAAGTTCCTCCGGCGTAGTCGGCTGCTGCTCACCGATGGCCAGAAGGGTCGCATCGGAGAAGATCACGAATGCGGGGACCGTCATTTCCCTCGACATTTCCAAGCGCCATGCACGCAATGCTTCCAGTAGTGCAGGATCCGCACTGACTGGGCACTCTTCACAACGCCCTGAGATCCGCTCGGCATCGGTGTGCAATGGCTTAGTACAGCCCTTGCACTGTTTGGACTGCTGACGCTTACTGCGGGAACTAGAGCTCCTTGAGCTTCGCTGTGCCTCAGCCGAGTAGTCAGAGACATCAATGTCGAGTTCATCGAGGAATCGTGTGCGGCGACGTGACCTGCGGCCGCCTTCTGTCCGCGACAATGACCAAGATAGCTCCAGATGTTCGCGGGCTCGAGTAATGCCGACATAGAACAGACGGCGCTCTTCTTCGATGGCTTCCGCCCCCTGCGCAGGAGAACGGTCGAATTTATTCAGCGCATGTTGGATAGGCAGCGAACCGTCGGTAAGCCCAACGAGGAACACCGCATCCCACTCCAGCCCCTTGGCTGCATGCAGGCTAGCCAGCGTCACGCCATCCAGCGTCGGTGGATGTTTGGCCTGCTGCCGGGTGTGCAATTGGCCGAGGAGCGCCTGGATATTGACCTCGGTGTTGGCATGAACGATGTCTTTACACAGGTCAAATAGGGCGCGTAGTGACTGCCAACGTTCCCTGGCACCAGCGCCTTCCGGCTCTTGGTCAGTCATGCCAAGACCCGCGAAAACCTGCTTGACCAAATCCAATAGATTCGTGCCCTGCAATGTCGGAACAGTCCGTGAGGAACGGGAAACTCGCACAAGTGCAGCGATGGCATCGCGGATCTCGGGACGCTGGTAGAAACCGTCCCCGCCACGAACCTGGTAGGCGACTCCTACCTCGGACAAAGCCTGCTCAAAAACTGCGGACTGTGCGTTGATGCGGTACAAAACGGCAATCTCCGATGCCGGCGTACCCACGTCGATAAGTCGCTTGATGCTGCGCGCGGTCGCGCGAGCTTCCATCGGCTCATCGTCGTACTGGTTAAAAGTCGGCTCCGGGCCGTCTTCACGCTGCCCAATCAGCTTCAGCCGCGAGCCGGCGATACGCCCCTGCGCACGGCCGATGACATTGTTGGCCAGCTCGACGACCTGTGGGGTCGATCGGTAGTCCCGCTGCAGGCGGACAACTGTGGCTTCCGGGTAGTCCCGAGAGAAGTTCATTAGGTACTGCGGAGTCGCCCCTGTGAAGGAGTAGATCGTCTGGTTGGCGTCCCCGACAACTGTGAGGTTGTCACGGTCTCCCAGCCAGGCGTTGAGAACTCGCTGCTGTAACGGGGTGACATCCTGGTACTCATCGACGACGAAGCACCGATACTGGTTGCGGAATTCCTCCGCCACTGCACGGGAATTCTCCATCGCACCGGCGGTGTGGATGAGCAGGTCGTCGAAGTCAAGCAATAGCCCGTCAGGAGTGGTTTTTATGTCCTCGTAAGCGTGATAGCAATCGACAATTTTTTCCGCAGACAGAGGTGCCGTGCGCCCATGCTCCCGCAGCGCGGCCTGGTACTGATCCGCACCGGCCAGAGTGGCCTTCGCCCACTCAATCTCGCCCATGACATCGCGGATCGTTTCCTTGGAGGTGTCCAGGCCCACCCGGCGTACTGCTTGGGCGACGACACGGAATTTCTTGTCATCCAACAGCTGCCAGGGCATATCACCGGCGACTTGGGGCCAGAAGTAGCGCAGCTGGCGAAGAGCTGCCGAGTGGAAAGTACGCGCCTGGACTCCAGGCGTTCCCATCTTTGCCAGGCGGTCGCGCATCTCCCCTGCTGCACGCGAGGTAAATGTCACCGCTAATACCTTCTGCGGCTGCACAAACCCCTGGTCAATGAGGTACTTGATGCGATGAGTAATTGTTCGGGTCTTACCTGTACCGGCTCCAGCAAGAATGCACACCGGCCCCATCGGAGCCGTTGCTGCCTCGCGCTGGTCTGGATCCAGCCCAGCTAGATAATCCGGCTTGTTCACATCCGCCTCTGAGTAAGTCAAAAGTTGTTAGACCCCATTTTTAAACTGGTCGAGTGCTATTCGTCATTGCTGTAGACACGGCGGACGTACAGCAGCCGGTCGCCTGGCTCCACCGACTCACACTCCGGTGAATCAATTCGGTACAGCTCACCCGAGCGCACCACGCCGAGTGCAATATCCGCGAGGTGCCGTGGGCTGGCACCGATTTCCTCTTCGGTGACCAGCCTCTCTGCAACAGAGAATCCTTCATCCGGGCTCAGGAGGTCTTCCATCATCTCAACCACCGAAGGAGTCACCGTGGCCAGCCCCAGCATTCGGCCGGCGGTTTCAGAAGAAATAACCACTTGGTCTGCACCTGACTGCGTCAACAAGTGGCGGTTTTCTGATTCACGCACCGAGGCCACAATTGAGGCACCCGGCGCCAACTCACGGACCGACAACGTGACCAGCACCGCTGTGTCATCTTTGTTCGGTGCAACGACTATAGAGCGGGCACGCTGAATACCAGCTAACTTCAGCACATCGGATTTGGTAGCCGACCCATGCACCGTCGCCAAGCCTTGATTCGAAGCGTGATCGAGTGCTTCCTTGTCCGTATCAATAACAACGATTTCTGCCGGATCTACGCCGTCCGCGAGAAGAGCTGCAATGGCAGAACGACCCTTGGTGCCGTATCCGATAACGACGGTGTGGTTGCGCAACTGTCTCCTCCAGCGCTGAATTTGCAGGGTTTTCCGAGATTCTTGGGTCAAAACGGTCAGAGTAGTACCGACCAAGAGAGCAAGGAAGGCCACGCGCAGTGGCGTAATGATCAAAATATTGAGTAATCGAGCCCTCTGTGTCACCGGCGTGATGTCACCGTAACCCGTCGTCGACAGGCTGACAGCCGAGTAATACACCGCATCGATGAAGGTGAGAGGCTCCGTATATCCGTTGCGGTCGTAGTAGACCACGACGGATGCAATCAGCAGCAAAAATACGGCGTAGTTCAAACGACGTATGATTAGCCGCCAAGGATTCTTCGGCGCGGACTCAGGCAGGCCAATGACTCCCAGCAGTGCATGCCCGGGAAGATCATTGAGCCCGGTTTCGTATCCCGAAGATTTCCGAATTGGATTACGCAACCGCTCCTCGCCTGCCTTTCATGAAAACTCCTCCCGGTGAAAAATAGCGCATACAAACTGCTGCTTTCACCTGGATAACTGGCCACGGCCACGCGGCAGTTACATACGTAGATGATTATCCAATCAGCTCGCGCATTTTCCTGTCTAACTCTATCCTGCTTGGCAGTAGCGCTTCATCTGGTATTAGCGTCCGTCCTGCCGAAACGTAGAAGAACCCGGCTTCAATGTCTTCGGGGGCAGTTTCCATTCCCATCTCGCGCAGCCTATCCGACCACGCCAGGCGGTAAATCGCCAGCTGTAGCGCCGCTACTTCCCTTTCCTTTCCGCGCGGCATCTGGCCTGTCTTCCAGTCAATGACGCTCCACTTCCCGTTGTCGTTAAACACCGCGTCGATTCGGCCGACGACCCGCCTCTGCCCGATGGCAATTTCAAACGGCACCTCTACATGCGTTGGCGTGCGGTCAGCCCACACAGATGCCTCGAAATTCGCCTTCAATTTCTCCAGTTCGCGTTCGGACGCGACTTGTTCTGTGCCGAGGAAGTCATCCAGTTGATCCCCGAAGAGATCCTCATCGTCCAGCAGACTGTGTGCACCGAAGCGATTCTCCAACCAAGCGTGGAATGCCGTACCTCGGCGCGCGAATCGGTTTGGCTTAAACGGCACCGGGCGTGCTTTCCGACGAGCAAACGCGACCGGATCCGCAATCATCGCTTGGTATTCGCTAGTGGACATGCTTGTCGGCATTGGTAGATGAATCTCCGCGGCCTTAGCTCGAAGGATTTCATCCACGAGAATGGTCGTTTCCGTTTCCCATACCTCAGACAGGTCACCTGCAATGGGGCGCTCATCCTGGTCTTCGCCCATGTAGCGCATGACGCTTTCGGCTGCTCGCTGCACACTATCTCGGCGGTTGCCCAGGGTATCGACGGGCCAGACCACCCCATCAACCGCAGTGTCGCAGTCCAAATCGACTTCAGCGTCCTCTACCTCAGGGTCCTCCCCATCTGTCCACGACACCACATAGTCACTGAATTGAGTGGCGATGGCTGCGAAGTCCGCCGACACGTCGGTGGGTTTCTTCAAGCTCGGATTAGGCCGCCTGCTTGCAGTGACAATGAGCTTTTTCGCGGAGCGAGTCATGGCAACGTAGAAGAGGCGCTGTTTTTCTTCCCTCTCCACTTCTCGCAGCTCTTCCTTGTAGGCTTTGATCACCTTGTTGAGGTCGGTCTGGTTATCGGTGCCTGATATGTCCAGTTCGGGGGCGTTGCTGTCGACAGAATCAGCGACAGGAGCCCAATCGCCTGCTGCAAGCTGCGTTGCATCCTCTGTTGTTTCTGCACTAGCCGTTAGCGGATCCACTTGAGTAATTGCGCCAGGAGGAAGCTGAACTGAATTGGTCAGCCACGATGACAAATCAACTCTGTCGAACTTGCTAGTGGTGATGCCCGGAACAGCAACCGTTTCCCACTCCAAGCCCTTTGACTTGTGCATAGTCATGATTTGGACACAGTTTTCCGGCATGTTCATAGGTGCCCGTTCCAAGCCATCATCGTGTTCGACAGCGAATTCCAGATAGTTCAAAAACCCTGTCACATCGTCCGAGATATTTTGAGAATACGTCGCAGCGATATCGACAAACCTATCCAGATGTGCGGTTGTCGGCCTGGTTATCGCGGTAGCGGAACCGTACTGTCCAGCCGCTGCTTCTACGCGAATTCCAAACTCAGTAGCGATGTCCTCGACCAGTTCCGGCAGAGGCTTATTCAGCGAGAACCGGCGTAGTTTTCGTAGGCTTGCACCCAACTGTGCGATGCGCACCATTGCTTCATCTGTGTAGTTCAGTGACTCGCTGCAGACCAACCGCCCATTTTTTTCCACACTGCCGCGCGCCAGCGGGGTGCCGTCGTAAAAACGAATATCCGGGTCGGCGATGGCGTGCCCCAGCCCCACCGCGGACGATGCTGCTTCGGCATCTTCCACGAGCTTGTCATACTGGCGAGCGAGCTGGGAAAGCGGTGAGGAGTCTGAAGTTTCTTCGACGTTGCCCTTCTTGCGGGCCAACTCGTCCTTTCCTGCGATTGCCAGCTGATCTACACGAGTGCGAAGTGCCTCCACGTCTGCGGCACCCAAATTGAACTGTGGGCTGAGTAGCAGACGCAGAGCATCCTGGTCTGAACTGGGGTCGACCAATATCTTCATCACCGAGGTGATATCCATGACCTCGGGCAAGTGCAGTAATCCAGCGAGTCCTACAATGATTGCAGGCACACCCCGCTCAGACAGTGCATCTAAATAGACAGCCGATTCAGCATTTGTCCGAACCAGGATGGCGGCATCGAGCTTGTTGCCAGCTGCTTCACATTCGCGTAATTGCGTCTCCATGCAATCTGCGATGTATGCAACTTCTTCCTCACCGGTTGCAGTGAAAGCAAGCTGCACCTCGCCCTGGCCTGCTTTTGGCCCTGCATCCAGTGCCTCTACCGTACGAGCCTGCCCCGCAAAAGCACGGTCGGAGACTGCGTTAGCAAGCTGCAGCACTGACTGCGGGTTTCGCCAAGAAATGGTCAGTTGCTTTTTCTCCGCTGGCTGCCCATCCGACCGCGGAAAATCATTGACAAACTGCACAAGGTTTTCGGCCGTTGCTCCTCGCCAGCCATAAATTGCCTGCATCGGATCGCCGACAGCGGTGACACAACCACCGGAGAACAGCGCACGCAGGAACAGCCGCTGTGTGTGCGACGTGTCCTGGTACTCGTCGAGCATGATGATCTTAAAGCGACGCCGCTCCTCCTCCCCGACTTCCGCGAAGTCGGTGGCTAGCCGGGCCGCCCGAGCCATCTGCATACCGAAGGTGGCGACATTTTCTTCATTGCACCGAGCTCGAACCTGCTCTACCAGCGGCAAAATCTCTAATCTCTCCCGCTGCTTATCGACGATGCCCTGTAGATCGCCAATTAGTCCCTCGCGTTTACCCTTCTGCGGGGTCTGCTCAATATTGCTGATGAACGCTTCGGTTTCCTCGCGAATCGCCTGCGGGGTAGATAAGTTTGAGTCGATGTTCGACCCCAGCTCAATAATGCGACTGGCCAGCGTTGATGGCGCAATATCGACATCAATTTCGGTCACATTGCGAGCTGTTTCCCAGGCCAACTGCCACTGCGTCGCGCCATCCATAATGGTGACCCCCGGCTCCGTCGGCAGCAAAAGACCATAATTGCTCACGACTTCAGAGGCATAAGCATCGTAAGTAAGCGTGGTTGGGGCAATGACCTCGAGGCTTGCTAATACCTCTGGTGAAGCTTGTGCACGAAATGCAGCGGAGGAAGCAAGCGCATTCAGCTGTTGGCGGATACGGACGCCGAGCTCGCGCGCTGCCTTCCTGGTGAAGGTCAAACCTAGAACTTCTTCTGGGCGGATAAAGCCGTTGGCGACCAACCACACAACACGGGCAGCCATTGTCGCTGTTTTACCAGCACCGGCACCGGCGACAACAAGCATTGGTTCCATCGGTGCACCGATTACCGCCGCTTGTTGCGGGGTGGGCGGAAAGTCCTGCCCCATCATCTCCGACAGGGTGACGGGATCAATGATGGTTCGTTCCTCCGACATGACTACCGATTCCCTTCTGCTGCCGGGCACGCCTTCGAAAGCGTGCAGAACTTGCAATGATCACCAGCGAGCGCCAAGGCACGCGGGCCAGACGTCGCACGTGCTACCTGCTCTACGCGACGCTCCCAGTCAGCCAACTTGTCTTCCGTGAGCTTTGACTGTTCGCGGCTAGTGATAATGGTCTTATTGTGTGACTTTCGCGGAAATACCAGGTATGCCCCAGATTGTTCAATGCCTTCGCCGTTGTCCACAGCGAGCCCATCTCCGCTTTCAACGAGCTTCCCCTTCGACAGCGCTAGTTGATATGTAGCTAGCTGTGCGTGTCCTTCTACTTCTTTACCGGAGGGCGCTGTCTTACCGGTTTTAATATCGACGATTTGAACTGCACCATCAGCGTCTTCAATCAACCGGTCGATTCGTCCGACAATCACGATGTCATCGTTGATGTTGACATTTACTGGGACCTCGGTTCCGATATCTTTCTTAGTCTCAATCCACCGCTGCCAATCCTCCAGCCCGGTCAACCAGGTCTCTTCCTCAGTACGCTTACGCCACTCCGGATCATCGGACAGGTCCCCAAAAACACGCCGGATCTCAGACTGAGCCTCAGGCACAGTCACTCCCTTGGCGACTGCTTCTACCGCCTGATGCAGTAGAGAGCCCAGATACATGGCCGATGTCGGTGCTGATTTATCCAACATGGCCTTCAACGGACAACTCAGGGTTGCTTCCACCTTGGAGGGATTGATCCTCATCGGCTTCTTGTCATTTACCGGCTTCGAAGTCGACGGTGCACGGAGCCCCCACCAGGTGTCTGGATGTGCGCCAGCAACCTCAACCTGCGCCAATCGCGCGAGTTGACGTGCAGCTTGTCGACGCCGCGTCTCAGTCTCCGCATCGTCCACAACGGCTGCACGCAGTTCTGCCAGCAGTGACTCCACAGAGAGCACCCGTGGCAGGCCTTCACCGGCCCATGCGACATCTTCTGCCTCTGCAACATCCGGATTGCCGGCGTTTGCTTCATTAGCCGTAGCCCCGACTCCGTTCGCAGACGACGATGCTTCCGACTGTTTCACCAGCTCCGTCACCGAATTACCGAGCTTTTCAACGAGCTCGATAATAAACGGACTGGGAACTCCAACATCGTCAGGAGAATCGACTGCGGTCAGCAGTACCCTGTCGCTCGCCCGTGATACCGCGACGTGCAGCAAACGACGTTCCTCCGCCAGCGCATCCGCCATGGAATTGATGTACTCCCGCGGCTCAATTCCGTGATCAACGAGACCGATGAACTCGTTCTGCTTCATCACCGAGCCAGTCACACCGAGGCTGGGCCACTGGCCTTCCTGGACTCCGACAACTGCTACTGCTTTCCACTGCCTGCCCAGAGCCGCATGGGCTGAGAGAATGCGCACGGCATCGCGCTCTACCCCGCTACGGTCACGTGCGCCGATGGGCAGCTCCTGCTCTTCCACAGAAGCGATAAAACCGTCAACCGTCAGTTTTGGATTCAGCTCCACACGGTCACCAGCAAAGTCGAACAGTGCCATCACAGCATCCAAATCGCGGTCAGCCGATGCGCCAGCTGTACCGCCGCGCAACGATGCCGCCACCAGATGGTCTGCCAAACCAGTGGACTGCCAAATTGCCCACAAAGTTGCTTCCACACCATCGCGCAACGCTTCACGAGCTGCGCTCAACAGATCCAGCGGCACCTGCAGCGCCTGACGTTCACGCTGCGACAGAGACTCAATAAGCTCCAGATGTTCAGCTGTGAGTCCCTCTGCCTTCAAGATTCCGATGAGCTGAGTCATCGCGGCCCCGCCGAACAGGTCGGCCTTTCGGATTCCGCGCAGCAGACGCTCTTTGACAATCGGATCCATGTTGACCAATGGGCCGGAGAGGAACTCGTCCCACTCCACGTCATCGAGCTGGTTCATAGTTGCCCGCAACGCCACCATCAGCGCTCGCACCAATCGCTGATGACTTAGCACGATGTCCGTTGGGTCAATCTGCACAGGCACACCCGCACGCGACAACGCACGGAACAGAGAGGACTCCCCTGCACCGGACCGGACGATGACCGCCATATCCTTCCATGCCACTCCCTCGTCAATATGAAGGCGCCGGAAGTAGTCCGCGACTGTGGCTCGCTGTGCACGTTCAGAAGGATGAATAGCTATTTTTACTGCACTTTTAGCTGCGTACGAGTTTTCCGCTGCGACGGTATCGCTGTTGTTTCCAACTTCGGATTCACGAGCTTCCTGTGCTCCAACTGAACCGACAATGCCACGGTATGCAGGAGCCTTAGGCAAGCGCTGAGAAACTGCGTTGACTAAATCCGCGATATCAGCGTTACAGCGGTAAGACTGCTGCAAGTGGATTGCCTTGCACTCGGCCTCACCAGTCCTCCGGAGATAGTCATTATTAGCACCGCGGAAGTGGAATACCGATTGATCTTCATCACCAGTAATGACGGCTACCGCCGCCTGCGACACAAACCGATCCACAAGACGCGCAGCTTCCGGGGATAGGTGTTCAGCATCATCGACCAGCACCACCGACTTTCCCCACCGAGCCAGTGCTTGCGCGTCTGCATCCAGCTCCATCAATGCCGCAGAGACAATCTCTGCAGCGTTCAGGCTGGGCTCCCACGCCAACCGCATAGTCTGCTGATACTCCGCCATAAACTTGCCAGCCGCACACCACGACTCAATGCCATAGTCCACGCCGAGCTGCTGAAGCCTCGGGGCGTCAATCCCCCGCTCAGCTGCACGCAGCAGAAAGTCACGAACTGCACGGGAAAAACCGACTAATGGGAGAGCCGGGCGCAACCGCTCTGGCCAATACGCACCACCATCTTCCGCATGTCCGGCCAAAAGTTGCCGCACGACAGCATCTTGGCGTGCACCAGTGGTCAACGATGGTTCAGGCTCTCCCCGACTCACGGCGGCATCACGTACTACTGCATAGGCAAGTGAATGCACGGCACGCACCATGCCACCTTGGCCTGCCCCGACCGAACCGCCTTCCCCCAGTTCAGAGGAAAAACGCCTGTCAATATCCCGCCTCAATTCCGCAGCGGCCTCTTTTGACTGTGACACCACCAAAATACTGTCCGCCGGAATGCCCGCCTGCATGTAGTCCACCGCGAGATCTGCCAGCAGCGAACTCTTTCCAGTCCCTGGGCCGCCTAAAACGCGCACAACAGGCTGGTTTACAAGCTTGTTCTCTACCACGAGCGCCTGATTATGGGAAGGGAAAAGCGCCTCTACCGCAGTACCCAACCACTGCCGACGACGAGGAGGTTCCTCCTGGACGAACCGAACCTTCGGCATTCCATCTACGTTCATGTGCACCATTGTGGCACAACCTCCGGACCGATACTCGAACACCCATTCGAAATAAGGAGAAAAGTACCCCCGTCCCAAAAACTCCCGTAAATACTGCCCGGCGTTACTTAGACACAAACGCGCGAACTAGCGAAGCCGCGCGGAACAGACCGCGATACGCACTCGGCTGCGATTCTGGACTAACAGCGTGGACAAAAAGTCGATAACACATCGCACGAACGAGCAACTGACCGAAATCCGGCAGGTGATCGAAGCGCCGCAGTAGCTCCTCATCAGCCCCCATCATGGACAGACAATCCACTGCCGCCAAGGCAGCTGTCCAACCACGGACATGCCACGCTGGCACGATATCGGTGAGAACCGGGGCGGCCGTGCCGTCGTAAAGCAGCGTGCCGACGAGGTCTGCGTGACAGACCTGCAGAAGCCCCGTTGGCACAACCATCTCTGCCCGCAACTGGAGAAGATCACCGGAGATTGTGAGAGCCTCGGCGCAATCGGCGCGGGGGACGCTATCCGCGTCGAGAAGCTGCTCGAGGATGCCGATTGGGTCAGATTCCCAAGCTGCGCGATTACACATGACGAAGTAATCGGGCTCTTTATCAAGGAGGAACTGTGGCCGTTCAATACTGGCAAGCGACTCTTCCACGCGACCAGCGGCAACAATGGTTTCATCGGCACGTGGCGCGAATCCCCCCGGAATGAAATGACGGGCTTGCCACCCAGCAATGACCAAGCGGCCGTCACTGGTACGCACGGATTTCGCCACTCGGACGCCATCGACATCTAGCGCACTGCGAACCTTTGCAGACCACAGCGCCTGCGCCGAATTATGTACCGGCGAAAGGACAATGGAATCGTCGTAGACCCAGCCATTGTCCCAAGCTCGCCCGGCACGATGCGGCTCGCCCTCGGCACCAAAGGCCTCTAAAACACGGTCGGGAGGAGTGGCGATCATAATCTGCTACTACCTTGCTTTCTGAGTCGGTGCGGCCGTATCGTCGTCCGCCCCAAATGGGTACGGCCAGCCGTTGACAGAACACGTCTTACCATCGACCTGATAGACCTCGCTGCTGTCGATTTTGTGCAGTTCATCGTTCGACACGCTCAGGGTCTGCTGCATCATGATTGGCGCGATACCGCCGTCCCTCGGACAGGGCTCGTGAACCGCGTACCCAAGTCCGTGACCAACCTCGTGATTAATAAGGTATTGGCGATACAATCCCAGGTCCCCCTCAAAAGGCAGGGCACCTCGAACCCACCGGGCGATACTGACGACCACGCGCCCAGGCTCACCTTCCCGCTGCCCAGACAGGTAACAGGAGGTCTCCATTCCCAAGGTGTTGCCGCACAGCTGATGTGCGGTTCCAGTCGCGGAAAGCTGCACGACAATCGTCGGATCCTGGTCGCGAGGCACTGCCTCGAAAGAAAAATCTGGATTAGCTGTCCAGCCACGTGGATCGGCCAGAATCGAGTTCACCGTCTCTGCAAAGGCGCGCTCGCCACCAATCGAAGGAACATCAATGTTGTCTTCAATTTCCACGGAATACCTGACCGCATTGTCGCGCCCCTCCCCAACACGGGGATGCGCCACGGTGACATCTTTAAAATTTCCCGAGGGTTCCGTGGCAAAGGCCGGACCGGGTGGCAACTGCCCTCCCTCGTAACCATCACCGTATCCCTCACCGGGCACCGGACCAGGGCGACCATTGCCACTCTGCGAGGCGACAGTGCCAGTGCCGGAACCTGAAGAATCATCTTCAGCAGTGAAGATGTCGAAGAGAATGATGACTGTGAGCACCACAAGTACAGGGATGGCATAGGCTCGCCACCCCCAACTCCTTGCAATGCGTACGAGAAAGGGTTCTTGCGTCATTAGGCGAAGAAGCCAACCTTACGGTCTGCGTTATTACCGGTACGGACGTAGGCGACCTTGTCAGCATTAATCAGGTACTCCTGACCAGCGCCGTCGCTGAGCTCAATCACACCTTCGCCAGCAGCCAGCTTCTGGGAGATCGCAGCCTTGACCTCCTCACCACCAGCGACGTTTTCAATGTTCAGCTCACGCGTATTGTCTGCAAATCCAATAGTGATGTCCATAGGTGACATCATAACCATTCCCAAAGCGGCTAGGATTAGAGAGACCGATTAAGCCGTCGTGTCACGTGAGGTTACAAACAGCAAAGGAGTCGCCGTGGCAGAGTCCCAGTCCCCGACATTCGTCGAATTGGGGGTCGCCGCGGAAATCTGCGACGCACTCGCCGACGAAGGAATCACCCGCACATTTGCAATCCAGGAACTGACGCTGCCCTTGGCACTCGACGGCACGGACATTATCGGCCAAGCCCGTACTGGCATGGGAAAAACTCTTGGTTTTGGTGTCCCCCTTATTGACCGCGTCTTTGATGACGCCCGCATTCCAGAACCGGATGGCACTGCCCGCGCAATCATCATCGTCCCCACCCGTGAGCTATGTGTGCAGGTCGGCGAGGATTTGGCCCGCGCTGCGCACTCAACCAATCTGCGTGTGTGCACTATTTACGGTGGCCGCCCCTATGAGGAACAGATTGAACAGCTAGACCGCGGTGTGGACATCATCGTCGGTACTCCCGGCCGTCTCATCGATCTTTACCAGCGCAATAATCTAGAGCTGTCAGGCGTAAAGATTTTGGTTCTCGACGAGGCCGATGAGATGCTCGACTTGGGCTTCCTGCCGGACATCGAGAAGATTCTGGCTGCGGTGCCAGATGAACGTCAGACCATGCTCTTCTCGGCAACAATGCCGGGCCCAATTCTGACTCTCGCACGTACCTTTATGAATCGCCCGGTGCACATCCGCGCCGAATCAGGCGAGGAAGAGGCCACAGTCCACGAGACCACTAAACAGATTGTTTTCCAATCGCACCAGATGGATAAGGTCTCGGTCATTGCCCGCATCCTGCAAGCCAACGATCGTGGTCGCACCATCATTTTTGCTCGCACGAAGCGCGGCGCCGCCTCGGTTGCTGAGCAGCTCGGCGAGCGCGGCTTCCTGGTCACCGCCGTCCACGGCGATATGGGCCAGCCTGCACGTGAGCGCTCGCTGACGGCGTTCCGCAATGGCGACGTCGACGTCCTGGTCGCAACCGATGTCGCGGCTCGCGGTATCGATATCGACGATGTCACCCACGTCATCAACCACCAGGTGCCCGATGACGAAATGACCTATGTCCACCGCATCGGCCGCACCGGCCGCGCGGGACACAGCGGTGTCGCCGTTACGCTCGTCGGCTGGGATGAAACCACAAAGTGGAAGGCTATTTCAGATGCTCTCGACCTGGACATGGCCGAGATTCCGACGTGGTTTTCCACCTCCCCCGAGCTCGCCGAAGCTCTAGACATCCCCGAGGGGATCGATGAGAAGGTCGGGCCAGCCCGCCCGGTATTGGGTTCCCGGCCACCTCGCGGGCGTGGCGGAAGAGGCCCGCGAAACAACCGCTCACAGTCTCATCATCGCAATCGCGGCCAAGGACGAAGCTCAAAGCGGGACGGCCACTCCAATTCTCATCGTCGCAGCTAGGCCGCTGCGCGTGCCAACTCCCCACCTCACCTCTCGCCACGACCACTCGTCGACAGGACATTCCAACCGTGCTGCAGTCACCACAAGCCAACGCTGAGCCCACCACTGCAGAGACCCGACTGCGCCGCAATCGAATCGCATCAGTAGTTCTCATCATCGCCGTAGTGCTAGTCGTCGGTTGGACATGGGTCGCTTCTCCGGCTCGTAAGGTCGATCGCACTGAATCCACGGCACCGACGAGCAGCACAGCGCAAGCCCCGGCCGCGAACGATCCGGAGGCAATGCCACATACTCTCCGGCCGGTGTGGTCCACCGAATCGTCGGCAAGCACAAGCACGCACACCATCTCCCCGGCGCCACTGGTGATGGACAACTCCCTCATCGTTGCTGAGGACCGGGGCGTGCGTGCTATCTCGCTTAACGACGGCACGGAGCGCTGGCACTATCGACGAGATATTCCGCTTTGTGCGCTCTCGGGCAGTGATGGCCAAGTTTTCGCGACTTTTCGTGGGGCAGCTGGCTGCGGTGAGACCGTTGCACTCAAGCCCGACTCGGGGCAGTATGTCGCGACCCGTAAATCGATTGCGGCTGACAGCCCTGCCGCCGTGCGCTCGAACTCATACGCGGGTGTCTACGACTCTGGATTCCTGGAGCTGTGGCGCTCTGACCTGGTCCGAGTAGTCGAGTACGGCAAGATTCCAGCGTCTCCGGAACCGAAGATGCAGCCGCATCCGGAGTGTTCGATTATCAGTGCGCTCACGCGCGTGGAGCTGCTGGCCGTCGTAAACAACTGCGATGGTCACGGGCGCCTGGTCATGCAGGCGGCAAATCCGGAGGAGTCTCGGAAACCGGAGGTCAAGAGCGATATTGACCTTGGTCCGGCAACTGCAGATATGTCACTGGTATCGATTGGCCAGGACACGGCGGCGGTACTGTCAGACAACCGCATCCGAGTTTTTCGTATGGACGGCACGATGCTGACTGAATTGGCGCTGGATGAGACTACCCTGCGCCCAGCACCGGCGGAAGCTAACTCCGACGGCGATGCCCCGCGTGCGCCTTTTACGACGGATCTTCCCCATCACATGACGTGGTGGTCGCCGCGTGGTTTACTGGGCTTCCGCCCGAGCACCCTGGCGCCGGATTTCGAGTTTCCTGAGGCCACAGGAACCCCAGCTCCATGGGGTGAGCATGTTTTCATGCCAGTCACTGACGGAGTCGCGGTATTGAATGCCAAGACTCTGGAGATTATCGGCACACTCCCGTTGCCTGCAGCTGCGAAGTCCACTCAAGCAAAAAATGCGGACAAGCCGGAAGTGCCCGTGCGCCTTGCGGTTGTCGGTGACACGCTACTGGTTCAGCGCGGTGAGTCAGTCGACGCGTTCGCCATCGAAGCTTAGAAAGAGCGGGCAGCCCAGTCAATTGCCTTCGGACTAAACATACAGACCAGCGCCGCAATTGAAGCTGCCGCCGTCGGCAGAGCCAGCAGAAAAGCGCTCGAGCGGAACATGTAATAGGCCACACCGAGCAAGCAGAGGTTGAGCATAATAATCGGCCCGCGCCCCCAACGGGCGCCACGCAGCAACATAATCGCACCAGCGAGAACAGAGCCAAAAATGAGAAGGAACCACAGCGCGGTACCCCAACCGGAAATGACCGCGGCCTCGTCGCGGTACCCCATCAAATCACGAATCAGAAGGAAGACTCCGTAGCCCAGACCGAGGGCACATTCGGCGACACCGATCCACGCACCGACCATGACAACCTGAGGTGCGGCCATCGGCCCGTCAGTTACCGCAAGCTGGTCAGTAGTACGCGATTTGGACGCATTGCTGCTGTTTTTCTGGTTACTCACGCCCTCCATGTTAGCCCGGCGAGAACCGATGAATACACTCTGGAGGCAAGTCGACCAATGCACCCATCACAGGTCTATTCATGCACTACTCTTGGTGCCTGTGCGTGCGTTGCTAATCTCCAATCCGAATTCGACCAGTAACTCTGCTCGACGCATGCCCAGCATTGTGCGGGCGCTTCGCTCAGTCGAGGGGATCCGCTTGACATCCATGTTCACCGCTTACCCCGGCCATGCTGAGGAAATGGTGGCGGGAATAACGGTTCGCGATTACGACGTCATTATTTCCCTCGGCGGCGACGGAACCATTAACGAGATTGTCAATGGGCTCATGGACTCCAACCCATTCTCCGCACTGCCTGCCACTGAACTGCCTGCCATCGCGACAATTCCCACCGGCAGCGCCAACGTCTTGGCAGGTGCGTTGGGCATTCCCCGCGACCCCGTAAATGCCGCGTGGTACATCGCAAGCCTGCTGCGCTCCCGAACCCGCAGCGCTATTAGTGTTGGACATGCAGCAGAGCGATGCTTCGTCGTCAATGCCGGTATCGGCATCGATGCGGAAGTCATTTCCACCATGGAACAGCTCCGACAAAACGGTACCCGCGCCAAAGCCGTGCGCTATTTGCCGGCAATTTTCACCGCATGGAATCAGTTGCGCAAAAGCCCGCCACAAATCACCGCAACTATCGACGGCACGGAGTTTGGCCGTGATCTCGCAATGGCCGTGGTGTCCAACTCCAATCCCTGGACATTCCTCGGCGACCTCCCCATCGTCACCAACCCCACTGTGTCCCTACGCAGGGGCCTGGGCTTTTATGGCTTCACTTCCCTGAGGGGAGTGACGGGACTTGTCGCCGCAGCCAATTTAGCCGGTTTCTTCACCCGACTGCGTTCCCCCTTCCACGTCGAAGCCCGCGAACGACGCGCCGACAACGTCCAGCACATCGAGCTCACCGCTACTGCCCCACTTCGTCTCCAGTTGGACGGCGAGTACATCAATCAGTGTGAGTCCCTCAACATCCGTGTTAAGCAAGGCGCTATCAATTTTGTGGCGCGTGCCGACGATTACACCGAGGACCAGTTCACCAAGAAAGTCGCTACCCGCCCCGTGGACGAGCGCTTGCTCGTTGTGGTGACCAAAAAGGTCATGGATCGCACACGCCGACTGTTCAGTACTAGCCAAAAGACCGAGGCAAACCCGGCTTAAACTGCAACTGTTTACTGACAAGCCAACAAAAATGCGCCATACACCCTCACTACTGCAATTACCAAAACTAATTTTACCCCCACAAAGGGCTAGTTTTGACCTGGCGTTTTAACCAAAACTTCACTTTTCTGTGAGGTTTGGCACTTTTATTCATTTTGCTCTTTACGAACCGTCCCAGTCGTGAAAACATGTAAATCGTCAGCGAGACAGGCACGCAGTTCACTGGTTGTGTAACCATGCAAGTCTCGCCTTTTTAGGCGCAAACTCTTTGGTGAGTCCCCACTACCTTTCACGCCGTATAGGCGATGGAACAGGTGGCCCCTCCCAAGATGCCTAATACCCCTGGGCAACCGGGAATGAACCCCAACCTTCGTTGAGATACGGCGATTTGTCGTGTCTGACGAAATCCATTTCCGGAGCTGCCTTCCCGCAAGGAAATTTAACCCTGCCCTCACCCGGGCTCGTAATGTTTTAGGAGTTTGTCATGGATTGGCGTCACAAGGCCGTTTGTCGTGAAGAGGATCCGGAGCTGTTCTTCCCGGTCGGTAACTCCGGCCCGGCTCTCGCCCAGATTGCTAAGGCCAAGGTCGTTTGCAACCGTTGCCCCGTTACTGCTCAGTGCCTGGCCTGGGCACTTGAGACCGGCCAGGATGCAGGTGTCTGGGGCGGCATGAGCGAGGATGAGCGTCGCGCACTGAAGCGCCGTCGCAACCGCGGCCGCACCCGTCGCACTCGCACCAGCACCACGGTCTAATTAAAGGACTTACCCTCGTACCGTGTAATCTATACCGGTTGATACCTGTTTAACCCGATAGAAAGAGAGCCCAGCTATGAGCAAGCGTGGCCGTAAGCGCAAGGACCGCCGTAAGAACAAGGCTAACCACGGCAAGCGTCCGAACAGCTAAGTTGCCCTTAGTTGCAGCAGTCTTAGCCATCACCGGCTAAGACATCTCACTCCACTCCAGCACAACTCGGTATTGCACCGAGGGACGGGGTGGAGTTTTTTATGCCTCCAGCGGATACCTCAACGGGTAGCAGGTCTGAAAGTGACTAGGTTTATGACACATGAATTGAATTCACCCGCGATTTTTTGTCATAAACCTAGTCACTTTCAACACCTTTTCGATGCCTCGTCGATACCGCATCCTCGCTTTCCGGATTAACCATCCGCCAGAACCTTACCAGCGAGTTTGGAGCCCAAACCCCACCGGAGTAACGTCTGAAAACAGAGCTTTTACAGCAGCTCCAGCTAGGTTGCTCGAAAGCAATGGGGCTATAGCTCAGTTGGTAGAGCGTCGCGTTCGCAATGCGAAGGTCAGGGGTTCGATTCCCCTTAGCTCCACAAATAGCTCCACAAAAATATCCCAGGCCACATCACCGTGACCTGGGATTTTCCCATTACGCATTACCGCATTACCGTATTACGCAACATCGCATTAAGCATCAAAGGAATACGCGCCAAAAGATGACGCACCAAAACCTAGCCGCCAGCAGCTACCTGCGGTACTCCACCCGCGTATAGGACACGCGAATCCGAGTGGTAATGCGCTGACGGAGGTCCTCAGGGGCAGGTTGCTGGCAGCACCGGCGTAGCAGCCGTCGTATAGCTTGCTCGGAACCGAACTCTTCCAAGCACTGAGGGCATTTGTGAATGTGTTCCTCGAGAAAGCGGCGTTCCTCCGAATCACACTCTCCATCCAAAAATGCGTGTAGGCGCGAGTGGACATCCTGACAGAAAGCATCTTCACAGGCGTGCCCGCGCTCTGGCGTCTGCTCCATATCTTGGCTCGACTCTCGGCTCATCGCGGAGAATCTCCCTTCTCTTCTTTCAAGAATCCACGTTCCACGGCTACGTTGTGCAACGCGTCTCGGAGCTGTTTTCTTCCACGGTGGAGCCGACTCATCACAGTTCCGATGGGCGTGCCCATGATTTCGGCGATTTCCTTGTAGGGCAATCCCTCGACATCGGCGTAGTAGACCACCATCCGGTAGTCCTCTTTGAGGCTCATCAAAGCGTCACGAATTTCCTCGTCAGGAAGCTTTTCCAGCGCTTCAACCTCAGCAGAGCGCAGCCCTATCGAAGTGTGCGACGCGGTTTCCGCGATCTGTGAATCCGTGATGTCATCGGTGGCGTACTCGGCAGGACGACGCTGCGCCTTGCGGTAGTTGTTGATGTACGCATTCGTCAGAATGCGGTAGAGCCACGCTTTCAGATTCGTGCCCGGTTTGTAGGAGCGGAAGCCCTGAAAAGCCTTGATATAGGTCTCCTGCACCAGGTCTTCGGCATCGGCGGGGTTGCGCGTCATCCGCAGCGCCGCTCCATAGAGCTGATCCAAAAGCGGCATGGCGTCACGCTCAAAGCGCTGCGCAAGCTCCTCATCCGACTCATCAGTCCGGATGGCCGATGTTCCTGTCTGATCACCTGACATGCTACCTATCCTAAAACATCCGCACCCACGAGTCGGCCAGACCCCCGTCACCAGGCATTTCGTCGCTTAGCTGCACTGGTGTGCAACGATGGGAAATTATGTCGAAGAAGTCCGCCAAGAAATCCGCTGCCGCCACCCCGGCAATCGCCGTCTGTCAGAACGCCGGAATCGACTTCCACGTTCACCAATTCCCCCACGGCAGCGACAACTTCGGCGAAGAGGCCGCCTCTTGGCTACTAGAGCATCTCGGTGTCGAGCCCGAACGCATCTTCAAAACTCTCATTATCGAGCTATCCGGCAAACTCACTGGGCTGGCCATCGCCGTCGTCCCCGCCACCGGAATGCTCAACCTCAAGGCCGCCGCCGCGGCTGTCGGGGCTTCCAAGGCAACGATGGCCGACCCCCATGACGCGTCACTTGCCACCGGCTACGTTCCCGGCGGCATCTCCCCGCTTGGCGGTCGCCGCAAGCTCCCCACAGTCATTGATGAGACAGCCACTCTCGCCGACACTGTGTTTGTCTCCGGTGGTCGCCGCGGGTGGGACATCGAACTGTCACCCGCTGATCTGGTTTCGCTTTGCGACGCCACGGTCGCCGACATCGCCCGCTAACCCTGCGGCTACTCCTGCAACCTCCCCGCTGATACGGCCTTAAAACAGCTCCTCGTTGTGGCCGGGTGCTGCTCCATCGGGCCCATTCAGCAGGTGCGGCCCTTCATTCGCAACATTGCCGACGGCGCGGTTGACCGGTCGGATGGTCAGCTTGTCCACCACTTCTGCGCTGGTCATGCCAACATTTCCGTCTGCTGCCCAGGCCGAGAGATCCAACCAGTCACTGACTTCGTCGTCGGCAAGCACGCGCGGCATACGATGATGCAGATCCGCGAGCTGTCCCACGGCGTCGGTGGTGAGAATTGTGGCGGAGACGATATCGCCCCAGCGCGCCCACAGCCCCGCGACGGTGAAAAGCGGTGCGTCATCGCTGAAGCTGACGAAGTAGGGCTGGCGATTCTTCCACTCGTACCAACCGTTCATGGGGATTGCGCAGGGCAGGCTGTCCCGGAAAGTCGGTTTGGACTGCCAGGTTTCCGCACGAGCATTGAAGAAAGGTGTTGTTGGCACTTCGCGGGCCCACTGCGGAATTAAACCCCAGCGCACGGTGGCAGCAATGGTTCCTGTGCGGCCGGGGTGCTCGCGGGCAAGAGCAACTATTGGCATGGTCGGTCCGATGTTGTAGCGGGAGGTGGGCAACGGGCCGTCGGCACGCACGGGCGCCAAACCGGGAATCTCAGCCGTGGTGCTGAGCAGTTCTTCGGCGACTGTGAAATTGACGAAACGACCACACATACCAACTGATTGTGCCGTTGACTCCCCCTCTAGTCGAGGTATGGAGTGAAAGTGTTCCATAATTGGTTGTGTGTGTTCCCAAAATCAGAATTGGTCCGCCCCTACTGTAAGTGTCGACGGTGCCGAGGCCGGTCGACAGCCTTTTAGTGCCACGGTGCAGATTGCCGGCTCGAAGTCGATTACGAACCGTGCCCTTGTCATCGCGGCGATATCTTCGACACCATCGGTTATCCATGGTGCTCTGCGCTCTCGCGATACCGATCTTATGATTCGCGCACTGCAGGCTCTGGGAACTGACATCAGTGCCGACTCGACATATTCGGGTGCCCCGAACCACACGCTCCGCGTCACTCCACGCATGCTTCGCGGTGGTGTCGTGGAATGTGGTCTCGCAGGTACGGTTATGCGCTTCGTGCCACCTATCGCAGCTCTTGCGCAGGGGTCGGTGTTCTTCGAAGGCGACGTAGAAGCCAAGGCTCGCCCGATGTCGGCCGTGCTGGATGCCCTGCGCAGCCTCGGTGTGAACATCGCGGGCAATGGGCTTCCCTTCACGGTCAATCCGCAGGGTCCGAATCAGGGCAACCGCCTCGGTGACTCGGTTCAAGAGCAAGATCTGCCGGACATCGGCGGCGAAGTGGAAATTGACGCTTCGGCTTCGAGCCAGTTCGTCTCTGGTCTGTTGCTGTCAGCACCGCGCTACGGCCGTGGCCTGGTACTTCGCCCGACCGGTGAGATTCCTTCCCGCCCGCACATTGACATGACCCTGGACATGCTTCGCGAGGCCGGTGTGCAGGTCGAGGAGACCACGGCCGACACACCTGAGGGACCACGCACAACGTTCACCATTCACCCGACCGAAATGATGGGTCGTATTTGGCAGGTCGAGCCTGATCTGTCCAACGCCGCCGCCTTCCTGGCCGCTGCGGCTGTCACTGGTGGCAGCGTCACCGTGCCCGACTGGCCAGAGCACACCACGCAGCCGGGCGACCGCATCCGCGAGATCCTCACCGCTATGGGCGCTACCGTGACGTTCAACCGTCACGAAGGTGGCCACACCAGCCTCACCGTCGTGGGCCCAAAGCCGTCGGAGCTGCGCGGAATCACGATGGACATGTCCGAGGTTGGCGAGCTGACCCCCACCGTCGCGGCCATCGCCGCCTTGGCCACTACCCGCACCGAGCTGACGGGTATCGCACACCTGCGCGGTCACGAAACCAACCGTCTCGCCGCGCTCACCACGGAAATCAACCGTCTCGGCGGTCGCGCGACCGAGCTTGACGACGGCATTGCGATCGACCCCGTTCCGCTCCACGGTGGTCTCTGGCACAGCTACGCCGACCATCGAATGGCCACCGCTGGTGCCATTGTTGGCCTGCGCACGGAGGGCGTGGAAGTCGAAAATATCGGTACCACTGCTAAGACCATGCCTGGATTCGATCTGCGCTGGCTGGAGATGCTCGGACTGGCCTCCCCCAGCCCTAGTTCGTTGGAAAAGTCAGTCGAAGCTCGAATTGATGGTGTGGACAACGGAACCGAGGCAGGGAAATAACAGTGGCGGCACGCAGGCGTGGACGGCAATGGGACGAGTCCGATGTACGCATCCGCCCCGGTAAAGGGTCGCGACCACGGACGAAGGATCGCCCCCGCCACGCCGATGCCCACTGGGGCATGGTGGTGACCAAGGATCGTGGTCGTTGGGGTGTAGTCCTCGATAACAACCCTGATGTTGCAGTGACATGCATGCGTGCCCGCGAGCTCGGCCGCACCAATATCGTTGTCGGTGACCGTGTCGGTGTCGTAGGCGATGTCAGCGGCCGTGCGGGCACACTGGCCCGCATCGTCAAGCTGGCAGAGCGCAGCACGGTTTTGCGTCGCACCGCCGATGACAATGACCCGTATGAGCGCATCGTCGTGGCCAATGCCAGCCTGCTGCTCATTGTGTGCGCAGTCGCCGATCCTGAACCTCGCACCGGTTTTGTCGAACGCGCGCTGGTCGCGGCCTACGCCGGCGGTGTCCGCCCCGTGCTCTGTCTGACTAAATCCGATCTGGCCGACCCAGAGGAATTTGCCGGGGAGTTCTCGGCACTCGGAGTGGATGTCGTTGTCTGCGGTATTAATGATGACTTGGCTCCTCTGTCAGAACTCATCGATGCCCCAGGACGAGTGACAGCTTTGGTTGGGCATTCCGGCGTGGGGAAATCGACCCTCGTCAACCGGATTGTTCCCGAAGCCAACCGTGAGACCGGCGAAGTTAGTGGTGTGGGTAAGGGCCGCCATACCTCCACGCAGTCGGTGGCGCTGATGTTGCCGTCGGAAAGCGATGACGATGCGGCGTCGTGGATTATTGATACCCCGGGCATTCGTTCCTTTGGTCTGGCTCATGTGACACCGGAGACGCTGCTGGCGGCGTTTCCAGATATCCAGGCAGCGACAGATGAATGCCCACGTGGTTGCACCCATTTGGGGCCGCCCGCGGATCCAGAGTGCGCCCTCGACAAGCTGGAGGGAGTTCAGCACCGTCGAGCGATGGCCGTGCGTCGCCTGTTGAGCGCCATCAGCGACAACGAGGACTGGGAGCTGGACATTGAAAGAGACTAGCCATACCGATTCTGTGGAGACGCCCTCTGAAGCCGCGGCTGGTGCTGAGTCGGACAAAGCGGGCTCCGGACTCTACCCCGCTCCCGGCAGTTGGATTCGGCTGTGCATCTACACGCTTATCGTGGGTCTTGCGACGGGGCTCGGAGCTGCCGGGCTCGCGCTGATCATGCACGGCATCGAGTACGCGGTCTACGGGCAGCACGAGGGTGACGTAGCGGTCGTAACCGATGGCACCACTGGTTTACAGCGCTTTGTCGGAATTGTGTTGGCGGGGCTGATTGCAGGACCAATCTGGGCAGCTCTTCGCACAAAGGCGAAGCCTGTTGAAAGCGTTGAAGCGGGCATGCACGGCCGCCCCATGCCTGTGTGGTCAACTCTTGTCAATGTGTTTTTGCAGATGGCGACTGTCGCTGCAGGTGCATCCATGGGACGCGAGAATGCCCCGCGTGAGCTCGGTGCAATGGTGGCCTCGCAGATGTCGCATCGACTGCGCATCGATCCACTACACCGCCGTATTTTGGTCGCAGCAGCGGCCGGTGCCGGCCTGGGGGCGATTTATCACATCCCGTTGGCTGGAGCGGTTTTCTCGTTGGAGATTCTGCTGGGCTCGCTGAGTATTACCGCGGTGATGGTGGTGCTGGCGTGTTCAGCCATTGCCACGGTGACGTCGGGCATTGTGGTCGGCAGTAGCCCGCTCTACAGCCCAATTAATCTCTCGGACGGCTGGGGCAACCTCGGGGCAGCACTGCTCATCGGTGTTATCTGCGGTGCCATTGGCTACGCATTTCGCATTCTCAGCTCGCGGATGTCGGACAAAGCACCGACTGGCTGGCATTCTGCCTGGGCCATCCCCCTCGCATTCACACTGGTTGGTGTGATTTCACTGTGGGTTCCAGAAGTGTTGGGCAATGGCCGTATCGCTGCGACCACAGTTCTCATGGACCGCCCGCTGCTGGGTTTTGCAGTCATCCTGCTGATTGCGAAAGCTTTCGCGGTTCTCGTTACTTTCCGTTCTGGTGCCGTCGGTGGTCTCTTGACTCCCGGCTTTGCCCTTGGCGCGCTCAGCGGTTTCATCGTCGGCTGCTTCGTACAGCCATTGATGCCCTCAGTTCCGCTGAGCGACTTTGCGATTCTCGGCGCGGCGGCCTTCCTGTCGGCGTCCATGGCAGCACCACTTTTCGCACTGATCGTGACCGTGGAGTTCACCGGCCAGAATTCCTCGGCTTACTTAGCGCTCTTCCTCGCTGGTGCAACTGCGACGCTGACCGTGACCATGATTCGCGCCTGGCTGCGGCTGCCCCACAAGCAATCAATGCCATGGAACCGCGAACCGGCAGTCGCGGCTGCGGTCCGCAAGCGGGTCGAGGACTAACCGCGCGCAGCAGTGTGCGTCGAGCGACCTGTGTAGGCCCGGACAATTTCCCGGACACCTGGGCGAAGACGGCGGAGCATTCGCAGGCCCGTCGCTAAGCCCTTGCGTTGCGGGGAACTGGACTGGAGCTCCGCTTCAACCTGCGGATACTTCTTGAACGCCGCCTCCGAACGTACCTCTGGGGCGTTGTCCGGGTCAGCGACTAAGAAGCGATCCGGCAGCGACAACTTCAGCAGCGTGCGCTGGACCTGGAAGAACTGCTTCGGGAACGACCCCGTGTTGTATGGCAGGTCGTATTCCCGGCAGATCTGCTTAACCTGCTTCGAAATCTGCGCAAGCCTGTTGGATGGCATGTCCGGGAAGAGGTGGTGCTCAATCTGGTAATTCAGATTTCCCGAGAGCACCGACAGCGCCAGCCCACCGTGGAAGTTCGCCGAGCCCAGCATTTGGCGCAAATACCACTCGCTCTTGTCCTCGGTGTTGTACTGCTCCTTGGTGAAAGTCTCGGCATCATCCGGGAAGTGTCCGCAGAAGATGACAGCGTAGGCCCACAGATTACGGGCTAGGTTGGCCATCATGTTCGCAAACGCCACTTCGCGGTAACGCGAACCCGCCATCGCGGGGAAGAGAACGTAGTCCTTGAGCACCTGGCGCCCCGACTTGTTGAGCACCTCCATGAGCTGTGGACGAGCTTCATCCCAGGATTTCTTGTTTGCGAACACGCGCCCGAGCTCGACGTCATAGAAGGCCACTGCCCATTGGAAAAGGCTGGCCAACACCACGTTTGTCACCGGCTGCAGCAGCGTCGATGGCTTCCAACGGCGGTCACGAGTCACCCGGAGAATGCCGTATCCCACATCGTTGTCCATACCGAGCACGTTCGTGTACTTGTGGTGGACAAAGTTGTGGGAGTGCTTCCACCCGCTGGATGGGCAGGAATTGTCCCACTCCCAGGTGGCCGAGTGAATCTCGGGGTCATTCATCCAGTCCCACTGACCGTGCATAGTGTTGTGGCCGATTTCGAGGTTTTCCAAAATCTTTGCCAGCCCCAGCGCTGAGGCACCCGCCCATTTGAAACCCCAGTGCGCGGTGTTCTTCCACGACTTCGGCAGCATCCCTAGTTTGTTTAGGGCCATGCCTGCGGTCGGCACCATCAGCAGACCTCGACCAGTCACCTCAAGGGTGCGCTGAATGCGGATGAGCGTGCGGATGTAGCGAGCATCCTTCTGCCCCAGCGAATCGCGGTGTTGCTTTTCGATTTCCGCAAACCGACGCCCAATCTCTGCGACGTCTTCTTCGCTCAAGTGCGCATACGATGCGATATCGGAAATTGCCATGGGAAGGGTCCCAACTCCTTTAGGTAGTTTCTCCTGGTTAATGCAGGTTGAGATAGATGTGGGGCGAACTTACAGTTCGATACGCGCGTGCCCCGCCGGCGCACAGACGCACGTTCGGACCCGCTCGCCCGCCACAAACGTCGCACCGGTGCGGATGTCCCGTGCTGCGCCGTCGGAGAGTTGCTGCACGCACGTCGCACAAATTCCCATCCGACAGCCGTACGGCAGGTCGACCCCGACGCTCTCGGCCGCCTCCAGGATGGTGGTTGCACCGTCTACGTCGATATCGCCTCGGCTGCCGAAACTCACCGTGCCGCCGACCTCCCCCGCCGCCGAGCGGTCAACGGTGAAACGTTCCGTCCGCAGCCCGGGAAACTCCGGCTCAAGGTTTTTCAGCAGTTCAACCGGACCACAGGCATAGGCGCTTGCCGACGATGCCAGCGCTCCAAAGTCAGCAATGATGTCGGTAACCGCCGCAGCGTCAATCCGCGGCTGCGTCTCGGTATTCCGGGCATGCAGGCGATACTTCAACGCGCTAGTGGCGCTGTGCTGTTCCAGCTCGCGAAGTTCGGTGACAAACACAGCTTCTGTCTCGCCGCGGTAGGAGTGAATGTGCTCGACTTCCACCGAGGCATTGCGAGCTGAAAGATCACGCAGCATCGAAATCACCGGAGTGACGCCGGAGCCTGCGGTAACAAACGCAATGCGGGCTGGGAGCGGCTCCGGAAGATGGAAATCCCCAGCCGGGGCAGCCAGGCGGACGACAGTACCCGGCTTGACATTGGCGACGAGGTGTTGGGACACGTAGCCGTCGTTGAGCGCACGGATGTTGATAGTCAGCAGCCCGTCATGAGGCCGCGGCGCATTTGTCAGCGAGTAGGAACGCCACAGGTATTTCCCCTTGACCTCTACGCCAAGTCCGATGAACTGGCCTGGCTTGAAGTCTGTTGGCATCCCCCAACCCGGACGGATTATCAACTCTGCTGAAGTAGGAGATGTGGGATTGATGGCCTCAATCTGACCGCGCAGCTCGCGACTTGACCACAGCGGATTTAGCAAATGCGTGTAGTCATCGGGCAAAAGTGGCGTGGATAAATGCTTGAATACCCGGGAAACTTTGGTCTTAAGCCCCATTTTTGGCCCTCCTGACTGTCACGGACGAACACGCAATAACGCTGTTCATCAGCAGGCATGCCCCACCCGATTCATCATTACGTGTCCGTAGGTTACTTAGACGTAGACTACGGAGCGGTAAGTTATTGGTCAAGAGAAACAAATGATTTTGACACAAATAGCGAAATTGTCATTACCCCCACCCTCGTGCGAAACACCCCCTTTGACATGGAGCTTATCCACACAAAACAATCCCGCCTTTTATACCCCCGCTGAAAACACTTGTGCCATACAAAAAAAGGGGCTGGGTTCCTAAACCCAGTCCCCTTCTTTAACGCCAAGCACGCGCTACTACAGGAAGTCGACCACCATGCCGAGCTCAGCTACGTCATACCACGCCAGCGGGATCTCCAGCGCATCGCCGACAGTGAGCTCCGCATCCTCGTCACCGAGATCTGCCTTATCGACGGCATCAATCGCAGCCTCAACCTTGCTTTCCGCCTCTTCCACATCAATGTGGAGCGCTGCAACGTCGGCAAGCGAAATTGGGCCGCCGACCTTAACCACGGCATCTCCCATATCCGACTGCGGCTCCGCCTCCACATCAACGGAAATGACCACTCGACGGTGCGGGAACTTCTCTTCTGCGGCATCGAGCAGACGGAGCGACGCACGCGCAGCCTCATCAAAGGCTACGTCTGCCAGCTCCTCATCATCGCCCTCAGTAAAAAAATCGCGCAGCGCCTCAGTGACAGCAAAGCCCCAACCACCGCGGGCGTGGAAGAGCTCATCCTCCTTCAGCGCCTCAAGCATAGAGAAAGTCGCTGGGATATAGACACGCATTAGAACTCGCCCTCGAGACCCAGTAGACCGGCAATCTCGACCACTGCGCGGTCGAACTGCTGATAGAAGACTCCCACCATGCCGTTAGAGACGGCAGCATGGATGTTCTCAATCGAATCATCCACCAACACACAGTCCCGGGCCGGCAGTTCAATAGCCGCAGCAGCTGCATTAAAAGCCTCTGCCGAAGGCTTCTCATGGCCAATTTCACCAGAGAGCACAACTGCGTCTACCAGGCCCTCATCTTCGAGCTTGCGAATCGGATCCGCCGATGGGCCACCTGGGTCATTCGACAGGACTGCCAGGCCAACACCATTTGCACGCGCCTCTACCAGCAAATTACGCCAACGTGCCTGGTCTTCATCCGTACCGTCGAGGACACCACAGTAATCGATAATCATTCCGCGCATGGCCTGTAGTTTATCGCATGACCTGCACGTTTGCCTTTTTTCCAGTTCAGCGTGTTAATTGGCTGTTCGTTACGCCCAATTGTAGGCGACCAGAACGGCCTTGACGGAAACCGATAGGACCATTAACAGCGAAACACTCAGCCCATTTCGCGACTGCGCCTTCTCCCCAATCCCCCCCCCCACGCCGGCCGTGAATTCCCCTTCACAAGCTGCACACTTAAAGCACTTGTAGGACAATGGTCTTCAGCAAGGGGGAACTTGCCAATGGAGCGTTTTAGGGGGATTAATCCATGGCACCAACGTCTCACGTACCAAAATCTCAGACACCGATGCCTTACGCGCTGTCGCACGCCGCTGAGCACCGCTCCAGTGGCAGGGAATCCATTGAACCGGCAACGGGCTTTTCGCTTCTCCACACAATTCAACTCGGCCAGTCAGCTAATGCCGCCGCCTCTCAAACCGCAAAAGTGGCACCGACCTACAGCGGATGCTCGGCTGCCACCGGAGCCGCTGTCATAACGGCATTACCGCCCGTCGCGGCCGCTCCTGCTGCAAAAAAGACGCCGCAAACACCGCACGTCGTCCAGCACTGTGAACAGAATCTGAGACAGGAGCTTGGCACGATTACTCGCCGCGTCTTCGACATCATCGCGGGTCGCAGGCGAGTCAACGATCTACGTCGCATCAATATCGACCCGATTATTCACGCTGCGATACTCACGCTGTCGAAGAACACCAGCCTCAAGGGTGTCGCGTTGCAATCCTTTCACGCCAGCGCTTCCGCGGACGGCAAGAAGGTCGAGTTCCTGGGTAGTTGCCGTGTCGGTCCGCGCGTTCGCGCGTTCACGGGCACTTTCCGCCGCGGAACAGCAAAAACGCGGCCATGGACCATGACCGCGTTTCGGGTGCTTTAGTGCTTAGCGACGGCGCTTGCGAGCCGCCTTCCGACGCTGCGCTCGGTTGCCCTCAGACTCTTGATCCACGCGCTGCTGCTCTGCACTGCCGTCCTCGCTGGGACCGGAGTAGGTCATCTGCTGATTTTGCTCAGCAGCTTCCGTCGGCAGAGCTGGAGCCTGATTCTCCTGTCCCTCAGTGTTTTCCACTGCGGGCATAACCTGCTTACGGATTAGGAACAGCTGACGAACCGATTCTTCCTTGATGCCGTCCATCATCGCGGTGAACATGTCGTAGCCCTCACGCTGGTACTCCACCAGCGGGTCAGCCTGGGCCATGGCGCGCAAGCCAATGCCCTCCTTGAGGTAGTCCATCTCGTAGAGGTGCTCGCGCCACTTCTGGTCCATGACGTTCAGGATGGTGAAGCGCTCGATGTTGCGCATCTGGTCGTCGCCGCCAATTGCGGAGACCGCATCCTCAAGCTGGTCGTAGCTGGCCGAGATGTCCGCGTGCAGAGCCTTGGACAGCTCATCGGCCGAGAGGTCACCCGGGGTACCGAAGTCAGAGCCATCAATGAGCTCTTGCGCGGTAAACGTCGGGCTATAGAGCTGCTCAAGGGCATTCCACAGCTCGTCCAGGTCCCAATCCTCCACGTAACCGTCAGCGGTGGCACCGTTGACATACGCATCGACTACGTCGTCCTGCATGTCACGGACCTGAGTCTTCAAATCCTCACCTTCGAGGATGCGACGGCGCTCAGCGTAGATGACCTTACGCTGCTGGTTCATAACCTCGTCATACTTCAGAACATTCTTACGGATTTCGAAGTTCTGGCTTTCCACCTGAGCCTGGACGCTCTTAATGGAGTTGGAGACAACCTTGGAGTCGATAGGAACGTCATCCGGGACATTCAGAGTGTTCATCAGCGCTTCCATGCGCTGACCGTTGAAGCGAACCATGAGATCATCGCGCATGGACAGGTAGAAGCGGGTAACACCCGGGTCACCCTGACGACCGGTACGACCACGCAACTGGTTGTCAATGCGGCGTGACTCATGACGCTCAGTACCCAGGACGTAGAGGCCACCGGCCTCACGTACCTTGTCAGCTTCTTCCTTCGACTGCTGACGAACACGCTCAATCTCAGCGTCCCACGCCTCTTCGTACTCTTCCGGAGTTTCCACCGGGTCCAGACCACGAGAGCGCAGATTCAGGTCAGCGATGATGTCCGGGTTACCGCCCAGCACAATGTCAGTACCACGACCGGCCATGTTAGTTGCCACGGTAACGCCTCCGAGACGACCCGCCACTGCGACAATCTCAGCTTCCTTCTCGTGGTGCTTAGCGTTCAGCACAGAGTGAGGAATACCTTCGCGCTGCAGGAGCTTGGAAAGGTACTCGGACTTCTCAACTGACGTCGTACCAACGAGAACTGGCTGGCCCTTTTCGTGGCATTCGCGGATGTCCTCGACAACAGCGGCAAACTTTGCCTCCTGCGTCTTGTAAATCAGGTCGGGCAGATCCTCACGCTGCTTCGGGCGATTCGGCGGAATCGACATGACATTCAGCTTGTAAATCTGGTGCAGCTCAGCCGCTTCGGTCTCAGCCGTACCGGTCATACCGGACAGCTTGTCGTAGAGGCGGAAGTAGTTCTGGAGCGTAACGGTTGCCAGCGTCTGGTTCTCGTTTTTAATCTCCACCCCTTCCTTGGCCTCAATTGCCTGGTGCATGCCCTCGTTATAGCGACGGCCTGCCAGCACACGACCGGTGAACTCATCGACAATGAGGATCTCACCATTACGAATAATGTAATCCTTGTCGCGGGTGAACAGCTCCTTGGCCTTCAGGGCATTGTTCAGGTAACTGACCAGCGAAGAGTTTTCCGGAGCATACAGGTTGGCAATACCCAGCTGATCCTCAACGAATTCAACACCCTCTTCACGAATACCGATGGTGCGCTTACGCTCATCGACTTCGTAGTGAATATCGCGCTTCATACGCGGCACAATCTTGGAGAACGCCAGGTACCAGTGCGGATCGCCATCTGCCGGACCGGAAATAATTAACGGGGTACGGGCCTCGTCAATCAGAATCGAGTCAACCTCATCGACGATGGCAAAGTGGTGCCCACGCTGCACCAAATCGTCGAGCGAATGCGCCATGTTATCGCGCAGGTAGTCAAAGCCGAACTCGTTGTTCGTGCCGTAGGTGATGTCGGCAGCATAGGCCTTGCGGCGCTGGTCCGGACTGAGCTCAGAGAGAATCACGGAAGTCTCAAGCCCCAGGAAGCGGTGGACTCGACCCATCCACTCCGCGTCACGCTTAGCCAGGTAGTCATTAACCGTAACGACATGAACACCCTTGCCTGCCAACGCATTGAGGTATGCGGGCAGCACACAGGTCAGGGTCTTACCTTCACCAGTACCCATCTCGGCAACGTTGCCGAAGTGCAGTGCCGCACCGCCCATAACCTGGACGCGGTAGTGCTTCTGCCCCAGCACGCGCCAGGATGCCTCGCGCGCCGTGGCGAAAGCATCCAGCAGCAAATCGTCTACATCGGCACCGTCAGCCAGCTGCTTCTTAAACTCCTCGGTCTTGGCACGGAGTTCATCGTCTGAAAGAGCTGCGTACTCGTCTTCCTTGGCGATGACCTGATCTGCAATATTGCCAAGCCTCTTGACAGCGCGGCCTTCACCAATGCGGAGCAACTTGCTGAGCGAAAACACTAAATTGGGACCTTTCCGGCCGATTCACGTCGAACTTTAATGTGCAACGGTTGATTATACGACGAACCCGCCTTCCCTTCTAAGAGAAGACGGGCTCATGTGAGCAATTACTTACCAATACACAGCTCTGCGCGGTATTGCGTGCTCTTTTCGGTGAAGACTTACTTCTCGTCTTCGTCTGCCAGCTCAATCAGACCGTAGTCGTACGCGTGACGACGGTAGACCACGGACGGACGAGAGGTTGCCTCGTTAACGAAGAGGTAGAAGTCGTGACCGACGAGCTCCATCTCAGACAAAGCATCTTCCACCGTCATCGGAGTTGCGGAGTGCTGCTTGGTACGCACAACCTGGCCCGGGGTCACGTCCTCAACCAGATCCTCGTACGGATCAGCCTTTTCCGGAGCCGCTGCCTCAGCCTCTGCAACCAGCGAAGCAGTTGCCTCGCCGACGGACATCGGTGCACGGTGGCCAGAACGGCTAATCTTGCGGCGAGCCTTCACCTTACGCAGGGAGCGCTCCATCTTGCCCAGAGCAGACTCCAGTGCCGCGTAGAAGCTATCTTCCTTCGCTTCCGCACGAGCCAGGTGCCCCTTGCCAGTAGCGGTGATCTGAATACGGTCAGAGCGGTCTGCACGGCGCGGATTCGGCTCGTGCTGGAGCTCCACGTGGAAGAAGGTCAAAGTCGGGTCAAGGCGCTCAATCTTCGCCAGCTTCGCCTTAACACGATCTGCGAAGTGCTCTGGAACCTCAACATTGCGCCCGGTGATGGTCACCTGAGCGTTCGGGCTGAGTACCTCGTTGTTGTCAGCAGGTGTGGACACTTGCTACCTACCTCCCGGTATGGCCACCGCCCTTCCGTAAGCGGGATTACTCACGGCGTCTACGGTGACGAGTCTTTCTGCACCCCCAGGATACAGTTCCGGGGGTAACCAATGCCACGTTCCCCTCGTTTATTTTTCGCTTGCCGACGACACCCCTGCGTCTACGCCCGGGCGAGCACCAACACCATATCGATGCGAATCCCCAATGACGCTGCCACCAACTCGGTTTCCGCTGCAGTGGCACCAGTAGTGGCCACATCATCAACCAGAATTACTGTCGCCTGCGCACAGCGTTGTCGCAGCTTGTCGCTAATTCCGCGCTTGAATTGCGTCAGCGGCACAATGTGGCCAGAAAGATTTCGTCTGCGTTGAGAAGCCCCCAGCTCCGCGGAATCCCGCGTGCGCCCGCCAATGCGCACCAGGGGCAATACCGAACTGGAGGGGAGCTGACTGCAAGCAAAGTCGCAGGCAATTGTTACCGGGTCCCCACCCCGTTGTCGACGGGATGACGATCTTGTCGGCGCGGGAATCAAAATGACGGGGGTAATTTCCGGGGGCATTATATGGCCGTCAGAAGCCAGCCTTCGTACCGCAGCGGCGAACACGGCCCCCATGATTCGTCTGGCTTCACCACTGCCCCGTTCTTTGGCCGACAAAATGAGATGTCTCCTCGCACCCGAGTACGGACCGCAGGTCCACGCTGCTGCGCGTAACGCAGCCCGCGGTGAAAACCGCACTGGAGGTTGCTGAAGATCGTCCTTGCAACCGCGACACAGCGCCCCGGAGCAGCCGCACACCGGACAGGTTTCCGGTATCACGAGGCCGATCGCGTCGCGAGTGACGTCGTAAAGCGCGCGCAGAAATTCCTGCGATGACCTCCCCTGCGCCATTAATCCCCTCCCCGATTTGCGCTTATTCCACAGACACCGGAGCCATTCGACCACGCGCACCCGGAACCTGGCGCCAGAACTGCTGCTGCCCCTCGCTGGAGATCAGCTCCATAACACCGGTGGCATCTAATGCGTAACGCTTCGACGAGGTCGCGGTAACCACAGGAATTGGCGGTGTCAGGTTGAGCTTCGGCAGAACGGAGCTAGTCGCACCGTCCGGGAAGGCACTCCACATCGGGGTGTCTCCGCTGTAACCACCCACCGTGACCGTTTGATTCGGCGACCACGTCAGCGACACCGGGGAAACGTTTTCAGGGAGCGGCAGAGCACGCGGGTGCGTCAACTTCCACGGTTTATCGTCATGCCTTTCGATGGTGGCGATATAGACTTCACCAGCGATAATCATCGCTACCTGCGTGCCTGAAGAATCGACGCGGAATTCAGAAATACCGGCGCTCGGGCGCCCCGTGCCTGCGCCGCCGTCAAGAAGGTGATTGAGCTCAGAGGTATCAACCTCCTCCTGCTGAATCCGAGATGACGTCGACTGCCGAACCAGGCGTACGACGGTTGTACCGTCCTTCACTGTCCAGACCGCCTC
The DNA here is from genome assembly GCF_014335085.1 of Corynebacterium sp. LK26. Classification (NCBI taxonomy): domain Bacteria; kingdom Bacillati; phylum Actinomycetota; class Actinomycetes; order Mycobacteriales; family Corynebacteriaceae; genus Corynebacterium; species Corynebacterium sp. LK26. Next base: position 87,667 of record NZ_PDHB01000002.1, read on the forward strand.
GGCGTCTGGAGACCATGTCGGACGGGTGAGGCTCTCGCCAGTCAGCACAGGAACCGGCTGATCTTGTATTCCGCCGAGCATCAATGTGGACTCCCCGAGGTCATACGACCCAGCACGACCATCCACGGCCGAACGGAACACGGCGGCAATAAGCTCGCTGCCATTGGGGTTGGTGCCCACTGCCGCGGAGAACACCGCGGTGCTGCCGCTGGCGGTCCAGCCGCGTCCCACAGGTGTGGCGTGGCCGTCAGCGATCTCGTAGATACCGCTGCGGTCGACCGTCCGTAACGGTGCGTTATCAGCCGGTAGATGATTCGGGTCGTAGAGCTGGATTGCGTCAGTGTCCTTCGTCCACGGCTCGTCGTGGCTGGCAACTAGTGGTTCGCCGTCGGCCATGAGGATCCACGGACCACGGAAATCTGCCGAGTCGAGAGTCCAGATAATCTGCGCCGCGAGCATGACACGCAGTTCCTCGGAAACATCACCCAACCCGGTGATTTCGACCCTGCGACCGTCCGCGTTGGACACAGGTCCTGCTTCCACCGCAATTGAGGCATTGGGCTTGAGCACGGTGGTGACGCCCGGCCGCAGTGGTGCTGATGGGCCGTTCTTCAGCTTCGTCAACAGATTGGTCGCGCCATCGGTGACGCCACGATAGAGCCAACGACGATCTGTGACCAAATGATTACCCGCCGGATCGAGGAAATAGATATTGCGAGGCACATTGTTTTCCAGGAATGCCTGACGCTCCATGACAACACCGTCGGGCAGCGAGGAAATGCGCCACTGCCCATCCGAACCAAGCTTCATCTCCACGGTTTCCTCATAGTCACCGGACTGGGGCTCATACGCACCATCAGTACCGAATTGACCAACGCTGCGACCTCGGGCAACGAAGGACTGTCGCGATCCTCCTTCATCCCTCTGGGCGATGAGGTTGACACCGTCGAGAATGCGGGCACTATCCTGCGGTTTCCAACTGGCCGCAAGTTCCGGGGTCATGAAGGCACGCATAGCTTGAAAATCATCAACCGGATGCGCGGCCGCGGCGAAAAAGTCGCGCAAGACAATGTCTGCATTGACATTCGGACGTGGCTGCGGAACTTCAATACGAACCTGGGGCGGCTCAAACGGACGCAGCACCTGGGGGCTGGTGTTCCGCGGAATGGTGGTACATCCTGCGGCCGTGCCCAAAATGATCACCGAGCTAAGCGCCACTGTCTTACGCAGGACGCGACGAGCCTTCGACTGTTGCTGCGCCGTCATTTAACTATCCTCCTCACGTGCCTGTCGGGATTCGCTATCGCTAGTCGGCTGCCCCTTACCCTGATCCTGGCTCTTGACTTGCGATGCATTCGATTCCGATTCCAACTCCCGTGCACCAATTTCCTGCTGATGCGGAATCTGATCAGGCAGCGGGGGAACTTCCAGTCCGAGCGGATGCTCACCGAAGCTCGCATCGGGCTCCAGCGGCACAGTCAGACGGAAACAGCTACCGACCGTCGGCACGCCAAATGCCTCCAGTTCCCCACCGTGCAATTGTGCGTCCTCGCGCGCGATTGCCAGGCCAAGTCCGGTACCGCCGGTGCGTCGGACGCGCGAGGGGTCAGCACGCCAGAAACGGTTAAACACCAGTTCCTGCTGCTCCGGCTTTAGCCCCACACCGTGGTCAACGACCGTAAACGAAACCGCGGAATCGCTCGCCCGCACTGTGACATCCACCGGATTGCCCTCACTGTGGTCAACAGCATTGGCCATAAGATTGCGTAGCACGCGCTCGATACGACGCGAGTCGACTGTTGCCATTACCGGTTCATCGGGCAGGTGGAAGCGGATGGGCGTACCGGTCTCCTTAGCCACGACTGTTACCTGCTGATAGGCAGCATCCACACAGCGACGGACATCGACCTTTTCTGCAGACAGGTCAGCAACGCCGGCATCGTGGCGTGAGATCTCAAGCAGGTCATTGAGAAGCATCTCAAAACGCTCAAGCTCCTCATTCATCAGCTCAGCTGCGCGGCGAGTCGCCGGATCGAGGTCCTCAGCGCCGTCCGCAATAAGATCGGCGGCCATACGCACCGTGGTCAGAGGTGTCCTCAACTCATGCGAAACATCGGAGGTGAACTGTCGCTGCAGACTGCCGTATTCCTCCAGCTGTCTAATCTGCGTCGACAGCGATTCGGCCATCTTGTTAAAGCTCATGGCCAGTCGCGCCATGTCATCTTCACCCTGCACGACCATACGTTCGCGCAAGTGACCGTCGGCAAAGCGCTGAGCAATCTGGGCGGCGGAACGCACTGGTGTCGTCACCTGATTGGAGAAGAACCAAGTAATACCGCCGAGAAGCGCCATGATGATTACTGTCGCACCGGCGAGCAGACCACGAACCAACTTAATAGTCGATTCCTCTGCGGCCATAGAGGTGACCAGATAGAGCTCGAGCCCATCAACCGAAGTAGAAGTGGGGCTACCGATAATTAACGCCGAGTACGTATCGCCGCGGTTATCAGTGACTTGGCGTACCTGATACGCAATTTGCCCTTGTCGGACTACTTCATGCAATCGTTCTGGGACATCAGCCTTAATCGGCGATGAAGCCAACACCGTGCCTCGCGGCACCGGCGCCACGAGCAGTGGTTCATAACTTGTCAATGGTGCAGCACCGGAACCGGCTGCACGGTTCACAAGGGCATCGCGCCCCACGTTGAGCAGAGCTTGCAGCTCGTTGGACGAAGAGTTCTCAATCGCCTGCTCCACCACCGCGCGAGCACGGTCAATTTCCTCGTCGGCAGCGGTAACCTTTGCGTCGATAAGCCGCTGGGTAACAATAGTTGCCAGCGCGAAACCGAGTACCGCAATCACCATCGCGCTCAGTACCACCACAGAGGTCAGAATGCGCGCTTGGATAGACGTGCGCCAGAGCGTAACCGCCCAGGTCACTCCCCTATTGGTGAAGTCTCGAAGCTTCGTTATTAATCGACGCAAGAATCGGCTCCCACTAAAGCTGACTGGCCTTGATTAGTCACCCGTCTTGTACCCGACACCGCGGACGGTCAGCACAATCTGGGGGTTTTCCGGATCCAGTTCAATCTTCGAGCGCAGCCGCTGAACGTGAACGTTGACGAGCCGAGTATCCGAGGTGTGCTGATATCCCCAGACCTTTTCCAACAACTCATCACGGGAAAAGACCTGCTTCGGACGGGATGCAAGAGTGTGCAATAGGTCAAACTCCAACGGGGTCAGAGAAATCTCCTTGCCATCGCGGAACACGGCGTGACCGGGCACGTCGATAGTCAGGTCGCCGACCTCGAGGGTCTCACTCGGGCTGTCCTCTTGACGACGCAGCCGAGCGCGCACACGCGCCACGAGCTCCTTCGGCTTAAAGGGCTTCGTGACATAGTCATCCGCACCGGATTCCAGGCCGAGGACCACATCGACCGTGTCGGTCTTCGCAGTCAACATGATGATCGGCACCGCCGATGTCTCTCGCACAGTGCGACAGACATCGACACCACCCATGCCCGGCAACATGAGATCCAGCAGAATCAAATCTGGATTCTCCCGCTCTGCTGCCTTGACAGCTTCGAGGCCATCGTCGACTACTACTGTGTCGAAGCCCTCGCGCTCCATCACCATCGTGAGCATTTCGGCGATGGCCGGATCATCATCAACAACCAGGATTTTTGAGCTCATGCGTCATATTCTAAACGTAAAGCTATCTAGTTCTGTAGTTTCCGGTTGAGGTGGCTAGCGCAGGCGTGCACTAATCCATTCCACAAGACGGTCCGCCCCATCATCCCCCGTAAGCATCAACCATGGTGACTGCCACGAGCCCCCCGCGAACTTCTGGTACGCTGCCAGCGTGCGCTCCTGCAAACCCGCGTCTTTTTCGTAGGTATCCCTAGTTCGCTGCACATCAGCGGCTTCCCGATTGCGTGCGCGGTCGGCTGCCACTCCCACCGACGTGGCCAGACAGACCTGAACGTCGGGAAGCGGAAGCTGGAAATCTCCGAATTCGGTCTTCTCAATCCACTCGACAATCGCCGGATCCTGCGTGCGAGCCAGGGAGTAGGCCGCGTTGGACGCGACGTAGCGGTCGATGATCAGAACATCGTTCTCGCGCGCTGCATCAACAATCGCTTGACGACGTTCTTTGCGGTCCAGAGCGAACAGGAGTGCCATTGCCCAAGCGGAGTCCGCAGTGTCGCCGAGCTGACCGTGCAAAGCTTGATCGGCGAAATCAGCGAAGATTGTCTGCCGGTACGCCGGAAAGGTCATCGATGAAACGGAGTGCCCTTGACTTCGGAGTTGATTGGTAACGGCTGTGACAAGTGTGTTCTTGCCAGCACCGTCGATTCCTTCGACTGCGATAATCAAATTTTTCTCCTCGCACACATGGCTACGACCTAGCCTTGGCTAGAACTAGTAGCGGTAGTGCTCTGGCTTATACGGACCCTCGACATCAACGCCGATGTATTCGGCCTGTTCCTTGGACAGCCGGGTGAGCTCGCCACCGAGTGCCTCGACGTGAATGCGAGCGACCTTCTCATCCAGGATCTTCGGCAGACGGTGGACAGAGTTGTCGTACTTTTCGCCGTTGCAGTAGAGCTCAACCTGAGCGATCGTCTGGTCGGCGAAGGAGGTCGACATTACGAAGGACGGGTGTCCGGTGGCATTGCCCAGGTTGAGCAAACGCCCCTCGGAAAGCACGATCAGAGAGCGCTCTTCGCCGTCTGCATGCGGGAAGATATACTCGGTGACCTGCGGCTTGATCTCCACACGACGGACATCATCGCGATGGTGCAGGCTGTGCATGTCAATCTCGTTGTCGAAGTGCCCGATGTTGCCCAGCAGCGCGTGGTTCTTCATCTGCTGCATGTGCTCGAAAGTAATGACGTCCTTGTTGCCTGTGGCGGTGATAACAATGTCGACATCTGCGATGACGCTCTCAGTAGCGACAACGTCGAAACCGTCCATCAAAGCCTGCAATGCGTTAATCGGGTCGGCCTCGGTGACCTGAACGCGAGCGCCCTGGCCAGCCAGTGCCTCTGCGCACCCCTTACCCACGTCACCGTAGCCACAGACCAGTACGTTCTTGCCCCCAACCAGCATGTCGGTACCGCGGTTGATGCCGTCCAGAAGGCTGTGACGGGTGCCGTACTTGTTATCGAACTTGGACTTGGTGACCGCATCGTTGACGTTCATGGCCGGGAATGGCAGCACTCCCTGCTCTGCGAAGTGGTAGAGGCGGTGGACACCAGTGGTGGTCTCCTCTGTGACACCCTTGACCGACTCTGCAATTCGGTGCCAACGGCCGGCATCCTTCTCCAGGCTGGCGCGAAGCATGTCCTTGAAGGCAATAAACTCATCCGAATCCGACTCTTCTGCAGGCGGCACCAGGCCAGCATCCTCGAATTCCATGCCCTTAATGACAGCCATGGTGGCGTCGCCGCCGTCGTCCAGAATCATGTTGGCATCTTCATCGCCCCAGTCGAAGATGCGGTCGAGGCACCACCAGTACTCTTCCAGTGTCTCGCCCTTCCAAGCGAAAACCGGAACACCCTGCGGGTCCTCCGGAGTGCCGTTTCGCCCAACGACGACTGCCGCAGCGGCCTCATCCTGGGTGGAGAAGATGTTGCACGAGGCCCAGCGGACCTGTGCGCCCAGCGCCGTCAACGTCTCGATGAGCACTGCGGTTTGAACCGTCATGTGAATGGAGCCGGAAATACGGGCACCGGCCAGTGGCTGCTGCTCCGCGTACTCTTCGCGCAGCGCCATTAGACCTGGCATCTCGTGCTCAGCCAGACGAATCTGGTGACGACCGGCCTCAGCCAGGGAGAGGTCTGCAACCTTGAAATCAATGTTCTTCGAGGACATGTAACGCTTTCTCTAGATTCTTTGACGTGAGATTCTTCTTAAAGAATTACTACTGGGGACGCGAGAGTTACTCTACCGCTTCGACGCAGTTTTCCAGCGCCGCCTGGTCAGACTCACTGAGTTCCCCCAGAAGACTATCGAACACCTCGGATGCGATAGCCAACGCATCTTCCTCGCTGCCGTGCGCCTCGGAGATTCCCTCCCGGATGAAGCTGTAGTCCTCCACAATGTCACCGCTGCTAAATGGCGCACCATTCCAAATTGCAATGATCACAGCCGCCGCGAGTGCGCATGCTTTCTCATCGCTATTTTCGGAATCCACCCCAATGCGGCCAGCATCAATCAATGCACCAACACGATCCTGTGAGTCGAGATCCTGAACCTCATCGAAGAGTTCAATGACCGAATCGCTACCAAAAATCTCAGTATCCCAGATGGACATGATAGGTGGCCACGCTCCTTTCGCGCTTCGAACCAATAGCCAGTTTTCGTCTATCGACGAGCGCTTTCCAAAGAGCGCTTTTCGACGAGCCCACGGTAATCTGGCCGCCGACCTAAAAGCTGTCGCCTGCACGTACCGCTAGCCGGAAAACCGCATGTGGCCTTACCGAAGTTCTACCCGACTTTTCGTCACTTTTACAGTTCGAGAGACATATTTAATCCCTTCAACACAATTTTCACCCTAGAGAGAAGATAACGGGCATGTTAAGTTAGTTCCCAGACCTCGTAATGCAACTGTTATCTTTTTCGTTACAGGGCGACCTCACGCATGACACGAAAGGAGTACCTACCATGGTGAAGAAGGCTTTTGGAGCTCTTCTGCTTGCAGCCCTTCCCCTGAGCGCTTCGCTCGTAGGCTGCTCCGATAGCAATGCCGCCAAGGGGGCAAATCCGGAAAACGCCGGCTCTCAGTCGGAAATGGAGACCTCTGCTCCACTGCCTCCAGTTCCTAGTGATGCCGAGCTGCAGCAGACCACTGAACCGAATTCAGATTCCTCGCTGACTGAGACGAACGACAGTCTAGTATCTCGTCCGACCACGTCATCGAGCACCGAGATCGTTGAGGATCCGTACCTGCCACCGCAGGCGTACATCCCCCCGACTTCCACAAGCTCAAGTGCGACAACTCCGACGTCGACGACATCGACACCTCCGACGACCACGGAGACCACAGAGCCCACCTCGGACGACATATCTTCGCCGACGCCCAGCAAGCCGGTGCCACTGCTACCGGAAGATAACTCGGAAAAGCCGAACGACAGTCTTCCGGAAGGCGATGGTGGTGCAGCAGCTGAGCCGAAGCCGCCTTCATCGCAGGCGCAGTCCCAGTCGGGTACGCAAACCACAACTCCGTCCGAGACTCCTCAGAAGACTCCTTCGAAGGAGCCGACATCCCCGAAGGAGCCGACACCTCCGAAGGACCAGACCCCTTCGACGGAGAAGGACACCACTGGCGGCAATGGGGCTAGCAATAGCAAGATTTCCCCAATCCCGGAAAAGCCGAAGGACTCCGGATTCCTGGGAAATCTCTTCGATAACGACGAGGACTAACCCACCCGCGGGACGGTCGCGACAAAGACGGTTGCCCCGTCTTGGCGCGCAGTCAGCTCAATATCGACTGCGTCGACAGCCGGAACCCAGGCCGCATGGCCGCTGGGAACCTCAACCACGGAGTCGTCGTGACGCAACGCCACCGTGCCCGCTGTAGACAACACAACCGTGGCGGATTCTTCGTCGAGCAGAACATGTTCGCCCGGCTCCAGATCCCGCGAACGAAGGCGAAACTCGCGCACCGGCGCGTCATAGTCATTCCAGCCATCATCGGTCAGCCGCGACTGCAGCACCGGATCTGGCAGCGGTCGGAAAGAGAGCACGCGCAGTAGCTCCACGACATCGACGTGCTTAGAGGTCAGCCCTCCGCGCAGCACGTTGTCGGAGTTGGCCATGATTTCCACGCCCATGCCATTGAGGTAAGCATGCAGCTGTCCAGCACCAAGGTAGATGGCTTCGCCCGGCTGTAAGCGAAGGCGATTAAGCAGCATCGACCCCAGGACTCCCGGGTCCCCCGGATACTTTCGAGCCAGTTCGCAAGTGGTCTCGGCTACTCGCGAGAACTCCTCGTCATCGCCACTGTAATCCGCGCACTTGGCAGCCACGGCCTCGACCAGCTCATCGAGGACATCCTGGGGCAACGTCAACCACGTTGTAAACAATGCCCGCAGAGCACTCTCGTCATCGGCGGCATCGAGCAGTCCCATGTAATGGTCGAGCTCCGGTACCGCCAGCGTCGCGAGCAACTCCTTCGTGCGCTCCACCGGGCGGAATCCGGCCAACGCGTCGAAGGTAGTCAGGGCGACAATAAGTTCCGGCTTGTGGTTGTTGTCCCGGTAATTTCGGAAATGTGCAGTGGCCGGAATGCCCTCCGCATTTTCGCGTGCAAATCCCTCCTGAGCTTCTGCCAAGGTGGGGTGTGCCTGCAGCGATAACGGCTCATCGGCTGCGAGCAGCTTCAACAGGAACGGCAGCCTGCCGTTGTCGGTGTCAATTGCATATCCGAGCGCAGCTGCCGGATCCTGCGCAATGAGCTCATCCAGCGGCGTGCCGGCCACCGTGGCCGATGCCAGTGCATGCGCACCAAACCACAGTTCCGCCCAGGGCTTCGATGTGGGAGCGTCCGCACCGGTGATTCTCGCCAAATGTGTACGAGACCCCCAGGGGTACGACTGCAGCACGGGGTCCAACAGCTCCATGCCCGTATCACTCCTCTAATAGTCACTTCTGGCGCGAGCACGCCAATCTCACCGAAGGCCCAAAAGCCTTCGGTGACACCCGGCGATTACGCAGAAAACGCCGCAATCGCACCAACTCTGGCTGCAGCAACACATACTTCAACCAATGGATGATGAGTCTCCGCATCGAGCGCAGGGCACTCCACACGAGCCCATCCAACCTCGCCGTAGTGGTCCCGGTAGTGGCCCACATTGTTCGGCGCAGCTAAAACAATCGCCCCCAACGGTAGCACTGTCGCCCCTTCATCCCCACCATCAATAAACGGGTCATAGAAAATATCGCGGCTTTCCTGGGGTTCTGCAGCGAGCAACGCGCCCACGCTAAGAGACAATTCGCTTATCGACGACGCTGCCGAGACCACGCCTGCCTCAAGCATCTGTAACGATGCCAGTTCCGCTACCGGTGCCAGCGCCGAGGTCGTCGACACTGCAAGCATTCTGCGGCCTGCCACCCACTGCGCTACCTGCCGCGCGGGGTTAACTATTTCATCTCGCTGCGGAGCACAGGCAGCAATATCGGCGTCCACCGCATCAGCGACTTCCTCCACTACCCCGGCCGGAGCCAGGGCGGTGGCACCACATTCGGTGAGCGCGCTGGAGATGGCACCGACATAGGCGGTAAAGGACGCGGACTCCGCCATCGCCGGGCGCGGAACCACAACCGTATCGGGGCTACCGGCGGCACGCAGTGGCCCTTCACCGGGATCCACCACGACCGTGGCAGCACCTCGCCTATCAGCTTCAGCCAGAGCTGCCCCCAGTGGGCTGCCGGGGTTGTCGTCACAGACTATGACCAAGTCGAGGGCACCGACATAACTAGGCAACTGATGCGCAATTACCACCGGGCAGCGGATGTCGTCGGCAAGCGCGCGCACGGATTCGGCGGCGAGCTGCGCCCGACGATTTCCCACGAGGATGACCGCACTGCGTGGCAGTGGAAGTTGAGCAAACGCTCCCCCGCGAGTCGCGGAGGCAGCAGCTCTGAGACCTGCACCGGCAGTGGCCATACGGTAGAACAGGGCCTCTTGGCGCGGGTTATGGGAGGAGTCGAATGACGAGGTCATACTCCCAAGCATGCCTGAAAACGGGCGCGTGGGGTTGATTAACCGCGGATGATGCCGAGAACTTCGTCGACAAGAGCGTCGACCTCAGCACGCGTCGGAGCCTCGACGTTCAGACGCAGCAGCGGCTCCGTATTGGAGGCCCGAACGTTGAACCACGCCTTGGAGTCCGCCAGCTCAATGGTCAGGCCATCCATCCAGTCCGAGGACTCCGTGCGATCGGCAAACGCGGCCTCGATTTCCTTCTGCTTGGCCTGCTGCTCCTCTGCGCTGCCCAGGCGGGAATTAATCTCACCGGAGGCCTCGTAGCGGTTGTACTCGGCCATGAATTCACTCAGCGGCTTATCCTGCTCGGCCAGTGCGGCCAGGACATGCATGGCAGCCAGCATGCCGGAGTCTGCGTTGAAGAATTCCTTGAAGTAGTAGTGCGCTGAATGCTCGCCACCAAAAACAGCACTGTGCTCGGCCATTTGCGCCTTAATAAAGGAGTGCCCAACACGGGTACGAACCGGGGTTCCGCCGTTTTCCACAATCATCTCCGGCACGACGTGCGATGTGATCAGGTTATGGATGATAGCCGCACCCGGGTTCTGCTCCAGGTAGCGGGTGGTCACCAACGCACAGATGGCCGATGGGCTGACCGGGTTGCCCTTCTCGTCGACGACGAAGCAGCGGTCAGCGTCGCCATCGAAGGCAATACCGATGTCTGCGCCCTGCTCCACCGTAAACTTCTGTAGGTCAACGAGGTTGGCGGGCTCCAATGGATTGGCCTCGTGATTCGGGAAGTTGCCGTCGAGCTCAAAGTAGAGATCAGCAACATCCATGTCTTCTCCGAGCACTGCCGGAACTGTCAGTCCCCCCATACCGTTACCGGCATCGACTGCAACCTTCAGGCGACGGCCGGAGCGAATGTCGACCAGCCCATGGAGGAACGCCGCGTAATCCTGCAGAACATCTTCACGATCAATTTCGCCCGGAGTGCCGGTGTACTCCGGAATTCCGTCGACAAGCAGGTCCTTAATCTGAGCAAGCCCTGTCTCCTGCCCGATTGGGCGGGCCAGCGAACGGCACATCTTGATGCCGTTGTATTCAGCTGGGTTGTGGCTGGCAGTGAACATCGCGCCCGGGCATTCCCTTACTCCGGAGGCGAAATACAGCTCGTCCGTAGAGGTCAGGCCGAGCAGGGTGACATTGAGCCCCTGCGCTGCCGCGCCATCGGCGAAACTAGCCGCCAACTCCGGCGAGGACTCACGCATATCGTGGCCAACTACGACACGCGTTGCGCCCTCTGAACGCATGATGTGCCCAAAGGCGGCGCCGATGGCTCCGACGAGGTCCGCGTCGATGCCCTCACCGACAACACCGCGCACGTCATAGGCCTTGATGACGGCATCCAAATCGGAACGATTGTAAGTGCCCACGAAAAACCTCTCTGGGTAAGTATCAGTTTTGTGAAAAATGATACTAGCCCCAGAGAGGCTCTCACAAAGAAATGCCGCGGCAAGATGGCATGAGCTGGGGCACGGCGCCCGACCCGTTAGTCGTCCGAATCCTCCGGATCGCGAACTACATGCAGGTGACCGCGCGCGGATTTCCGCGTCGACGGGTGACGGCTGGAATCAATCTTGTAGGTCTGAGAACGGTTGTCGACCTCATCCCGCAGCACCAGGCCAGTCGCGTTGCGGCCAGCTTCACGGACGGCTTCCGCCAATGCGGTCAAATCATCATCGTCCTGGGCGGGCGTCGGCACGTCGTAACGCACGAGCTCCCAACCCAGCGGTGCGGTGATGGAACGCGCGTGCTTCTCACAGAGATCCCAGCTATGCGGTTCGGACGCGGCGGCGAGCGGACCCACCACAGCCGTCGACTCCGCGTAGGCATACGTCAACGTAGCTACGGCAGGTTTGCCACAGCCGGGCCGGCAACAACGTCTAAAAACACTCACGGCATCAAAGTCTAGACCCTAACTTTAAGTTTCGATAGTTTTTCTCCCACTCCGGGCGTTTTTCGCTTTCCGACGCTCCCCTGGGGCACCCCAGCCTTACCCAGCAAACCCGCGACATGGCCGAAAGTTGACCTCACCCACGTTGACAGGCCGACCGATTATGCTCAACAAATATGAATTCATCGGCTTATACTCCGCGCTCGTTGCGACGCTCACTGCGACGCGGTCGCGGACCTCGGGGACCTCTGTTGCCGCCGGAAGTACCTCGTTGGAAGAGCCGTTCAGAAGCTTTTGACCAGGCGGTTATTGACGCCTATGCCCCATTGGATCAGCGCTGGTCCCGACAACTGTCGCACCTGGACATCGCCATCGATACGATTCCTCGCATGCAGTTGCGCCCGGACATGTACTTCCCGGAAGAGGTTGTCGCTGACGGACCTGTCCCACTGGGACGGCTTATCCCTGCTGGCATTGACCGCGTAGGCAACCCCACCCGCCCCTGCGTAGTAGTGTTCCGCCGCCCCATTGAGCGCCGTGTGTCGGGTCGAGTGGAACTGGACCAGATGCTGCAATATGTACTGACCCGCCTCGTGGCGGTATATCTGGGCATTGATCCGGTTGAGGTGGACCCTAGTTTCAACGAGAACTTCCTGTAGAAAGCTTTCTCCTAAGGAGCTCCCTAGAAACCGGGTATATAGACAAAAAGTGTCTGTGATTCTCAAGATAGTAACTGGTCAGGCCCCATAAATTACCGGCTGCACGCGTGAATACGGGCTGCAAATGTGAAACTGTGTGAGTTTATGACACTTTCAGGCCATTTTTCGGGCGATTTTTGTCATAAACGCAGTCAGTAACTCGGATTGAGGGCTAAGCGGCAAAAGGGCCCACCCAGCGACATGCTGAGCGGACATATTTTCGTCTATTAACCCTAGAGAGCAGGAAAAACTCGTTCACCGAAAAATCCCCCAGGGTATTACCCAAGGGGAAACTGCGAGGTCGAGCGAGGGATAAAATGCAGACCCGGCTGCCCTAGCCAATCTGCCGCTTCAAACGGCGGCGCTCACGCTCAGAGAGGCCACCCCAAATACCGAAGCGCTCATCATGCTCGAGAGCAAACTCCAGGCATTCATCTCGCACACCACAAGCACGACAAATACGCTTTGCTTCGCGAGTGGATCCACCCTTCTCAGGGAAGAAAGCTTCTGGATCGGTCTGGGCACACAGAGCTTGCTCCTGCCAGTCCTGATCGACGGCTTCAAACAACCCCGAAAGGTCATCTGCCCACTCTGTCAACGGCCGAGGCTGGTTTTCAGAGGAGCTATCATTCACAGCGATGTCACCCGCATTCGTCTCACTATCCACAGCAGAGCCGCCATCAAACATGCTGGACTTTTCCATGCCGAGGGCCTCCTGATGATTGTTGCTGCGGGTCTTTAAATTGGGCTTAGTGTGCGAAACACACATTTGTGATTACACACGTGTAACCCACCATCGGTCAAGCCGAATAGAGAATTTGCCCCAATACTTTTCATTGCCCCTGAAGCCCCTCCCCCCGCGTTGGGGATTAAGTTCAGGTTGAAGGATGGCCCCCGAACTCTAAACCTGCCACCTGAACTCAATCACATTCGCCACATGCCTCTCACCAGCACCTTTGGCGACACTTCGGCAACTCTAATCAGATATTGCCGACAAAAATCTGACACGCCGAAGGCTGCAGACTAGACATCCGTCGAAAAACGTACTCCGTGATCTGGAATCTGGACGCCCGGCCACACACGGATACCGTTGATCAATTCACAGCGCGCACCAACGACGGCACCCTCGCCGATAATGGCATCACTGATGACCGTTCGCGGGCCAATATCGGCACCATCGGCAATCACAGAGCGCTCGATCACAGCACCGGCACCGATGCGTGCGCCGTCGAAGATCACCGATTGATCAATCCGAGCTCCCGCACCAATCTCCGCCCCACGGCCGACAACAGAGCCACCGTAGAGAAGAGCACCGCCACCGACCGACGCAGATTCGTCGACAAGCGCTTCGCCGTGCTTACCCTCTAGAAGTGGTGACGGCGCGATACCGCGGACCAAATCGGAGGAGCCGCGGACGAAGTCACCCGGAGTCCCCATGTCACGCCAGTAGGCGTAATCAACGTGACCGTAGACGTTCATACCGCGGTCAAGCAGCGCTGGGAAGATTTCACGCTCAACGCTGATGGGGCGACCAGCCGGAATCGACTCGATAATCTCGCGGCGGAACACGTAGATACCGGCATTAATCTGATCGGTCGGCGGATCCTGGGTCTTCTCCAGGAACTCCAGGACGCGCCCATCCTCATCGGTCGGAACACAGCCGAACGCGCGTGGATCCGGCACACGGACGAGGTGCATCGTGACGTCCGCATCCTTCTCCGCGTGGGTGCCCAACACCGCGCGCAAGTCGGTACCGCCGAGGACATCGCCATTGAAAATCATTGCGGTGTCATAGCGCAGCTTGTCTAGGACGTTTCGGATACCGCCACCGGTACCCAGCGGCTCAGCCTCAAAGACGTATTCAATTTCGAGACCCAAATCCGAACCGTCGCCGAAGTGTTCTTCAAATACTTCAGCTCGGTAGGAGGTGCCCAATACCACGTGCTTCATACCTGCTGCACGAATGCGGCCAAGCAGATGCTCCAGGAATGGATGCCCTGCCGTGGGCAGCATCGGCTTCGGCGTATTCACGGTAAGGGGACGCAAACGCGTACCTTGCCCGCCAACCAGAATGACAGCGTCAGTCTGTTCAGCCAACGTGGCTCCCGCCTGCTGTGCAGCATCCGCTCCCGGCTGGAAGGCGGAGCCATGCCCAGCACTCGGACGAACTTCGGTAGTCATGAAATCGGTAACTTTCTTCGATGGATCATTCCAACAGTTAATTAATTCCTACGCTTTTTGACCGCGATTATGACTTTGCCACGCAGGAACAGCCCCAAACGCAATGCCAGTCGCACAGGTGCCAGCGCCGGCCCCGGCAGGCGATCTGACATAAAACGGTATGCCGACTCGTGATGGGCCTTTACGGTAATTTCCGGGTGCTTACTGGCAGAATGTCCCTGCGCGTGACGTATCTCTGCACGGGGACAGAAAACATTGCTCCAACCGGCCTTGCCCAGTCGGTCACCCAAATCCACGTCCTCCATGTACATGAAGTAGCGGGTATCAAAGCCATCAATCTGGTCGAACGCATCCCACCGCAGCAGCAGGCATGCGCCCGACAACCATCCCGCCGATCGCTCACGATCCATATCCGTGTCATCCCGGTAGTGACGTGAGAAAGGGTTAGTAGGCCAGATATCGGCAAGCAGCGCGTGTCCGATACCGCTGACAAGTTTAGGAACCGCGCGTGCCGACGGGTACACGCTGCCATCCGCCTCGCGAATCAGCGGACCAATCGCTCCAGCTTTGGGATTGCGCTGCGCGCATTCCAACAGAACATCGATTGCGCCAGGGGCAAACACCACGTCAGGGTTGACCAGCATGACGTAATCAGGATTGATTTCACCAGCACGGCGAGCCCGCCCCAGCTCCGCAATGCCACGGTTGGCGGCCGCGCCATAGCCAATGTTGCCGCCGGTGCGCAGAAGCTGAACATCCGCTCCGGTCTCCTTGGCCCGAGCTTCTTCCTTCTCCACGGAACCATCCGTCGAGCCGTTGTCGGCCATAATCAGACGCGTGGAGGCACTGGCGGCGGGGCCCAGCGAATCCACCAGCTTGCTCAGGTGCTCACCGGGCGAAAAGGTCACGGTGACCACACCGAGCGGAAGCTGCGAGGGTTGCGGGGAATTCGAGGTTTCAATCACAAACCTAGACCCTAGGTCAGGACTGCTCGCAAAGTGTCCTGCCACTCCGGAAGTGCATGTAGACCTACCTCACTCCATGCCGAACCATCCAACACGGACCAGGCCGGACGTGGGGCCGGACGTGGGAACTCACTGCTGGTACACGCCACCACACGCTGCGGATCGTGACCGGTGAGCCGAAACACTTCGCGAGCCACCTCGAACCATGTCGCCTCACCGCTGCCCGTGACATGGAAGGTGCCGGTCGGTGCGCTGCTCGGTTCAGACAACACACGTTCGGACAACTCCCAGATAGCCCCGGCGAGATCACCAACAAAGGTGGGGTTACCGTGCTGATCGTCAACGACCTTAATA
This sequence comes from Corynebacterium sp. LK26, assembly GCF_014335085.1. NCBI lineage: Bacteria > Bacillati > Actinomycetota > Actinomycetes > Mycobacteriales > Corynebacteriaceae > Corynebacterium > Corynebacterium sp. LK26. The sequence continues at coordinate 103,534 of NZ_PDHB01000002.1, forward strand.
ATTGCCGGGTTGCCCTGGTCGTCAGTCGCCGTCTCTGCCAGACGAATCATCGTGGAAACGAAGTCCTTGGCCTCCGGCTGTGTGGGCCCCGACCAGACCCACGCCGTGCGCAAAATAGCGAAACGCGCACCCGAATCATGCACATTACTCTCCCCCACTAACTTGGTACGTCCGTACATAGTCCGAGGCGCGGTGAAATCATCAACTCGCAGCGCTCGACGCTGCCCCGTCATCTCATCGATTGCTACATCACCAAAGACATAGTCGGTGGAGATGTGAATGAGATACGCGTCTTCCTTTTTCGCCCGAGCCGCCAAGTACTTCGGTCCAAGTGCATTGATAAGGTGCGCCGAACCGGGATCGGATTCTGCGCCATCGACATCGGTCGCCGCTGCCGCGTTAATGATGATGTCGACGTCGTCAAGCAGAGGCGTTGCCTCCACAGCAGCCGAATCAGTGATATCCAACTGTGCCCGAGTGAGAGCGCGCACCTCAACATCGGCGGCAAAAGGATCACACTGAAGCGCAGTACCCAGCTGTCCCGCCGCACCAGTTATGGCGACAATGGGACGCCGCGAGTTGCTGTGGGTTGGTCCAGGAGTGGCGAAATGCGAGACTGAAATTTCGGACATATTCTTCTTTATCACTATCGTAGATACGATTGACACTGTGTTGAGGTGTAACCGGATACGGATTGACACTGTGTTGAGGTGCAACCGCACACGGTTGGACGGTTAAGGTTTATGTAGTTTCCGCAGCCGCTTACTGCCCTCCACGATGTGTGGAATGCCCACGCAGACATGCAGCACAAATTATATTTTCGAAAAACGGTTTAAGAGGAGCCCCGGTTTGAGCAGCCACACGCCACGCGCGCGTCACGCACGCGATATTCAAGCGCCACCGTCCTCTGCAGAGAGTACAGCCCAAGCTTGGCCGCCGATGCTGCGCAATGCGCTTGTGCTGCTCTCAGCCATTATCCTGGTTATTTCCGCAGTTGGCTGGTGGACACTTGGTAGGACCACCGACAACTTGGGTTCGGGTGGCGACTTCGGTCTAGGCAGTGAGAAGGACGGTGCAACCGATATTCTGCTCGTCGGCTCCGACTCCCGCACCGATGCCCAGGGCAACCCGCTGACTCCGGAAGAAGTTGAGCTTCTGCGTGCCGGCGACGAAGAAGCCACGAATACAGACACGATTATTGTGATTCGTGTTCCTGCCGATGGTTCTTCAGCGACGGCAATTTCCATTCCGCGCGATACCTATGTCCACACCAATCGTCTAGGCAACACAAAGATTAATGGTGTCTACGGCAACACAAAGCAAATGGTGGAAGAGGAACTCGCAGGAAGCGGGGCCTCGCCGGAAGATATTGAGCGTCGCTCGACTGAGGCCGGGCGCAGAGCTCTGATTGAAACCATTAGCGACCTCAGCGGTATCACCGTTGACCACTACGCAGAAGTTGGCCTGCTCGGCTTCGTCCTGCTCACCGACGCCATCGGCGGTGTCGATGTATGTCTGAATGAGGCTGTCTACGACGAGTTCTCGGGTGCAGATTTCCCAGCGGGCTCACAGACGTTGAAGGGTGCCGACGCGCTCTCATTCGTCCGCCAGCGCCACGGCCTGCCCCGCGGTGACCTCGACCGAATTACTCGCCAGCAGGTCTTCATGGCCTCGTTCACCAATAAGCTGCTCGGCGCTGGCACGCTGTCTAATCCCGCGAAGCTGTCTGAACTGGGCAACGCCGTCCAGCGCTCGGTGGTGCTCGACGACAACTGGGATGTCACCGGATTTGCCACCCAGATGCAGGGCCTCAGTGGTGGCAACGTGAAGTTTGAAACTATCCCGGTGACCTCGATTGACGGTGTCGGTGACTATGGCGAGTCGGTGGTCACAATCGATAAGGGCCAGGTTCACAAGTACTTCGAGACCCTGCTGGGCACCAAGGAAGAAAAAGCTCCGGCGAAGGAAGAAGACGAAAAGAAGGCTGACCCCAACGCGGCTGAAACTACAGTCAGCGTTTACAACGCCACAGGCATTGAAGGTTTGGCCAGCGGTGTCTCAGGCTTCTTAACGGAAAAGGGCTACACCCAGGGAGAGGTCGGCAACGCTGAGTTCGCCGGCGTTGCCTCCAGCCAGATCAATGCGGCTGACCCAGAGGATCCGGCAGCGCAGGCCATCTCTGAAGCACTCGGTGGCGTACCGATTGTCCACGATCCATACCTCGATCCACACCACATCTCAGTGACAATTGCCGGTGACTACGAAGGCCCGGGATTGACATCAGAGGGAATGGCCGCTGATTCGGGCGACGGTGCCGAACCCGCGCCTGAAGTCGAAGATGGTTCCAATGGCGATGTCATCGGCCAGGAAGGCGGGGCAATTCCGCAGGAAGATCGCCCCGCTATCGACGCCGCCGGCGTGACCTGCGTGAACTAGGCCCGTCCCTTCGGGGAGACCTCAGCGACATGTTCGATGAGGTTATATTCCTCAATTGCGGCCAAGGCCTCCTTGGCCTCCTGTTCGTCCAGCACGTTCATGATGAACCCGTTCTGGACGAACACCCAATCACCTGCCACCAGCTCAGGCACGTACATTGCCGAGCATTGCCGCTTCTGCCCCGCCATATCCACCGTCGCCATCGGCAATGGACCATCGGCGATTGCCAAAACCCGGGCAGGAATTCCAAGACACATCGTGTTACTTCGTCCTCTCCACTACAGTCGGGCGTCCGCCGAACCAGGGCTATCCGTTGTTATATTGTCCGCAGGTGCACCGGCATGTTCCTGCATCGTGAATGTCATCACTCCCGCAGGTGCCGAACTACACGGTAGGCACGGATCAGCGGCCCAAATCGACTTCTCGACCCCCGCAGTCTCCCCGCCACCGCACAGCTGCTCGGTTAGCATACGCGTCAGCCAGGGTTCATTCTGCGCAGTCGGTGTCATAATCTGACAATCCGTAATGATGCCGTCAGCTCCTGCCGTATAACGATGCACTAACAGCCCACGTGGCCCGTCAATCATCCCGACACCGCTGCGAGGTTCTTCAAAGTCAGCATTCTCAATCGCCGTCGCAGCATTCGGATTGCACACATGGTCGCCGAGCAGCTCCCCGTCGGCAAGCACCCGCTTCGCCCAGGCCACGGTGTCGGCGAGAAGCTGGCGTTGGGCGTCGCGTGGGCTGATTCCACGCTTATCGACGACAACCTGCCTGGAGACCGGCCCCACCCGGTAGAAATCTGCCCGCTGACCTTCACAGCCATCCTTGCCCAGCTCCTTCGAGGCATCAAACACCGGTCTGGGAGCGGCATCGCCCGGACGGGATTCCCGAACACGTGTAGGCCAATCAGCAGCCGGGAAAATCTGCGCTGCGGTATCGGTGTCGTGCCGCGCGACTGCCAGGTAATTTCCCAGCGGAGCCAGCTCACCGTCAGCATCGACGACTGCGACGTCGAGACCGTCAAAAGTATCCGTCCAAGCATCAGGAGCATCAGGGGCGACAAGAGGCGCCACTTCCTTGATTACCGCCATCTCAGCCAGCGCCTCCAGAGCACTTTCTGCCTCAGTAACTAACGTCGTATCCACTGCCGCGCGCACACCGCCAGGGACGGCGACATCTGGGAAATGCGACGGTGCCCCCGCTGCACACATCAGAGCTTTTCCCGCACGCTTCATTGCCCGCGCCCCCTCGCGGTCGGCGGCCACAAACTTGGTCGCTAGATTATCCAAGGTCGACCCGGCCGCCAGCAGCTCTCGAATCAACTGTGCGGTGCGGGGAATATCGGAAATCCCGTAGAGGTCCTCCACCGCCCGTACACCTGCAAGATGATGCACAACCGGGCACAGGCCACACAGCCGCTTGGTGATATCTGGCACATCTAATGCCTGCTTGCCCACGAGCATCCCGTCGATACGCGGCAGCCCTGAAAGGTCGAAGGACACCTGTGTGATGGCGCCGTTGTCATCGCGATAGACATCCAGTCGTGCCTCGAATGGGTCAACAAGCTCATCGAGCTGGATGTGCTGGGTAACCGGAACGGATTTGGATGACATGGTCCGCCTGCGCCTCCTTCGCGCTGAGTACTTCGCCATAATGGTATCTGTGCATGAGCTTGGATTGTTGACCAGCGTGGTGGAAAAGATTGCCGAGGTCTGCCCGGGACGTACCGTGACAAAGGTGTCAATGCGTGTGGGCGACCGCTCCGGGGTCGTCTACGATTCCCTCATCGCCGCATGGCCTGTGGCCAGTGCCGCGACGCAGTGTGAGGGCGCCGAGTTAGATGCCGAGCTCATTGTCTCGACGGTCTACTGCCCCACCTGCGAGGCTGAGCATGAAATTGATGAATTCTATGCTCTAACCTGCCCTGTCTGCGGCACCCCAACTGCGGATTTGCGGCACGGCCGCGAGTTTGAAATCTCCAGTATTGAGGTCAGCGCTGAGGGCGAGGGTTAGACGTCACTGGCGCGCTCGTCGGCAAGCCAGCTGTCGATGAGCTCGCGCGCAACCTCAGTCGCCTCCTCAATGCCGCCAAGTGCCGTGTTGCTGAGCCCCACCACCATGTCGGCAGACTCGTAGACCACTCCCACCACACCGACGCGCTCAGGCTCCTGCCCCAGCAGTCGCGCCGCGGTGAGCAAATCCAGCAAGCCGACCTGATGCGCGGACAGCTTTGCCGCCAATAGTCTAGGGATCTGGTCACCGACGAGCTTGACGACGGTACCGGGATCCCCCGGACCAGCGAGAGCGTCGAGCAACAATAGGTTCTTGGCCTCCTGCACGATGGGCAGCAACTCCATACCGCAGGTGCCACCATCGATGTAGGCAACCGCACCCGTCCATTCGTCCCCTCGCCCGGCGAGGTTCGCAGGATCATCGAGGTTGGAGGGCGACCAGACCAGATGCGCAGAATCCCCGGCCTGCGTTGTCTGCCCCATGCCTGCAGATTCCAGTTCTGGGGCAAGGCGCCTCAGCAGCTCGAGACCAATGCCGTCGTCGCCCATGACGGGGTTGCCGATGCCAAGAACCGTCACCAACGGAGTGCCAGCATCAGCACCGGTGACTGCGTCGGACACCTTATCGTTACCCAATGATCTCCTATCCAATGCGTGGAGAGTCAACCGGTTGCGTGCCGCGCGGTAGCCAGACAGAGCCACCAATCATCGAGGACAGACCACCGTGGTTGTGTACCGCATCAGAGCGGATAACCAGGTAGACGTGAATGATGGCGAAGAGCCAAATCAGGTACATGATGATTGTGTGAATCAGGCGGAAGTAGCCGATGCCAATCCAGTGCGTGGGCATAGCCAACAGCTGGAAGAACCAGTTGGACTGGTCCATCATCGCGTATAGCGACAAACCTGTGAGCATCTGGATGAAACACATCGCGTAAATGCCGGTGTACGCCAGCTGCTGCAGCGGATTGTGTGCGAAGTAGAACGGCCCTTCCTTGCGCAGGAAGAGGTAGTACTGCATCGTGTGCCAGAGGTCTTTAACATCCTGCTTGTTATAAATCGGCCATAGCGCACGCCATCGTGTTTGTCGGTCGTGGGTAACAAACAGCAGAATGACACGCCATAGCCCCACCGCGATCCATAGGAATCCGGCTAAGAAGTGCGCGAAACGGACATATCCCATCGCGAATCCCGCGGCCGAGCCGTCATAGGTGCGCTCAGTCAAATAGGGCTGCATGATGTACCAGCCAGTAAAGGTCATCACCAACATCAGCGCCAGGTTCAACCAATGTTGAACGCGCAGCGCCCATCCCCACAGGTGAACCTCGACCCACGAACCGGAGCCCTTCTTGTTCTCCGCAATGGCCTCGTCGAGTTTCCGCAGCCCCATTGCCACGAATCCTTCGAAGATGAACTCTCCGATGATATTTCCGTCTTTGTCAATGGGCGCAAGCGCGACGCCCATGCTGCGGTGCCCGCGACCATGATGCATGTTCGCGTTACGACGAAGTAGAACGCCTTCCTCACGGGACATCGTGGATGCCTCAACGACCGCATTCAATTCACCGCGCATGATGGCGACATCGACCGTTTGATCCGCAATGTTGAGGCCGTGCACCTTGGCAATGGAGTAACGGCGGTCAGGCGTCGCCGGGTCGTAGGAATCCGGGGTCAGTTTCATCAGTGGCGTGCCGTCGAGGTGGAAAAGATCGTCACGACGACGACGCAAGCTGACCTTTAGCGCAAGGTCGACAGGATCGCGGGAGTCGTCCGGGACAATTGCTGCGGCCTGAATGACCTCGGATGGCGACAACCAGTGGCTGGTGTGTGCGTCAATAACCGCAATAACCAGGGGGTTGCCCTTGGAATCTTTTAGTCGCAGTTCCGGATTTTCACTCACTGGGGGTGTCATGCCGTCGTCACCTTAAACATTTCCTGACCAGCCGGATCCAAAATGTGGACTGCGCAGGCCATACATGGATCGAAGGAATGAATCGTGCGAAGTGGTTCAAGCGGCTGCTCGGGATCAACCAGCGGATGTGTGCCATCGCCAGCCAGCGCGTGCTCGTATGGGCCAAGCTGCCCCTTCGAGTCACGGCCACCGGCCAGCCACGTGGTGGGAACCACGGCTTGGTAGTTGGTCACCTTGCCATTTTCAATTTTGACCCAGTGGCTGAGCATGCCACGAGCGACCTCGAGGAAGCCCACACCCTGGCACTTTTCCGGCCACGTGGTCGGCTCCCAACGGCTGTTGTCGAAGACATCGATGTCGCCGTTCTTCAGGGCCTCAACGAACTCCGGGAAAATGTGATCTGCCAAGTAATTGGCGGTGGTCACAGACTCCACAGCACGTGCGTAGGTGCGTCCCGCAGTGGAGTTCATCTGCTCAATGCGCAGGTCGAGCTTATCCATGACCTCGTCGACCAGGCGCATTGTCTCCGGCTCCTTCTGCAGGTATGCCAACAGCACACGAGCAACCGGGCCAACTTGAACAGCGCGACCGTCGTAACGCGGCGCCTTCGACCAGGTGTACTTTTCATTGTCCGACAACCACTCGTACGGCGGCTTCGGGCCGGTGTAGTTCACAGTTGTTTCGCCGTCATACGGCTTGAGGCCGACATCATCGCCGGCTTCCTGCGTATACCAGGCGGAGTTGATGAATTCCTCGATCTTTTCCGGCTGGAATGGGTGGAGCTTGGTGTAGTCACCGTCGAGAATGACACCGGGCTTGATGTCTGGATGCACGGTCTGGACACGGGACTTAGCCGGGTCGCCGGAGTAAGTGGCGCCGGCCATGCCTACCGCCAGGAAGCTGTCGGAGGAGCGACCGATGTCGAAGTAGTCCTTGTAAACGCTCATGATGGCGACTGCATCTGGGTAGAAGCAGTCATTGACAAACTCCACAATCTCGTCGATCCAGGACTTGATCTGATCAATGCCGACTTGGTTGACCGTCTCAGAGCGTTCCGGGTCGATGGAGCACGCCATGCCTCCGACCAGGAAGTTCGGGTGTGGATTCTTACCGCCGAAGACGGTGTTAATGCGGATGATAGAGCGCTGGAAAGCCAAGGCGTCGAGGTAGTGCGACACTGCCATCAGGTTGGCCTCAGGCGGCAAGCGGTAGTCCTCATGTCCCCAGTAGCCGCCGGTGAAGATGGACAGCTGGCCGGAGTCCACAATGCCCTGCACGGTCTCCTTGACCCGGGCGAAGGTTTCTTCGTTGTTGCCCTTCCACGTCGAGCCGATCGACTGCGCGAACTCAACGGTCTTCTTCGGATCTGCCTCGAGAGCCTTCGTGACATCAATCCAGTCCAGACCGTGAAGATGGTAGAAGTGCACGACGTGGTCGTGAATCTCCTGCGAGCCAATCACCAGGTCGCGAATACGACGTGCCTGCGGGGGCGGTGTCGAGCCAATGGCATCTTCGACAGCGGCAATGGACGCCACCGAGTGAGTACCCGTGCACACACCACAGATACGACCAACGAATGCCCAGACATCGCGAGGATCGCGGTTTTTCACAATGGTTTCGATACCGCGGAACTGAGTAGTCTCACTCCACGCGGTTTTGATCTGGTCTCCCTCGCGTTCCAGCTCAATGCGAAGGTGTCCCTCGATTCGGGTAATCGGGTCGATTACAACTTTTTCCGTAGCCATGTCCTATGCCCCCTTAGTTGTCCTTCGAATCGGATGCTGTCTCGCTCTGCGTGCCTGGTGCGTTTGAAGGAAGGTCGACCATCGGTGGCTTCCGGCCTTCCACACCACCAAACGCAGCCAACACCTTTTCTTCGCCGTTGGAGCGCCTTATCTTCAGTTCCTTCACCAGTGTGAGTCCGCCATGGACCGCGGCACCTGCGGCAGTGGCAGCCAGCAGTCCAACGCCGACCGTGTTCACGCTGGACTCCACTCCAATACCCGGGATTCCCGGCAGCTTGTCGTAGAACGGAGTGAACTGGTCGAAGAAGTCCTTCTCAGTACAGCCAATACATGGGTGACCAGCACCAATTGGCCAACCGGACTTAAGGTTCCACTGCACGATTGGGCATGGGCTAAACGTGGATGGCCCCTTACAGCCGACCTCGTAAAGGCACCAGCCGTTTCGTGCGCCTTCGTCGTCGAAGGTTTTCACGAACTGACCGGCATCGTAATGCGCACGACGCGGGCAGGAGTCGTGAATACGCTGGTCATAGGCAAACTTTGGCCGCCCCTCAGCGTCGACCTCCGGTGTCTTGCCATAAGTGAGTACGTACGTCAGGGTGGCCGTAATCACCTCACCAATCGGCGGACAACCAGAGACGTTAATCACCGGCTTGTCCTTGATAATCTCATCGACACCCTTGGCACCGGTCGGATTCGGCTTAGCAGCCTGGACAGAACCCCAGACTGCGCAGGCACCAACGGCCAGGATTGCCGTGGCCTTCTCAGCGGCCTCGAGCAGCACCTGTTCTGCCGACTTACCGCCAATGGTGCAGTACGCACCGTTCTCGCCGGTCGGAATCGAGCCATTGACCACCAGAATGTGATCCTCGGCATTCATGTCGTCCAAAGCCTTTTCAGCCGCATGCCCGGACGGTGCCATGAGCAGCTCGTTGTAGTCCATCGAAACCAGGTTCAGCACCACATCTTCAGCAGTGGTGCCTCCGGAACGCAATACGGATTCCATACATCCGGTACATTCCTGCAACTGCAGCCAAGCCACCTTCGGCTTCTTTACAGCCGAGAGCTTATCTGCGATTTCCTCCGCCGAGGGAGTCAGTGACTGCGCCGCAGCCTCACCGACATTCGGAGTTCCGGCGGCAAAAATTGCCGCCATAGTGCCACAAAACTTCATGAAACTGCGCCGTGAGACACCAGCTCTAGCGAGGTTTTCGCCGAGGGTCCCTTCCTGCCAATTCGCGCCACTAATCATTTTTTCGCTGCGCCTTCTGCTTAGTTATTAGGAATATTGGTTTCGAGGTTTTACAACTACCAAGGCCCATTGCCTATACATGGCCAAGTATAGCGACCTAAGAACAACCTGAATAATGGTGCTGCGCTGCGGTTATAACAAAATAATATGCAAGATAAATGTTGCGTAAATATAGCTCCAGGTACAGGTAGTGAACGTGAAAAACCGCCGCAGATTACAGCGGGATATCACCTATCCCCCACTAAGGTGGAGCGAAGCGAGGGGGGGTAACGGGGCCGTCGTCAAGCATGCCGTGACGCCCCCATTGCTTCACGACGGCCCCGGCGCGCGCTTAATCAACCAGCGCAGGGTTGACCCAACGGAGCCATTCGTCGATGCCCTCCCCGGTCTTAGCGGAGACCTCAATCACCTTCACGCCTGGATTGACCTTTTCCAGGTTGGCGCGGAAGAGCTCCATGTCGAAGTCAAGGTACGGGGCAAGGTCCATCTTGTTGATAACCACCACCTGTACAGAGCGGAACATCACCGGGTACTTGACCGGCTTATCCTCCCCCTCGGTGATGGAGTAGACCATTGCCTTGCGAGTCTCACCGACCTCAAACTCAGCCGGACAGACAAGGTTTCCCACATTTTCAATCATGACCAGGTCAAGCGTGGACAGATCCAGCCCCTCGAGCGCGCGGGAGACCATCGGGGCGTCCAAGTGGCATTCACCACCGAATCCGTTGCCCGTGTTCAGCAGCGAAATCTGTGCCCCATAACCCTCCAGGCGGTCGGCATCGAGAGCCGTCTCAATATCGCCCTCGATAATGCCGACGCGCAGCTTTCCCTGCGCAGCCGCCAGTGTCTTCTCCAACAGCGCAGTCTTGCCTGAACCCGGGGAGCTCATCAGGTTGATGGCTTCCACGCCATGCTCAGCAAGCAGCTCGCGATTATGCTCCGCGCGGTGGTCGTTCTCGCTGAAGATGTCCTCGAGGATGGTCACGCGTTCCACGCCGGTTTCATAACCCGAGTGGTCGCCGTGGCTAGTGTCATCGGGATCGGCGAGATGAACGTGGTCATGGCCGTGATGGTGGTCATGGTCGTGGTCATGATGATGGTGGTGATGGTGGTGTGCGTCATCGCCGTCATGCCGGTGGAAACGTCCCATGATAAAACCGTCTTTCCTACTTGTGCGTGTCGACGTCGATGTCGACGATTGTGAACTCTTCCCCCGAGATTACGCGTCCCGGCTTTCCACACGTGGGGCACAGCAGGCCGTCGAGTGGCCCCACCTGTTCGCGATGCCCGTGCGCGCATTCGACAACCGCAGGTACCCAGTCAATATCCAATTTCGCGTCCCCCAAACCGGTATCGCGACTGACGAAATCCCACGCGTATGAAAGGGTTTCTGGCACAACCTGCCGTAGAGCGCCTATCCGCAGGTGCACAGTGCGTACAGTTCGACCTTCGGCTGCTCTCGTGACAACCTTCGCTAACTGCATGCTCAACGCTACTTCGTGCACAATCTCCAAACTAGCAGTGCGAACGGACCCGAGCCGCTTACGTAAAGTTGAATGCATGGAAAAGGCAGGCGCGACCGGGGCGGGGATGGGTACGAGCATTCAACGCATTCGCTGGCGTATCGAAGGTATCGTCCAGGGGGTCGGATTCCGCCCTTTTGTCGCCACCATCGCCCGGCGCGCGGGTCTCGTCGGCTTCTGTGGCAACGATGAGCAGGGCGTATTCATCGAGGTAGAAGGCACGTCGGACGCCCTCGCTGCCTTCCGCAGCCAGCTTTTCACCGAACTGCCGGCGCTTGCCCGCATCATCAATCACTCCGCCGAGCACATCGCGACACTGGGCCATGAGCGCGAGTTCACCATCGTGCCCTCTCGCCACAGCTACTCCGGCCGCGCACTGCTTCCGCCCGACACTGCACTGTGCCCGGACTGCCGCCGTGAGTTTTTCGACCCTACCAACCCGCGCTACCTCTACCCTTTCATCTCCTGCACCAACTGCGGACCGCGCCTGTCCATCATCACTGAACTGCCCTACGACCGCCCGCGCACCACTATGGCGGCCTTTCCGATGTGCACCCCGTGCGAGCGCGAGTACACCGACCCCACCGACCGCCGCTATCACGCTCAGCCAATCAGCTGCTTCGACTGTGGCCCGCGTCTGAGCTGGCACGATGCAGGCGGCACCACCACCGCCACCTCCCGCGAGGAGGTTCTCGCGCTCTTTCGTCGCGCACACGCACTGCTTGACGACGGCGCCCTGCTCGCCGTCAAAGGTATTGGTGGTTTTCACCTGGTCTGCGATGCCACCAATGACGCTGCCTGCGAGAAACTACGGATGCGCAAACGTCGACCCGACAAACCGTTGGCGGTAATGGCCCCCACTGTTGACACTGCTGCCCAACTGGTTGAGTTAACTGAGCAGGAGAAGCGTTTCCTCGACTCCCCTGAGGCACCGATTGTGATTGCACCGAAGCAGCGGTCGGGGCCGCTTTCCAATCTCATCGCACCGGGCCTCGACAGCTTCGGGATTATGCTTCCGTACTCAGGCATTCACCTGCTGCTTTGCGATCGCCCGCTCGTGGTCACCAGCGGCAACCTCAGTGGCGAGCCCGTGTGTACCGACAATGTCGATGCGCTGAAGAAACTCGGTCACATCGCCGACGCTTTCATCCTCCACGACCGCGAAATCCACGTACCCGTTGAAGATTCGGTTTTCATCGGCACCGCCCCATCACGCCGGTCCCGCGGCTTCGCTCCCGTCCCCGTTTCAATCACGCCCACCGATTCTCGTAGCCACACTGGCCCTGGCCCTGGCACTGACACTGGCCCTGGCACCAGCGCCCGGAACACGTCCCAACCCACCATTTTCGCGACCGGCGGAGAGCTGAAGAACACTTTCGCTATCGCGCATGGGGACCTCGCTCACGTCTCCGCGCACATTGGCGACATGGGTTCGTGGGCCAGCCAGAAGGCCTACCAGAGAGCAGTTGACCAGCTCCTTTCCATGCGCGATGCGACCCCGGATCTTGTCGTCTGCGATCTTCATCCGGGCTACGCCACTACCGCCTTCGCCGAACGCTTCGCCGCCGAGCACGACATCGAACTCCTCGCAGTTCAGCACCACTTCGCACACGCGCTCTCCCTACTCGCGGAGCACCGTCTCCTCTCCCCCAATGCGGGTCGCGCCGTCGTCGCCACCCTCGACGGCACCGGCTACGGCACTGATGGCACCATCTGGGGCGGCGAGATCCTCACGCTCAGTCGCAGTTCCGCAAACTGGGAACGCACCTGGCACTGCCCCACTTTCCCGTTGGTCGGCGGAGATCGCGCCGTCACACACCCGTGGCGGCTCGCCCTCGGTCTCACTCACGCATGGGAGCTTAACGACGACCACCTTGTGCGCAACCTCTCCAACGAGCGCGAAGTAGCCCTGGTTAAAAGCCAGTTGGCGACGGGAGTTGGCACAGTGCAAACTTCATCTCTCGGCCGCATATTCGATGCCGCCGCAGCACTGCTGCTTCCTCGCTGGCGCGGTGGCAGAGCCATCAGCTACGAGGCGCAAGCGGCCATGGAGTTGGAGGCAGCGGCGACTCGCTACGTGAGGTCACATGCGGAAGCGCTTGGAGCGGTCAGTTCAGAGACCAAGCCAGTGCCCTTCCAGGACGTCATTCGGGAAGCGGTAGCTTCGCCTGACGCTGAGCAGGCCGCATTTGTGTTTCACGGTGGGGTCGCGGGTGTCGTCGGCAAGCGATTGGTGCAGGCTGCGGAGGAAGCCGGCACCGATGTTGTCGGCGTCAGCGGGGGTTGCGCGAATAATGCGCTGTTGATGGAGCTGCTGCGGCGCGAAGTTGCAGCTGAGGGCATTACTCTGTTGCAGCATCAAATTGTGCCGCCGGGCGATGGCGGATTGAGTCTTGGTCAGGCGGTGGCCGGCCGCCTGCTGGCGGCAACGGGCATGGATGTCTAGCAGATGCGCGGCAGCGGGTCGCCGACCAACATGTCCACCATGCGGGTGCCACCGAATCCGGTGACCAGTACCACGGAAGCGGCGGGCTCGTCCTCGATGGAGCCGATATCACAAGCCTCGGAAGCCCCGGCTGCGTGGAGCGCACTGAGCGCTGCCTCGGATTGCCCGGCGGGGACAACGGCGACGAAGGTGCCTTCATTGGCGACGTAGAGCGGATCTATGCCGAGCATGTCACAGGCGCCACGGGTCATTTCACGGACCGCAATGGAATCGTCGTCAAGTACGACACCAAGACCGGTGCCACGGGCGAGCTCGTTGGCGACCGTGCCGAGGCCGCCACGAGTGGCATCGCGCATCCAGCGAGTGCCGGGGGCAGCTTCAAGTAGTGCCTCGACCAGGCCGTTGACGGCACGGGTATCGGACTCGATAGGCGCGGCCAGAGCCAAGTCGCCGCGGGCGAGCATGACGGCCATGCCGTGATCGGCGATTGGACCGGAGACGAGGATGCGGTCTCCGGCCTCGATGTTTGCGTAGACAGATCCTTTCGTAGCGGCACCGGCGTAGTCGCCGCGGACCACGCCCATCCCGGCCGTGGTGATGTAGACCTGGTCACCTGCGCCCTTCGGCACAACCTTGGTGTCGCCGGCGACGATGCTCACCCCTGCGGCATCGGCAGCGACGCGCATACTCGCCACAATGCGGCGCAGAGTCGCAATCTCCAGCCCCTCTTCCAGAATGAACGATGCGGTCAGCGCCAGGGGCCTGGCTCCAGCTACCGCCAGATCGTTAATCGTGCCGTTGACGGCCAAATCCCCGATGTCGCCGCCCGGGAACTCGATGGGATTGACCACATAGGAGTCGGTGGACATTGCCAACCGCGCCCCACCATGTGCAGAAGCTGCCGCAGCCTCGACGACGGCTTCGGCAGCGAACAGCCCGGAGTCGCCACCCTGCCCTAAAATTTCATTGCCATAGGCGTCGAAAAAGACCTGTTCAACCAGAGCTGCGGAGGCCTTTCCACCGGAGCCGTGTTGCAAGGTGACGTAATCGTCGAGAAGCCTGAACGGACGTGCCCGAACGCGACCAATATTGGTGTTTACCTTGGCTTCGTTGGTGTTCAGACGATTCTTCGGCTGCATGCTCACTATCCCTAACTTCACAGCTGGTGGCGGACAAAACTGCTTGCGTCACTCGTCCTTCGAAAACGAGGTTCGCTGCCTCTGATGGTAGTCTCGATAAGTATTGCAAACGAGGAGAAGCGTATGTGTCTTGGTGTCCCTGCCGTCATCACAGAAGTCCACGATGCTGCCCGTGCAACAGTGGAAATTGGTGGCGTCGCACGCATGATTTCCACCGATTTACTTGTTGACGAGAACCTCACCGCCGGTGACTGGGTTCTCGTACATGTCGGTTTCGCCATGAGCAAGATCGACGAGGAAGAAGCCAGACTTTCGCTCCAGCAAATCAAACAGCTAGGCGGCGACACTTACGAGGATGAGCTGGAATCCTTCTCATCGTCACAGATCAACTGAGGGGCTGGACGGCACCATGAAATACGTTGACGAATTCCGCGACCCCGCCGCTGCGAAGAAGCTGCTCGCACGCATTGAACGCGAGGCCACCAAGCTGGAAAAGCCCATCGCGCTGATGGAAGTCTGTGGCGGGCACACGCACACCATTTACCGTTACGGCTTGGAAAACCTCCTACCCGAGAACATCGAGCTGATCCACGGGCCCGGCTGCCCCGTCTGCGTCATCCCCATGGGCCGCGTCGACGATGCCATTTGGCTGGCACAGCAAGAAGACGTCATTTTCACGACCTTCGGCGACATGATGCGTGTTCCGGGGTCCGAAACGTCGCTGATGCAGGCACGTGCGCGCGGCGCCAATGTGCGCTTTGTCTACTCGCCTCTCGACGCGCTGAAGATTGCCACCGATAACCCCGATAAGCAGGTCGTTTTCTTCGCCGTCGGGTTTGAGACAACCGCCCCGTCGACTGCCGTGACCGTTGAGGCCGCGCGCCGGCAGGGGGTGGAAAACTTCTCCGTATTTTCCAACCACGTACTCATCGAGCCGCCACTGCGCGCCATCGTCAACGGCGGCGAAACCAAGGTCGATGGTTTCATCGGCCCAGGTCACGTGGCTACAACCACCGGCACGGACGCCTTTGAGTTCCTGCCGCGCGAGTTTAATCTGCCAGTGGCGGTCACCGGTTTTGAGCCATTGGATGTGCTCCAGGCCGTCGTCATGCTGCTGGATCAATTCGTCAGCGGCGACGTTGCTGCCGGTAAGTCGCGGGTGGACAACCAGTACGCGCGCGTCGTTCGCTCCTCCGGCAACACCACCGCGCAGAAACTTATGGACCGCGTCTTTTCTCTCCGCGACACCTTCGAGTGGCGTGGCCTCGGCTGGATTGAAAACTCCGGCCTCGGCATCTCTGAGGAATACGCGGCATTCGACGCCGAGCGTCGTTTCCAGGTGCCGGGGCGCCGTATCCCAGATCCCGTGACCTGCGAATGCGGTTCTGTGCTCACCGGCCACATCAAGCCCTGGCAGTGCGCGGTCTTCGGCACTGCCTGCACCCCGGCGACCCCCATCGGCACCTGCATGGTCTCCCCCGAAGGCGCTTGTGCGGCGTACTACAACTTCGGCCGCATCGATCGGAAGGTCACCGAGAACCTGGCGAAATCTCGCCGCTAGTTACTCCGTAATTCCCGCTCGCGCGAGCGCTGCCACGGCTTGCTTTACGACGGGCGCGTCAATCATTTCACCATCGAGCTGGAAGGCGCCGGTATGCGTTCCAGCGTGCTTGACAATCTCCCGGGCGCGGGCCAGCGTTGCGTCCGACGGCTTGTATGCCTTACGCACCGGTGGCACCATCGCCGGGTGAATACAGGCAGTAGCCAGGAATCCGCACCCCACTGCGTCGAGTGCCTCGAGATACTGGCCACGCTCATCCCGGAAATCAGCGTGAATGGCATCAATGGCGGCAATGCCCGCTGCAGCTGCATGGACCTGAACAAGTGCTCGCGCCAGACGCTGCGGGTCTCGGTAGTGGCGACGTGGGTTTTCATCCACACTCTGCCGCGAGGACACCCCGCCGAGTTCGGCGGTCAGGTCTTCGGCACCCCAGAACAGACCCACAACGTCCGGGTGCGTGGCAATCTGCTGGATATTAATCATGGCCTGCGGGGTTTCAATCATCGCGATGATCTTCAACCCCTCGAGCTCTGCGGGGATGGAGTCTCGAATCTTGGGCACCATGACGATGTCGTAATCACATGCACGGGCAAAGGCGACATCCTCCGCGAAGGTCGGAGTCCCGGGACCGGTGATCCGAAGAATAGTCGTCTCCGGGTCGAGCGGATTGTTGATGATGTTCGCACGTGCCTGCTCGTGATTGTCAACGGCAGCGCCGTCTTCCAGGTCAATGATGACCATGTCCGATCGTTCAGCAGCTTTCTGGAAACGTTCCGGACGGTCAGCCGGGGCGAAGAGTAGCGCCGGGCCAGAGGGAAGCCAAGGGAAGGTCTGTTCACCATCGAGGGAGCTAAAGCCTGTCATAGCTCCTAACCTAATTGAAAACTCGAATCACCTTCGCGCAGGGGCTCCCCCAGGAGACAACAAAACCCGCGTTGTGGCATCCATAGAGTGGAAACCACAACGCGGGCTTGCTGAGTTTTTCAGCCTTTCGCGATTAGTCGCGGTACAGCAGCAGCGCATCGCCCTGACCGCCGCCACCGCACAGGGACACACCAGCGCGACCCGAACCGCGACGGTTCAGCTCCATCGCAGCGGTCAGAGTCAGGCGGGCACCAGAGCAGCCAATCGGATGGCCGAGGGCAATCGCGCCACCGTGGATGTTGGTCTTCTCCAGCGGGTAGTCCAGCTCACGCAGGGACTTGACGGCCACCGCACCAAATGCCTCGTTGATCTCGATGAAGTCGAGCTCCTGCGCGTCCCACTCAGCGCGACGCAGGGCCTCCTTCAAAGAGTCCGCAGGCTGAGCGTGCAGGGAGTTATCCGGACCTGCGGTCTGGCCAGCCTTGCCCACAACTGCGAGGTAGTCCAGTCCGTGCTTTTCTGCGTAAGCACGCGATGCCAGCACAACTGCTGCGGCACCGTCGGAAATCGGCGAGGAGTTACCGGCAGTGATGGTGCCGTTTTCCTTCAGGAAGACCGGGCGCAGCTTAGCCAGGGTCTCCACCGTGGTCTCCGGGCGAATGCCCTGGTCGGTGTCGACAACTACCGGGTCACCCTTGCGCTGCGGAATCTCGATTGGAGCGATTTCCTGCGCGAAAATACCGTCTTCCTGCGCCTTAGCCGCACGCTGGTGAGAAGCGGCCGCAACCTCGTCCTGCTGCTCGCGGCTAATGCCGAGGTCGCTGTTCGGACCGTCGGTAAGCGTACCCATGGACACACCATCGAAGGAGTCGACCAGACCGTCGCGCTCCAAGGTGTCCTCCAGCTTCAGCGCACCGAAGGACTTGCCCTGACGAACACCGCGTGCAACGTGCGGAGCGTGCGTCATGGACTCCTGACCACCTGCAACAACGACGTCTGCATCACCGAGACGAATCAAGCGAGCGGCGTGAATGACAGCGTTTAGGCCCGAGAGGCAGACCTTGTTAACGATCTCAGCA
The DNA here is from genome assembly GCF_014335085.1 of Corynebacterium sp. LK26. Classification (NCBI taxonomy): domain Bacteria; kingdom Bacillati; phylum Actinomycetota; class Actinomycetes; order Mycobacteriales; family Corynebacteriaceae; genus Corynebacterium; species Corynebacterium sp. LK26. The sequence continues at coordinate 121,506 of NZ_PDHB01000002.1, forward strand.
GTCGTATTCCATGGCAGACCCGCCTTAATGGCGACCTGTCGAGCCGGGTTCTGGCCAGCACCTGCGAGAATCACCTGGCCCAGAACGACGTGCTGAACCTCTTCCGGGGCAACACCGGAACGCTGGACAGCGTGCTTGACAGCATGAGCGCCAAGTTCGACGGAAGTAAGCGGTGCCAGCTGACCGAGCAGCTTGCCCTGCGGGGTGCGGGCACCAGCGAGGATAACGACATCATTCGGGCTGGGAGCTGGAAGGTTACTCATGGATGGATTCTCCTAAGTCAAAACTGATGAGTGTGGACTGACCATGATTGCTGCGTATTTAATTCTCGAGGTCAACCACGTATGCGGCTTCGGTGTTGGCCTCGATATCTGCCAGCGTCACCCCAGGTGCCAGCCTGCGTAGCACCAGGTGATCATCAGCGACATCGAAGCTTCCCAGGTTGCTAATAATCCTTTTCACTACTTTTGCACCTGTGAGGGGCAGTTCGCAGGCTTTTACCAATTTTGGTTTGCCATCTTTGGAAACATGATCGGTCAAAACCACCACTCGAGGGGTACCGGCGACCAAGTCCATCGCACCGCCCATGCCCTTGACCATCTTTCCCGGAATCATCCAATTGGCCAGGTCACCGCACTGGCTCACCTCCATCGCACCCAACACGGCCATTTTCACGGCACCGCCGCGAATCATGCCGAAACTGGTGGCGGAGTCGAAGATTGCCGCGCCCGGCACCAATGTCACGGTCTGCTTCCCCGCATTGATGAGGTCAGCATCCTCTTCGCCTTCATATGGGAAGGCACCCATTCCCAGAATTCCGTTTTCACTCTGCAGCAGAACGCGCACGCCTTCGGGAATATGGTTTGCCACCAGTGTCGGAATGCCGATACCCAGATTCACATAGTCGCCATCGCGCAGCTCTTCAGCGGCCTGCTGTGCCATCTCGTCACGGCTCCAGCCCTTGTCCATAATTGTCTTCGCAGGTGCCATTTAAATCTCCTCCCCTGCTGCCGCGTCACCGGCATCGTGGCTGGAATCGGTATTGCGTGGCCGAGTTGTGCGCTTTTCAATGAGCTTCTCGCGTCCGTCACCGCGAACGATGTGCTGGATATACACACCCGGAGTCATCACCAGATCCGGGTCGATCTCGCCGCGGCCAAGCAAGTACTCCACCTCTGCAACGGTCACCTTGCCGGATGCTGCGCACAGCGGGTTGAAGTTCTGCGCGGTCCGGCGATAGACAAGGTTGCCGTCAATATCGCCGTGGTAGGCGTGCACCAGGCCGATGTCGGCAACGATGCCACGCTCCTGCACGTAGGTCTGTCCGTCGAAGTCGGCGTGGGGCTTGCCCTCTGCAACGAGCGTGCCGACGCCGGTTGCGGTGTAGAACGCGGGAATACCTGCGCCACCTGCGCGAAGACGCTCTGCCAGAGTGCCCTGTGGGGTGAACTCCACCTCGATTTCTCCTTCGAGGTACTGGCGAGCAAACTCCTTGTTCTCGCCGACGTAGGAGGCCACTACCTTTGCCACCTGCTTGTTCTCCAGCAGAATGCCGAGCCCAGTACCGTCAATGCCCATGTTGTTGGACACGATGGTGAGGTCTTTTGCCCCGGAGTCGCGCACGCCCTCGATGAGGGTATATGGCACACCGCAAAGGCCGAAACCGCCGACTGCCAGGGTCATTCCATCAGTGACGAGGCCTGCGACAAGCTCGCGACCGGTCTGATCAGTTGTTTTTGACATTGTTCTACACCCAGCCCAGGATTCGCGGAGCCATCTCACGCATCTCAACCTTGCGAACCTTGCCCGACGCGGTCATCGGAAACTCCTCGACGACGTGGACGTAGCGCGGAATCTTGTGACGCGACAGCTTGCCGTGGGCAAAGGCCGCCACGTCCTCAGCGGTGAGGTCTTCCACATCGTCGTGCAGAATTACCCATGCCATGATTTCTTCGCCATACTTGTCATCCGGCACGCCGATGACCTGTGCATCGACAACAGCCGGGTGAGCGAACAGGAACTCTTCAATCTCGCGCGGGTAGATGTTCTCACCACCGCGGATGAGCATGTCCTTGATACGTCCGGTGATGGACAGGTAGCCCTCGTCGTCAAGCACACCCAAGTCGCCGGTGTGCATCCAGCCGTCGGCGTCGATGGCCTCGGCAGTCTTTTCCGGGTGCTCCCAGTACTCCTTCATCACGGAGTATCCACGGACGACGACCTCGCCCTGTTCACCTCGTGGTAGGGTCTCGCCGGTTTCTTCACAGATGATGCGGGCTTCCAGGTGCGGCATGATCTGCCCGACGGTGTTGACGCGCTTTTCCAGCGGGGAATCCGCGCGGGTCTGGAAGGACACCGGCGAAGTCTCGGTCATGCCGTAACAGATGGCAATCTCACGCATATTGAGCTTGTCCATCACATCACGCATGGTCTTCGACGGGCACGAGGTACCTGCCATCACACCTGTGCGCAGCAGCGACAGGTCGTAAGGGGAGCCGTATTCCTCCTGGTCGTGGGCTTCTTCAAGCTCATTGATGAACATCGTCGGCACGCCGTAGAGGCTGGTGGCCTTAGCCGAGTGCACAGCCTTGAGCGTTTCACGCGCCTTAAACGACGGAGCCGGAATGACAATAGCGGCACCGTGGGTGAAGGCAGCGAAGGTGCCAATCACCATGCCGAAGGTGTGGAAGAACGGCACCGGCACACAGATGCGGTCGGCCTCGGTGTAGCCCAACAGCTCACCGATGAAGTAACCATTGTTCAGCAGGTTGCGGTGCGTCAGCGTAGCGCCCTTGGGAAAGCCTGTCGTGCCCGAGGTGAACTGGATGTTGATCGGATCATCCGGCTTCAGCTGGGAGGTGTACTCGCTCAGGTCATCGATTTCGCTGTGCATGTGCTCGTACCACTCGGAGGAGCCGAAGTAGATGACCTTGTCCAGGCGCACACCGCGCTGCTTGGAGGCCTCGATCAGCATGGTTCGGTAATCGGAGTCCTTGTAGCGGCGGGCGGCAAACACCATACGCACACCTGCCTTTTCCAACACGTAGTTCAGCTCGTGCTGGCGGTAAGCCGGGTTGATGTTGACCAGCACCAGGCCGATGTGGTGGCAGGCGTACTGCACCACGGTCCACTCCCAGCGGTTGGTGGACCAAATGCCGATACGATCTCCTGGACGGTAGCCCTCACGGATGAAAGCGCTGGCCAGACGCAGAACTCGGTTGTAGAAACGCTCAAAGGTAAAGGAGACATCCGCGTAGACGTCAACGACGGCGTCGCGAGACGGGAATTTCTCCACAATCGCACGCAGGTTCTCACCGAGAGTCTCATCGCGAAGTGGAGCGGCACCTTGCTCGACACCGGCGCCGAACACGTGGCTCATCTTGTTGCCATCGGCATCGACAACATCCTTGCCGTATGGTGCCGGCACAGTGGTGAAGCCCTCCGGCAGCTTCGAAGGATCAGCAGTGCGCTGTTCTGCGTGGTTCTTCAATGTCGCGGTCATGGGGAGATCTCCTTGGTTTAAGTGACTCCGCATAGTGCGGAGTGTGAGAGGGAATTGTGTTCTTTAGGGGGGATAAATCAGTGGTAGTTACCGGCTGTGGGACTAACCGGTTACAGCGGCTCGCCGAGCAATGGCTTCTGCTTGACGGAAGAGCGGCGCATCCACCATCTGGCCGTCTAAACTGAAGGCACCGGTGTTCTTTTCCGCTTCCGCCAAGAGCCGACGCGCCCAGTCAATCTCCTCGTCGCTAGGGCGATAAGCCTGGCGGATTGTCGGGACCTGACCTGGGTGAATACAGACGGTGGCAGCGAATCCCAACGCAGCGGCATCGGCTGCCTCCGCAGCTAGCCCATCCGCGTCGGAGATATTGACGTAGATGGAATCCAGACTGGCCTTACCGTGCGCCGCTGCCGCCAGGTGAACGTGGCTGCGGGTATGTACCGCCACACTGCGGTAGCTGCCCGCATAGATACGGCCCGGCGCGAGTGCAGCCTCTGCTTCGCTAAAGCGTGATGACGTTCCCGCCAAGCCCGCCACCAGGTCCTCTGCGCCCCAGAACAGCGCAACGACGCCATCGGCCTGCGCCAGCTCTTCGGCGCGCATGACCCCAAGCGGAGTTTCGATAAGGGCAATGACCTGGGTCTTCTCCCCCAGTGCCGCTACCAACTCATCCACTTGCTGCGCCGAGGAAGCCTTGGGCAGCATCACCTGGCGGAAAGCGGTGCCACGCAGCATGTCAATATCCGCTGCGTAGTCCTCAACCTCCGGTGGATTGACACGCACAATGGTGCGGGCCGGATCGAGGTCACAGGAGACGATAGCCTCGCGGGCAGCCTCACGGTTTTCTGCGCGACAGCCGTCCTCCAGATCCAGAATCACCATGTCGGCGCGGTCAGCAGCTTTGCCGAATCGCTCTGGCCGATCGGCCGGCGCAAACAGAATTGCAGGGCCCAGCGGCTGCCAGGAGTTATGCGTAGACATGAGCCACTCACTTCCCCGCTGAAGCTGCGTTCTCGGAGCCGTCGTCAAGCGAAGTCGGTGCGCATTGGACGAGCGTGGAACGGACTGCGCGGCAGACGACGGTGCCGTCCTGGTTGCGTCCGATGTGCTCGAGCTCGACGATGCCCTGGTTGGGGCGGGACTTGGACAGGCGCTTGTTACGGCAGACGGTCTCTGCGTACAGGGTGTCGCCGTGGAACATCGGTGCGGGAAACGCCACTTCGGTGAAGCCGAGGTTGGCGACGATGGTGCCGAGCGTCAGCTGCCCGACAGACAGCCCGACAACCGTCGACAGCGTCCACATCGAATTGACCAGGCGCTCGCCTCCGAATCCCGGCTGCTGGCTCGACCAGTGCGCATCCAGATGCAGTGGCTGGGTGTTCATGGTCAGCGTCGTGAAGAGGACGTCATCGGTTTCAGTGACGGTTCGCCCCGGACGGTGCAGGTAACGCGCGCCAACCTCGTACTCTTCGAACCACAGTCCGCGCTGGACGACGTCGTGGGTGACTTCGGTTGCGTTGTTGTCAGCCATTTTTACAGCCCCAATCCGCGCGCGATCAGCATGAGCTGCACTTCTGTGGTGCCCTCGCCGATCTCCAGGATCTTGGAGTCGCGGTAGTGGCGTGCCACGCGGTACTCGTTCATGAACCCGTAGCCGCCGAAAATCTGCGTCGCGTCGCGCGCGTTGTCCATCGCAGCCTCCGAGGCAATCATCTTGGCGATGTACGCTTCACGACGGAACTCTGCGCCCGCGGCCATCTTTGCGGCTGCGTCGTACCACGCCATACGTGCGGCATGCGCACGCGCTTCCATTCGTGCGATCTTGAAGGAAACGGCCTGGTACTCACCAATCGCACGGCCCATGGAGTGGCGCTCCTTGGCGTGGCGGACCGACTCATCAACACAACCCTGCGCAGCACCGGTGGCAAGCGCTGCGATTGCGACACGCCCCTCGGCCAAGATGGACAGGAAGTTAGCGAAGCCGCGACCACGGGTGCCCAGCAGGTTCTCCTGCGGGACGCGAACATCGGTGAAGGTCAGTGGGTGGGTGTCGGAGGCATTCCAACCGACCTTGTCGTAAGCCGGTTCCGCGACAAAGCCCTCCGTGCCACTCGGCACGATGATGGTAGAAATCTCCTTCTTGCCATCTTCCTTCTGGCCGGTGACTGCGGTGACAGTAACCAGCGAAGTAATATCCGTGCCGGAGTTGGTGATGAACTGCTTGGCGCCGTTGATGACGAAATCATCGCCGTCTTCACGGGCTGTGGTGCGGGTGGCGCCGGCGTCGGAACCTGCATCCGGCTCGGTGAGACCAAAGCCAGCGAGCTTCTTACCAGCAGTCAGCTCGGGCAGGTAGATCTCCTTCTGCCTGTCATTGCCGAAGTGGAAGATTGGCATGGCGCCCAAACCAACGCCGGCTTCCAGGGTGATAGCGACCGACTGATCGACTTTAGCCAGCTCCTCCAGGGCGATACCGAAGGACAGGTAGTCACCGCCCATGCCACCGACTTCCTCGGGGAATGGCAGACCGAACAGGCCCATTTCGCCCATCTGCGAGACAACCTCGTACGGGAAAGTGTGGTTGCGGTCGTGCTCGGCGGAAACCGGGTCGACAACTTCGTTGGCAAATTCGCGAACTACTTTCTGCAGTTCCACGTATTCGTCGTCGAGGATGGCGGTTGCAATCTTGGTGCTTTCGGACATGATGAGTGCTCCTTAAAAGATTTTGTAGGTGTGGGACTTGATTGGCGTTAGACCTGGTTGGTGCGTTTCGTGTGGGTTTTTATTCCTCGGCTTCGGCCACAGTGATGACCGCCAGTTGCTGGTCACCGGTGACCTGATCGCCCGGCGCGACGGTGAAGCTAACCTCACCTGCAATTTCGGCAGTGAGAGTGTGCTCCATCTTCATGGCCTCCATGACCAACAGAGCCTCACCAGCTTCGACGCGGGCTCCCTCCTCCACCGCCAACGCGATAATCGCGCCGGGCATCGGAGCTTGGATGACGCCAGAGCCGCCTGCATCGGCTTCGGCACCGGTGGTGACTACCTCGGTGCGGGGCAATACCCAGGTGCCGTGGGCACCGGCGACGACGTACTCTTCGTGGTTCGCCGACCCCGCATTGTCGATGGTCTCGACCAGGAAGTGCTGTGCGACTCCGTCGCGGACGATGCGCAGATGTTCCCCGTCGCGAAAGACCGAAACTTTGTAATTTCGCGGTTCTGGAACGTCGATATCTTCGTTCTCCGCTTCGGCCGACAGACCTGCGACTACGTCACCGACAACGACGTCAGCACTCGCCGGGGTGCCCACAATCGAGATCAGACGCGAGTCCTCCCCTGCCCCAAAGCGAATGCGCTGCGCGGCAGGCGCACTGGCACGCCAGCCATCCGGGGTCAGCCACGGTGAGTCGGTGGCTTGTTCAAAGCGGGAAGTCAGCCAGTCCATCGCAGCGGCGAGGTAGACATCGTCCGGTGTTTCGGAGGTGGCGAAGCCTTCCGCCACGCGGTCGAGCAGACCGGTATCAAGATCGCCGGCGCGAACCTCGGGGACGTTCAGCAGGTAGCGACAAAAGTCGATATTGACTCCGACACCTGCGACAACGGTGTCTCCGAGCGCTCGGTCCAACCGCTCGAGCGCCTGCTCACGGTTTTCCCCATGGGAGATGATCTTCATCAACATCGGGTCATAGAGAGATGAGACCTCGGAACCGTCGACAATGCCGGAATCCACCCGGATTCCCGCCCCGCTCGGCTCGACGACACGTGTGACCGTGCCACCGGTGGGCAGGAATCCCGCCGCCGGGTCTTCGGCATACACGCGAGCTTCAATCGAGTGACCGGTGAGAGTTACATCTTCCTGAGCAACCGGCAGTGGGCGTCCCGAGGCAATGTCAACCTGCAGCGCCACCAGATCCAGGCCGGTGACCTGCTCAGTCACGGGGTGCTCAACCTGCAGGCGCGTATTCATCTCCATGAAGAAGAACGACGACGGGTCCTTCGCCGGCACAATGAACTCCACCGTGCCCGCGCCGACGTAGCCGACCGAGCGGGCCGCGTCACAGGCCGCTTCACCAATTGCGCTGCGCGTTTCCTCATCCAGCAGAGGGCTCGGTGCTTCCTCGATGACCTTCTGATGGCGTCGCTGCAGCGAGCACTCACGCTCGCCCAAGTGGATTACATTGCCGTGTTTATCTGCGAGAATCTGCACCTCGATATGCCGCGGGGTGTCGACGAAGTGCTCGATGAACAGGGAGTCATCGCCGAAGGCACCCGCCGCTTCACGACGGGCCGTCGCGAGCGCAGCCGGCAGGTCAGCAGCGTTTTCCACGCGGTGCATCCCCTTGCCGCCACCGCCTGCCGACGGCTTAATCAGTACCGGAAAGCCAATCGATGGGGCTGCCTCAATGAGGTCCTCGTCGCTAAGCCCGGGGCGAGACAGACCCGGCACGGTGGGAACATCGCGGGCTTCGACGGCAGCGCGGGCGGAGATTTTGTCACCCATGGTGTTGATGGCACTGGCCGGTGGGCCAATGAATTCAATACCTGCTTCCTCACAGGCGGTCGCGAAGTCTGCGTTTTCAGACAGAAAGCCGTAACCGGGGTGGATTCCGTCTGCGTCGCAGCGGCGAGCGGCATCGATAATCTTGTCGATAACCAGGTAGGACTCACGTGCCGGAGATGGGCCAATGTGGATGGCCATATCCGCCATGCGGACGTGAGGGGCGTCGGCATCGGCATCCGAGTAGACCGCGACGGAGCGAATTCCGTTGTCACGAAGGGTTCGAATAATGCGGCAGGCAATCTCCCCGCGGTTTGCGACCAATACGGTACTCAGGCTGCCGCCAGCTGCGTGGGGCTGCGTGTTGTGCGCTGTCATGTGCCCTGTGTTTCCTTTCCAGAAAATGCGGTGTCGAGAGTTTTTAGCTGGTTACTACATGCGGAAGACGCCGAAGCCCTGTTCATCCAGGGGCGCGCCACTTGCCACATCGAGGGCCATGCCAAGAATTCGGCGGGTATCTGCGGGATCGATGACACCGTCATCCCACAGGCGAGCCGATGAGTAATAGCAGTGCGACTGGCGCTCAAACTGCTCGCGGATCGGAGCTTCAAACTCCTCCTGCTCTTCCTGCGACCAGCTCTCACCTGAGCGTTCAATCTGGTTGCGACGAACCGTCGACAGCGTCATCGCCGCCTGTGGACCGCCCATGACGGAAATGCGAGCATTCGGCCACATCCAGAGGAAGCGCGGCGAATATGCGCGACCGCACATGGAGTAGTTGCCGGCGCCGAAGGCACCACCGATGACTACGGTGAACTTGGGCACGCGGGTGGTAGCCACGGCGTTGACCATCTTGGCGCCGTGCTTTGCGATACCGCCGGCCTCGTATTCGCGACCAACCATGAAGCCCGTGGTGTTCTGCAGGAATACCAGTGGGATGCCGCGCTGATCACACAGCTCGATGAAGTGCGCGCCCTTCTGCGCAGATTCCGCGAAGAGAATGCCGTTGTTGGCGATAATGCCGACGCGGTGGCCGTGGATGCGGGCGAAAGCAGTGACCAGGGTCGTACCAAATTCGGCCTTAAACTCCTGGTATTGACCTCCATCCACAATAATTTCAATAACCTCGTGAACGTCGTAAGGCACTTTGGCATCGACGGGGACGACATCGTAAAGATCGGTCTGGTTGCGAGTCGGCGAGACGGTGGATTCTGTGTCCCACGGAACTTCCGGGTCCTTGGGGAGCGTTGCGACGATATCGCGGACACGACGCAGTGCGTCGGCATCGTTAACCGCGAGGTGGTCAGTAACGCCGGAGGTCTTGGAGTGCAGTTCGCCGCCACCGAGTTCCTCTGGTGTGACATCTTCACCAGTTGCAGCCTTAATCAGTGGCGGGCCTGCCAGGAAGATGGTGCCCTGGTTTTTCACAATGACCGCTTCATCGCTCATCGCCGGCACATAGGCGCCACCGGCGGTACAGGATCCCATCACGGCGGCAATCTGCGGAATCCCGCGAGCGGAAAGGTTGGCCTGGTTGTAGAAAATGCGACCGAAATGATCGCGATCAGGGAAAACTTCATCCTGGTTGAGAAGCATGGCCCCGCCGGAGTCGACCAGGTAAATGCACGGCAAGTGGTTAAGGCTGGCAATCTCCTGTGCGCGCAGGTGCTTCTTGACAGTCAACGGGTAGTACGTTCCGCCGGAAACGGTTGCGTCATTGGCTACAACCAGGCAGCGACGACCTTCGATGATGCCAATGCCGGCGATGACGCCAGCAGCCGGAACCTTGCCGCCATACATTTCGTGGGCCGCTAGCGGTGCGACCTCAAGGAAAGGGCTGCCGGGGTCAAGCAGTTGGTTGATGCGCTGACGTGGCAGCAGCTTACCGCGGGAAATATGGCGAGCACGGGCACGTTCGGAACCACCGCGTGCTGTTGTGCTAAGCAGCTCTTTGAGCTCTGCGACGAGCTCTTCGTGGCGCTGTCGGTTGGTCAATGCTGGAGCGTGAGTCATGGGCGAAATACTTTCCGTTAATGACTATTAACTTTCTTGACGAAAAGATTAATGTGACCCCAGTCACCTCACAACAAATTTTGTTTCTTAGACCACACTTTCACCCCCGGAAGTCTTTTATGCAGCTTGAAATACACACCTCTCCCCGAGGTCGCAACATGTTTCCAATAGAGATTTATGTTTCCCCTAGAAATCTGTTTCGGGGGTGAATTCAACTGAATGTGAGCGCCCTGCACCGCACAACAAAGCCGCCTGACCTCACACTGCTGAGCACAGTGAGGCCAGACGGCAGAAGAATGAATACGGATTATTGGTTGTTAATGCCCAGCGCAGCGAGGGCCATCTCAAAGGCATTTTCCCTTGTCGCCTCGGGGCCCGCCCATTTGAGCACATGCCTGGAAGAGTTAATCAACCCAGCGGTGAGCTGGACTTTAAGCTGCGCCTCGTCGGAGGTGAGTTCGGGCTGTAGTTCACGCAGAGCGTCCACCCATAAGACCATGTAAAGACGCTGCAAGGAACGCACTTTTGCGCTCTGCTCTGGCGCCAGATTTCCCCCTTCGCGCTCTTGGACACGAATGCGATCGGGCTCCGTGACTGCAAAATGCACGTGATGCGCAAGGAGGCCCCGAAGAGTCTCCTCTGGCTCCCAATCATTGCTCTTTGCTCGATCGAGAACTGCTCGCGCACCATCGACAAGTCGGATAGAAATATCGATGAGGATCTGCGCCAACAGCTCTTCCTTGCCGCTGAAGTAACGGTAAAGAGCTGGGCCAGAAATGCCGACAGCGGAGCCAACATCCTCCAACCGAGTCTGATGAAACCCTCGGTCGGCCAGGATCGCAGCAGCAGCGGAGAGAATCTCTGCTTCTCGACGCCGTCGCGCTTCGGTTCTACGTGACATAAGCCCTTATGTTAAACGCATTGGAGCCATTTCGTCTGCATAATTATCACCAGCGCCTGCCCTCAGCGTGTGTTCACATAGACCACGGCTCGACAACAGACACACATCCTCGCCCACAGGTCCCCACACGTCCGGGTAGAGAAAAACCGCCGAGGTGACAGTTAGCACCGCGGCGGTTAGCCCCTAATCCAGTAAGGAATTAGTGGAAGAAGTGACGAGTACCTGTCATGTACATGGTGACGCCAGCTTCCTTGGCAGCAGCTATGACCTCTTCGTCACGGATGGAACCACCTGGCTGGACAACTGCCTTCACACCGGCATCAATCAGGACCTGCAGACCGTCAGCGAACGGGAAGAAGGCATCGGACGCAGCGTAGGCCCCCTGAGTACGGTTTTCTCCGTCGGCAAGCGTATTTGCGCGCTCAACGGCGAGCTTTGCGGAGTCCACGCGGTTGACCTGGCCCATGCCGACGCCGACGGTGGCGTTGTTCTTGGACAGCAGGATGGCGTTGGACTTCACAGCGCGGACGGAGCGCCATGCAAACTCGAGCTCAGCCAGCTCTTCAGCATTCAATGCCTCGCCGGTGGCCAGCTCCCAGTTCTCCGGCTTATCACCCTCTGCCTGGTAAGTATCCGGATCCTGGGTGAGCAGACCACCCGAGATAAACTTGTTCTCGGTGGTCGGTGCTTCGTACTCGGCGACGAGAATACGCAGATTCTTCTTGGCCTTCAGCACCTCAACGGCACCGTCTTCGTAGGACGGAGCGACGATGACCTCGGTGAAGATGTCCTTGACCTGTTCGGCCATCTCAACGGAGACCTCGCGGTTGACGGCAATGACACCGCCGAATGCGGACATCGGGTCACATGCGTGAGCTGCGCGGTGAGCTGCGGCGATGGACTCATCCGAGACTGCGATGCCGCACGGGTTAGCGTGCTTGATGATTGCCACACACGGGCGCTCGTGATCCCAGGCGGCACGCCATGCGGCGTCGGCATCCTGGTAGTTGTTGTACGACATCTCCTTGCCGTTCAGCTGCTTGGCGTTTGCCAGCCCCTTGGTACCAATGCGGGTCAGAGTTGCCGACTGGTGAGAGTTCTCGCCGTAGCGCAGCGGAGTCGGAGTGGATCCCTCAGCGCCACCGAGCTGCTCAACAAACCAGTTGGACACAGCTGCGTCGTAATCAGCGGTGTGCAGGAATGCGTCGCGAGCGAACTCACGGCGCTGCTCGAGGGTGAAGCCGCCTTCCTTCACGGCGGTAGCGACATCGCCGTAACGAGCCGGGTCGACGACGATGGCAACCGACGGGTGGTTCTTCGCCGCAGCGCGAACCATCGACGGGCCTCCAATGTCGATCTGCTCCACGCATTCGTCGTAGGAAGCGCCCGAGGCAACGGTCTCCCGGAACGGGTACAGGTTAACGACAACGAGCTGGAAAGCCTCCACACCGAGCTCCTTCAGCTGAGCCAGGTGGTCTTCCTTGCGGGTATCAGCCAGAATGCCGGCGTGAACACGCGGGTGCAGCGTCTTCACGCGGCCCTCGAGGCACTCCGGGAAACCAGTGAGATCCTCAACCGGGGTCACAGGCACGCCAGCTGCAGCAATCTTGCCAGCCGTGGAACCGGTGGAAACGATTTCCACGCCAGCCTCGTGCAGGTCGCGAGCCAGCTCCTCGAGCCCAGTCTTGTCGTAGACGCTAATCAGAGCGCGCTTGATCGGTTTACGCTGCGTGTTGTCGTTGGTCATTTCAGATAAGCCTTTCGTCCGTCACGCTCAATTCCGTGATCGGCAATCGAGTGCAATACATCAACCAGGAGTCGGCGTTCGACAACCTTGATTCGTTCGTGCAGGGTCTCCACCGTGTCGTCGTCCTCGACGGCCACTGGCTGTTGCGCCAGAATCGGCCCGGTGTCCACTCCATTATCAACGATATGCACGGTCGTGCCGGTGACCTTCACCCCGTAGTCAAGTGCATCCGGTACCGCACGCGCCCCTGGGAAGGACGGCAGCAGCGCTGGGTGCGTATTAATGATGCGATTGCTGTAGGCCTCCACAAATGATGGCCCCAGAATGCGCATGAAACCCGCCGAGACAACGATATCCGGCGAAAAACTGTTCACGGCCTCTAAAACACGAATATCCCAACCTTCTCGGTCCTTCTTTGCCTCAGCATCGAAAGGCACCCGAAAAGTTGGGATATTGAGGTTTTGAGCCCTCTCCAGCGCCGGACAATCCTTGTCCGAACCAACCGCGACAATCTGAACCTTTTCAGCGTCCAGCAGTTCCAGCATCGACTGCAAAAGGGAGCCCAGGCCAGAGGCCAGGACTACGATGCGGAGCTGCTTGCTGGAGGAATTATTGTGCGAAATTTCTGCGACGGGCTGTGCTTCAGTCACGGCGTTTAGCTTACCCAGCCCGGCAGAGACCCCAAATTCCGCTCCCCCTAAGTTGGCTTAGCTCTTTTGGCTTGACGACGGTTCCCCGTCGCCGCCTTCCTCCGAGTCTTCGGTGTCCTCATCGGATTCGTCCTCGTCGGTCGCATCTACTTCGCCCGATGCTTCTCCGCCTGCGGCGCTTTCTGAATCCTCTTCAGAGTCGTCCGATTCCTCAGCGTCTTCTGAAGTGTCTTCAGACTCAGCACCGGACTCTGATTCCTCCTCTGTGTCGGACTCGGCTTCGTCTTCGGAGGTCGCTTCATCTTCGGAGGTCGCTACGACTTCCCCGTCGACAATCTCCTCCGACTCCTCCGAACCGCTCCCGTCATTGTCGGACTTATCGGCGTCGCCGGCATCCTCAGCCTCAGCATGACCGTTTCCATCTCCCGCAGGCTTCGGCGGGAACTTCTCGGCGGCCACTTCCGAGACTCCATTGTCCCTACCAAGTGACGGCACACCGGTCATCGCAACAACCACGATGGCCCCCGGAACAACCAGCCACATCGAGCCGAGCAGTCCAGTCAGCCACCAGGAGGCACCGGCCCACCCAAAGATGCCAACCTCACCGCCGAGCAGCCAAGCCAGCCCCATGAGGAAGATGATCGACCACACGGCAGCGAGAACGACGACCAGGTAGGGCTGCTTCGGTGCAGATTTCTTCAGGAATGCCACGACGCGCCAAGCCGCAACGGCTGGCGGTAGCACAATCAGCACTCCGAAAGCCCAGTGCACCAGCGACTGAGGCATGGCAGCCAAAATCGGCAGCGGTGGCAGCTGAGCCGGGTGCACTGCGAACAGCCCAGCCTCCGCTGGCCCAAACGTCGATTTTCCGCCCACCAGCACACCGACAGCACCGAAGGCCACATTTGGCAGGTACAGCAGCGAGAGGCCGCTGACCGCAACACTTTCACCGACGGTATCCGTGATTGCAAATGTCTCTGCCAGCAACTCTCGATGCCAAATCAGCGAAACGAGTGTCACCACAACACCGGCCAGCCACAGCCATGCCACGTAGCTGCCCGCCAGACGGGCCGACCCGAGCAACCACTCCGGCAGCTTCCGGCGCAGCAGTAGTGCACGCAGCAACCGCTGCCCCATTCCCAGCACCAAGGCCACGAGATTTACAAGCAGCGCGGCTGCAATCGCAAGGCCGAAACTAGGGGTCTGAACGCGGGGAAACACCTTCGACGCGTCGTAAAGCATGAGCCACGCGATGATGGTGAGAACAATGGGCGTGCCCAGATACGCGCCGACCAACGCGCGGACATCCTTGATGCTGATGCGGTCAGCGACTTCGCGGCGTACACGCCAGGCGATGAACAACACCATCAGCACCGCGGGCAGTGCTGGTGTGAGCCCCAGCGTCGTGCCGTTAAAACGGAACGGCGCGAGGTTAAAGATCATCCACATCGACGCGATACTCGCTGGAAGCGGAGACATTCCAGCGCCACTGACGATGACGCCAATCAGAGCTACCGAGATGATGAACAGCAATACGACGCCGTAAGAACCGGCAACAGACAGCCCAAACCGGCGTGTACGAGGCGAGTTAATGAAACGACGGAACCCCGAGGGACGCCCCTTGCGTGACGACGTTCCGGAGCCCCCCGCTTTCATCTTCGTCGTGGCGGCTCGATTGCTGTCGGCACCGACGCTGCGCGCACCGCCAGTCTGACCGGCCTGCGTATTCTGCCATGCGCGGGCAGTGCGCTCGCTGCGGACGCTACGGGAACCCCCGCCGCTGCCACCGGCACCGGTGCGGCTTCGCCGATTTCGATCGCTACCGGAGGAACCTCTCCGCGAATCCGCGCCTTTCACAGTGACATCGTCCTTCCCGCGTCTAATCATTGACAGCTGATTGCCCACCTATATAGATAGGGTGCCACGCAAGGGTGCGTCACAGCCATGGCCATATAGTGCCATACATACAACGCCTCTTTGTTTAGGCATTGCAGAGTCTAATTTGAAGGTACGGATCCCAGGACGGACGGTATCCGTTGAGTCCGATCTCCTTTTGCCCCCTCCCCCCCCAAAGTGGCTTCACCTTTGGTTTCCATTTGTCAACGCCGATGGGTTACTTTTTGCCACCCCCGCGACCACACCCTTAGTTCACCCGGAAACTACTTGCCGATCCCCCTACCCAGCCCCTCGATTAAGGGGCATCCGCCATAAATCCCCTGGCAACACACCGGTTGCGCTTCACCGGATCCGTGATACAAGACAACAGCCCCACGGCCACAGCACGGCCCTATTGAACTGAAACTGACGAATCAGCGAACAAGTTCTCTAAAAACAAGTTGCTTGCCCTATATCGAACCGTTATTATCGCAGAAGTTAGATAACAGTTGGGTTACAAAGAGTTTCGTTGGCAGGGAGATTGAAGTGACGTTTTTCAATGCTCGTCGCGGAGGCGGAAAGCACCGCAAGGTAGAGGTTTCCGCAACTTCTCGCGCAGCACTGGTCGCACTGTCCGCATCGACGATCGCTTCCTCCAACGCGGTCGCCCACGCAGCTGAGACCGAGAATAAGGCTCCGGAGAACTCAGCTTCGACTCAGACCCGCGCTGCTCAGCCGAAGAACAACGCTCCGATGGTGCTGGCCTCCAGCTCCTTCAATCCGAGCACTAACCTCAGCGACCACCTCGCTACGGCGTTGCAGTACAACCAGGAGCGCGTTGCTCGCGACCAGGCTGCCCGCGCTCCGAAACTCTCCATCCCGACCGTGGGGCTGCTGACCTCACCGTTCGGCTCACGCTGGGGAACCTTCCACTACGGTGTCGACCTGGCTAACGTCACCAACACCCCAATCATGTCCGTCATGGACGGCACTGTTATCGATGCAGGCCCGGCTCAGGGCTACGGCCAGTGGATTCGCGTTCGCCATGACGACGGCTCTGTTTCCGTCTACGGCCACATCGAGTCCATCTACGTTGCTGTCGGAGAAGCTGTCCGAGCTGGTCAGGTCATCGCCGGTATGGGCAACCGCGGCTTCTCCACCGGTACGCACCTCCACTTCGAGATCCACCCGGATGGCACCACTCCGGTCGACCCGGTGACCTGGTTCATCCAGCGTGGTCTGAACCTGAACTAATCAGGTATCGGCACAGGTACGAGCAAGCCTGGCCGCTCTGCGAAGGCCCTACCTGTGCACCGGCCCCTGTTTGACCGCGGCTGCAAGCCTCCCCTGATTAAATTTTTCAGAAACCGGCATCGCCGCCGGTACTGGGGCTTTACTCTTGACACATGGCAGAGACTCAAACATTCCGCATGTGGAAGAAGTTGGCTGCGACTCCAGTCGTCGGCAAGCGTCTATTTTCCTTAACCGCCGCATTGACGGCGCCATATTTCCGCACAATCTGTCCCAAGCTAGAGACGATGCAGCCTGGACTGGCGGTAGCGCGCATGCCCGCTTGGTGGGGCGTGCGTAATCACATTAAGTCCGTGCATGCGATTGCTGCGTGTAACCTCGCTGAATTCGCGATGGGCATGCTCTGTGAGGCCAGCGTACCGACAACGCATCGCTGGGTTCCAAAGGGCATGACGACGAACTACAAGCGCATCTCCGTTGGTGGCCTGACGGCTGTGGCCAAGGCTGAGTTGCCGGACTTCTCCACCATCACACCGGAGACTGGTGGGGTAGATTTTCCCGTCCACATCGTGCTGACCGATGCCAACGGCACCGAAGTACAAGATGCCACCATCAACTGCTGGGTGACAGCGAAGAAGCCTAAGTAGCCTCCACGCGATAGTGGCACGTGCACGGCCGCGGGTAGGGACGGCCAGTCGGGCGGTGGTTGTTCTTTTACAACTTCTCCATGGGCACGCCGCCGATAAGCATCATGCGGACCTTACCTGCGGATCCAAAGTCAATCATCGCAGTTGCCCGGGGCGCGGCCCCTTGGACCTCAAGCACAGTGCCTAAGCCGTACTTGTCGTGAACAACCTTGTCACCGGGCTCTAGGTGCAAGACCTGATTCTTCTTTCGGGATGACGCACCAGAGTTAGAGGATCCACCAGAGCCGAAGCCCGAGCTGGAACCGAAGCCCGACGAGGCACCATGGCCACGACCGAACGCGCTGCCCGCGCCGTAGCCACCAGAGCCAAAACCACCAGAACCGGCGCCCCAGCTTCGAGCCGGAGCCTCGCGCAGCCAATCAATCAGGTCGCTTGGGACTTCCCCCAGGAAACGTGAGGGAGGATTATTCTGCGGCGAACCCCACGAGGACCGAGTCACAGCTCGCGTGAGATACAGCTGCTTGCGAGCACGGGTAATACCGACATAGGCCAGACGCCGCTCTTCGGCCAGCTCCTTCGGATCGCCCAGGGCGCGCAGGTGCGGGAACAGTCCGTCTTCCCAGCCGATGAGAAATACCACCGGAAACTCCAGGCCCTTGGCCGTATGTAGCGTCATCAACGTCACTACACCGGTGTCATCATCCGGAATCTGGTCCGCATCCGCCACCAGAGAAACTCGCTCGAGGAATGCCTGCAGACTTCCCGGCTCTGCTTCCCCATCGTTGTCGAAGTCGGCCGTGAAATCACGCGCGAGGTCATTCGCGATCTCAGATTCCACCTCGGACTCGCCACTGGTATCAGCACCGCTTTCAGCATCAGCTGCAGCGCCAGAGCCTTCATTTACATCAGCGCTAATATCCACCGACGACATCATCCGCGCCTCTGCAGAGAACTCCCGCGCAACGCTGACGAGCTCATTGAGGTTGTCCAGGCGCGTGGCATCTTGCGGATCATTGGAGCGCTCGAGCTCCGACTTGTATCCACTGCGGTCAATAATCGCGTTGACCAAGTCACCGATATCGGCCAGTTCACCGGATGCCATATCCGCCGCCAGAGCATCAATCATCTCGACGAACGCCGCCATCGCGTTTCGACTCCGCGCCGCCACCGCCGGAACCTTGCCCTCAGCTACGGCACGCAGCGCCGTGCCAAACGAGCACCGCTCGTCTTCGGCATAGAGCGACACATGCGCCACCGCACGGTCACCGATTCCACGCCGCGGCGTATTGATAATGCGACGCAGCGAAACATCATCGTCGAAGTTCTCAATAACGCGCAGGTAGGCGACAATATCGCGTACTTCCTTACGCTCATAAAACCTGGTGCCACCAACCACCGTGTACGGCACGCCCATACGAATGAAGACATCCTCTAGAGCACGGGAGGAATGATTGGTGCGGTAGAAAATCGCCACATCCGAGTACGAGTGCGGCCCGTAATCGACCAATTGCTCAATCTCGTTAGCAATAAACCGGGCCTCATCGTGCTCATTGTCCGCTACGTAGCCCTTGATCTTGCCGCCCTCACCGAGATCGGTCCACAGCTTCTTCTCCCGGCGATTCTCATTGCGCGCGATCAACGCATTGGCCGCCGACAGAATCGTCTGCGTCGAGCGATAGTTTTGCTCCAGCAGAATCGACGTGGCCTCCGGATAGTCCTTCTCAAACTCCTCAATATTGCGAATAGTCGCACCACGGAAGGCATAAATGGACTGGTCCGAATCGCCCACCACACACAGCTCACTCGGAGGCACATCTCCACCGGGCTTGCCGACGAGCGTCGAGACCAAAACATACTGCGCATGGTTGGTGTCCTGGTACTCGTCCACCAACACATGCCGGAAGCGGCGACGGTAATACTCTGCAACCTGCGGGTGACTGGTGAAGATCCGAACGACCTCACCGATTAGATCGTCAAAATCCACGGCATTAGCCGCCCGCAGCCTGGTCTGGTACTCCAGGTAAACCCGTGCAACGACGTCATCAAAAGGATTGCGCGTCGTCGAGGCATCCGCGATGGCCTTCTCCGGGTCAATCAACTCATTCTTGAGATTGGAGATACGCGACGAGAGCACGCGGCCGGTGAACTTCTTGGCATCCAGGTCCATGTCCTTAGCAATCATGGACAGCAAACGCCGGGAGTCGTCCGAATCATAAATAGAGAAATTGGAATTAAGCCCCGGTACTAGCGCATGCTGCATGCGCAGGATGCGCACACACATGGAGTGGAACGTGGACACCCACATACGCTGCGCCTGGTCACCGACCAGACCGGCCACACGCTCGCGCATCTCGGCAGCGGCCTTATTGGTAAAGGTAATAGCCAAAATTTGGCTTGGCAGCACTCCACGCGCACCGATTAGGTATGCAATCCTGCGCGTCAGCACAGACGTCTTTCCCGAACCAGCTCCAGCCACAATCAACAGTGGTGAACCAATGTGCTCCACTGCTTGGCGCTGCTGCGGATTAAGCCCCTCTAGCAGCGACTCTGAATCAAAACTGGGCTCGAAGCCGCCGCCAAAACCGCCGCCAAAGCTGGCAGCGCCACTCGGCGCGCTATTGCTACCAGCGCCGGCGAAGTGGCCGAAACCACCGCGGCCAGGCGTAGCACCGCCCGACTCACCGTGGTTCGAACCAGCATGGCTATCGCCACTGCGGCCATCGTCAGCATTGAAGGACCCGAACAGCATTCCAGTTTCATTTCCCATGATGGCTACTACAGTAGCCGAGCCCCCGGATTGGACTGTTCGAATCCTTTGGCACAATAAGAACTATGAGCGAAAACCCTGCGGACACTCCCGCCGCACACACCGATAACACCGACGGCGCTGAGCACAGCCAGCAAGCTGCGGCAGTATCCCCTTTTGAAGTCCGCACCCCCACCGGCACCGATGACCCGTTGAGCTCCGCGGAGATCGAACAGTACCGCAAGGAAATCAACCGCCTTGACGGGCTGATTATCGATGCCATTCAACGCCGCACCGCAATCAGTAAGGCCGTCGGCAAAACCCGCCTGGGATCTGGCGGCACACGTCTCGTGCACGGCCGAGAGGTGCAGATCATCAACGAGTTCCGCGACGCACTTGGCCCAGAGGGCCCGGCGATCGCGTCGGCGCTGCTGCGCATGGGACGCGGTCGCCTGGGCTAACCCTCGCCAGCTACTCGCCCGTCTAGCCTTCCAGGGAAATCAGCTTTTCCTCTAGGAACTCATCGATACCGGTGAAGCCACCCTCGCGGCCAAGGCCGGACTGCTTGACACCACCGAACGGCGCCGACGGGTCCGACAGCGATCCCTTATTGACCGCAACCATGCCGGACTCCAGCGCCTCTGCCGCACTAAGCGCCTTGGTCAGGTTCTCACTGAACACATACGCAGCCAGGCCAAAGATGGTGTCATTTGCCTGCTCAATCGCACGGTCGTCGTCTGTGAAGGTTGTCACCGCAACCACTGGACCGAAAATCTCTTCGCGGACAATATCCGCATCCTCGGGCACATCGGTCAGAACTGCGGGCTCGAAGAAGTAGCCGTCGGAAAGCGCGCCGCCGAGATCTGGAATCTTGCCGCCGCACTCGACCTTCGCACCGCGCTTGATCGCATCATCAACCAGATCACGAACCTTTTCCTGTTGATCGCGCAGCGCGAGTGGCCCAAGGTCCGTCGCAGGGTCGGTGCCCTCGCCCAACTTCAGTTCCGCAAAACGCTTGACGACGCCCTCGACGAACGCATCCTTCTTGGATTCATGAACAATAAAGCGATTCGGGGCGATACACACCTGGCCGCCATTGCGGAGCTTGGCGTCACTGACTGCCTGCACAGCCTTTTCGACATCGCCATCAGAGAGAATGACAAACGGAGCATTTCCGCCGAGTTCAAGGGAGACTTTCATCGAGGTTTCCGCGGCCTTCGCAGCGAGCATCTGGCCAACTTCGGTGGAACCGGTGAAGGTGAACTTGCGCAGGCGGTCATCGGAAAGCAGGGCCGAAACGTTGGCTGAGTGTCCTGTTGGCAGCGCGGAGATCACGCCTGCGGGGACACCGGCCTCGATAAGCAGTTTGCCCAGGTAGAGCATGGTCAGCGGAGTTTTGGACGCGGGCTTAATAATGACCGGGCAGCCGGCGGCGAGTGCCGGGGCGATCTTGCGGGCACCCATAGCCAGCGGGAAATTCCACGGCGTAATAGCCAAAACCGGGCCGACCGGCTGCTTAATCACCGCGACGCGCGAGGTTCCGCTCGGAGAAATTCGGTAATCGCCGGAGATACGCACAGCCTCCTCAGCGAACCAACGGAAAAACTCGCCACCGTAGCCGACCTCGGCCTTGGAATCCGGCAGCGCACGGCCCATCTCCAGGGACTGCAGCTGGGCCAACTTGTCTGCATCCCGACGGATGAGTTCAAATGCGCGGTAGAGAATCTCGCTGCGCTTGCGGGGCGGGGTTGCCTTCCACTCCTTCTGGGCGGCGACGGCGTCGTCAAGCGCCCGCTTCGCGTCCTCTTCAGTGGCAGAAGCGACCTTGACCAGCGGATTATCTGTGGCGGGATTAATTACATCGAAGGTCTCGCCATTCGACGCAGGACGGAACTCACCGCCGAGCAGAAGACCCGTGGGGACGTCTTTGAGGATGTTGTCGTAATCGGGAGTGAAATCAGTCATATTTTCCAGGGTAGGTGTCTTTGCTGAAGCGGGCTAGGGGCTCGTAGGTGGCGGATGGGGCGACGCATAAGCACAGCGGACTCGAGTTGCTGGCAGATTGTGGTCACGCCTGGTCGAATCCAGCCGCCCGGCGAGAGCGCCAAAACGCAACTAGTCTGGGGATGTATAAAGTGCATTTCGTCAAAAATTACCTGGGAGCAGGAATGACTGTAGATATCACTGGAACCGAGCAGTGGGCTCAGCTGGCTAAGCGCGTGGACAATGTTCGCGCCACCTCGCTGCGTGAGCTTTTCGCGAATGAAGATAGCCGCGCTGAGAAGCTGACTTTCGATGCGGGCACTCTCCACGTTGACCTCTCCAAGAACTTGATGTGCCTCGACGGTTTTGCCGAGCTGGTTGAGCTCGCTCGTGCAGCTGGAATCGAAGAAGCACGCGAGAAGATGTTCCGCGGTGACAAGATCAACACCACTGAAAACCGCTCCGTGCTGCACACCGCGCTGCGCCTGCCAGCAGAGGAAAATCTGACCGTCGGCGACCAGGATGTCGCTGCCGACGTGCATGAGGCGCTCGGCCGCATGCGCGATTTCGCTCGCAGCCTCCGCAGTGGAGACTGGCTGGGATACACGGGTCACACTATTAAGACTGTGGTCAACATCGGCATCGGTGGCTCCGACTTGGGCCCGGCAATGGTGACCAAGGCGCTGCGCACCTACGCCACTGCCGGCATTGATGCCCGCTTTGTCTCTAATGTTGACCCATCTGACCTGCAGGCGGTTCTGGATGAGGTCGATCCGGAGTCCACGCTGTTTATTGTCGCTTCCAAGACCTTCACCACGCAGGAGACGCTCTCCAACGCTCACGCAGCTCGCCGCTGGCTTATCCAGCAGCTGGGTAGCGAAGAAGCCGTCGCCAAGCACTTTGTTGCCGTTTCCACGAATGCCGAAAAGGTCGCCGAATTCGGCATCGACACTGAGAACATGTTTGGATTCTGGGACTGGGTCGGCGGCCGCTACTCCGTCGACTCCGCCATCGGCCTGTCCATCATGGCAGTCGTTGGCCCGATGGACTTCATGCGCTTCCTGCAGGGCTTCCGAGCAATGGATGAGCACTTCCTCAACGCTCCGCTGGAGCAGAACGTGCCGGTACTGATGGGCATGCTGAATGTCTGGTACTCAAACTTCCTCGACGCCCAGTCGCATGCCGTACTGCCCTACTCCGAGGATCTCTCTCGCTTCCCGGCGTACCTTCAGCAGCTCACCATGGAATCGAACGGTAAGTCCGTGCGTACCGACGGCAAGAGGGTGGACTACAACACCGGAGAAATCTTCTGGGGTGAGCCGGGAACGAACGGCCAGCACGCTTTCTTCCAGCTTCTTCACCAGGGAACTCGCCTGGTTCCGGCTGACTTCATCGGCTTTGCCCGCCCACGCCAGGATCTGCCGACGGCATCTGGCGAAGGTTCCATGCACGACCTGCTGATGAGTAACTTCTTCGCACAGACCAAGGTGCTGGCCTTCGGTAAGACCGCAGAAGAAATTCGCGCAGAGGGCATTGCAGAGGAGCTCGTGGAGCACAAGGTCATGCCGGGTAACCGTCCGACTACGACCATCATGGCTGAGGAACTGACCCCGGACGCTGTCGGTGCGCTGATTGCACTTTACGAGCACATTACTTTTGTCGAGGGCATTGTCTGGGGCCTGAACTCCTTCGACCAGTGGGGCGTCGAGCTGGGCAAGCAGCAGGCTGGTGACCTGTTGCCTGCAGTTACCGGTGAAGTGGCGCCTAATTCTGGCGACGCTTCTACCGATGCGCTGCTGACGTGGTACCGCGACAAGCGCTAACGTCTTCTGGCCAATTGGCCTAGATAGCTAAGAGTCCGCCTTCGGCTTGAACTGATTCTCGCTGCGGGCGGACTTTTGTTATTTGTATGGCCACTCGGTTGCGGTGAGGATGGGGCGCGGCATCCCGTCGTAAAGCGGGGTCGGGAAAAAGCGAATAGTATCTAAGTCATGTCTGCCTACATTGAAGATGATGTTCTTGCCTATCGACTTGCCGTGGGCGCCAGTGAAATTCTCAAGGGTGTCCGCAACGTAGGCCTGCTGCGTGGCCGCATTCTGGGAGATGCCGGCGACGCACTGGCACAGGAGTGGATTGCCCGCGTACTAGAGCAGCACCGTCCGGACGACGGACTGCTGTCGGAGGAAGCCGCGGATAACCGTGAGCGCCTGGACTCAAAGCGGGTGTGGATTATTGACCCACTCGATGGCACGCGTGAGTTCGCTTCGGGGCGCCAGGACTGGGCAGTTCATGTCGCTCTAGTAGAGGACGGTCAGCCGACCCACGCTGCTGTTGGTCTGCCGGATCACGGCCAGGTTTTCCACACGGGTGAGGCCAAGGCTGTGCAGGGGCCGCGTGCGGGCAAGATTGTCGTATCGCGTACTCGCCCACCGGCTGTGGCGAAGTACGTCGCTGACAAGCTAGGCATGGAGCTGGTGGAGATGGGCTCCGCTGGTGCGAAGGCAATGCACGTGCTGCTCGGTGACTACGACGCCTACATCCACGACGGTGGTCAGTACGAGTGGGACTCGGCAGCGCCGGTTGGTGTCGCTAAATCCGCAGGACTTTTTGTCAGCCGCCTAGACGGCTCCGCGCCGACCTACAATAATGTCGATACTTTCCTGCCGGATATGCTGTTCTGCCGACCGGACCTGTCGGAGGGGATTCTGGCACTGGTAAAGGAATTCAAGGATCAAGAGCAGAAGTAGGTAAGCTAGGGCGGCTATGACCGACTCCACTGACATCACGACACAGGCTCATCAGGGCATTAAGACTCCGTACGAGGATTTGCTGCGCGAAATTCTCGCTGACGGAGCAGCTAAATCAGACCGCACTGGCACGGGCACTCGCTCAGTGTTCGGCCGCCAGCTGCGCTTTGATCTGAGCGAGGGCTTCCCACTGATCACCACTAAGAAGGTGCACCTGAAGTCCATCGTGTACGAGCTGCTGTGGTTCCTCCGCGGCGATTCAAACGTCCGGTGGCTCCAGGATCATGGGGTGACTATTTGGGATGAGTGGGCAGACGACAACGGCGACCTCGGCCCAGTCTATGGCGTACAGTGGCGCTCCTGGCCCACTCCAGATGGGCACCACATCGACCAGATTGCACAGGCGCTGGAGGCTTTGAAGTCCAACCCGGATAGCCGCCGCAACATCGTCAGCGCCTGGAATGTCTCCGAGATTTCCAATATGGCGCTGCCGCCGTGCCATCTGCTGTTCCAGTTCTACGTCGCGGATGGCAAGCTCAGCTGCCAGCTCTACCAGCGCAGCGCGGACATGTTCCTAGGCGTGCCATTTAACATCGCTTCCTATGCACTGTTGACGCACATGATGGCGCAGCAGGCGGGCTTGGATGTTGGTGAGTTCATCTGGACCGGTGGTGATTGCCACATCTACGACAACCACATTGAACAGTGCGAACTGCAGGTTTCCCGTGAGCCACGCCCCTACCCCACGCTGAAGCTTCGGAAGGCCGACAGCATTTTCGACTACGCTTACGAGGACATTGAGGTCATCGGCTACGACCCGCATCCTCTGATTCGCGGTCAGGTGGCTGTCTAAGTCAGCGAAAGGTGAGTGTCGACATGAACGAGTCCACCGCTTCCACCAGCGCAAGGCCCCCATTTGTAGGGATGATTTGGGCGCAGTCTCGGGCCGGCATTATCGGCGACGGTGCGACTATGCCCTGGCATCTGCCTGAAGATCTTCAGCATTTCAAAACAACGACGATGGGCGCACCGGTCATCATGGGGCGTCGCACGTGGGACTCGCTGAATCCCAAGTTCCGACCACTCCCCGGTCGTCGAAACATCGTCCTTTCACGCTCCGTGTCCGATTTCCCCGGCGCCGAGTCCGCAACCAGCCTCGAAGCCGCGCTCGCAGCCGTCGCCGACGCGCCCGCGGCTTGGATTATCGGAGGCGGGCGTGTCTATCGCGATGCACTTTCGCTTGCCGACGAATGCGTGGTCACCGACATTGATACTGATGTCAATGTCCCGGTACCGGTCATGGCTCCCGACCTCTACGACTGGGTTCGTGTCGAGGATGGCCCGTGGCAGACGTCAACGACCGGCCTACGCTACCGCTTCTGCACGTGGCGGCGTCTAGAGGATTAGCTTCCTTTAAAAGCCTCGGAAGGAAAGCCTCCGAAGAGCATCTGGGAAGGGTGCCGAGCAAGGCTCTGAGGTGGGGCTACTGCCCGGCGGACGTATTGCGCAATGGAATATCGGCCTTGGTCCGCGCGTTGGACTAAGTATGACTGATGTGAAGACTCCACAGACCACCGAACACGTGACCATTTACGCTGCGGCCTGGTGCCCTTTCTGCCAGAACCTCATTGCTGGCCTGAAGGAAAACGGCACTCCGTTTGAGGCTTGGGACGTCGAAAAGCACGACGACCTTTCGAAGTGGGTTGAGTCCGTCAATGACGGCAACCGCGTTGTGCCGACTGTGCTGTACTCCGATGGCGAGCACGCCACGAATCCGTCTGTGGAGGAAGTCACCGCTAAGTACGCTGAACTCTCCAGCAAGTAAGCGCAGCATAAGCGCATCGGTACGTTCTTATTGCACAGCCAAAAAGCCGAGCCCCACTTTCGGGGCTCGGCTTGTTTTAATTACGAGCGCGACCGGTCATGCTGCCAGTCGCGATACCAGCATTAGTCCAGATCGTCGTGTGCCATCAGCTGACGAGCAGCCTCAGTAATCGAGCCAGACAGTGACGGGTAGACGGAGAAGGAGCTTGCCAGGTCATCGACGGTGAGCTGGTTGGAAACACACACCGCAATTGGCAGAATCAGCTCCGAGGCAGTCGGAGCGACCACCACACCACCGATAATCATGCCGGAGTTCTTACGGCAGAACAGCTTGACAAAACCGTGGCGCAGCGAGCGCATCTTCGCACGCGGGTTACCTGCCAGTGGGAAAACCTCAACGCGAGCGGAGACCTCACCGGACTCAATCTGAGCCTGGGAAACACCGACAGTCGCAATCTCTGGGCGGGTGAACACTGCCGACGAAACGGTGCGCAGGCGAATCGGAGATACGCCTTCACCGAGGGCGTGGTACATCGCAATACGGCCCTGCATAGCTGCAACGGAAGCCAGCGGGAACAAGTCGGTGCAGTCACCGGCAGCGTAGATACCCGGCACGTTGGTACGGGAAACACGGTCGACGTGAATATGGCCAGAAGGAGTCAGTTTTACGCCACTTGCTTCCAGGCCCATATCCGCGGTGTTCGGAATCGAACCGACGGTCATCAACGCGTGGGAACCGAAGACCTCACGGCCGTCGGAAGTGACGACGCGAACGCCGCCGTCCTCCGTGCGTTCGACAAGATCACAGCGGGCGTTCTTAACAACGTCCACACCGCGCTCCAGTAGGACTTCCTCTAGGGCATCTGCAGCGTCGGCATCCTCGTGCGGCAGGATGCGATCACGCGAGGCGACCATGGTGACCTTCACACCCAGCTCGGTGAACGAGGATACGAACTCAGCACCAGTCACACCGGAACCGACCACAATGAGGTGCTCCGGCAGCTCCTCCAGTTCGTAGACCTGACGCCAGGTCAGAATACGGTCACCATCAGGAATCGCACCCGGCAGAATGCGCGGGGACGCACCGGTGCTGACCAGCACCAGGTCGGCTTCAAGAGTGACCTCGCCGCCCTCGAGCAAGTCGACGGTGACGTAGTGAGTTACACGGCCCGGGTCGTGGTCATCGAGGCGACCGCGGCCCTGCAGCATCTTGATGCCCTCACGCTCCATCTGCGCGCGAACATCGTCGGACTGCTGCTGAGCCAGGCGCTTAACGCGCTCGTTGACCGCAGTGAAGTCGATTTTGCGCTGGGAAAAGTCCGGACGCAGACCCATCTCGTCCGCACGACGCATATCGGTACGAACGCCCGTCGCCGCGATGAAGGCCTTAGAGGGAACGCAATCCCACAGGACGGAAGAACCGCCCATCCCGGCATCCTCAACCACAGTGACTTCAGCACCGTACTTGGCGCCAACCAGCGCTGCTTCGTAGCCGGCTGGGCCGCCGCCAATGATTACGATCCTCTGTGCCACAAATCCTCCAAAGTTGCCGTGGATATCACAATGTAACTACCGCGGGAGGCATTTTCCCCGCTTTGCCCCCATAGTCTAACGGACAGTCATGGTTGACTGCGCGCCGTCCTCATAGCGAGCAACAATGCCAGCGAAGAGTTTCACACCAACGCCCAGGCAACGCTCGTCCACGATTAGGTCATCTCGGTGCAAATCGTGCTTGTCGCCGCGGCCGGACCAGCAGCCCAAGCGGGCCATCGCGCCCGGGACGTGCTCGAGATACCAACCGAAGTCCTCGCCACCGGACGACTGTGGGGCCTGAATGACAGCATTCTCGTCCACTCGTCGCACTGCTTCCGCAATCAGGGCGGTGCAGTATTCGTCGTTAAGCACAGGCGGCACGCCACGCTCGTAATTGATGGTGCACTCTGCGCCGGTCGGGGCGAGGACTTGTTCAATGAGTTCGCGAACCAGTGGATCGATGTCGCGCCAGGTCTTGATGTCCGCGGTGCGCAGGGTGCCGCTGACGCTGCCTTCCGACGGAATCGCGTTGTGTGCATACCCGGAGTGAACGGAGCCGAACGTGAGCACGGTGCCAGTGCGTGGGTCGACGCGTCGTGACAGCAAGCCGGGCAAATCGACAATCAATTTGCCCAGCGCATAGACAACATCGGCTGTCATCTGCGGACGGGAAGTATGCCCGCCCGGGCCATGCACCTGAATCTCCAACGTGTCGGCCGCAGAGGTGATGGCACCTGTTCGAACGCCGACGTGACCGACGCGCAGCTTCGGCTCACAGTGGACGGCAA
The DNA here is from genome assembly GCF_014335085.1 of Corynebacterium sp. LK26. Taxonomy (NCBI): domain Bacteria; kingdom Bacillati; phylum Actinomycetota; class Actinomycetes; order Mycobacteriales; family Corynebacteriaceae; genus Corynebacterium; species Corynebacterium sp. LK26. Next base: position 150,211 of record NZ_PDHB01000002.1, read on the forward strand.
AAATACGCTCAACGCCATTGAGCGCACCGGCAGCGATAACCTCGGGTGCACCGCCAACCATGACCTCCTCGGCGGGTTGGAAAATGAAACGCAGCGGCGTCGGCAACGTGTGCTTCTCGTGGTACTCAGCCATAGCCAGAGCCGTCGCGAGCGTAATCGTGGTGTGAAAATCATGCCCGCAGGCGTGCATGACGCCATCGTTGGTGCTGGCAAACTCCAGCCCCGTGGTCTCTGTAATTGGAAGCGCGTCTATATCGCCGCGGAAAGCGAGACGCCCCGGCAATTCACCTCCGGCTTCGCTACCGGCGAGTTCATCTTCACCAATGTCGACCATCAAGCCGGTGTTGGGAAACAGCACTGGTTTCAGCCCTGCAGCACGCAGCTTCTCCTCCACAAAAGCCGTGGTGGCGTGCTCCATGTGAGATAGCTCTGGGTGCGCATGAAGATGCCGCCGCCACTCGAGAATCTCGTTCGCGTGCTCGGCCCACCAGTGCTTAATAAACTCCTCAATCACAATTCTCCAGTGTAAGCGCTCCACCGACAGGCCGTAACAAGAGGCCTACCGACGACTGCGCCAGCGACAGCAGTGGCCGGCAAGCGCTTGAATGTCGGCGCCAGACGTACTCATGACCAGGAGTCACTTCTTTAACTTTGGCCTCTTCAATTATCAGATGTTTCACATTTTGAGGAAGTCTGCGATGATAATAGGCATGTCCGGCAATGGCACACCTAAGTCTCTCAGCATCCCCATCATCATCGTGGCCACCGCACTCGTGGTCGTCATCGGCATCGCCATCGGCCTGTCGCTGAACAATAGTGATGAGCCCCAGCGTCCGGAGGTTCCCTCCCCCTCGCAGCCGACGTCGCCCAGTTCGACACCGCCGTCCTCGACGAGTTCGACTTCTACGAGCAAGACGACCACCACGACCACAACTACGTCGAAGTCCTCCGAGACGTCGTCAAGCACGCCGAGCACTTCGACATCGTCCTCGTCGTCAAGCACGCCGAGCACCACGTCTTCGCCATCCACGACGACGAGCTCAGAGCCGACAACAGCTCCGGAGGGACAGGACTTCGGCACTGGCCGCTCCGACTTAGACGGCCTGGGCTTCGTGGGCAGCTCCGCACGCTGCGACAACGGTGACCGCGCCTTTGCTGTTATCGCCGCTGAACAGGGAATTAAGGCTGCTGCTTGTGAGACGCGCTCCGGCGAGAAGTACTACCGCTCGGATACACCACAGGGTTCCGGATCGATGGACATCATCGTCGATGAGGGCGACCGCGTTGTTGCACAAAACGGCTCGTACAAGTACCAGATGTCCCCCGACGGAGTTCTTGTGACCAAGGACAACGAGGTCGTCAAGAAGTACGCGGCAGAAGCCTGGGGAACTGCCTAAGAGATCAATTTAAAGATCAATGTTGCGGGGACCGTAGAGGCGGTCGCCCGCATCTCCCAGACCCGGCACGATGTAGGCATCCTCGTTGAGATCCGGGTCCACCACAGTGGTGACAAGACGCACCGGGAAACCGGACTCCTTCAAGGCGTCGACACCCTGCTGTGCAGAAATGATGCACACGGCCGTGATGTTGTCCGCTCCGCGATCCACCAACAGCTTCAGGGCATGCAGCAGTGAACCGCCGGTTGCCAGCATTGGGTCGACCAGGAAGACAGTGCGACCGGACAGATCCTCCGGCAGCGCCTCGAGGTACGGCACCGGCTCATGGGTTTCCTCATTACGAGCCAAGCCAATAAAGCCCACCTGCGCATCCGGAATCATCGACAGCGACGGATCGATCATGCCAAGCCCCGCACGAATGACGGGAACAATGATCGGCGGATCCTGCAGACGGTAACCCGGCGCGGTGGTGATTGGGGTCTGAACATCGAAGTTATCGACGGGCAGCTCCCGGCTTGCCTCGTAAATCAGCATTGCGCCCAGATCGGCGAGTGCCGCACGGAAGCCCGCATTATCAGTGCGCGCGTCGCGCAGAATGGTCAAACGTGACTGTGCCAAGGGATGGTTGACAACGGTAATCTCCATGCCTTCCAAAATACATTGCTTTGCTTTTGCTGCTCTGGTGCCGGCAAAAGCAAATTTCTGAAAACGCGTTCCCCAAAAAAATATGGAACCGAATCGGCCTTTTTCGCGCCTAACAATACGAGGGCTTTTTACTGCGCCCCATTTGCGTAAGCCCGCTTACTACCAAACCACTTGCCGCTCAGCCGCCGTCCGAACCCCGCTAGCCGTTCAGCCACAGCACTGAGTGTTGAACCACACGCGAATTTCCTAGAGAGGCCGTCAACATTGTCCCGTCCATCACCACACAGTTCCCACAGCCAATCGTTTCTCTCTCCGGCCACTAGCGGGAATGACTCAGTCTTTACGCTGGTGCCAGAGCTTATTTCTGCCGATGCCACGCGCCTCGACGCGTTGTCGCAGCAGGTCAGCGGCACTGACTTGGGCATCAGCGCACTGCTCTCGCTTGGCGACGTCCCGTTTGCTGGCCCCTTCTGTCACGCTGTAGCCACTGCTCTACAGCGCCAGCATGAGCATGTGGCTGAGCTGAATGAGTACGGCACCAGCGCTGCTCGTGCACTGAACGCTCTTGTCTCTGCGGTGTCCACTGCTGAAGATGCCGGCGCATATGCGCTGCAGTCCATCTCGCCGAAAATGGGAACGGTTGCAGCTCGCGGGATTGGTGGTGCGTGATGCTTCCCACCAATCTACTTACGGAGGTCCCCAGCGCGATTGCACAACAGCTAAGTCCTGCCATCGCACCCGCACTGGCAGGACTTGCTGGGGCCGCAATCCCCGCCGCGAGTACTGCCTGGCGCTCAGTGGCAGATTCCGTTGACCGCAACTGGGGCGATGGTGCTGGTTCCGGAGCAGGGGCCGCGGGAACAAGTCTCAAACGGGCTGCAAATGCGGCAGCCGACTTGGAAACTCGCGCCGGAACCATTGACAGTGACATTGCCAAGGGCCTGGCCGCAGTAATGTCAGCGGCCACTGATTTGGCCCGGATCGCCATGGATTTTGTCAGTTCTGCCATGGGCTCGTTGACTGCGACGGCTGCGGGGCCCGCTGGTCTCGCCGCGACCGGCGCCAGCCTAGCCTCAGCGGCCAGTTCCGCGATCTCACAGGCCATTGCGCGGCTCATGAAACTAGAGCAAGAACTACGACCTCTGGTGCAGTCGCTGATACAGCAAGCAAGTACAGCGGTGGACACCCCTACCCCACCTCACTCGGCACAGTTGGAGGCCCCAGGTACCACTCAAGCCGCCCTCGCTTCTACGTCTACGAACACCCCAGGATCGGCTAGCGCTACCGACGCTGCAGATGGTTCGGAGGCGTCGTCCGATTCGGGCAGCGCACCGGTGCCTGCGGATGCGGGGGCTGGCGCGCCCACACCAGAGGCCCAAGCTGCGGTGAAGGCTGCACTCAGTGCCGTCGGAACGCCCTATGGTTGGGGCGGAAATACTCCGGGGCAGGCGCTCGATTGTTCAGGTTTAACGCACTGGGCCTACGGGCAAGCTGGTGTTGATATTCCCCGCACGGCAGAAGCACAGGCCGTCGGCAGACAGGTGAGACAGGATGAACTGCTACCTGGCGATCTTGCAGTGTGGGACGGCCATGTCGCCATGGTTATCGGTGACGGAAAGATGGTCGAAGCGGGCGATCCGGTGCAGGTAAACCCCGTGCGTACGACCAACATCGGCATGCCGTTTAAGGGGTTCTACCGTCCGACCGGATAGTGCGGTGGGTATCTGCGTCGTAAAACTTCTAAGATAGGAATACGCAAACTTGCCACCCGTGGGGGCGCTGCAGGTATGACAATTTTTGAGTTTTAATAATCACCGACAAGCAGAAGGGCTGCGACGAAAACTATGGCCAGGAAAGGCATCGTTCCTATCGAACTCGAGCTGACCTCGGGCACCTTTTACACGTTGTGGGCTCCAAGCTGGCGTGAGGGTGGCTCCGAGTGGCAGGCTCTGCTCGGCCGCGGTGATGACATCTATTTGTTCTCATCGGCGGCAAAGCTCCTGGCTTTCCTACAGTCGGATGCCCCTCACGACTTCACGCAGCACCCCAGCTGGCGAAACTTCAACCAGCAGCTACCGGGAGCGGCCATCGCGGCGCCACGCCACCGCTATGACCTGATTGGGCTGCCAGAGATTCTGGCCGGCCGGGCCGACTACGACCATGTTTCGCGCGCAGATCGCATTCTTGCCATCACTCGCTCGATTGGTGCAATCGCGGATCTCACTCCGATCAACCAGATGTTCGCCTCTCACTCTGTCCTGGCTGCCACACAAAATGGTGCTGATCACTTCCAGGGCAGTGGCGCCGCTCAGTGGTCGGCTATCGGCAATGTCATCTTGACCAACTGGGACAATTGCATTGACGCTATCGACGCCATCGGCGCAAATACTCCGAGCATCGATGAAGAGTCTGAAACCGCTGCTGCAGCCGCATTAAAGGAAGCGGAGGCCGCGGAGCGTGAGCGTCGTGAAGCAGCGGAGAAGAAGCGCGAAGAGGAAAAGAAGTCCGCAGAGGAGACCGCCGGCGATCCGTACGACCAGACGGTGTGGGCCAACGCTGGCATCGACCCGATCAAGATCTCCATCGCTGGCCGCACGCTCTACACCTTGCGTTGTTACATGGGGCGTCGCCCGCTATTCCTGGGCAGCGCCGGTGAGATTCACACGTTCTCACAGCCCCGCACGATGGTGCGTTGGCTGCTGGAGAACAAGCATCACGACATGTCGGCGCTGATGACGTGGGATGAAATCATCACTGCAGCCAACGCAGGTGAGCTAGAGGCCGTGGTGCACGAGGACAATGAGTACTCGTTTACCGGTCTGGCCGAGGATATTGAAAAGGGCCCGAACGCCGTGGACACCGCCCAGCTCGCCCGCGCGTACGAGCTACTCGCAGACGCCGCTGACTGGGCTGGTGATGATGCCGTGAACGAGGTACTGGCGGGCAATCAGCAGCTGCAGTGGCTGCTGAACTTCCTGCTGGACACCGGAGAGCTGTCCGAGCCAGTTCCGCCTTACGACGATGAGGCCGAGGGCTGGAGGCAGCTGGAGAAGGACTTGGCCGCTCGGTTCACAACCAAGATCTAGCTCCTCCCAGCAAAGCTGGCCGGCGCTGGCTAGTCCAGCGTCAGGTTCAGCTCATCTTCGGCACCGAAACCCGCACCGTTGACATCAGTTTCGATGTCCTCGTCGCTGTTGTCGATAAGCTGCAGGTAAGCGGGGTAAATAATGGTGTCCATGATGTGTTCGCGGGTCGGCAGATCCACGAATGCATTGTTTAGCGCATTCGAGGTCAGTTCGAACAGCTCGCTGTAGCCGTAGCCGAAGTTCTCCACCAGCTCCATGCATTCCCTGGTCATGGAAGTCGCACCAATCAGGCGGTTATCCGTGTTGACGGTGCAGGCGAAACTCATATCGTCGAGAAGCGAGAACGGGTGATCCGCAACGCTGTCACAGACACCCGTCTGAACGTTGGAGGTCGGGCAGATTTCCAGCGGAATCTGGCGGTCACGAATAGCGGAGGCAACCTCCTGACATTCGATGCCCTCGAGGGAAGCACCGAAGTCCTCGTAGATGCGCACACCGTGACCCAGGCGGCGAGCACCTTGCACGACAGCGTCCTGCAACGAATCCACACCGGCGTCTTCACCTGCGTGAATGGTGACCGGAATGAGGTTCTCCCGCAGCATAGTGAATGCTTCGGCGTGGTTAGCCGGCGGGAAGCCGTTTTCCGGTCCAGCGATGTCAAAACCGACAACGTACCCGTCGGAGTTCTTCCCGTAGTTGTCGATGACCAGCTGTGCGACTTCCTTGGAATTGTTATTCTGGCGCATCGCACAGACCAACAGACGTGCGGTGATGTGCTTTCCCTCAGCGGCGGCATGGGCTTCACCCTGCGCCAGGCCTTCGACCAGAGCGTCGATAACAGCCTGCATATCCAGGCCCTTTTCCAGATGGTTTTCCGGAGCGAGGCGCAGTTCAGCGTAGACAACGTTGTCGGCAGCCAAATCCTCAACGGCCTCACGCGCCACGCGCGTCAGCGACTCAGCGGTCTGCATGACGGCGCAGGTGTGCGCGAAGGCAGTCAGGTAGCTCGGCAACGAGCCAGAGTTGCCGGTGTCAATGAACCACTTCTCCAGTTCATCCGCGTCGGTGGTGGGCAGCTGATCGGTGTAACCGCAGTCCGCGGCCAGGTCGATAACGGTCTGCGGGCGCAGGCCGCCATCGAGGTGATCGTGAAGCAGTACCTTGGGCAGGCTGGCGACAACCTTGCGCATCTCATCGAGATTCGATGCCGAAGACTGTGTGTCCAGAGACTGAGCATCACTGTGCAAAGAATTAGTCATAATGGCCAGACTATCGGTACTGCGCCCTCCGCTTCTACTTCACTGCCGCGGAATCGTATTTCTGCTTTGCACAAAGGCTTTCTCTCCCCCGTTTCCCCCATCCACACACGAGAAATACGTCATTCCGAGTGACGTTTTACTACCCTTATTTCATCATGTTTCCCTCTCGCCGCTTCTCGTCTGCCGTTACGCTGCTAGCCACCAGCGCTCTGCTTCTGCCGAGCACCGCCCCCGCAGCCATGGCGCAGAGCACCTCGCTTACCGACGACGCCCCGATTGTCGGTCCCGCACCTGATATCCGTGACACGGAGGGCTGCCCCTACAAGACCCTTCCACCAGCACCAGTGGATTCCTCTGAGGTTCCGGCTCCCGGCGAAACATCTCCCGCTCCACTTCCAGTTCCTCAAAAGCCGGCTGGAGGTAGCAAGATGTCCGCCTGCGGCATTGTCAGCGGTGAGGGGTTTGACGTTCCGAAGGACCTCTCCGCCTCTGCATGGACGGTGTTCGATTTGAAATCCGGCGATGTCCTTGCGGCGAAGGACCCGCACGGCCGCTACCGTCCGGCATCGATTATTAAGGTGCTGCTGGCGATGGAGGCAATCGAGGATTTGAAGCTCGACACCCCAATCAAGGCGACCTTCGAGGACGCGAACATGGAGGGCTCTCGTGTCGGCATCGTCGAGGACGTGAACTACTCGGTAGAAACGCTCCTGACTGGTCTGCTGCTTAACTCCGGCAACGACACCGGCCACGCCTTGGCCCGCGAACTTGGTGGCATGGATAAGACCACAGAGAAGGTCAATGCCCTGGCAAAGAAGTTGGGGGCGACGGATACGCGAGTGGTCAACCCGACTGGTCTCGATGCTCCCGGACAGATGACGTCGGCATACGACATGTCACTGTTCTTCCAGTACGCATTCAACAATGAGACCTATCGCAAGCTCTCGGCCACCCGCCTGGCCACCATCCCCGGAGACAAGGCTCTCGAGGTCGATGACTTCGAAATTGCCAACGACAATCAGCTGATTGCCCAAGACTACCCCGGCGCGCTTGGAGGCAAAACCGGTTTTACCGACGATGCCCGTCACACCTTCGCTGGGGTGGCTGAGCGCGATGGCCGTCGTCTCGGCGTCATCGTTCTCGACGTCACTATTGAGGATTCACCGCGCCCCTGGGAGCAGGCGGCATCGCTTCTCGACGCCGGCTTCGCGGCACCGCAGGACAGCTCTGTCGGTGTCCTCGAAGCGGAAGCGACTGAGGATAAGTTGGTAGAAAAATTGCCCGATATCCTGGACAGCGAGTCAACAGGAACCGGGCTAAAAATTACTGTCAGCGCTGCCATCGTAGGTGTCATCGCATTGATTGCGATGGTCACCTACCGCTTCGGCAGACGCGATCGCGGCTAATTATTTCGAACCGAGCAGGCGGTTCAATCCGGACGGGTTGGCCGCTTCCGCACGGACGTTAATGACAGCAGGAGCAGGTGCATCCAGCTCCTCGTCGGCAAGCGCTTCTTCGGTCGTCGCGGTCCAGGCGGTGGCGTACATAGTGATGCGCCAGATGAGGTAGAAAACGACCATCAAACCGATGACCGGACCGAAAACTGCACCGGCCGGGTTCGACAGGGCGTTGGAGAAGAAGACGCTACCGAGCTGCTTGACAACCTCAAGGCCAATCGCACCGATAATCGCACCCTTTGCCGCAGAGCGGAACGGGGCGCCCCCGCGTGGCAGAAAAGCGAGCATCCAGAAGAACAGCAGCCAGTTGGCGACGAGACCAATGGCGATGGCAATCAATCCCGCAATAATTGTGATTCCCGGGACATGGGCCAGACCAATCTTGTCCAGCAGGGACTGGGTCAGTCCGGAAGAGCCGGCTGCAGTGACAGCGAAGGTCAGCAGGATCATAACCAGCATGCCCAGCAGACGCAGCAGGTCGCGAACCTTTCCGATCACGAAGTTGCTAGCGCCTAGCGGGCGCTTCCACAGCTGTGTCACTGCGTTGGAGAGGTTGCCCATCCAACCAAGCCCCGACCACAGGGTGGCAATGAAACCGACGGTGAAGACGCCACCTGCCTGATCGATCGCGCCTTCGATAATTGCGTTGATGGTGTCGCCCATCGACCCATCGATGGAGTCGGTGATAGCGGACTGGATTTGCTCAAGCAGCTGCTCATTGCCACGCAACACAAGCGCGAGGATGGCAAATGCCGTCATGATTAGGGGGAAAATCGACAGCACGGAGAAGTACGTGACAGCGGCGGCAAAAAAGTTACCGCCCTGCTCGGAGTAGCGCTCCTGCATCCGCATAACGTGATCGAACCACGCCCACTTTTCGCGGAGGCGGTCGATTGCGCTCGGTTCATCGGCGTGTACACGCTCGATGCCATAGCGGTCCGTTCTCTTCGGATCTTTTTGAGTAGAGGTTGCCATGTCCCCTACCTTAACGTGCCAGCTTTCGGTACGGAGACTGAAGCGCAGAGTCTACAGCTGAATTAACGGTTGGCGGCCTTCAGGAACCCGACTCGCTCGTACACATCTGCAAGTGTCTTGGCGGCAACTTCACGGGCACGGTCAGCGCCTTCGGCCAGGATCCGTTCCAACTCACCACGATCGGCCATGAGCTCCTCATAGCGTGCACGCAGTGGCGTGGTGAATGCCTCCAGCGCATCTGCGGTATCAGCCTTCAGCTGGCCGTAGCCAGCGCCTTCGTAGCCGGCAACGAGCTCGTCGACAGGCTTGTCGGTCAACGCCGACTGAATGACCAGCAGGTTGGAAACGCCCGGCTTGTTCTCACGGTCGAAGCGGATCTCTCCGTCATTGTCGGTAACGGCCGAGCGAATGCGCTTGGCGGAGACCTTCGGGTCGTCCAAGAGGTTAATAATGCCCTTCGGATTTGCACCCGACTTGCTCATCTTCGAGGTCGGATCCTGCAAGTCGTAAATTTTCGCGGAGCCTTCCATGATGTGTGGATCCGGCACCACGAAGGTCTTCTTGTAGCGGGAGTTGAAGCGCTGCGCCAGGTTACGCGTCAGTTCGAGGTGCTGGCGCTGATCCTCCCCCACCGGCACCAGCTGTGGGCGGTAGAGCAAGATGTCGGCAGCCATCAACATGGGGTACGCGAACAAACCAGCGGAGGTATGTTCCGCGCCCTGACGAGAGGACTTGTCCTTGAACTGCGTCATACGGCTGGCTTCACCAAAGCCAGTCAAGCAGGTCAACACCCATCCGAGCTCCGCGTGCTCGGGCACATGCGACTGCACGAAGAGCACCGACTTCTCCGGATCAATACCGAGTGCAATCAGCTGTGCGGCACCTGCGATAGTGCGCTGACGCAGCTCCTTCGGATTCTGCTCAACAGTGATGGCGTGCAGGTCTGGAATGAAGTAGTAAGCGTCGAAGTCATCCTGCAGATTAATCCAGTTCTTCAATGCACCCAGGTAGTTGCCCAGGTGGTAGGAATCTGCGGTCGGCTGAATGCCGGACAGAACGCGCTGCTTACGAGCACTCGGTGCAGGATTAGTTGCCTCAGGACCCTTGCTTTCACTCATAGCCAATAAGTCTAGCGCGAGGCCCGCAGTTGAGAGTCGACGACGTACCCGTTTCGACAACACCACGGGCTTTTGCAGGAAACCGACTGCCAAAAGCTAGCCCCGACGCCCCTCGTCCCCCTGCTCCACAAGCATTCGATCGGATAGCAATTTGACGGTGCGCGCCGCAGCAGCTGGCGATTCCTCGGGGTACAGTGCGCGCACCAACGTGATCGCTGGGCGAATGCCGTGTTCAGAGAGAACACGGTGAACACGCTCACGCTCCCCCTGGGTCAACTCGAGCGGGGCTACGGGTGGCCTACGGGTGTAGGACACGACCATCACGGCTCCCAGCAGAACAATGAGTCCGATGGAAATCCACAGTGGCCACGCGTAGGCAAAAGACAGCACGATAAACGCAACAATGACACCGGAAGTCACGACCACTGGGACATTGACAGCAGTGCCAGGGTCGTTCTGCAGACTCCGTGCGATGGCTTCCAAATCGGCCATCTGGTGCCGCTTGTTATCGCTCTCGCCGTTTTTCACTGGGGATGTCCTCTCCTTTCCTGGTCCGCACCGAGCTCGCTTCAAGTCCCGCGCAGATTCGCGCTTGGGTTTTACAGCGGCTGAAGTCCCATCAGTCCTTCTTCAAATCTTAGGCGCTCGCGTCCCAAGTGCCGAACTAACCCACAGGTATTATTGGACTAATTCAATTCTCTTATCCGTCAGGAGTCCCATGCTCGCTGCCATTGCGGTTGCCGTCTTCATCCTGCTGGTCCCAGGCGCAGTTCTCGGTTGGGCCAGTGGGCTACGTCCCACGCTCGCGTTGGCATCTGCCGGCCCATTAATGCTGGGTGTGACCGGTTTTTCCGCATGGTTGTCTCACGTGCTCGGGCTGGATTACACCTGGCTCTTCGTGGCCGGCATGTGGGCATGGTTCTGTGCTATTGGCTATCTGGTGCGCAGATTCGTCCCCCGAGCAACGCCCGAAGACGGCTTCGATTCCGGCGTTGTCACCGCGATGATTGTCGTCGGAGTTACGGTAGTCGGCTCGATGCGCGCCATGCTCGTGCTTAACGACGTCCCTGGCGGCCCCGGCGCTATCCGCGAAGCCTGGGACATGCTCTGGCATACCAACTTCCTCCGGTTCATTGACGAGCATGCAATAGCCTCGCCCACCGCGGCCGGTGACCTGATGAATCAGGAGACCGGGGCCGAAATGTTCTACCCCACCGGCTGGCATGCCATGGCGGGGCTGCTGCCCGGCTCGGTCTTCCTCGATTCCAACGTGTTTGCGTTCTTGGCCCCGGCGCTGCTTGTTCCCGCAGCAACTGCGGTGCTAGCCCGCACCGCAGTTGGTCCTAAGTGGGCGGCCTATGCCGGTCCCGCAGCTGCCGTCGCGACGCTGATGCTTCCGGAGATTTGGGTGGCCCTTTGGCGCACCTCCTCCATGCCGTATCTGCTCGCGGTGGCCGCTTTGCCGATTGCTGCGGCTTTGACCATGCGGGGCTATATTGTCCCCGCTGCGCTTGCCCTGGTCGGCACGTTTATCACCCACCCGGCCGGCGCAATTGCTGCCGTGCTCTTTGTTGGCTTGTGGTTGATTACCCAACCGAGCGTCAGTGGCCTAGTTCGCACGCTAATTATCGGCGCGCTCGCCCTGGTGATGACTCTCCCGGCAGCTTTGTCCGCGAGGGGGCAAGGCGAATCCGTTGCGGGCTTTACCGGCCAAATTGAGATTTCCCGCTCCGAATCACTGTGGCGAACTCTGATTGGGTTTTCCCGCTATGCTGACGAGCCCATCTTTTCCCGGACTGTTCTGGTTCTTGTGCTCATCGGCCTGGTGGTGGCGCTTGTCTCTCGCCTGCCAGACAGCCCATGGGCTCCGTGGCCGGCACTGGTTTTCGGGCTGCTCTTTGTGGTGTCCGATAGTGCGCAGTCCCGTTGGTCTGAGCCGTTCGGCACCTATCTGAAGTTTATTGGCACTTTCTTCTACGACATGCCGTACCGCATGCAGGCGGTTATGGGAATTCTGCGCGCAGTGCTGGTCGGCTACGCAGTCGCGGCTGCCGTTGTCACGATTGTGGCTGTGGCGCAGTGGATCGTCGCAAAGCGAGATCAGCCGACCAAGTCGTGGAATCCTGCGCTGGCGATGGGGCTCGTAGCGGCACTGGCGATTGTGCCTGCGACCTGGGCGAGTGGGCCTGCTCAGCGCGAGGCAATTCGCCAGAGTTTCGGAAGCACGTTTGTGACCGCAGCGGACATGGAAGCTATTGATTGGCTGTCCGCACAGCCGCATGCGTTTGAGGGGCATATTCTCAATGACCGTCGTGACGGTTCTGCGTGGATGTATGCCATCGCCGGACTGCCGACCCTGTTCCGCCATTTCTCCTTCTCTGACAAAACTGCCGAGGCGAGCAACAAGCTGCCGATAAACGTTGACCTGCTGGGCTCACATCCGGAATTCGATGCCATGGCGAAGAAACTGGGTGTGCACTACATCATTAGTTCCCCGCCGGGTGTGAATACGGATGGCACGGAGGCGCTGTCGATGCGTTCCTGGGCATGGCACGCGCCGGGGCTCACGCCTGTGTATCACAACAGCTCGGTGATGATTTTCGCGGTCAACAAGATGTTTTCACCGGAAGAGTTGCACGCTGTTGTCAACAGTTCCCCACACCGCCCGGCGCGCCCCAATCCGCTGTGGATGCCTCCGCGCCAGCCAATCGTCCCCTCCCCCGACGAGGCTGTCGATCCGCTCGCCGGCGCGCACATCACCGTCGACTCTCGCCGCGAGGCCATCGAGGCTATCAACGCCGACCTGCCTCGCGCGCTGCGTTTGAGTGGGGATACTTCCGCTCACATCGACAGCATCGTGCAACGCGCCAGCGACAAGCTCCGTCAGCGCGGCGCAATCGTTGGCGCGCATTCGCTTGCCGACGACACGGCGAGCGCAGCCACCGTAATCGTCGGTCGCTCATCAGAGGGCCAGACTCTTTCTGGGGATAACATCGGCGATCGTGGCTTTTCGGTATCCGCTGTGGTGAAGTCTCTCGAACCTGAGGACGATGCTCCTGCCGATTGGCAGTTGGCGGCGGGTGTGCGCGACGGAATGGTTTACCGAGGTTTCAATCCGCACAGCAGTTACAGCACAAACGGGGTGCCAACCGAGTTTCGCACCGGCCTGGCGCCGGCAGTGGCGGTGAACCAGAGTTCGCGGCCGCATGCGCCGACAATTGCGCTATCGCTGGGAGCGGTGGGCGCTGAAAAACTCACCCGCGATTTGGCCGACCCCGCTATGCAGGACAAATGGGCCGACGCCATCGTTGACGGCATCGCCTCCATGTTGCGGCAGAACCGGCATCTCGTAACCGCTCCCGAGCCGGAGTTGATCCCAGAGTTCGCTGACCTCGGAGCACACTAGTCCGCTCGGGTTTAGGCGTATGCCGGGTTTAGGCGTACTCCACGATCACCGGCGCGTGGTCCGTCCAGCGAAGGTCGTAGGCGGCAGGCTTATCCACTACCGAGCTGACGGCACGCTTGAGCATTGGTTCGGTTACCGCCTGGTAGTCGATGCGCCAGCCGGCATCGGTATCGAACGCCTTACCGCGGTAGGTCCACCAGGACCAGGGGCCGTCGGCCTCTGGGTGCAGACGGCGAGTGACATCAAACCACACCGGATCTGCATTGAGCTTCGGGGCCTCCCACACAGAACCATCGGAGAAGGCACCGGATTCCAGCTCCTTTTCGCTGGCCTGAACCTGCGAATCCTGGGGAACCTCATCGGGCCAGCAGCCGAAGACCGAGTCCATCCAGGCACGCTCCTGCGGTAGGAAACCGCTCTTGCGGCGGTTGGTCTTCCAGTTCTTCAAATCCTGTTCGCGGTGGCAGATGTTCCAGTCGCCGCCGATGACTGCGTGGTGACCGTCGCGCCCCTTGGCACCCAGTTCCGCCAGGTAGTCGGAGAAGGCATCGAGGAAGCGGTACTTCTCATCCTGCTTCTCGCTCAGGGCAGCACCAGAGGGCAGGTAGAGGCTGGCAATCTGGACATCCACATCCAGGCCGGTGTCCGCTGCCGGGGCAATACCACTGATAAACCGACCGGATTCTTCGAACTCCTCGGAGCCGATGCCCACCTGGACGTCGTTAAGCGGAAAGCGCGAGAGAATGCCCACGCCGGCGCGCCCCTTTGCACCCAGGTTTTCAGCGCCGACCCAATGCCATCCGGCATCAAAAGCGGGCGCGAGGGCCTTGCGTGCCTGGTCGTCGGTGGCGCGGACTTCCTGCAACAAAACGACATCGGAACTGGTGTGCTTCAACCACTCCAGCAATCCCAGGTTGGTTTCGCTGCGCTCCTTGACGGCGGCGCGGATGCCGTTGACATTGATTGTCGCGATTGTAAGGCTCATGCCCTCATACGTTACCTATGCGTGCACTACGCCTTGAAGACCCCTAGCGCAGTTCGATGCGCTCAGCCTTCTTCGCCTGTGAGCGGCGGTAAAGAACAATGGTCGGCAGAGCGATGAAGATAGCCAACATCGCCAACGTCGCGCCGCCCAAAGCCGGTGCGCGGTAGCCATAACCGGACGCAATGACCCAACCACCGAGCGCCGCTCCAAAGGCGTTGGCCATGTTCAATGCGGCCTGGTTGAGAGCTGCCGCCAGCGTCTGTGCGCGACCGGCGACATCCATCAGACGGGTCTGCAGATTTGGCACCAATACCGATCCCAGCAGACCGATAAGGAGGAAGTTGATCGTGCCCAGCACAGCATTCTGTGAGGTGAAGTAGAAGACGCTGAGCATGATTACCATCAGCACCAGCGCAACCATGATGCCCCACTCCCCGATGCGGTCGGAGAGCCAGCCACCGATGTAAGTACCGACAACCATGCCGATGCCGTAGGCCATCAGCACAATCCAGATGTGGTTTTCGCTCATGCCCGCTTCGCGAGTCATAGTCCAGGTGATGTAGGTGTAAACCGCGAACATGCCGCCGAAACCAACGGTGCCGATTGCGACGGTCAGCAGCACCTGCGGTGTCACCAGAGCCGAGAGCTCATCCATCGGACGTGTCTTCGGCATGCGGTTCATATGCGGCACGGCGAACCACAGCGAAACAAATGCAATCAGCCCGATGACCGCGACAAACGCGAAGGCGCTGCGCCAACCGTAAATCTGTCCCAGCACCTGCGCGGCCGGCACACCAATCACAGTCGCCACCGACAACCCCACGCCCGACAGAGCCACCATCTTGCCGCGCTGTCCCGGCTTAGCCAGGGAGGCAGCCACCAGCGCCGCCACCGAGAAATACGCGCCGTGCGGCAGACCGGCGATGAAGCGCGAGACCATGACCGCTTCGAAAGAGCCCAGTGTGCCTGCCCAAACCGTGGCACCATTGCCGATGGTAAATGCCGCCATCAGCAGCAGGAGCATGCGCCTGCGCGGAATCGAGCCGGTCAGCACGGTAATTAGGGGTGCGCCCACGACAACACCGAGTGCGTACATCGAAATCATGCGCCCTGCGGCATCCTCATCACGTCCGAAGGCATCAGCGATGTAAGGCAGCAGGCCCATGGCCACAAACTCGGTAACGCCGATGCCGAATGCACCGACCGACAGAGCCACAATCACCAAGATTCGGCGTAGATCAGAGATGTCGTCCTGCACCGGAACAGGACGGCGATGCGAGCTAAACGCTCCCGCACGACGCGCACGCGGTTTGTGGTCGTCGTTGTGGGTTGTTACTTCGCTTGACGACGTCATTGCGACCGTCTCCTTTTCTCTTCTTACGCCAGTTGGTGGACTCTCAGTTCCCCTCGACTTTCGACCCAAGACGGGCTCCCAAAACCGTGAGGGGAGCCGCAAGGGAAAAATGAGACTCTACTCCGCAACACAAAAATTTCGCTATTTAATCCGCCTGTTCCCCGGGTATTTGTGCGCGGAATAACATCTACGGCCATTAGTGGAAGTCGCTCACTCAAGTTCTTCTAAACCATTTTGCAATCGGCATTGTTTGCCGAGGACTACCATTCCCTCCGAGCGCCACGGACTTCCTACCCATCGAGCGCTCCGGGTCTTCGATGCTTCCGTACTAGCTACCGGGTAAATTGTTTTAAAAGATATTTCGAACTGCAATACCGATAGGATCTTGATCCACTATGGGCGACCGCTATAACCTCTACGAGTCTCTGAAGCTGGATAGCGCAGCCAGCACCGAAGAACTCCATGCAAATCTTTCTAATCAGCTCTCCGAACTGCGAGATGCTGGCGTCTCGGAGTACTCCGGCGAGTTCCAGGAGAAGCTCACTGCGCTGCAGGTGCTTGGCGATGAGGGACGTCGTCGCGAATACGACGCTTTGCTGGCCGATGAGAACGCCACCATCACCATTGCGACGCTGCGCGGGCTGGCAAATCGCCCGGTACCCACTGCGCAGGAATCCTCGTTCCAGACGCAAACCCAGCAAGCACAGTGGTCCGCCCCCACTCAAACCAGTCCTGCGACAGTAACCACCACGGTGACCACGGATGTACCACCGCTGCCTGCAAACGCCACACTGCAGAACATGTGGCAGCGCATGCCACTCATCCCCCGAATCACTACCGGCTTGGTCGGTTTTTCAACTCTGATTGGCATCATCGCAGTTCTGTACGCAATCACGCTCGGCATCCAGGGCGCCAACGATCTCGGCAGCCTAGAGTCATCATTGGGGGGCACTTGGGATGACATCGGCTACATTATGGGCGCTGCAGCCGCCCTCGTTCTTGTTCCACTCCTGTTACTGCTGGGAATGATGCTTGTCACCTTGACCGCATACTGGATTCACTCCATCCTCCGCGGTGAAGACTCGACGGCACCAATCTTTTTCTGCGTCACCGTGGCACCACTGGCGTTGGCTATGACCATCATCCCCCTCCTGTTCTTGAGCTCCTGGGTGGATGTAGTCCTCTTCCTCGCAGGTGCCATGCTGATCGCGGCTTGCGTTCTTATGTTCCTCAAGGACATGCGCGCATGGTTCCGCGGCCAGAAACTGGTCAGGACTACCCAGTCGGCGCCGGGGCAGGGCTATGCTCCGCAGTACCCCCAGTCTCAGAACACTCAGGGCTACCAGTTCGGCCAGAACAATCCTCCGAACAATACACAGAACTAACTAGGCTGCCCTGAACAACCGCGCCGGCGTGCACGACACCCCAGCGCGGTTTTTCGTATTTGAAGGGTTTGAGCGCGGGGGCCGTCGTAAAGCGAAAAATGGAATGAAAAGCGGCGAATAAGCGACAAATAATTGCGCATTTCGTGACTTACCTCACATAATTGCGTTATTCATATCACTATCACTGTTTTTGCGCTATGCCCCGACACAACCCAAGATTCAAAACTGGGTTATCGTGGAACAAAACAGATAGGAGACATGAATTATGGCGACAATTATTTGGACCCGTACTGACGAAGCCCCTCTGCTGGCGAGCTACTCGCTGAAGCCAATCGTGGAGGCATTTGCAAGCCAGGCTGGTGTCAATGTTGAAACCCGCGACATCTCCCTCGCAGGCCGCATTCTGGCTCAGTTCCCGGAGCGTCTTTCGGACGAACAGAAGGTAGAGGATGCGCTGGCAGCCCTGGGCAAGCTGGTCAAGGAGCCGGACGCCAACATCATCAAGCTGCCGAATATCTCTGCATCCGTCCCGCAGATTAAGCGCGCTGTCGCAGAGCTGCAGGAAAAGGGCTATGACATTCCGAAGTACAAGTCGCAGCCGGAAGGCGAGGAAGAGACCGCCGACCGCGCCAAGTTCGACAAGGTCAAGGGC
Organism: Corynebacterium sp. LK26; assembly: GCF_014335085.1. Classification (NCBI taxonomy): domain Bacteria; kingdom Bacillati; phylum Actinomycetota; class Actinomycetes; order Mycobacteriales; family Corynebacteriaceae; genus Corynebacterium; species Corynebacterium sp. LK26. The sequence goes on from NZ_PDHB01000002.1 coordinate 167,930, forward strand.
TCTGCCGTTAACCCGGTACTGCGTGAGGGCAACTCCGACCGCCGCGCTCCGGAGCCGGTGAAGAACTACGCCCGCAAGCACCCGCACCGCATGGGCGCTTGGTCCGCAGACTCCAAGACCAACGTCGCCACCATGGCCTCCAACGACTTCCGCCACAACGAGAAGTCCGTTGTCATGCCGGCCGACGACAAGCTGACCTACCAGCTCGAGGCTAACGACGGCCAGATCATCACCCTGAAGAAGGACATGCCGGTCCTCAAGGGCGAGATTATTGACGGCACGGGCATGAACGTCCACATCCTGGACAACTTCCTGCGCGCTCAGATCCGTCGCGCACAGCGCGAGAACATCCTGTTCTCCGTCCACTTGAAGGCCACCATGATGAAGGTCTCCGACCCGCTAATCTTCGGCGAGGTTGTCAAGGCCTTCCTGCCATCTGTTTTCCCGAAGTTCGAGTCCAAGCTGGCTGCCGCCAACCTGACTCCGGACAACGGCCTGGGCGCCATGCTCGATGGTCTACACAAGCTTGACGACGCTACTGCGGCGGCCGTCAAGTCCGCTATCGAGAAGGACCTGAAGGAAGGTCCGGCCCTTTACATGGTCAACTCCGATAAGGGCATCACCAACCTCCACGTTCCGTCTGACGTCATCGTTGACGCTTCCATGCCGGCCCTGATCCGCAACGGCGGCAAGGGCTGGGGTCCGGACGGCGAGGAGCGCGACACTCTCGCTGTTATCCCGGACTCCTCCTACGCCGGCGTCTACCAGGCTGTTATCGAGGACTGCCGCGCCAACGGCGCTTTCGACCCGGCAACCATGGGTTCTGTCCCGAATGTCGGCCTGATGGCCCAGAAGGCTGAGGAGTACGGCTCCCACGACAAGACTTTCCAGATCCCGGTTGACGGTGTCCTGCAGGTCATCAACTCCGCTGGCGAGGTTCTGATTGAGCACCACGTCGCCGAGGGTGACATCTGGCGCTCCTGCCAGACCAAGGACGCCCCAATCCGCGACTGGGTGAAGCTGGCCGTCAACCGCGCTCGTATCACTGGCGACCCTGCAGTGTTCTGGCTGGACCCGCAGCGTGCGCACGACAACAACCTGATCAGCAAGGTCAACGAGTACCTGGCAGACCACGACACCGAGGGGCTGGATATCCGCATCATGGATCCGGTGTCCGCTACCAAGTTCTCCCTCGAGCGCATCCGCCGCGGCGAGAACACCATTTCCGTAACCGGTAACGTTCTGCGTGACTACCTCACCGACCTGTTCCCGATCATGGAGCTGGGCACCTCCGCCAAGATGCTGTCGGTCGTGCCGCTGATGGCCGGGGGCGGCCTGTTCGAGACCGGCGCAGGCGGTTCCGCACCGAAGCACGTCCAGCAGGTTCAGGAAGAAAACCACCTGCGCTGGGACTCCCTGGGTGAGTTCCTGGCACTGGCCGAGTCCCTGCGCTACGCCGCTGAGCATGACGACGACCCACGTCCACGCGTCCTGGCTGAGGCCCTGGACAAGGCAACCGCTACCCTGCTCGACGAGGGCAAGTCGCCGTCCCGCAAGGCTGGCGAAATCGACAACCGCGGCTCCCACTTCTACCTGGCTCTCTACTGGGCACAGGAGCTGGCCAAGCAGGACGAGAACTCCGAGCTGAAGGAAGTTTTCGCACCGGTCGCTAAGGCTCTCACGGAGAAGGAAGAGTCCATCGCCAAGACCCTGATTGATGCTCAGGGTTCCCCAGCTGATCTGGGTGGCTACTTCCTGCCGGACGATGAGAAGACCTCCGCAGTTATGCGTCCGTCCGCTGAGTTCAACGAGATCATCGACGGTCTGAAGAAGTAGGACTAGCTGCTTGCTCCTGGCTGGTCTGGCTGACCTGGTTGGCCCAGGCTGGTCTAGGCCGACCTAGGCTGACCGCCGGTTTCGGGCGATAGCCCCTCGCTCATGTTGCATTTGATGCACATGGCGCGAGGGGCTTTTTCTATGCCCTGACTTCCGTAACGGTCTTGACAGTACCCAGTGCTTTTCGGCGCTTTACGGTACCCTTCGCCCATACTCAGTCCCCTGTTTGGCTCACCTCGACACTCGGCACCGCAGCGCCCGATGCCCCGGCACCGCAGTGCCTCACCCCATGAGTTACTGACTACCTTTATGACACTTTTGTCCAAAAAATTGCCTTCAAACTGTCATAAAGGTAGTCACTAACTCCTTCGGCAAACCGCCACCCGTCGAACACCACTCGCCACGCACCACCCACGCCCCCCCATACACAGCAGCCTCCACACACACCTAGCCACAGCTCCCTACACACCCCACCCCCCACAACTGGCCACGCCCCAGAGCCAATCAAACCAATCCGTACTAAGCGGGCTATAGCACTCTCGACACAGATACACACACCCTCTTACCTTGGGTTTTTCCAAAACTTTGCAATAGACAGCTTGGTTCACTATTGTTTGTAAGCAACGTTTTGAACAATCTCAAAAACCGCAAGGAAGTATCTGAAATGACCACCAAGTACGACAACAGCAACGCCGCCAACTGGGGCCTGTCCACTCGCGCTATTCACGCCGGCTTCGCTCCGGACGCACAGACCTCCGCGCGCAACCTGCCGATTTACAACACCTCCTCCTACGTCTTCGATTCCGCTGAGCACGCTGCCAACCGCTTCAACCTCTCGGATGCAGGCCCGATTTACTCCCGCCTGACCAACCCGACTGTGGATGCCGTCGAGCAGCGCATCGCCAGCCTCGAGGGCGGCGTCGCTGCCGTACTGTTCTCCTCCGGCCAGGCAGCTGAGACCGCTGCTGTCCTCACCCTGGCTCGTGCAGGCGACCACTTCGTCGTTTCGCCACGCCTCTACGGCGGTACTGAGACCCTGTTCAAGGTCACCCTGCCGCGCCTTGGCATCGACTGCACTTTCGTCGAGAACCCGGATGACCCGGAGTCCTGGCAGGCAGCAGTTCAGGACAACACCGTCGGTTTCTACGGTGAGTCCATTGCCAACCCGCAGATCGATGTCCTCGATATCCCGGCCATCGCCGAGGTTGCACACCGCAACAACGTTCCGCTGATTGTCGACAACACGGTTCCGACCCCGGCCCTGCTGCGCCCGCTCGAGCACGGTGCTGACGTCGTGGTTTCCTCCACCACCAAGTTCCTGACTGGTAACGGCTCCTCCCTTGGCGGTGTCATCGTCGACGGTGGCAAGTTCGACTGGACTCAGACCCGCAACGGCCGTTCCATCTTCCCGAACTTCACCGAGGCCGACGAGGCTTACCACGGCCTGAAGTTCGCCGACCTGGGCGCCCCGGCCTTCGCACTGCGTGCTCGCGCTGGCATTCTCCGCGACACCGGCGCTGCCCCGGCTCCGTTCAACGCCTGGGTTCTGGCTCAGGGCCTCGACACCCTGGCTCTGCGCATCGAGCGCCACAATGAGAACGCCAAGGCTGTCGCTGAGTTCCTCGAGAACCACCCGCTGGTCGCCAAGGTCAACTACGCTGGCCTGCCGAGCTCCCCGTGGTACGAGACCCTGAACAAGCTGGGCCTTTCCGGCGCCAGCGGCGTGCTCTCCTTCGACCTGAAGGATGCCGACACCGCCAAGGCTTGGAAGTTCATTGACGCTCTGAAGCTGCACTCCAACGTCGCCAACATCGGTGATGTCCGCTCGCTGGTTGTCCACCCGGCCACCACCACTCACTCCCAGTCCGATGAGGAGGGTCTGACTCGCGCCGGTATTTCCCAGGCCACCGTTCGCCTCTCTGTCGGTATCGAGAACATCGATGACATCATCGCCGATCTCGAGGGCGGCTTCGCAGCACTCGCGTAGACCGTTTGTACACGGACACAGAACGGACTAAGTAGTCTATAAGGCATGAGCTTTTCCCCATCTACCCCGGCCGCCCTCCCACCCGAGGGCGAGCCGGGGCGTGTCTTTATCGGCGATGTCACAACCGAGGCTGGCGCGGTCATCCCCGACGTCACTGTCGAGTTCGAACGCTGGGGTCGGCTTAACGACGACTGCTCGAATGTCATCCTCCTCGAGCACGCTCTAACCGGCGACGCCCACGCTTCCGGCCCCTCGGATGAGTACCACCCGACTGCGGGTTGGTGGAACGGGATGATTGGCTCTGCCCGCGCACTGGATACCGACGAGTACTGCATTATCTGCACCAACGTCATCGGTGGCTGTCGCGGTACAACCGGCCCTTCCAGTCCACATCCGGACGACGGCAAGCCCTGGGGCTCTCGCTTCCCCGCAATCTCCGTGCGCGACACGGTGACGGTGGAGCACCTGGCGCTGCAAGAACTGGGAATTTCCCGCCTCCAAGCTGTCATTGGTGGCTCCCTGGGTGGGGCTCGCGCACTTGAATGGTCACTGATGCACCCGGATTTCGTCGGCAAGGCATTGGTGATGTGTGTCGGCGCACGTGCGTCTGCTTGGCAGATTGGTATTCAGTCTGCGCAGATTCAATTCATTGAGTCCGATCCCGATTGGCATGGCGGCGACTACTACGACCGCGGTGTGACTCCGGCCCGAGGTCTGGGTTTTGCACGCAGGGTCGCGCATTTGACGTACCGTGGCGAGCTGGAGATGGATGACCGCTTTGGCGCGGCAGCGCAGCCCGGTGAGGATCCGTTGGGCGCGATGCGCACGGAAGATCGATTCCAGGTAGAAAGCTACTTGGATCATCAGGCGAAGAAGCTGGCTCAGCGTTTCGATGCCGGCTCGTATGTCGTGCTCACCGATACCTTGAATCGGCACAATATTGGCCGTGATCGCGGTGGCCTCAACGAGGCGCTGCACTCGTCAACCGTGCCGACCATGGTTGCCGGTGTGGACACGGACATTCTCTACCCCTTCCACCAGCAGGAGCACCTCGCCCGCAATCTGGGCAACTGCTTGGGGCTGGAAAAGATTGAATCCGCCGTGGGTCACGACGGATTCTTGACGGAGTTCGAGCGAGTGGATTCGATTGTGCGTAGTTTCCTCGCTCGCGATGTCAGTTAATGTCAGCTAGCTTCCCAGCGCATCCACGCTGACTGCGAGGAATACGATTCCCATCCCGATTATGGAGCAAAACCATAGGTCAAAGGCCCGGGATCGTACGGAGAACACACCTAAAATGCTGTCAGGCAGGTACTGCCTAGCCACGCCGAGCAGCATCATTGTGCTTCCCAGCATGAATGTGGCGCGTCGCCACCGCTCCAGCCCCAGGAACACAACGAAGGCGGACATGCCGAAAAAGAGCGCGCCGTAAATCGTATACTGCACCCACATTGGCCACGATGCCCCCGGCGGCGGGGTCTTTGGGCTGTGCGGGTTCAGCATTGGATCCGGCAGATCTTCCCGCCGGGCACGCTGCGCAATTTCCCTTTTCGACACGAGTTGTTCCTCCTGGCTGACTAGGCCAGGCCAGCGAGCTTTTCAGCGCGCTCGACGACATTGCGTACGAGGAAAGCGCGAGTCAGTGGGCCGACACCACCTGGGTTCGGGGATACGTAACCGGCAATGTCCCAGACGTCATCAGCAACGTCACCGGCCAGCTTGCCGTCGACACGCGAAACTCCCACGTCGAGCACAGCGGCGCCAGGCTTGACCATGTCTGCAGTAAGCATATGAGCGACACCAGCAGCGGCGATGATGACATCAGCCTGACGGGTTTCAGCGACCAAGTCCTTGGTGCCGGTGTGACATAGTGTCACGGTAGAGTTCTCGCTGCGGCGAGTGAGCATCAGGCCGATTGGACGACCAACGGTGACACCGCGGCCGATAACAACAACCTTGGCACCGTTGAGCTCGACGCCGAAGCGTCGCAGCAGGTGGATACAGCCGTTTGGGGTACACGGCAGTGGTGCTGGCTCGTTGAGGACCAGCTTGCCCAGGTTTACCGGGTGGAGGCCATCGGCGTCCTTCTCCGGGTCGATGAGCCCCAGAATACGGTTTTCATCCAAGTGCTTCGGCAGTGGCAACTGAACAATGTAGCCTGTGCACTCCGGGCTTTCGTTCAGCTCGTTAATTACTGCCTCGAGTTCTTCCTGCGTGGTATCAGCAGGAAGGTCACGGCGGATAGAGGCGATACCAATCTGCTCACAGTCACGATGCTTCATCTTGACGTAAGAGTGGCTGCCTGGATCATCACCAACCAACACGGTGGCCAGCCCCGGGGTGTAGCCGGCTTCCTTTAAACGCTCAACGCGCTTTTCCAGGTCTTCAAAGATTTCGTCTCGGTAGAGTTTGCCATCAAGCTTTGTCGCTGCCATGGCATTTATCTTAGGCACAGGAGCGAATAATGCCCAGAAACGCCTCGTAGCCGCTCTCGCCTTGCCCCTATTTACCGCCCATAAAGCCCTGCTGACGCCAGACTTCATAAGCAGCCACTGCTGCGGCGTTGGAAAGATTCATGCTGCGACGAGCTGGCAGCATCGGAATTCGGATTAATTGTGTAATTCGCGGATCATCGAGCACTGACTGTTCCAACCCGGTTGGCTCTGGACCAAAGAGCAGTACATCGGTGTTCGTGTACTCAATATCTGTGTGCCACGTGTCAGCGTGTGCGGTAAAGGCAAAGATGCGGCACCCTTGGCTGGCAAAGGCCTCCAACGCTTGATCGATGGAATCGTGAATACGCACATCGGCCAGGTCATGGTAATCCAGCCCGGCGCGACGCAGATTCTTGTCATCGAAGTTGAACCCCAATGGCTTGGCCAGATGCAGCATAGCTCCAGAGCCCGCACACATGCGGATAGCGTTTCCGGTGTTCGGCGGGATGACAGGCCGGTCAAAAAGCACGTGGCAGGTGTGGCTCGTAATCCAGTCTGTGGAGTTCGTTGGCTCGGAGTTCGTTGGCTCGGTCGTGGCGCTATTCATTTCTTCCGTCAGTTCTTTTCCGCTGTTTCTTTTACTGCTCGTTGTTGGTTTCTGCTGCCGCTGTCGTGGCAGGCGCCGCATCGCACACACCGTGCTCGGTGAAAAACGCGATGATGGTCTCACCGATTAGCGCTCGGCTCCTCGGCTTCGAGAACTTATGGCCCTCTCCCTCGACCACTAGAAAATCGGTGGCCACGCCGTATGCGTCCATGGCGTTGCGCATCTGACCGGACTCTCGCGGAGGCACGTTGGTATCCCACTCGCCGTGGATAAAGAGCGTTGGAACCTTCATTTCCTCCGCACGGTGCAGCGGCGAGATATCGCGCAGAAGCTCAGCATCCTGGTACGGGTAGCCGTATCGAGGGAACGCGGCCTGCGCCAACCAAGGCTCGGTGGATTGGTAGTAGGTTTCAAAACTTGTCATTCCGCAGGCATCGACGATGGCCGCAAACTGATCCGGGTACCATGCCGAGGCCAACAGCGACATGAAGCCACCGTAGGAGCGCCCGCCCAGAGCAATGCGTTCTGGGTCCGCCAACCCGGCATCAACGAGGAAGGAACGCGCCGCTGCGATATCCGCAATAGCGGCAAAGCGCCCATAGCGGTCGCCCGCGTGCTCAAATGACCTACCGGACCCCGAGGAACCGCGCACATTAGGAGTGAACACCACGAAGCCCGCCTCCACAATGCTGGCTAGAACATCGTGGTGGATGGGTTTCGCCTGCAGTTCTGGTCCGCCGTGGATGTGGATGAAAGCCGGCGGTAGTGCGTTTCCGGAAACGTCATTAGAACTATTGCGCACCGACTCTGGAAGGTAGAGCCAACCAGACAGTTCCAACCCATCGCGGGAGACAAAGTAGACCAGCTCTGGGGCCGGCATAGTCTCCAGATTCTTCTCTTCCAGAGCCAAAATCCGTTCGGTGCGATCCATGTCCAATGGCTCAATGACACCACCGATATTGCGCAGAATCTCCACCGTTGGCGCAAGGCCTGGCCCTTCTACTGTCAGGGAGATCAGCTCACCGTCACCGGAGATTGACAGCTCACGCGCAACCATGCCCGGCAATTCCACATTGCGGCGCACCATCACCCGCATGTCGTCAGTCTGCGGGTGAAGGCCAAGGGTAAGCACCTCAAGCGTGCTGACCCCACCGCTGTTCCACAGCACAGCCGCAGTGGAGGAATCCTCACTGATGACAAATTCTTCGACGTCTTGATCCGGATTGCCAATGAACTCCTCGACATCAACTTCGATGCCGATCTTCATATCCAAAATCTCCGCTGCGGTCGATTCCGCTGTGCGCGGCTCAGTAGTGCTGATACCGCTATCGGGAGTAATACCCAGGCGCAGGATGCGACGCTGTTCCGCGCCATGATCTGAGAGTACGAATGCGGTCAGCTTCTCCTGCCCCGGATGCGCCAATAAGACACCGGCATCTGTGGTGGAGCCGGGATCGGACGGCAGCAGCGGCTGCCACTGCTGCCCCGGTCCGACCAGCAGTAGCTCACGGTGACCTCGTGGCCCCACCCGCACGAGGCCAAACCCACCTTCAGCCGCTACCAGCTGGCTGTCAGTGCGTTTATCAATGACCTCATACTTTGAGTCCGTCGGGTTGACCAAACGCGCATAGTTAATGCCCTGGGCATCGACCGCGTTCATCGCTAGGAGATCATTATCCCATTCCACCAGTGTGGCGCGCATATCCGCATCCATACGCAGGGGGCGGGCACCGTCGACCTCCGGATTGGTGGATACCAGCCAGGTCTGCAGTCGCTCCGTACCGTACGGAGAGACCTCGCAGGCGATCCACTTTCCATCCGGGGAGTGCAGCACCCTGGTAACCGGGCCTTCCACCGGCAGTTTCACGGGGCGCTCCACACCTAGCCCCTCCGGAGTAATCTCCTGCTGTACCGCACGCGGGTAGCCGCTATCGCGGACAATAAAGGCGATTGCACTCCCATCCGGTGCTAACGAGGATTCATAGGTCTGGCGCATGACAATCCATTCTAGTAGTCAGCGAAAATCTCTACTTCGACCTGCCACCACTGGCTGACCCAGAGCCTCGGACATATCCACCAGACGATCGGCCACGATTGTCACCGCACCAGAGGCTGTCTGCGCGATACCGCGCACCACCATCGCCCGCGAATTCACCGCTACCGGCCGAAATCGATTCCACAGCCCCGGCGTACATAGCACATTCACCAGCCCAGTTTCGTCCTCCATTCCCAAAAATGTCACTCCGCCAGCGGTCCCCGGACGTTGCCTATGCGTCACGACTCCCGCCACTTCTACTCGTGTTCCGTCGGGCACTGCTTTCAGTTCCGCCGCAGGCACCACTCCACGTTCCTGCAGGTCTGCCCGCAACGCGGCCACCGGGTACTGCCCCGGGGTCACTCCCGTTGCAGTCAAATCGGCAGCTGCCAGCTCAAACTCCGTCATGCCGGGCAACGCAGGTGCGTCGGCAAGCGTGAGCCCCGGCAGCATGCCCTCACTTTCCGTCGCCGCCACGCCCGCCGCCCACAGTGCTTGACGACGGTCAATCCCCAGCGACCCAAGTGCCCCTGCACGCGCCAGTGCTTCCATGTGCCCAACACCCAGCCGAGCTCTGCGGGCGACATCTGCTGCGTTGACAAATGGCCGCGCTGCAACGATACGTTCCGCCACGTCATTGCCCACACTGGCAATGGCGCCGAGCCCCAAACGAATACGCCCATCGATGACGCGGGCTTCCACGCCTGAAACCGCGATATCCGGACCATCGCAGCCGATACCGTGCCGGCGGGCATCGGCAATCAACGACTGCGGAGAGTAAAACCCCATGGGCTGAGCACGGAGCAATGCGACACAGAACTCCGCCGGATAGTGGTACTTAAACCAAGCCGAGAAATACACCAAGGAGGCAAACGACTGCGCGTGTGATTCCGGGAAACCGTAGGCGGCAAAGGCCACTATCTTGTTCCACAGTTGTTCCCCAATATCCGCATCAATGCCACTGGTGCGCTCCAGCCCAGCCAGAAAACGGGCATGAAGCGCTTCCATTTTGGCCACTGAGCGCTTCGACCCCATAGCGCGACGCAGCGAGTCCGCTTCCGCCCCACTGAAACCCGCCGCATCGACGGCCATTTGCATCAGCTGCTCTTGAAATAGCGGGATGCCCAGTGTCTTCCCGAGGGACTTCTCCAGCACTGGATGCTCATAGGTCACTGGTTCGAGTCCATTTCGGCGGCGAATGTAGGGGTGCACGCTACCGCCTTGAATGGGGCCTGGGCGAATGAGTGCCACCTCCACCACCAGATCAAAGAACTCCCTCGGCTTCAGTCGGGGCAAGGTGGCCAGCTGCGCGCGCGATTCCACCTGAAACACGCCCACCGCGTCCGCGCGTGCCAACATCTCATAGACCCCCGGCTCGGCGACATCTATTTCCCACAGGTTCACTCGGCGCCCATGCTGTTCATAGACCAAGTCAATGCAATGGTGGATGGCCTCCAGCATTCCGAGGCCAAGCAGGTCGAACTTCACCAGTCCCGCTGCCGCACAGTCATCCTTATCCCACTGCACTACCGAGCGACCTTCCATGCGTGCCCATTCCACTGGCACGACATCCGCAATCGGCCGATCACAAATCACCATTCCGCCAGAGTGAATACCTAAATGACGAGGCTGCCCACGAAGCTGCTCCGCCAGTTGCTGCACCGGCTCCGGCGGGCACGCCTCCCGGTCTCTGACCCACGCATCGATAACGCCCGGCGAGTACCCCAACACCCGCGCCGCATCGCGCAATGCACCGCGCCGCCGGTAGGTAATGACATTGGCCACCTGCGCGGCATTGTCACGACCATACTTTTCATAGACGTATTGGATGACCTCTTCCCTACGACCAGACTCAATGTCTACATCGATATCCGGTGGCCCATCCCGTTCTGGCGACAAAAACCTCTCGAACAACAGCCCGGCACTAATGGGGTCAACATTGGTGATCCCCAGCGCAAAACACACCACCGAGTTAGCGGCCGAACCGCGCCCCTGCGCCAGAATTCCCGCCCGGCGACAGAACTCACAGAGGTCATGCACGATGAGGAAGTAGCCTGGAAAACCCAGCTCTCGAATCACAGTCAGCTCATTCTCTAACTGCGCCCACGCCCGCGCTTGCACGGAGCTATCCCCAGCTCCATCGGCCGGACCATACCGCCGCCGCGCCCCCGCACGAGCAATTTCCCGTAGCCACGAATCCTCATCGTGACCAGCAGGAACCTCCCAGCGAGGCAACTCAGGCGCAATGAGATCAAGCGTAAAAGCACACTCACCTGCAATGTCCTGTGTTGCCTGCAGCACCTGCGCCCCCAGATACCGTGTTGCCGCCGATAGCTCCTCCCACGAACGCAACCAAGCTCCGCCTGCGGGCTCCAGCCGTGACTCGAACCCGTCTAAGTCCTCCCGCACAGCAAGGGCCTGCTTCGCCCCGGCCAACCGGCTTGCCGCAGGCGAGGCCGCCGTCGCAGCAGAGGAAACCACCTCCCGCAGGCCATACTTCACAGCTGCGGCCGAAATAGCCTCCTCATCATCGGCCGCCTCTGCTGTGGAGCTCAGGCGGTGCTCGAGCGCCACGTTCTCCGCACCGAAGGCCGCAATGAGCTCTTCCAAGTCGCCGACCCAGCTGACGTCGGCAAGCACCTGCCAGAAACCACCTGCGGCCTCCCCTAACTCTGGCAGCGAGGGATAGCGGACGACGGACTTCTCCCCTGCCGACATATGCGCATCACACAGCGTGTGGCTCAGGCGCCGATAGCCCTCGGGCCCCCGCCCCAGCACTGTGAGGGGCCGCTGCGGAAGCCCCAGCTCCGCGCCGATGATTGTGGCGATACCAGCCTCCGCTGCAGCCTCGGCAAAACGAGCGATTCCATAGAAACCATCGCGATCTGCGAGCCCCAACACGTTTAACCCCAAACGCGCAGCCTCGGACACCAATTCTTCCGGATCCGATGCGCCATGCAGGAATGAATAGCTCGAACGACAGTGCAATTCCGCCTTAATATCCGCAGGCGAAAATGACACGCCACCTCCGCCACTAACACCGCTTTCCGGAGCTTCAAAAGCCCCAACGATGGAATCTGACAGCTGCCCCCGCCAGCCATTGAAGCTGCCATTAGGCTGTAGTTTTCCTGAAAATTTACCCGATAGAATACGCTCAATCCGCGACCAGCTCAGTGGCCGACCGGACTGCTCCGACTGTCCGTCCGAGATGTTTTCCATGCCATGAACATTAACCCACCCTACGGACTACATTCAAACGTATTTTCGATTAGTATGTGCATTAAGCGCCACCCCCGGGACGCATCCGTAAGTCACACCTCAGCCACGTTCGACTGTTTAGGCTGAAGTTGAATTTTCAGCACTACCTGGGCAAGTGCTAGCCTTAACCCCAGAATTAAAGACAGCTTGGTCTAGTTCTGCCTTAAAACTTCAGCTAACAAATCCCATTAAATAAGGAGACCCCTCGATGAACCTCAAGCGTTTTTCCGCCGGTGTACTTACTGTCGCGTTCGCCGCAACCGGCCTTACCGCCTGTGGCAGCTCGGATGATGCCATTCGCATCGGCACCACGGATGCCGGCAAGAAGGCCTGGACCGTTTTCGAGCAGAAGGCTTCCGAACAGGGCATCGATCTGGATGTTCAGTCCTTCTCCGACTACCAGACCCCGAACCGCGCACTCGATGAGGGCCAGCTCGACGTCAATCTCTTCCAGCACATCAAGTTCTTGGCTGAGTACAACGCCGGCGCTAAGTCGGACCTGACTCCGATTGGCTCGAGCGAAATTGTCCCGCTGGCTCTGTTCTGGAAGGACCACAAGTCGGTTGATGAGCTGAAGAAGGGCACCGAGGTCGTCATCCCGAACGACCCGTCCAACCAGGGCCGCGCTATTAACGTGCTGGTTCAGGCTGGCCTGCTGAAGCTGAAGCAGGATGACCTGCTGACCCCGTCCCCTGCTGACATCGATAAGGAAGCTTCCAAGATCACGGTTCTGCCGGTGGATGCCGCTCAGACTCCGGCCGCCTACGGCGAGGGTAAGCCCGCCATTATCAATAACTCCTTCCTGGACCGCGCCGGCATCGACCCGAACACCGCTATCTTCCAGGATGACCCGAACTCCACGGAGGCAGAGCCGTACATCAACGTCTTTGTCACCAAAGCTGAAAATGCTGACAACCCGAAGTACGCGGAGCTCTCCAAGATCTGGCACTCCAAGGAGGTCCAGGACGCAGTCGCAGAGGACTCCAAGGGCACCTCGGTTCCGGTTGACCGTTCGGCTGAGGAGCTGCAGGACATTCTGAATCGCGTCGAAGAGCAGCAGCGCGAGCAGAACTAACGCCACTGCCACCTAAGCACCGCCCAACACCAGGGAACACAGACCAAGGGGCACTGATTCACTCGTGACCAACAAGGGAACGAAGCTCGAATTCCGCGAGCTGAACAAGCAATTCGGCGACGTCACCGCGCTCGCCGACATCAACCTAACCGTTGAACCCGGCGAAATCCTCGGCGTCATCGGTTATTCCGGCGCTGGTAAATCAACGCTCATCCGTATGATTAACGGCCTGGAAAAGCCAACCTCCGGGCAGGTTTTGCTGGATGACACCGACATCGTCGGCATCTCCGAGCGCCAGCTACGGGGTCTGCGCCGCAATATCGGCATGATTTTCCAGCACTTCAACCTCTTCCATTCGCGCAACGCGATTCGCAACGTTGAATATCCGCTGGAACTGGCCGGTATGCCGAAGGCTAAGCGCCGCGCTCGCGCCCAGGAGCTGCTGGAGTTCGTCGGTCTCGGCGACAAGGCGGAGTCCTTCCCCGAGCAGCTCTCGGGTGGGCAGAAGCAGCGTGTCGGCATCGCCCGTGCGCTCGCCACCGAACCGACGCTCTTGCTTGCCGACGAAGCCACCTCGGCACTCGACCCGGAAACTACTTCCGGCGTCCTGGATCTGCTGCGTCGCATCAATCGCGAAATGGGTGTCACTATCGTGCTGATTACCCATGATATGTCGGTTGTACGCGGTATCGCTGACCGCATGGCCATCATGGAAAATGGTCACATCGTCGAAACCGGTACGGTCCACGAGGTTTTTGCCAACCCCAAGACTGAGGTTGGCCGCCGCTTCGCCACCACCGCACTGCGCGATGTTCCAATTGGTCGTGAACGCGATTCGGTGAATCAGTCTGCCGAGAGCGCAGCAGCTCGCCTGGTCACCATCACTATCAATGACGGTGTTGACCTCGGTGCCCTGGCACAGGCCACTAGTGCCCACGGTGTCGCCGCCTCGGTGGCACACGGCGCGGTCGCCAATGTGCAGGCGAAGTCCTACGGCCGCCTTACTTTGCGGTTGACTCCGCTGACAGGTAATTCCGCCTCGGATTCCTCTGATTTCGATGCCGCCATTGCTGCTATTTCCGAACTGACACAGGTAGAGGAGCTTGCATCATGATCGGTCTCTTAAACTCTCTGCCATCGGTGAGTGGCAAGGACACCAACTGGGATAGCCTCGGCCCGATGCTGGGCGAGGCATTCGGCCAGACGCTCTACATGGTCTGTGTCGCCATGCTGATTGGCGGTGTCGCAGGTCTAGCAATCGGCGTGCTGCTCTACACCACCCGCGATGGTGGCGTACTGCGCAACAAGTTTGTCTACCAGGTCCTCAATGTCCTGATTAACTTTGTTCGACCAATCCCGTTCATCATCCTGGTTACGGCCATCGGCCCACTGACAAAGAACGTGGTCGGCACCACGATCGGCACCGAAGCCGCAGTGTTCGTCATGTCGATTGCCGCCACCTTCGCCATCGCGCGCCTGGTGGAGCAGAACTTGATGTCCATCGACCCCGGCGTGATTGAGGCCGCCCGTGCGATGGGCGCAAGTCCGTGGCGCATCATCCGGACGGTCGTCGTGCCGGAGGCACTGGGCCCGCTGGTACTGGGCTACACCTTCGCATTCATCGCCGTGGTCGACATGTCAGCTATGGCCGGCTACATCGGCGGTGGCGGACTGGGCAACTTCGCAATCACCTACGGTTACCAGGCATTCGACTGGAACGTCACCCTGGTGACAACCCTGGTCATCATCTTCATCGTCCAGTTGGCGCAGATCTTCGGCAACTGGCTCTCCAAGAAGATTATGCGCAGGTAGCCGCGCACATTAGCTAGCCACTAGCTAGCGGCGGGTTACCTCGACCGCAGCCCAGCCCTTCTTTGGCCCTGGAGCATCACCGCAGGAAGACACAACGCCTTCCGTGGTGATTTTCTCCAGGGCCACTTCATATTCCACGACCTTGTCGCGGTCGCTGGGGCCGTCGTAAAGCGCGACGACTGCAGTCGTGCCGTCGACGTCAACGCGTGCGACATCGTCTACGCCCCACGCATCTGCTTGACGACGCACAGCCAACTCGGCCGCCTGCCCCTGCGGGGTGTAGACACCACGGCCGCGACAGCCCTCTGCATGCACGATGCCCTGCTGAGCGTCTTCGATGACCCCCTTGGCATCCACCGCACTCAGACGTCCAAAGCTGTAATTCCATGGCAACAGCACGCTGGCCGGCGCAAAGCGGTGCCCCTTAGAGTGCGAGGTTTCCCACACAACCTCTGGGTAGAGATTGTGCATCGCAGCAGCGAGCGGGCGACCTTTAATCGCACAGCAACGATCGCGCTTACCGTGCGTACAGATGAGAAACAGTGGATGGTCCAGACGAGTGGCCCCCTCGGTGGGCTGGCCAGGGCGGATATCCAGAGTCATCAGGTCTTCAACATCGGCAACCATGCGATGTTCGAGAAAAACCTCAGAGCCATCCACTGATTCACAATGCGCGATATAGACGTTAACGCCATCACACGGCTGCTGGCCGATTCGGCCTGGCTTTCGAATCAGCTGCAACGCGCCGCCGCGTTCAGACAACCAGGCCTCTACCTGACCGGTGATCTCTGCTCCCCATACCCCGCCGTCAAAAATATCGTGCGACCAACCGAGTTGGTGCTCCAACGCAATAAAGAGCTTTCCGGTCTTCGCAGTACCGGGAAGCGGCTCAGTCATCTGAGCGGAACAGGTGGTATCAAATTTGGCCTGGCTCATACGCCTAAGCGTAATTGAGTGCCCCCTGCGATTGGGTCTTAGGTCGCAGCGTTCACCCCTGTTTTGTTACTATTGTGCAACACTTTGACAACAAATACTTCTGACCTCGACTTTTGTAGTTCAGCTTGTTGAAATTCCGTAACTGCGCACATACCGTCAGACGTATGAATACGAAATCGCTGGATGTTTCGCGCACCCGTACCCGTATCGCGGCATCCCTGTGCCTCGCATTGGGCCTGGCTCTCGGCGCTTGCTCCTCTGACTCATCCCCAGACTCGGCTGCTGCAGTGTCTATGAAGACTGACTCAACCGCTGGCACCTCCGATTTGTCAAGCAGCTCTAGCAGCTCCACTAGCTCATCTGCGGCGGCGCAAACCACCATGGATGACGATGCTGCTCCGGAGGGCGATTTCAATAGTTCCTCCTCAGAAGCTGCCCCTTCCGATGGCGCTTACTTGGGTATTGAAGATGTCCGTGTCGGTTCCCACGACGGTTACGACCGCATTGTCTTTGAACTCACGGGCGAGGGCACTCCGGGATATTTCGTCCGTTACGAGGATGTGCCGACCCAACAGGGCTCCGGCAAACCGATTTCGGTCGACGGCACAGCCAAGCTGGTAATCGACTTGCGGGGCATGGGTTACCCCTTTGATTTCCAGATGGAGGACTTCCCCTCTGACCCGGTCAAGCCGACATCGACGTCCGTTATTAAGGAAGTCGTTGGCGCCGGCACCTTCGAGGGACAGACTCAGTATGTCGTCGGGCTCAAGGGCGATAAGACCCCGTTCAAGGTTTTCTCGTTGAACAACCCGAACCGCCTGGTTATTGACTTCCAATCGAAGTAATCGGGTTGCCCCGCGCTACGCCTCTACGCGTAAGCCCCCTCGATTCTCCATGCGCCGGCATGCCCTATGAGCAACCAGGCGGCGATGGTACCGTCATTCGCCATCGCACGGATTTGTATTCTTGCCGCTCGACGAGCCTCATCGGGCACCCACCAGCGCTCATCAATCGGCCAGGGCCCAGCCCACGATGACACGCGGTACGTTGTCACTCCATGCCGCACCAGAGATGGTTCCGCCGTCATGGTCGCTCGCCCAGTTACGCCCACGGTCTGCCCATTGGCATCGAGCACTTCCACCTCAGCATTAGCAGTCGCGGGAATAGTTGCCGGATTGGGGGCAAGAACGGCTCCCGGCCACGGCTGATTATTTTCCGCGGTTTTTGTGCTTTTGGGTTTTTCTCCGAAAGCGACAAATCCCACTCTTTCTCCTGGGCCACGCCCGCCCTGCATGATTGGTTGCTGTACTGCCTCTGACCCCAGTAACCCCTGCACACGCTCGGCAGCCCGGCGCGCTTTGGCTCGCGCATCATCGCTGCCGTGCCACAGATCCTGTTTTACAGTACCGGCGGCGACCACATCCAGTGGCTCTAACTGCAGCTCTACAATTCCGCGGCTGTCATCTCCATCATTTTCCTCAGCGCCGTCAACAGTTCCAGCAACAGTGCCGCTGCCTCCTCGTGGCTGCTGCCGATTCCTGTTATTCAGCCAGCCATCGAGCTGCCACCGAACCCTGTCAGCCGTAGTCTGTTCTGCCAGTGGCTCAGTGCAGCGCCATACTCTGCGCACCTCTGAGCCGTCACTAAATTGCGCCACCACCGCTAAGCGGTAACACGAATACCCATGGTTAAAAAGTTTTTCATGCAGTTGCCCAGCTAGAAAGCGCGCGACGAATGAGGCCTCATCCACTCTTCGGAGTGGACTCTCCCAAGACTGGTAGCTCACCGCCAGTCCTGGCGGCAAAGATCGCGGCGCCACCAACCGCACTTCCCCACGGCAGGCCAAATCGTGCCATCTAGCCCCCTGCGCCCCAAACCTGTTGGCTATATCCCGCTTCGGTAACGCAGCGACATCCCCCAATGTGCGCAGGCCGAGTTCCTGCCACGACTTCGCAAGCTCTGCGGGCATCTCCAGTGCACTTTCCGCCCTCAGCTCCACCAGAGAGATTCCCTGCCGAAATCTTTTGCCTTCATCTTCCCCGGGAGCTACCAGCACTCCCCTGCGCGCTGCCAAAATAGCTGTCACAATATCGTCCGCGAGCCCCAAGCTGCAGTCCACGCCCGGTACCGCAGCGGCATCAAGCAGCTTTTCCAAGGCCACATCCTGTCCGCCGTAATAACGCATTACCCCTCGCGCTGCCACAACCGCCAAGCCTGGCCGTAGAGCTTCAACCCCAGCTGCCACCGCCTCCAACCGTTGCAGCACGGACTCGAATTCCGCAGCGTCGCGCACCGCACTTTCCTCGACAACATCCAGCTCCGGGCACAACGCTTCCGCATGCCGACGACTTTGCCCGCGCCGTACCCCTGCACGGCGCGCACTCGGAGAACAAACAGCTACTCCGCTATCACCCACAATCGCAACTGGACTGAGCGGATTAGCCTGTGACGTCACAGATGCTAGATGCGCTGCCTGCACTGGCCAATCAGGAAGCCAGAGCGCCACCACACGGTTCGATTGCGCCGCTACCACTAGGACCTCCTCTGTGCGGGAAAGGCGACCACATTGTTCTGTTCCACCTGTTCCCCCACCCGCCAACGGCACTGCCTCCGCGGAAACCGCGTCCCCGACACACTGACTTGGTAATCCACTGCTCGAATCCGGCCATAACCAGTACCAAGCCCGGAAACGCCAGCAACAGAGCTGGAAATTTCCGACTCAGCGCCCGGCCACTGCTGCCCGACAAAAACCAGAGCACAACCACTCGTGCGCAGTCGTGCCTGCAGCGGACGTGCCTTCGACGGCGGCGGAGTGCGCGCCAACGAAGCCACCACCAAGTCAACGCCGTCCGCCAACAGCCCAATTACTTCAAGTGGCTGCATTCCAGGATCTGGTACACAGACAATGTTCGATAGCTTCCCGCCCAACTCCACCACGGAGAGCAACCCCTGTTCAGCGAGTCCAACTAGCGCAACATGACCTGTCTTCGTAACTTCCGCGATTAGGCCTGCCAATACCGCACCGGGCTGTTCAATGACACTGACAGCCCCTTTTCGCACTGCTCCCGCCAACGTATTTTCCAACGCCACCGGCACCGGCAGAGCCTCACCGAGCCCAAAGGTTGCACCAGTTGCAGTCCCACCAGACTGGGCCGCCATCGCCTGCCGCAATGCCGCAATAGTCTGCTCCCTAGACTGCCCCGCAGCAATATTGACCGCCGTTGTCACTTCTTGTTCCACCTCATCCCGCTGCTATCCCACTGCCATCTCACTGCCATCCCCACTGCCCTGCCCACCACGAACACTGCTCGAATATTCTTTCCCAACAAGCGGATTAAACACTACCCTAAATAGAATGTACGTTCGATATTAATGTGCGAAGAAAAGCGCCGCACACCACCGCGCGACGCTCTAACCTCAGCCGAGTACTACATTTCGTACTACTTAGGCCTTCACATCGAGAACTACATCGAATTCGAGCAAATCAGCCGACGACGACACCGGCTTGCGCTTTTCGCCCTCATGCGAAGCCTTGAAGGCACGGCCCTCACGCCACCCCTGGTAGGCCTCCTCGCTCTCCCACTCGGTAAAGACAAAGTAGCGGCTCTCTCCTGCAGTTGGACGCAGCAGCTGGAAACCAATGAAGCCCGGCACATCGGTCATCTTTGAAGAGTTAGCGGAAAAGCGACGTTCGAGCTCTTCTCCCGCACCCTCAGGAACGGTAATAGCGTTAATTTTTACAATGCTCATGGTCATAACACTAGCCACACAACTCTCAACAATCTATAGTTCCATCGCTACTAAAATTAAGAAGTATGACAGATTCCAGCCGGCACCAACACTCTTCAGGCTCTTACCAAGACGGGGCCGAACGCACGACAAAATTTATCAATAGTCCCGTGCGCCTGGGGACGGCAATTGGCGTCACCACCGCAGTGATCGCACTGCTCGCATTGCTTAAAGCCCACATCATCGGCTCCATTGGCTGGTGGATCATGATAGCGCTTTTACTGGTACTCATCGGCACCACACTTTTCGTGCGCCAGGCAAAAACACCCACCAAAGAAACTCGGCCCTCCTACTTCGCAGAGCCGATGCGTGAGTCACCAAACGACATCTCGTGGAATAGCAGTATAAGCGTGCTGCTCATCTTCCCCGGAGCATGGATCATTGCCGCCGTCGCCGAACGAATTTCCTCTACACCGGTCGCCTGCATAATGACCCTAGTTCTGTCCGCCATCACCGCTACCTGCGCAATCCTGCCGCGGCAATTCGGATTCCTCCCTCTCGCCGCGCATCTTCCTGACAATTTCGCCCAGCGCTGCCCCTACCCCGCCGACTCACCAGAGGCCCGCATCCTCACAGTCCTCTTCATCGCACGTCTACGCGACGGCTACGTCTTCTTCACCGACCAGCTCCCCTATTTCGCCATGCTTGACGACGATACCGTGAGCGCAGCTCTCCACACCCTAGCCGCCGATAAGCGCATCACCATCGCCAAGAACAATTCGGCCCTGACGGAAAAGGGCCGTGCCCGCGAGTTTGCACAACTCACAGACACGGCCCTTGCCAACTAGTGGCTTACTCCCACTCAATGGTTCCCGGTGGCTTGGAAGTCACATCCAGGACCACGCGGTTGACCTCAGGCACCTCGTTGGTGATACGAGTGGAGATTTTCTCCAAAGTGTCGTACGGAACGCGGGTCCAGTCAGCGGTCATCGCATCCTCAGAGGAAACCGGGCGCAGCACGATTGGGTGGCCATAAGTACGACCATCGCCCTGGACACCGACCGAGCGGACGTCGGCAAGCAGGACGACCGGGCACTGCCAGACAACCTCGTCCATACCTGCGGCCGTCATTTCCTCGCGTGCAATGGCGTCGGCGCGACGGAGGGTATCCAGACGCTCCTCATCGACAGCGCCGATGATGCGGATACCAAGACCCGGGCCCGGGAACGGCTGGCGAGCGACGATTTCTTCCGGCAGCCCCAGTTCGCGGCCGACCGCACGGACCTCGTCCTTGAACAGCAGGCGCAGCGGCTCAACGAGGGTGAACTCAACGTCATCCGGCAGACCGCCGACGTTGTGGTGGCTCTTAATGTTGGCGGTACCAGAACCGCCACCGGACTCAACCACATCCGGGTACAGGGTGCCCTGGACCAGGAAGTCCACGGTCTCGCCCTCCGGAGCGCCCTCCAGCGCCTGTGCGACAGCGCGCTCGAAGGAGCGGATGAACTCACGGCCGATGGTCTTACGTTTGGTCTCCGGATCGGTGATACCAGCCAGAGCATCCAGGAAGACCTTGGAATCGTCGACGGTAATCAGCTTCGCACCAGTTGCGGCAACGAAATCCTTCTCAACCTGCTCGCGCTCGCCCTGGCGCAGCAGCCCATGGTCGACGAAGACACAGGTCAGACGGTCACCAATAGCGCGTTGCACAAGCGCGGCGGCAACTGCGGAGTCAACGCCGCCAGACAGACCGCAAATTGCGCGACCGGTCTCACCGACCTGATTACGGACCTGCTCAATCAGCTCTTCCGCGATGTTAGCGGCAGTCCAGTCCGGCTCCAGGCCAGCAATCTCATACAGGAACTTCTCCAGAGCCTGCTGACCATACGGCGAGTGGTTGACCTCCGGGTGGTACTGCACACCGGCCATGCGCTTTTCCAAGCACTCGAAAGCCGCTACCGGAGCACCCTTGGTGGACGCCGTAACGGTGAAGCCCTCCGGCGCCTTAGACACCGCGTCACCGTGGCTCATCCACACCTCGTGTGTCTCCGGCACACCAGTGTGAGCGACACCGCCACCGTCGACGACGTTCAGCTGCGTGCGGCCGTACTCACGGTCACCGGTAGCAGCAATCGTGCCGCCGAGCACCTCAGTCATCGCCTGGAAGCCGTAGCAAATACCAAACACCGGAATGCCCAGCTCAAGCCACTCTGGGTTGAGCTTCGGGGCACCTTCGGCGTAGGCACTGGACGGGCCGCCGGACAGCACCAGCGCAGCCGGGTTCTTGGCCTTAATTTCTTCGGTCGTCGCATCATGCGAGACCACTTCGGAATAAATTTTTGCCTCGCGCACACGTCGCGCGATGAGCTGCGCATACTGCGCACCGAAGTCCACGACGAGGACGGGCTTAGTCACCTGTTCAGACACGCCCTAAAGCTTATCAAGACTTACGGACTGCAGGCATACCCAGGTTCAGTGCAGCCGGAGCATCTTCCGGCACAGCCGGGTTCACCGGAGCAATCGGATCCAGGCGCACGTAGGACTCACCCTGCGCCGGACGCTGATCTTCCTCACCCTTATTCGGCCACAGCGACGTTGCACGCTCCGCATTCGCGGAAATCGACAGTGACGGGTTCACTCCCGGGTTGGCTGCCATCGCCGAACCGTCGTGAATCGAGAGCGTCGGGTAACCCCACACACGCAAGTACGGATCAACAACGCCGTTTTCGGGTGAATCCGAAATCGTTGCGCCGCCAATGAAGTGAGCTGTCAAAGGAATGTTTGCCAACTCACCGATAGTGCCCCCAGCCAGCACACGACCATTCCGACCACGTGCACTGAGCTTGTCCGCCGCACGTTGCGTAGCTTCGTTACCCGACGGAATCCACGTCGGATTCGGCTCCCCCTCGCCCTGCTTACTCATCAGGAAACGCACCGGCCCGATCTTTTGCAGGTACGTCGTAATCGAGTTGTCGCGATTCTGCATCACCAGAGAAATCACGGTGCGCTGCGACCACTTACGCAGATTCACGAGCTGCGTCAGGTAGTTAGGATGCTTTACGACGGTCCCCACAGCCTGCAACCATCGCGGAGTTGCACGACCTCCTTCGGTCATAATCATCTGCAGCATTGCGATGGCATTAGAGCCCTTACCGTAGCGCACTGGCTCGATATGGGTGTCCTCGTCTGGGAAGAATGATGAAGTGATGGCTACACCGTTAGAGAAGTCATTTTCCGGGTCCACCTTCGTACCCATCGCGCCCAAAATAGCCTCGGAGTTGGTGCGGGTCAGCTTGCCCAAAGATTTCGGTAGCAGCGGCAAGTGCCCATCGGCCTGCTGGCGATGCAGCAAATTCTGGGTGCCCCAGGCACCGGCGGCGAGAATGACGCGCTTAGCGCTAAACTGCTGCTTGCCCTTAGCTACCCAACGGCCAGTGCGCTCAGTGTCAATAACCCAGGAGCCATCAGCCTGAGGATGCAGGCCGGTAACGGTAGTGCGGTCAAAGACCTGCGCACCGAACTTCTCCGCCAAGTAGAGGTAGTTTTTAACCAGGGTGTTCTTGGCATCGTGACGGCAACCAGTCATGCACTCACCACATTCCGTACAAGCAGTACGGTCCGGGCCAATCCCCCCGAAGTAAGGATCGGAAACTGTTTGCCCTGGCGCACCCTGTCCACCTGTCTTGGCGCCAAAGAACACACCCACCGGAGTCGAGCGGAAAGTATGGCCCACACCCATATCTTCGGCTACCTCACGCATGACGACGTCGGCAGGCGTGTCGGATGGGTTGGTGACCACCCCGAGCATGCGAGATGCATTGTCATAGTGCGGAGTGAGTTCTGACTCCCAGTCGGTAATGTGCCCCCACTGACGGTGCTGGAAGTACTCGGTGCCCGGCTTATACAGAGTGTTTGCGTAGTTAAGAGAACCACCGCCGACTCCAGCACCAGCGAGAATCATGACATCTTTCAACATGTGCACACGCTGGACACCAAAGAGTCCCAGCTTAGGAGCCCACAGGTACTTGTGAAGCCGCCAGCTGGTCTTGGCAAAGTCTTTATCTTCGAACCGTCGACCAGCTTCGAGAACTGCCACTCGGTAGCCCTTTTCAGTCAACCGCAAAGCAGAAACAGAACCACCGAAACCGGAACCGACGATTACAACATCGAAATCGCGTTGTTTACTCATGGGAAAAGCCACCTTCTCTAAGGGCGTAACGCTAATGCGCGGAACTCATGTTCCTAACCCTAAGCGGAGGTGGCTTTTCAGTAAGGTAGTTTTGCGAAAAAACTATCCGATTACTTTGATTAAAAACCCTTTGGACGTACCGACAGCTCAACGCGGTGGAAGGACTTCAGGTTGGTAAAGCCGCACTTGGCCATCGCGCGACGCAGGCCACCGGCGAGATTGCGGTCACCGAACGGCGAAGCGGACGGGCCAAACAGAGCCTCTTCCAGGCTGACCAATTCCTTCTCATCGTTGACGACCGGCCACACCGCACCGCGCGGGTACTTCGGGTGTGCCGCAACAGACGGCCAGGCGTAGCCCTGCCCCGGAGCTTCGTGGACGGTTGCCAGCACACTGGACAGTGCCACAGCATCCGCACCGCAGGCGATTGCCTTGGCAATGTCACCGACGGTATCAATGCCGCCATCGGCAATGATGTGGACGTAGCGCCCCTCGGTCTCATCGAGGTAGTCCTTACGAGCAGCTGCAGCATCCGCAATAGCGGTAGCCATTGGCACATCGATGCCGAGCGCATCCGGGGACGTCGTAAAGCCTGTACCGACGATTACACCAGCGGCGCCTGAGCGCATCAGATGCAGCGCAGTCTGGTAGTCGACAACGCCACCGGCAATAACCGGAACGTCCAGGCTGCCGATGAAGTCCTTGAGGTTCAGCGGCGCACCCTGAGCAGTGACATGCTCTGCGGAAATCAGCGTGCCCTGGATAACCAACAAGTCAATGCCAGCTTTAATAGCCAGCGGCGCCAACTCACGGGCGTGCTGCGGGGAGACACGAACTGCAGTAATCGCGCCGGTTGCGCGGATTTCCTTGATGCGCTCAACCAACAGCTCCGTATCAATCGGAGCAGAGTGCAGTTCCTGCAGCTTGCGGTTCACTGCTTCGGATTCGCGCTTGGTGGCGGCATTCTTTGCCAACTTCACCAACTCTGCGATCTTGTCCTGCGCATCGGCATGACGGGCCCAGATACCCTCGGCGTTGAGAACCGCCAAGCCGCCTAGGCGAGCAAATTCAGCGACGGATTCCGGGCTGGCGATGGCATCTGTCGGATGCATCATCATCGGGAGTTCGAAATCGTAGGCGTCAATTCGCCAGGAGGTATCGACGTCCTTGGACGACCGAGTACGACGAGTGGGAACGAGTGCAATATCGTCCAACTCGTAGGTCCGGCGTGCCTCGCGGCCAATACCGATTTCAACGATGTCGCGCATGAGCTTTCCTCACATGCCCTTTCCGTGGAATTTAACTCGACTAAGCCAGTTTAGCGCTGGTAGTAGTTCGGCGCTTCGACAGTCATCTGGATATCGTGCGGGTGCGACTCGCGCAGGCCTGCAGCGGTGATCTGGACAAACTGTGCGTCGTGCAGCTGCTCGACGGTAGCGGAACCGGTGTAGCCCATAGCTGCGCGCAGACCACCAACCAGCTGGTGAACGATGGAGTCGATGCTGCCGCGGAACGGAACACGGCCCTCGATACCTTCCGGAACCAGCTTCTCTTCGCTCTTGACGTCAGCCTGGAAGTAGCGATCCTTGGAGTAGGAGCGCTTCTCACCGGTCAGGCCGCGGCCCTGCATGGCGCCCAGCGAGCCCATGCCGCGGTACATCTTGTACTGCTTGCCGTTGACGAAGGTGACCTCACCCGGAGCCTCAGCGGTACCGGCCAGCATCGAACCGAGCATGACGGAGGATGCACCGGCCGCCAGAGCCTTGGCGATGTCGCCGGAGAACTGCATACCGCCATCGGCGATAATCGGAACGCCAGCCTTCTTAGCTGCGACAGAGGCTTCCATGATGGCGGTAATCTGCGGGGCACCTACACCTGCGACAACGCGAGTGGTGCAAATCGAGCCCGGGCCGATACCGACCTTGATGGCATCTGCACCCGCGTCAATCATGGCCTGTGCAGCGCCACGGGTAGCCAGGTTGCCGCCGATAATCTGGATGTTCTCGCCGAATTCCTTCTTAACGCGGGAGACCATCCCAAGTACACCTGAGTTGTGGGCGTGAGCGGTATCAACAACGAGCACGTCTACGCCTGCGTCAGCCAATGCGTGTGCGCGCTTCCAGGAGTCCTCGCCGGTACCGATGCCAGCACCGACCAGCAGACGGCCGGAACCATCCTTGGAAGCATTCGGGTACTGATCCTTCTTGACGAAGTCCTTGACGGTAATCAGACCAGTCAGACGGCCTTCGCCATCGACGATCGGCAGCTTCTCCACCTTGTGAGCGCGCAGCAGGTTCAGCGCCGCATCGCCAGACACACCCTGCTCAGCCACGACGAGCGGCATCGGTGTCATGATTTCGGAAACCTTGCGGTTCAGGTCTGCCTCAAAACGCATGTCGCGGTTGGTGCAGATACCGACCAGCTTGCCGTCCTTGTCGACGACCGGCAGGCCCGAGATGCGGTAACGAGCGCACTTGGCATCTACTTCGGCGATGGTGTCATCCGGGGAACAGGTCACCGGGTCGGACACCATGCCAGCCTCAGAGCGCTTCACAATCTCGACCTGCTGCGCCTGCTCCTCAATGGACAGGTTGCGGTGCAGGATACCCATACCGCCCTGGCGGGCCATAGCAACAGCCATGCGGGCCTCGGTGACGGTGTCCATAGCAGCGGACACAACCGGAATGTTCAGACGCAGCTCACGAGTGAGCTGCGTCGAAGTATCAACGCCGGAGGGGATAACGTCCGAAGCGTCCGGCAGAAGCAGGACATCATCGAATGTAAGGCCGACTAGTGGAATCTTGTTGGGATTGTCTCCGCCGAGGCTAATTCCCGTGGGGTTGGTCATGGACTCCTCCTGCTCCACCCTTGCCGACATCCGGCCAGGGGCGCTATCGCTTCGTGGTTGCCAAACGTTATATACAGGGTAGTCCTTAAGTGATGAAACGCGACAATTAGGCGGAGCGACAGGTGCCCGACAAGGGTTAGCCGAAAGCTAGCTGAGGGTTATTCCAAGGTGAACTAAACCCCAACTAAGTGCATCGCCAATCGACAGGATTGCCGTACAGAGCTGTTACGGTAGTGGTTGTGAACCACAACTTTTTCTCATCCATGCCGCGGGATCCGTTCGAAGGAGATCCCAATGACCCGGCAAGCTTTCTCGAGCCGGATGAGCCGTTTGCTCCACTGACAGACCAGGAACGTCGAGAGGTTCTTGAAGATCTGGCCGCAGTTCGCCTATTCCGCACCGCTTTGAGCCCAGAGGGATTACTGGGCGTCTGCATGTTGTGTGAGGACTGCGGTGACGAGCACTTTTATACCTGGGAGGTTTTGGAAAACCACTACCTGATGCTCCTGTCTGGCCAGGCATCTCCGGTTCACGAGCCACAATTCGATCCAGACCCCTCCCGTTACGCCCCATGGGACTACTGCGCAGGCTTTGTCGACGGTTTGCGTTCTCGACGACCTGGCCGTTTCTAAAAATTTGGTAAGAGTTTGACGGAATTGTTTGCGTAGTATCCCGGCTGGCCTCCTTAGGTTTACCAACCGTTCATTGTTGGCCTCCACACTTGAGCTCACTGCTTCAAGAAAGCTCAATGAAGGAGACATCAATTCCGATGACGTACATCGACCACTTGCCCGGGCCCAATGCGGATTTGTGGGATTGGCAGCTGCACGGCTCTTGCCGCGGGCAGGACTCCGCGACCTTCTTCCACCCGGAAGGCGAGCGCGGACGCGCACGCAGCCTGCGTGAAGCCCGTGCGAAGGCTATCTGCCGTTCTTGCCCTGTTCTTATGCAGTGCCGTAGTCACGCACTCAAGGTTGGTGAGCCATACGGTGTCTGGGGCGGTCTCAGCGAATCTGAACGAAATGAAATCCTTCGAGCTAAGCCGGCCGCACGTGAACGCGAACTTGAACGCGTTCTAGTTACTGCCATGTAGTCCCTCTCCTCTCTCGGACTCCATCCAGTTCACATAAAAACCAAAATGCTCCCCACCCTCAGATTGAAAGGTGGGGAGCATTTTACGTGCCAAAGGCCCGGGCACTAGCTCACTGACAATTAGTGAGCGTGATCGTGCTGCGGCTCTTCCTCCGGCTTGTCCACAACAGAAGCCTCGGTGGTCAGCAGCATACGCGCCACGGAGGTTGCGTTGACGACTGCGGAGTGAGTGACCTTGACCGGGTCAATGACGCCGGACTCAATCAGGTTCTCGTAAGTGTCAGCAGCAGCGTTGTAGCCGTTGCCGTTCTCCAGCTCACCAATGTGGTAGACAACGACAGCGCCGTCCTTACCAGCATTCTCAGCAATCCAGAAAGCCGGACGGGTCAGAGCCTTGGCAACTGCACGGACACCGACTGCCTCGTCGCCCTCGAACTCGTCAGCGAATGCCTCGAGTTCACGGGAGATCTGCACCAGTACGGAACCGCCACCGGCGATGACGCCTTCCTGAGCTGCCGCACGAGCAGCGTTAATGGCGTCCTCGACGCGCAGCTTGCGCTCGTTGACCTCGGTCTCGGTAGCAGCGCCGACCTTAATGACAGCCACGCCGCCAGAGAGCTTCGCCAGACGCTCTTCCAGCTTCTCGCGATCCCAGTCAGAGTCAGTGCGCTCAATCTCGGCACGAATCTGGTTACGACGCTCTTCCACAGCCTCAGCGGTGCCGGCACCGTCAACCAGAACGGTCTCGTCCTTGGTAATGGTGATACGGCGTGCGTTACCCAGCACCTCAAGTCCAACGTCCTTCAGCTGCATGCCAGTGTCAGCCGTAACGACGGTTGCACCGGTGACAACTGCCAGGTCATCCATGAACGCCTTACGACGGTCACCGAAGTACGGTGCCTTCACTGCGGCAACCTTCAAGGTCTTGCGCATAGCGTTGATGACCAGTGCGGACAGAGCCTCGCCCTCGATATCCTCAGCCATAATCAGAGTCGGCTTGCCGGACTCGGCAATCTTCTCCAGAATCGGCAGGAACTCCGGCAGGGAGGAAATCTTCTCGCGAACGAGCAGCACCTGTGCACCGTCAAGAATTGCCTGCTGAGCCTCGACGTCGGTAATGAAGTACGGCGAGAGGAAGCCCTTGTTGAAAGACACGCCCTCGGTCACGGACAGCTCGGTGGCAATCGACTGCGACTCCTCCACAGAGACGACGCCGTCCTTGCCGACCTTGTCCATGGCACCTGCAACCAGGTCACCGATTTCAGTGTCGCGCGAGGAAACGGTTGCCACCTGTGCGATGGCAGCAGAGCTGCTGACCGGGGTGGCGCGCTGCTTCAGCAACTCAACCGCCTTGTCGGATGCAGCGTGAATACCGCGGTTCAGCGAAATCGGGTTTGCGCCGGCTGCAACGTTGCGCAGACCCTCGTGGACCAGCGCCTGTGCCAGCAGCGTTGCGGTAGTAGTACCGTCACCGGCAACGTCATTGGTCTTGACCGCAACGGACTTAACCAACTGCGCGCCGAGGTTCTCAAACGGATCCTCAACGTCGATGTCGCGGGCGATGGTCACACCATCATTGGTGACCAGCGGACCGCCGAAGGCCTTGTCCAGGACAACGTTGCGACCCTTCGGGCCAAGCGTGACCTTGACTGCGTCGGCAAGCGTGTCCACACCGCGCTTGAGGCCTTCGCGAGCCTCTTCGTTAAAAGCAATAAGCTTCGCCATGTGTGGGTACGTCCTCCCTTTAGTTCTCGATAACAGCCAGGATGTCGCGCTGCGACAGCAGCAGGTACTCTTCGCCCTGGTACTTCAGCTCAGTGCCGCCGTACTTGGAGAAGATGACGATGTCACCCTCCTTGACGTCCATAGGAATGCGGTCATCGTCATCGGCCCAACGACCCGGACCAACTGCGATAACGGTAGCCTCCTGCGGCTTCTCCTTAGCGGAGTCCGGGATAACCAGGCCAGAAGCCGTGGTGGTCTCTGCTTCGTTGATCTGGACGAGGACACGGTCCTCCAGCGGCTTGATGTTGACGTTCGCCACGATGAATTCCTCCATACATGCGGTGATGTGATGTTCTTGTGCCGGTTGGTCTGCCGTGCACAGCCGTCGTCGCGGGTGAACAACTGTGTGTCAAACAACCTTCGTTAGCACTCTACCCCTGCAAGTGCTAACACTCAACAATAGTGAGCGCTAATGCTAATTGGTCAGCTTGTCGGGGTTACACGCCATACGACCGAACACAGTAACCGTCATTCTGTGTTCCTTGATGTACTCATCGCTAAAGCACGGGCCACCAGAACCGGTTGTGTAACGACTGTCTGGCTCCCTCCTTTGCCAGGCACCTTCGTCCCATTGGTAAACCGCAAGTCCACCACTGTTTGCGCGCCCACCCAGCGCCCACCATCCGTCACAGGCGACAATCGTAAAGTTTTCCTCCGTAGTCGGGAACGCCGATGCCTCGCAATCCCCACTAATCGGATAATCGGGCGTAGCCGTACTCGTAGTTTCCTTCTTGGCTTTCTCCGGCGACTTCACCTTCACGGTCTCCGTCGCAGTCGCAGTAACAGTGGGCTTCGGCGTTACTTCATCCTTGGCACCTGCACCAAACCATTGCTCACCTCGACCACTCACAACTAGGTAAAGCACCGCCGCTACAGCGACAATCACCACAAGCAGCAGCGCGATGACTGCCCATAGCACTCCCCGAGCACGACCGCGCTGATGTTCAACTTGCGGTGCTTGCGTTGTTTGCAGTTCACCCTGCGGCGCAAACAGCTCAGTCTGATTATGCGAATTATCGGATGGCTGAAGTTCCCACTCGCTGTAGTCTTTACTCATTTTTGGGCAAGCGCTTTCCTGTAATTGTCCTGCGATCCATGGCAGAGAAACAAGTCAAAGTCAGTTAACGAAATTTAACATGGATCCGAGGGGCAATCACTGCTTATTGCATTACAGGATCTTCCACAGGCATGGAGGGGTCGGTCGGGCAGGCGTAGCCAGAGGGCTTGACCCCCGCGGCAATGAGGTAGGCGGCAGCTGCGCCAATCATGACACCGTTGTCGGTGCACAGCTTAATCGGTGGCACGTGCAGCGTAATTCCTGCCGAGGTAGCTCGCGCCGCTGCGAGTTCACGCAACCTCGAGTTCGCAGCCACACCACCACCGAGCAGCAGCGTAGTGGCCCCCACATCCTGAGCTGCGCGAACGGCCTTCTTGGTCAATACATCGCAGACCGCCTCCTGGAAGGAAGCACAGACGTCCTCTACGGAGTATTCACGACCTTCCTTCTCCGCCGCCTCGACATAGCGGGCCACGGCGGTTTTCAAGCCGGAGAAGGAGAAGTCATGGCGCGCATCCTGCTGGCGCATCATGGCGCGAGGAAACGCGATGGCCTTGCGGTTACCCTGCTTAGCCAACTTATCGATAATCGGGCCGCCCGGGTAACCCAATCCGAGCAACCTCGAAACCTTGTCGTATGCCTCTCCGGCCGCGTCGTCAAGCGTCGATCCGAGCTCCCCCATCGGACGACCAACCCCCTGTACGCGCAGCAGCTGCGTGTGCCCGCCGGAAACTAGCAGCGCCACTGCGTTGGATAGATCTGCGCCATCGAGAGCTCCGACAGCAACGTGGCCACCAAGGTGATTAATGCCGTAGAAAGGCACACCCCAGGCGGCGGCATAAGCCTTCGCGCCTGCCGAACCGACCAGCAGCGCACCGGCGAGACCGGGCCCCACGGTAGCGGCGACGGCATCTGGGATAAAAGTATCGATACCGAGCTTGGCAGCTGCTTGCGCGCGCGCCTCGGAGACTACTGGCTGCAAGGCTTCCAAATGAGCGCGGGAAGCAATCTCCGGGACCACACCACCAAAGCGGGCGTGCTGCTCCATGGAGGATGCGACGACGTCGGCAAGCACTTCCACCTCGGGAATGGCGGGGGTGCTGGTGTCGGTGTCGTCGTAGCGCACACGCATCACTGCAGCGCCAGTCTCATCGCAGGAACTCTCGATTGCCAGCAGGGTCAACTCGGTCATAGCAGTCATGGTACTAGCGCACCACCGGGTCGCTTACCAGCGACCGAGTTTAAATTTCGAGGCGACCGAGGTTCCGCACAGCGGCACGCCAGAGAGCGTATTCCTCTGGGTAGTCATCGCGGTAGTGGCGCACGGCGCGCATACCGTGCTTAATACGCTCGATTTCCTCGTCGCCGATATCCTTGCCCTCGGCGTCGACAAATACGACCGTTCCGCAAATTGCGGTGGTGGGGTCGGTAAAGAAAGCCGAGTTGCCCGTAGCAGCCTCATTGCGGCCGAGGGACGCGACCGGATTCGGTTCAGCGCCCTCAGCCTTGGCCGTCGGGTTGTAGAGAGCGGCGTAATCGGCGCCGTCTTCCTGAAACGCCACCGAAACACGGTCGGAGGAAACTCCGCCGAGGAATGTAGCAGCGGCCTCCAACTCAAATTCGACGATGCGATGCGTCAGGTCAGGGTTCACCAGAAAACCTTTAATCATGGAAACAGAGGTACCGCACCGCACCCACTCCCGCATCTCGAGAGCGCTACCCCCCACTATGGCCGCGGGATGTTGCGGAGGTTCGACCGTGCCATGTTGATCATCTGACCAACGCCGCCGCCGAAGACGGTGCGAGTAGCGGCCTTGGAGAATCCCATCAGCATGTCCCAGGTGATGTTTGCCGGGATGGACAGGGCATTCGGGTCGGTGATCATATCCACCAGCACCGGGCCGTCGTATGCCAGCGCCTCTTGAATCAGGCGAGGCGCATCGGCCGGATCTTCAATTCGGATGGCCTTGATACCCAACGACTCTGCGACTCCGGCGTAGTCCACTGCGTCGTGGTCGGTCTCGTGCTCCGGCAGCCCCTGAACCAGCATTTCCAGCTTGACCATGCCGAGCGAGGAGTTGTTGAACACAAACATCTTGATGGGCAGCTGCTCCTGCTTCACGGTGATGAGCTCACCGAGCAGCATTGACAGGCCACCGTCACCGTTGAAGGTAATGACCTGACGGTCCCGGTCAGCAGCCTGCACACCAATGGCCTGCGACAGTGCATTGGCCATAGTGCCGTGACGGAAAGAACCAATCTGCTCTCGCTTGCCATTCGGCGTGACGTAGCGTGCAGCCCAGACATTGCCCATGCCGGTATCCACGGTGAAGACGGCATCGTCATCGGCGTACTTATCAATCAGGTCGGCCACATACTCCGGGTGAATCGGTCGCATGTTCTCAACGTCGTGGGTGTATGCCTCGATGACGTGGCTGAGCAGGCGCTCGTGGTTCCGCAGCTGCTTGTCCAGGAAGGAACGGTCAGTCTTTTCATCCAGGTGCGGCAGGATGGTTTCAATCGTGGCAGCCACATCGCCGACGACTGGGTACTTCACCGTGGTACGACGACCGATGGCACGACCATCGATATCGACCTGGGCGACGTTCTTGGTCGGCAGGAAGTCGTTGTACGGGAAGTCAGTACCGAGCAGAATCAACAGATCAGCATCGTTGGAGGCATCGTGGCAGGCGCCGTAGCCCAGCAGGCCGGACATGCCGACGTCATAGGGGTTGTCGTACTGGATGTACATCTTGCCACCCAGCGCATGTCCCACCGGCGACTTAATCTTCTCCGCAAGCTTGAGCACCTGTTCGCGGGCGTCCTTCACACCTGCGCCACAGAAAAGCGTGACGGTTTTAGCCTCGTTGATTGCGTCGGCAAGCGCGGCGGCCTGGCCGGCGTCAGGGAATACGACTGGGCGACCGCTGCTGATAGTGGAGGTGACGAACTCATCATTTTCCACTTCATGCGTTGTAATGTCGCCCGGCAGAACCAGCACGGAAACACCGTGGCCAGTCATGGTCGACTGGATAGCGTGATGCAAAACGACGCCACCCTGCTCAGCGGAGTTGACCATCTCGCAGTAACCGGAGCACTCGTTGAAGATGAACTCCGGATGGGTCTCCTGGAAGAAGTTCGAGCCAATCTGGCGGGAAGGAATGTGCGATGCCAGCGCCAGCACCTTTGCGCCGTTGCGGTGGGAGTCATACAGGCCCTGAATGAGGTGGGTATTACCCGGGCCACAGGAGGCCGCACACACTGCTAATTCGCCGGTGACCAGGGACTCCGCGCCGGCGGCGAAGGCGGCAGCCTCTTCGTTGCGAACGTGCACCCACTCAATGGAGGACTCGCGCACAGCGTCGACAATGGGGTTCAAACTATCTCCAACGAGTCCGAAGATTCGCTTGACACCCTGCTTCTCTAGGGTTTCTACGAGCTGTTTTGCAAAGGTTTTAGCCATGTGCCTGGTTTAACGCAGATTAGTCAATACGTCAACATCTAGCTGGCCAACTCAGGCCGACACATCGTGTACGCATCCGCCCCAGAGCCCGGATAATAGTTCTTTCGCAGCCCCATATTTTCGAAGCCATAGCGCCGATACATGGCGATTGCGGGTTCGTTATCTGTGCGAACTTCCAAAAACACCGGGCCCGAATCCTCCGCCACAGCTGCCATCAGCGCGTCCATCAGCTGCGTCCCAAAGCCCCGGCGCTGCCACTTCTTCCCCACCCCGATGGTGTGAATCTCGTACTCGGCGGCACCCGCAGGCCCCAGCTTGGTAATCCCCGCATAGCCGCACAGTTCTTCGTCCTCGTCTACATCTGCAATCAGCCCGACGTAGAAATTGTTCGGCGCGGCCAGCTCGGCCATAAAGGCCGATTCCGACCAGGGATCGTCGCCGGCAAATAGCTCCGCCTCAATCGCCGCACACGCCTTGGCCGCAGGAGGCCCGAGACGCACTAGCTTGACGACGCTCATCTCATAGCCTTCGGGACAACGGCATCCGGACGGCGCAAGTACAGCGGCACCAGTGGGCCCGGCGCGGAGTCAAAGTCGACCGCTTCAACCATGGCTGTCGGAGTGGGAAAGACTTGTTCGGCAGCAACCTCAAGCCCGGCAATTTGCTCGATGTGGCTGAGACTGCCGCGGGCCTGGCTCGGCGCGAAGTCGGCGGCTTCTGCTGCAAGTTCTTCCTTGAGCAGCTCCATGACGTCGGCTGGCTTGGCCACTGCCGGACCGAAAACCCGCTGGCCATCGCGGTAGGCGGCGAAGTACACCTCGCGGCGGCGGGCATCGGTGACGACCAGTTCATCGCCAACCCCACCCGCAAGCGAATCCAGGCTGCAGATGCCGCAGCAGGGAATTCCCAGAGCGTCGGCGAAGGAGGCTGCGGTGGCCATACCAACGCGCAAGCCCGTAAACGGCCCCGGCCCACAGCCGACAACCACGGCATCTAGCTCGGTTGCCGCCACCCCACTGTCAGTGAGGCACTGCTGAATCAGCGGCACCAGCACCTCGTTGTGCGCACGGGCATCCAGGTGCAGCTTTTCGGCCACGGTTTCACCATCGCGGACAATTCCCGCGGTGACCTGTGGAGTCGATGTGTCAACGGCCAAAATGTTCATACTCAGTAACCTACTTGAACCGACTTGAAGCTACTTGCTCCACGTCCAGGTGACGACGCGGGCATCGTCGTCACGCGAACGATCGATACTCACCTGTAGATAGCGCTCGGAGAGCACCTCGGCGAGCCCCATTCCCCACTCGGCGACCACGACGCTGTCCTCAAGGTCGGTGTCCAAATCGAGCGAGTCCAGCGCATCGAAGGCCTCGCCATCGGAGCCGGGTCCCTCTTCGCCGAAGAGTCGATAGGCGTCGACGTGGATGAGGGTGACGCCGTCGGTTGCCAGCGGACGGTGCTCGCGGGCGATTGTGAACGTCGGCGACGTCACGCGACCGCGCACATTCATGCCGCGGGCGATGCCCTGCGTGAGGGTCGTTTTGCCCGCGCCGAGTGGGCCATCGAGAATCACCAGATCCCCAGCTGCCAACTCCCGGCCAATTTCCTCGCCGAGGTCACGCATGTCCTCTGCGGTTGGCGCGATGCGGCTGCGCACCCACTTTCGCTCGCTGCGTCCCTTTGGCGCAGTGAGGATTTCGTAGTTAATGGTGCCGGATGCCTTCGCGAGGTCATCGAGACCGGGCTCCCCCAGTGCGGGATCACCAACGATAACCGCAGTGTCGCCGGCCTCGACATCGGTGTCGGGTCCCAGGTCGACGACGAATTGATCCATACACACGCGCCCTACCTGCGGATAGCGCGTGCCATTGATGCTCACCTCGAAATGCCCGGAGGCCGAGCGCATCATGCCGTCGGCATAGCCACAGGGCACGATGCCGACGGTGGTATCGCGGTCAGCTGTCCACGTCTGCCCGTAGGACACCGACTGCCCCGCCGGCAGCTTCTTGACCAAAATGACCGACGCCTCCCACCGCATCGCCGGACGCAATCCATGGGTGGCACCCACAATTGGCTCGCCACCATAAATCGCCAGCCCTGGGCGCACCATGTCGAAGGCCAGGTCCGGACGCGACAACGATGCCGGCGAATTCGCCGCATGGTTAATCAGCTCGTCCAGCCCCGCCTCACGCAGTGCCGCAATCGCAGCACGGAAATTCTGCGCCTGCTTATCGACGCTCTCGTTGCCCGGCTCATCCGCGCACGCAAAGTGCGTGAAAGCACCGGTGATATTCAGAGCACCGGTCTTGTGCAGC
Source organism: Corynebacterium sp. LK26 (assembly GCF_014335085.1). NCBI lineage: Bacteria > Bacillati > Actinomycetota > Actinomycetes > Mycobacteriales > Corynebacteriaceae > Corynebacterium > Corynebacterium sp. LK26. The sequence goes on from NZ_PDHB01000002.1 coordinate 204,389, forward strand.
TCAACCAGCTGAGCGACCGCATGCTCAAAGTCCCCATTGGCCATAGAGAATCCCGAGCGGCCCAAACCCGTATCGACCATCACCGTCACACGTGGTGTCACCGACAGCGCCCGCCCGGCATTGGCCACGGCCAGCGCATGAGCCATCGACGGCAGACCGAGGTCAATATCTGCAGCCACAGCGCGCTGCACCAACGAGGTGGCTGCTGCGTCCCAGATCCAGGCGAGGATGGGGATGGTGTGGCCGTCGTCAAGCGTGGCGCGGAGTTCCTCGCGGAGGGAGAGCGCCTCGTCGATTGTTGCGACACCGAGCTGCGTTGCCCCGCCGGCCAGCGCGGCACGCGCGGTCTGCAGCGCACCCTGCGAGTAGCCGTCCGCCTTGACGACGGCCATGAATTCCGACACCCCTGCGATGGCCTTGACGGTCTTCACATTGTGGGTGATCGCGTCGAGATTAACGGTATGGGTCAGGATGGCTGGTGCCGAGGAAGTCATAGCCGTATTTTGCCACTGCTGCCTTCGTTGGTGAACCATGCGGTGGCATCTCGGATGGATTCGGCGATGTCCTGGGCGCTGCAGGGTGCTGGTCCGAACTCTGTCTGCGCGGCCAAAAATGCGGCGCGCGCATGAATAATTGCTGGTAGATAGAGGGCTTCGCCACGCGCTACCCAGGCGCCGAGGAGCCCGGACAGTACATCGCCAGAGCCCGGCGTGGCTGCCCAGGAGCTACCCGCGTCAACCACGACTGTGCGCTGCGTTGTCGGATTGACCATCACAGTGCGGCGTCCCTTGAGCAACACTTCGGAGGAGAACTGCTCGGCAAGTTCACGCGCATCTGCGATGGGGTTAGTGACCTCGTGCCCGGTCAGGCGCTCGAATTCACCGGCGTGCGGCGTGAGAACAGTGCGCAGGTTGCGCTCCTGGCCGCGCTCACGAACGAGCTGTCGGATGTCCTCATGCTTCGACAGCAGTGTCAGTGCGTCAGCGTCGATGACCACTGGTTTGTCAGTGGTCAGAATGTCTCGCAGTTCCTCGGCGGCTTTCTCATCAGTGCCCCGACCGGGACCGACGACCCAGGCATCGACGCGTACCTCTTTGCGATCCACCGAGTCCTGCTGCGCAATGACCGTCGGCAAGGCTGCGGTGATGCGGTTGCGTGCGGCCGCGTCGCCGACATAGATGACCGCGGGACTGGTCGCATGCACGGCAGCGGTGGCGCACAGCTGACCTGCGCCCGGATACGCTTCGCTTCCGGCAGCGATTCCTGTAACTCCAGTGGAGTACTTGTGGTCAGCTGCACCGGGTTCGAGCGGGGTCATCGCGCCAAGTGGTGCCGGAAAGCTCCCGCCTAGGGCTTCGTAGAACTCCACGGTCGGAGTCTGGTGGTGGACGGCATTGTAGGTACCGTTTTCATAGAGCGTCTGCCCCAGTCCTGGAAGTTCGAGGGAGAAGGCATCGAGCGCAATTTCGTGTAATTCGACGGTGCCACAGGATTCGGACAGCGAGTGCGCGTAGCGCAGACCGCCGAAAGTCACCGTTGTCGTGGCCTCCACGTGAGATGGCAAGTACGGGTTCTGTCTCTCCTCCAAATCAGGGTCTGGATTGATGGTCTGGGCAGGCGGGTCAAAAGCACGCCCAGTATCGGTTTCTACGCCGCTCGGCACATCAACCGCGAGAATGGGAACTTTGCCCAACCGCGCTTCGCGCACCAACCACGCGGCCTCTTCACGCAGCGCGCCGTGACCTCCGAGCCCCACGATGCCGTCGATGATCAGTGCGTAGTCTTCACTAATCGACCACAGAATCTTCGATAAATCCGTCTCCCGGTCACACCCCAACGGCAGCACCCGCCCACCTGCGAGTTCAAAAGCTTTCAGTGCCCGCTCGTGTGGCTTCGAGCCCAGCAAAACCGCATCCACGCCATGCCCATCCGAGGACAAGTTTCGGCCAGCATAGAGTGCATCGCCACCATTGCCTCCCGATCCAACCAACAGCAGCACGCGACCGCGACCAGGCTCCGGAGATGCCTCTGAGAGCATCCGCTCCGCCACCTCCGACACAGCGGCGGCTGCGTGGCGCATGAGTTCGTCGTCACGCGTTTGTGCGTCCAGATAGGGCTGTTCCGCGGCGCGAATTTCGGCAGCTGTGTAGCAGTACGTCATAAACCCAGCCTACGATTAGCCCCTATGGATGACTACTCCCCGAGCACGCGAGTTTTCGGCCCTCTACTGCGCGCCTTTCCCCAGGCATACCTGCGCTCGTTGCGTCATCCCGAATGGATCCCCCACGGCGTGCAGGACGTTCGCGAAATCCTCGACGGCAAAATCACTCCCGACCTGGACAGATACAACGGTCGCATACCAATTGTCCTGGTTCACGGCACCTGGATGAACTCGTTCAACTCCTTCGCCATGTTGGGGCCGTTCCTCGCCCGGAATCGCCCCGTATTCTCACTCGATTACGGCTCCGACCCCGCCACGCTGGTCAGCCGTCTCCGTAGCGTCAAAGCCACCACCGATTTAAGCGATGCGCTCGCCGAAGTCACCGACCTTCTCGACCGCTTCCGAGCCCAACTCTCCCTACCCCGCATCGACCTCATCGGTCATTCCCAGGGCGGTCTACACTGCCGCAGTTACGCCAACGCGAGCATCGATTCGCTTTACGACGACGCCCTCAACCATGGCCTCAACGAAGAAGAAGCCGAGCAGTACGCCTCCGACAACAGCCCCGTGCGGGCAGTGATCTCGCTTGCGGGAAACCATCGCGGCACTACTGCGTGGGGCATGCGCCGAAGGCTCAGTGCCCTTGAGCGATGCGGCCTACCGATGCACAAGCTCGTCGACCGCCTTGTCGGCCGTGCCTGCATTCAACAGCTGCTGGACTCTGACTACATTGCGACTCTGAACCGCGCAGCGCGTGGCATTACCCGACGTGGTCCGCACTACCTGAATATCGGCACCCCTTTTGACACCGTGGTTCGCCCGTGGACCGGCGCCTTTTTGCCCGAACAAGAGGGTCACCACATTACGAACGTCAACAATGCCACTGGCGGTGGCGACTGGTCTGATCACCTCGCACTGCTCTACTCCCCCAATACGCTCGAACGCATTCACGAGTTCTTGGAGGAACTGGATGGCGCTGAAGCTGGTGATGTTCCGCATCATCCGCGACAGCGAGTCCTGCCTTTGTACGGCGCCCTGCCGAGGGGCCTCGGACGGAGGAGGCTCGGACGGAGGGGCCGGATCTAATTCAGCACAGAATTTTAGAACATATTTCCAGAATTCTATTGACAGTTTTTCAAACAGGTGTACGATTTGGGTTGTAGGGAAAATTTGTAAGCGAAAGTTCTTTGTCCGGTGCACAGGGGTTGGCGGGACTGGTTGACACAGCCTCTCCATGCTTCTCTCCACCACAGAACTCAATCTTCAATTCTCCGGCGGACACGTAGTAATCAGGGGGATAACCAATGTCATCGCCGCCCACAGAACTTCCAGCACCAGGTCAAAAGCCCTCATGGGCCAACCAGCAATCCGACGACCCGATTAGCAGCGCGGCCCGTGCCATCAACGCCGCAGACCTTCAACTGATCGATATCTGCGCTCCCGGTGAGGAGGTCGATGTCAATCACCATCTTGCCCGCATAAGCATTCGAACCGGCCTTAGCCGCGGCAAGTGTTCTACGCTGTGCGAAATTGCGCTGATGTTCGAACGCCTACCAAAAGTCCGGGCTCTCATCGAATCCACCTTCTGTTTCTCGTTAGCCCATCTCCGCGCCATCGCCAATGGCGTTGCCGGGCTGTCACCAGATCAGTTCGACACGGTAGAGCCCCATCTTTTGGAAATGCTCACTCCGACGCGACCTCGACAAGCAATGGTTGGTGTCTACACGCTGTCTCGTCTAATCGGCGACTTGGTTTCTGAGTACAACGACTGCGCCCGCAACGACGGCACCCAACGGGTTCCAGAAGGCGAAGCGGTCGCACTCTCCGACACGGGCGATGGCAAGCACAAAAAGGTCACAGCAATCCTTGAAAACGACCGCGCGACCGAGCTCATGGCCAGGATTCAGGGGATTCGCAACACAGCAATCAATCGTGGTGAACAGTGCACGCAGGCGGAAGCGCTACTACAGCTGGCACAGAAATCGACCAATGCCGAGATTGTCATCAATGTCTACCGCGAGGTCGGCGGTGGGCCAGCATGGATTGATGGCGTCGGCTGGTTGAGCGAGGTAGCCACCGAAGAATGGCTTGCCCGCGCAACTCACATCCGTATCTCCGCCGACAGCAAGGTGGATGGTTACCGCCCCACCGAGAGCCAGGTGGCTCGCGTCCGTGGGCGTGACGGTACCTGCCGCTTCCCCGGCTGCGACGTCCCGGCAGCCAAGTGCGACCTGGACCATATTCAGCCGTACAACCACGACAATCCCAAGCAGGGCGGGCCGACTGACACTGAGAATCTGCACTGTCTCTGCCGCCGACACCACAATCTAAAAACGCACGAGGGCTGGGATATCGACAGATACCCCGACGGAACAGAAGTGTGGACTTCCCGTAATGGGGACACCGCGACTAGCGTTCCGGTTGGGCCGCTAAAGAACGTCGGCAAGCAAACTTTTCATCAGCGTGTGACACGGAAGATAAAGACGATTCAGAAACGCAACCTCGATTGGATGTTGTCATTTTGCCATGTATCCGATGAGGTCTGGGACCTATCCGAGGAAGAAGCAAAACGCATCGAGTCCCTCACGGATGAAGAACTCGATGCGGAGATTGAGCAGTACCGACGAAAGCAGGACGAACTACTCGACGGTGACTGACTTAGCCAGGTTGCGCGGCTTATCGATGTCCTCGTTACCGCACTGGCGAGCAATCTCAGCTGCCAGGAACTGCATTGGAATCGTAGACAACAGCGGCTGGAGCAGCGTGGAGGTCTCCGGGATCTCAATCAGGTAGTTCGCAAAAGGAACCACCGACTGATCCCCTTCTTCGGCAATCACGATGGTCTTGGCACCTCGGGCTCGAATTTCCTGGATGTTGGAGACAATCTTGGAGTGCAGCACGGCGCGCCCCTTCGGCGATGGCACTACGACGACGACCGGAAGATCATCCTCGATGAGTGCAATTGGGCCATGCTTGAGCTCGCCTGCCGGGAACCCCTCTGCGTGAATGTAGGCAAGCTCCTTGAGCTTCAGCGCACCCTCAAGTGCGACTGGGAAACCAACGTGTCGGCCGAGGAAGAGCATCGTCGGAATAGCACCGATTTCCTTGGCCATGTCGATGAACTCATCGCCCTTAGCGACGACCTTGTCAATCAGTGCCGGGATGGTCTCCAGCTCTTCAAACTCGCGAGTGACCTCATCCGGGTACTTAGTGCCGCGTGCCTGGGCCAGAGCCAATCCGACCAAGTAGTTTGCGGCAACCTGCGCCAGGAACGACTTGGTTGCAGCAACACCGATCTCCGGGCCGGCGTGCGTGTAGAGCACGGCGTCAGACTCACGCGGAATCTGTGCACCGTTGGTGTTACAGACAGCCAGCACGCGGGCGCCCTGGCTCTTTGCGTGTCGCACGGCCTCAAGGGTGTCCGCAGTCTCACCCGACTGCGAAATAGCGACCACCAGCGTCTGGCGGTCCAGCACCGGATCGCGGTAGCGGAACTCGGAAGCGACCTCAATCTCGACCGGGATACGAACCCAGTGCTCAATGGCGTACTTGGCCAACAAACCGGAGTGGTATGCGGTACCACAGGCGACGACGAAGACCTTCTCGATGTCACGCAGATCTTGGTCACTCAGGCGGGACTCGTCGAGAACGATGCGGCCGTCAACGAGGTGACCGGCCAACGTATCGCGGACGGCGGCAGCCTGCTCGTGGATTTCCTTCATCATGAAGGAGTCATAGCCACCCTTTTCGGCTGCGGCGAGATCCCAGTCGATGGTGAATGGTCGACCCTGCTGCTCGTTGCCGGCGAAATCCAGAATGCGGTAGTCATCTGCGGTGATGATGACGACGTTGTCCTGCCCCAGCTCCACGGCCTCGCGGGTGTGCGCGATGAAAGCCGCAACATCGGAGCCGAGGAACATTTCGTTTTCGCCCACCCCGACAATCAGCGGAGTGGAGCGACGAGCAGCGATGATGCGATCCGGGTGGTCTGCATGAGTAAACAGCAGCGTGAAAGCACCCTCGAGGCGGTTGAGCACGGACAGCGCAGAGGCCTCGAAATCACCAGCGGTAGATCCGCCGTCGGAACCGTCCAGGGCACGGGCGAGCATGTGCGCGGCGACCTCGGAGTCGGTTTCGGACTTCAGCTCAATGCCGGCATCCTCCAGCTCCTGACGTAGCGGAGCAAAGTTCTCGATAATGCCGTTGTGGACGATAGCCACCTTGCCGTCATAGGACTGGTGTGGGTGGGCATTCTCATCAATTGGGCGACCGTGGGTAGCCCAGCGGGTGTGCCCAATTCCGGTGGTTCCAGTGATTTTGTCGCGCCCATCCGCATCAAGGGCAGCCTCGAGGTTGGCGAGTTTACCGGCCTTCTTCTCTACAGTGATATGCCCCTGATCGTCGACAATGGCAACCCCCGCGGAGTCATAGCCACGGTATTCCATGCGTCGTAGCGCATCGACAGCAATATCCAGGGCGGGCTGATGGCCCACATATCCAACGATTCCACACATGTCCTACAGAATAACCCGCGAAGCGGAAAATCGTCATAACGAAATAGACATTCTCGCTCATCCTGGCACTTTTTCAGCAAAGGTATGCACCTTATAGTTAAGCTATTCACTGTGGCTGACAACTTGAAGACTCTGACATCTAATCTTTCCAAGCGTGGACCGCACCGCGTCATGGTCGGTGATCTCGCTTTTACTGGCCTGCCGGGAAAGGTCTACACGCCTGCCGAGGGCAATGGCATCCCCGGTATCGCCTTCGCACACGATTGGCGCACACCGATTGAGGAGTACCACGCCACGCTGCGTCACCTAGCTTCGTGGGGCATCGCGGTCGCTGCTCCGGACACCGAAAATGGCATCGTGGCAGATCACCGTGGTCTCGCCAACGATTTGGAGACAGCGCTCCAGATTCTCGCTGGTGTCCGCCTCGGTGAGGGCAAGGTCGTCGTCCACCCGAAGAAGCTTGGCGTTGCCGGTCACGGCATGGGCGCGGGTGTAGCCGTCCTCGCCGCTGCTGGTCACGACCTCATCTCCGGCGTTGGCTGCGTCTTCCCCGCAACTACCGCGCCTTCCTCCAGCGCCGCTGCAACTAATGTCTCGGCCCCGGGCCTCGTCCTGGCCCCTGGCGAGGATCAGTGGCTCGATCGCGGCAACCCGGCTCGCCTGGCTGTTCAGTGGAAGGGCGATGTCGTTTACCGCGAAGTAGACAAGGCTGACCAGGGCAGCTTCTCGGAAACAACTCTTCTCCGTCGTCTAGCGGGCTTCTCTTCCTCCAAGGTGAAGTACCAGGAGGTCGCGCGCGCCGCACTCACAGGCTTCCTGCTGGCCACGGTCGGTGACGACAAGAAGTACTCAGATTTCGCAGACCCGACCGCCACTATCAAGGGCACAACTAACCGCGACATGGAGTGGCTCATCAAGGAGCTGCCGGAAAACCCGGAGCACTCGCTGATTCCCGGCAAGTAGTCACTAGGCCACGCTTCAGGACACGCCCCGAATCGACTTCACCGTCGGCGTCCCTTTCCCCGCCCGCCCGAACAACCGCGTAACGGTTCCCTTCGGTCGGGCGGTTTTTTGTTGCTTTTCGACGCCCGCCGCCACCTCCCTCTCCTTAATTTCGCGTGCTTTACGACGCTCCTCCAAACCCTGCAATTCTTTCTGTGCCCTCTGTACCGCCGTATCGAACTCCTGCCTAGTCATTGCAGCAGCGTCGTAATAGGCCTGCCCAATCCGGTCATATTTCGCGGCATGCTTACTCCCCATTACCACTCACCTGCCGTTGGCGAATTGACCGCGCCCACAAGCTCCTGGGCGTTGGGCTGCTCAGGGGGCTCGGGCACAGCTGAAGCAGATTCCTGCACTGATGCTGCCGAATCCTGGGCTGGTGCTGGCTGCGGCTCTGCTTGTGGTTCTGGCTGCGGTTCCGCTCGCTGTTCTGCTTGCGTCTCCTGTGGCAGCTCGATTCCCAAGTGCTTTAGTTTCTCAGCTGGAGGAGGCGGTTCAGGAACATTTTCAGGTTCGGGCTCGGGTTCAGGTTCGGGCTCGGGTTCAGGTTCGGGCTTGGGTTCAGGTTCGGGCTTGGGTTCTGGTTCGGGTTCCGGCACACAGTCCTCCGGCGCAGGAGCTGGTGCTGGTGCTGGTGCTGGCGCAGGTGCCTGTTCGCACACTGGCTCTTCCGTCTCCGTGCACATGTCTAAGTTGAGCAGTGAGGACGCGACACTGCCTGCAACCCCGACAGCTCCCGCAATTCCAGCGATACTGGCCGCCCCGGCAGCGCCAATGGCACCTCCAACGGATATTCCAGCAGCAACGCCTGCCTCTATCCCAATATCAACGTTGGCAACGACCCCAATTCCACCAGCGGTAGCACCGTTGCCACCGGTTACAGTAGCTCCTTCGCCACTCCCAGACTCAGCCACCTCTGCACAGGCCGCCGAGGTAGCACCCGAACTGGCAGGAACAGTAGGAGGCTGCGGCGGGGTGGCGACCACCGCGGCCTCAGTGTCACACGCTGCCTGCTCAAGACACTGCTCGATGCAACTATTACGCGCATCGTAGAGCTGACCAGTGGAGTCGACGAGACTGTTACACACCTGCTGGGCCACTTGTGCGGCTTCGGCGCCGACCTCCGGATCGTCGACAAGCGCTTCGCACTGAGAGAGGATGCCGTCGGTTTGCTCAGCCATATCTTCGGCCTGCTTTTCGCAATCCTCCAGGACCTCGTCGACTTTCTTGCCGCACTCGCCGACGCTCTGCGCGCCATTGGCGGACTGCTCATCCTGATTCGCACAGTCCTGCGCGGCTTTATCACAGCGTTCCTTGGCGGCGTCGGCGGCATCGCCTTTCAAACCGCCCCAATCGAAAGCCATAGCAATAGTTATCGCGGAGGCTATCAACCCCACGGAGTTAGAGAACTTGGATAGGGCGCTGCCCTTCCAGCCGTCAGCGCGTCGCACCTTATCCAAGACTTTGGGCAGATTCTTGCCGATGCCGCCAACCCCGCGCTTGGCTCCAATACGGCTTCCACGGCCAATAACACGCACCAATATCGGAAGAATTCGAGCAACCCATGGCATCAGTCCACTACCTCAATTCCACCGAGGTCGGCGCTCCCGTCGCTGTCACAGCCTGCAAAGACACGCCACTGTTCCCGCACTGCCGGAGCATGATTGCCAAGTCCCGCGTACATCGATTGCCCGTGCTCACGCAGCCGCGCTGCCGCCTGCTGCAGACGACGCCCCTGGGCGGCAAAACCCTGGCCACAGTCTGCCGCGGAAATATCGGGAGCGCTTCCCCACCGCTCATGGCCTTCACGGCCGCGCTGCTCGATCTCTCGGGCAGCCGCTGTCACTGCATCTTCCGAAAAGTGCAGCAAGCCTCCGCCACTGCCTCCAGTAAAACGTGCGGACACGAAAAATCCCCTTCCCCGCGAAAAACAGTTCTTATTACTGTTAGGCGCGAAAAAAGGGGATTCGGTTCCGTTGAGGTACTAGCACGGGTGCCCCCGGGGCTAACGAGCGCGGTAGATGCGCTTACACCCCTCAACACCGGTGAAGCTGAATGGGCCGGTGCCAATCAGGGCGTCGTCTCCCAGGTTGGAGTACTCACCCGGATCTTCATGCGTCACCTGAGCGTGGCGGTAGTAGGTCGGATCATCGAGCTTTACGCGTTCATCCAGTTCACGAGCATTATCTTCGGCGCGCAGCTGGGACTCGTAGCCCTCGACCACATTGCCGGTGAGGAACTCAGCAACCGAGCCGGAACCATAGGAGACAACAGCGACCTTCTTACCAGCCAGGTCCTTCTCGGTGTCCAGCAGCGAGAGCAGGCCGAAGTAGGCCGATGCTGTGTAGGAGTTACCGATGATGCGGTTGTACTCAGTGGTTGGGCCGAGCTGGCGGGCCTCGTCCTCTGCGGTGAGCTCCACACCGTTATTGGCCGAAAGCTGCCGGTGCGCCTTGTAGGCCATCTTGGTAAACGGCTGGTGGTAGCTGAAGTAGTCAATCTCGCTGAAGTCCACACCGCCGCGGGCACGGTAGTCCTCGTAAGCACCCTGAACAGCGTCGATGTAAGCACTAATAGAGAGCTTGCCCTCCACCAACGCCTGGCTGCGGTGGTTCGGACGCCAGAAGTCCATAACTTCGCGGGTGAAGACGCCCGAAGCGGCATCGATAGCCAGGATGCGCGGATTAGCGGTCACCAGCATGGCTACAGCACCTGCGCCCTGGGTCGGCTCCGCAGCGGAGTCCAGGTCATAGCGGGCAATGTCGGAGGCGACAACGATGACCTTCTCCTCCGGATTGCGGGCCACCAGAGCGCACGCGAACTGCAGCGCCGCGGTACCGGAGTAGCAAGCCTGCTTCAGCTCGACAGATCGCGCGTGCGGGTCAAGACCGACCAACTCATGCACATAGACAGCAGCGGCCTTCGACTGGTCGATACCGGTCTCAGTGGCGAACATGATGGTGCGCACGCCGTCGATACCGTGGCGGTCGACGATCTTCTTCACCGCGGTCGCGGCCATCGTCACCGGATCTTCATCAGAGGCAACCACGCTGGAGCGTTCCTGCCCCAGGCCCTTGTGGTACTTTGCCGGTTCCGCTCCGAGTCGGGGCGCAATATCGGCGAGGTCAATGCAGTACGAACCCGTCGCAAAGGCGATGTCATCAATACCGATCGGGGTCACATTGCTTGTTGTCATCAAAACCGTGCCTTCACTACCTCTACAGATTTTTAAGAAATAACGGGCAACGAAACATCCCCATGTCATCAGAACGGCCATCAGAGCAGTCATCAGACCACGGGATATTTTGCCCACAAAATGTTAATTGCCTACTACAGAAATCTAGCGCGTTTACCTGAGATTTGTCTTAGGTTTTGCGAATTGTCGCAAACGACTATTCACAAAGCACTACTTCGCACGCTCGATAGAAACGTGCGCCTCCATCAGCTCCCCCGGGTTCGTCTGTGCCGCGAGCAGGGAAAGCTCACCACACCAGACGATTGCCGCGCAGCACGCTGCTAGACGACGGGCATTCTCGCCCGGCTCACGGTCCTCCTTGCAGCCCAGCGCTGTGAGATTCTTCTCCACGAAGTCCAAGCCCTTGCCGTTGCCCACGGAACCGACGATCAAATGTGGCAGGGTGCAGCTAAAGCGCACGGAGCCGTCGTCAAGCGCCTCTACCTGCGTCAGCCCCTGCGAGCCTTCGACGATATTCGCAGCGTCCTGACCGGTAGCGAGGTAAAAGCCCAGCAGCATATTGGCGTAGTGCGCATTACCGCTGCGCAGCGAACCGGCCATGATGGAGCCGACGAGGTTCTTGCGTTCGTTGAGCTCAGCCAGGCGCTTGGCAGTTGTGCGCAGACGCTCGCGGACAACCGGCTCCGGAATGACGGCCTCGGCGATTACGTACTTACCGCGGCCCAGAATGCCATTGACTGCGGAGGTCTTCTTATCGGTACAGTAGTTGCCCGAGATGGAGCCATAGCCCAACTCTGGCATCTGCTCCATCAGGTAGGACATCAAACGCTCAGACGCCAGCGTGGCCATGTTGTGGCCCGAGGCATCACCGGAGAAGAAGTCAAAGCGGACAAAGAGAAGACGCGATGCGATCTGGAAGTGAATATCTACCAGCTTGGCAAAACGCGAGGAGGACTCCACGACCTTCTTCAGCTCGTCATAACGAGACAGGATGTTGTCGCGCGCAATGACGGCATCCGCTGCCGAGTCGAGAGTGAAAATCACCGATCGGGTCATCTTCTCACCGACGAAAGTGCAGGTAATGCCACCTTCGATCATGCGGGAGACCTTCGCACCGCGACCACACGACGGCCACAGCGGGGTCTCGTAAGTCGCCAGCGGAATCTTCACCTCGTCATTCATGACGTTGCCACTAATGCGCACCGGACCAATCCAGCTCAGCGGTACGTGTGCATATTCCAGGTCGTGCGAGCTCTTTTCAGCCATTGTCCTATGCGACCCTTTCTAGCTGCATGCAGCTTCGGTTCCCAGCTTCTGTAAATTTCAGCTGTCTTAAATTCTACGGTCAAAAAACTGTGGTCAAAGTTGAGCGGCCAGCTTCAGCGGCAACGGCTGGATGCCAGCTGCTTGCCAGCGCGCGGTGATGTCCGCGGCAGTCTCCTCGGCATCGACACCATCTGAGACTCCCACCAGCGCGATTCCGCAGTCACCACCACCGGAGCCGCTGCTCTTGCCCGCGGCCCCCGCGCCATCGGCGATGTCGGCGAGCGCTTTCAGTTTCTCCGTCTCGATGCATACAGCACGCTCACGCTCATAGTCCTGCAGCAGCGTCCGATTCTCACGCAGGCAGGCAAACGCCGCGGTGTGGTCGCCGTCGGCAAGCGCCTGCCAGAGTCTTTCGCTTATCGACGAGACCCCGCGCACAAAATCACGGTCTGCGCCACCGGCCTTCTTCAACTGCGAGTCCGTCTTCACCGGACTGCCCGTCCAGCCGACCAACAGTTGTAGCCCACCGAGGTCGGTGCGGGCGTCAATGCGAAGATTCGGCCACGGTGCCGCCACGGCAGCGACAGGATCAGCCGCCACGAGCTCTGCGAGCGCCGTCGGATTCGGCCGGCGATAGAGCACCACCCCGCCGTGCGCGGAGCACGCGATATCGCCGCCGGAACCAGCTGCACCAGCCAGAAGCGTGGCCACCATCGCAATCTTGTACACGTCCAGTGAATCCAGCTCCAGACCCAGGTGCGTCCCCAGCGCACGAGTTACAGCCACAGCGACAGCCCCGGAGGATCCCAGGCCATACTTCGCACCACTGTCGGCGTCATCGAGGTCTGATTCAATGACGATATTTATGGGGCGCTCTGGGGTGTTTTCCAACTCGCCCGCAGCAATGCGATAGACCAGGGAAATCGTATGGGTAGCGATGTCATCTGGTGCATCGATATCAATGACACGCCCCCGCGGGCCGTAATAGCTGGAGTACACGCGAGAGACCGGCTGCGATGGTTCGGCATCGCGGCACCGAACTGTCACATAGCGGTCGACACCTGCGATGACGGCCAGCCCCTCGACATCCATCACCGCATACTCACCAGTGAGGTACAGCTTGCCGCAGCCACGACCGATGGACTCGCCTTCGATAGGTCCGCCTTTAGCGTTGCTCAACTACTCCCCCAGCTACACCAGGTATGCGCCAGGGCCGGAGCCGGAAACCAGCACGTCAATATCCTCGAACTCTGCGCGGAAACGATCCGCGATGGTCTCGGCATCGCCGCTGCGGCACAGCACCTTCACGTTCGGCCCGGCATCCATGGTGGCGTAGCACTCGGTGCCCTCGTCACGCAGCGTAGCGACGAGATCGAGAGCCGCCACCGAATCCGGATTCCAGTACCGCACCGGAGGAAGAGCCCCCAGCATAGTGGCGTGCATGCGCATGGCATTGGCCTCGGCAAGCTCGCCGACCGCAGTGAAGTCCGCAGCGGCAATGGCGGCCTTCATGTCCTCGATATCACGAGGCACCTGCTCCACCCAGGCCGGGAAGAACGGTGATGTCTCGACCGTGCGACGCATGGCGGCACGGCTGTCAATCTTCTTGCGCCCCGGGGCCAAAACCGCCACGACCAGGGAGAGATCCAGGCCGGAATCCGGCAGAGCCACTGCGTGGCTGGAAGCATCGTCATCGCCGGGCAGCCACTCAACGAGGCCGCCGAAAATAGAGCGACAGGCCGAGCCCGAACCGCGACGGGCCAGAGCCGAGAGCTGTTCCGGGGTGTAGTCCAGGCCGTAGGCCTTCGCCGCGGCCAGCGCGAGCGCGCCAAAACCCGACGCGGACGAAGCCAGACCCGCACCCGTCGGAATCTCGTTGGTGCTGGTCACCTCTGCGAAGCTAGTGCTGCCCGCACGCTCGCGGACCAAATCCAAAAACTTCTGGACACGGGAGAGGTCCTTGCCCACCATCTCCTGGCCGTTCAGAGTGCCCGAGTCGGCGGTGACGCTGGGATCGTCGATAAGCGACACCGTGGTCGTCGTCGGAGCGATGCCCAGAGTAAGGGACAGCGAACCTGTGGCCGGTAGCTGCACGGCCTCATCGCGCTTGCCCCAGTATTTAATCAGGGCGATGTTGGGATGAGCGACGGCGGTAGCGGTCGTGGTCACGAGGGATTTACCTCCACAGTCCAAGTAGCAACGGCATTGGCGCCCATCATGGCATGGCTAATCAGTTCCGCGTGATCGGCGGACTCTGCCAGCGCCATCACACAGCCACCGCAACCGGCACCAGTGAGCTTTGCCCCGTGGGCACCTGCCAGTCGGGCGGCAGTGACGAGATCGGTGATGGACTCATGCCCAACACCTAGTTCTTCTAGCGCTTCCTGCGCCGAGTCCATGCGATGTCCCAGACGGGCAAAATCACCCTTGGCCAGGTTGTGCACCGCGCCGTCGGCCAGCTGCCCCAAGTGGTCCAGCAACTCTTGGCCATGGACTCGGTGGGAATCGACGAAACCACGCACGCGGGCAACGGCCAGCGACGTCGAACCACGCACACCGGTATCCCCCAGCACCAGCCACATCTTCTTGGCCACCTTCAGCGGATGGAACTCACCCTGCTTGAAGTAGACCGGACGCGATGCACGGGCAACCGTGGCATCCAGGCCAGAGGGGTTACCGTGCGCCAGACGCTCAGCTTCCTGCACCAGGTCAAAGCGCTGACGCTCGGTCAGAGTGCCATCGGCGAGGTCACGCACTGCGTCGATAAGCGCATGTGCCACTGCGGCAGAACCACCCAGCCCTGCAGCGGGTGGGATACCGGAGCGGAGACGAACCAGCAGGTCGCGTTCGGGAATACCGAAGGTGCGCAGGCCAGCGCGGAGTGCAGCGGCGATGGAGGCAAAGCGCTCCGGCAGCTCGTCGATGTCGATGACCTCGCCGTCCATGGAAAACAGGACGGGAGAATCCTCCACGCGGTCAATCCACGCCATCGTGCGCAGCGACGTCACCGGCAGTGCGATAGCCGGCTTGCCGTAGACGACAGAGTGCTCACCCAACAAAATCGACTTGGCATGGCCTTCACCGAATGCGGCACCCTGTTCATTGGCCAGGGCATAGAACTCCCCGGTCTCCAATTCCTCGGACTTGTCGAGGCCAAAGTCGTCGACGCTGGCGTTTTCTACGCTGGTCACGAAGCTACACATCCTTTTCCGAAACCGACTGCGCGGCAGCCTGCGCCTCCGCTGGGCCATGGATACCCGGCACACCCGCAATGTCGAAACCGTACTTGGAGAACTTCTCCGCCCCAACACCCCAGACGTGGTTAAACCACTCCGTCATCGGTTCGTTCGCGCGACGTTCTGCGAGTTCCTGCGGAGTCACGTACACCACTTCATCGACCTCATCGGGGTTGATATCCACCGACTTCGGATCGACGATGCCGGCGTACACGTGGTTGTACTCGTGCTCCGCCAATCCCGAACGATCATCGATGACCTGGTAGATAACAATGCCGATTTCCTCCAACTGGGAGACATCCGCACCGAGCTCTTCCTTCGCACGACGCTCAACGGCATCGGCCACCGGCTCCCCCGGCAGTGGGTGCGAGCAGGTCGCATTCGTCAGTAGCAGTGGTGAGTGATACTTCGACTCCGCACGGCGCTGCAGCAGCATGCGTCCCTGCTCATCGAAGAGGAAAAGAGAAAAAGCACGGTGCAAAATTCCCGGTGGAACGTGTGCTTCAAGCTTGCCGACGGTACCGAGAACCCGACCGTCACGATCGACCACCTCTACCTGGATGTCGGCTTCACCCGGGGCAAAGCGGGCTTTAATGTCCTCTGGCGCGTCATTCATTTCCACACTCCTGACTCTAGACTGCGGCCACAACCGCAGCTAACTCCCCGGCAATCTTGCGGGCCGATTCCGCATCGGCGGCCTCCACCATGACGCGGAAGAGCTCCTCGGTGCCGGACGGGCGCAACAGCACGCGACCGGTGGAACCCAGCTTCTCCTCGGCTGCATCGATGGCGGCCTTGACCTCATCAGACTCCAGAATTGCGGCCTTGTTGGACACCGGCACGTTGATAAGAGTCTGCGGCAGCACCTTCATTACGGAGGCCAGCTCAGCCAGAGACTTACCGGTGCGTGCCATCCGCGCCATGAGGTACAGACCGGTGAGGGTGCCGTCACCGGTGGTGGCGTGATCCGGAATGACCACGTGCCCCGACTGCTCACCGCCGAGCGAGTAACCGCCAGCGTTCAAATCAGCCAGCACATAGCGGTCGCCGACCTTGGTGGTACGCAGGGCGATATCGTTTTCCTCCATCGCCAGCTTGAGGCCGAGGTTACTCATCACAGTGGCCACCAGCGTGTTGTGGTGCAGTAGCCCCTCTTCCTTCATGGCGACGGCCAGGATGGCCATGATTTGGTCACCATCGACGATGTTGCCCTGCGAGTCCACAGCCAGGCAGCGGTCGGCATCGCCATCGTGAGCCAGACCCAGATCCGCGCCGTGCTCCAGCACTGCCGCGCGCAAAACCTCAATGTGGGTGGAACCGCAGTTGTCGTTGATGTTGTAGGAGTTCGGCTTGTCATGAATAGCGACGACGTCGGCACCGGCGGCCGCGTACGCCATGGGGGCGGCCTGCGAAGCAGCACCATTTGCACAATCCACCACGACACGAATGCCGTCGAGCTTGGTGCTGACCGCACGGGAGAGGTGGAACAGGTAGCGGTCGAGCCCGTCTGGGGCCTCCTCGATGACACGCCCCACTCCGGTGCCCGTGGGTCCGGTCTCCGGCAAGTTGTGGAGAGCGTGTTCGATTTCCTTCTCCACCGCGTCGTCAAGCTTGGTGCCGCCCGCGGCGAAGAACTTGATGCCGTTGTCCGGCATGGGGTTGTGAGAAGCCGAAATCATCACACCCATGTCGGCACCGTAGTCGTCGGTGAGGAAAGCGACAGCCGGAGTGGGCAGCACGCCGACACGCAAAACGTCGACGCCCTGGGAAGCCATGCCGGCAGACAGCGCTGCGGCGAGCATCTCACCGGAGACACGCGGATCGCGGCCAACAATGGCCAGGGGACGACGCCCCGACGGATTCGTGCCGCTAGTCAGCACAGTGGCCGCAGCAGCACCCAGCCGCATTGCCAGCGGTGCGGTCAGAGTCTTATTCGCCAAACCGCGGACGCCATCAGTTCCGAAAAGACGTGCCATTGTTGCTAGACCACTCCTTGGGGGTTTTATGAGTTTTGGTATCGCGGACTATTGCATTGTCAATGCTGTATTACTTTAGCCGGTCGCGCAGGCGAATCCAGACTAGCCACAGGACACAATTGGCTGCGGGTCATAAACCGTAGTCTGAGTTTCACGCGAGATTTCCGCGCCCGAGAGGTCCCGAATAACGCGTGTATCAGAAGTGGTGAAGCCCTGCGCACCCGACGACGGCTGGCAAGAGCTGCCACTGACCTGCATACGCTGTGGTTGCGTGTATGCCCAACGGCCACCATTGATGGACTCGACGTTGACCTTCTTCACACCCTTGATGCGCACAGTGACGTCGGAACCAGTAGTAACGGCCTCGATAAGAATCGGAGTGTCGGAACTGTTCTTAAACGCTAGGTCGATTGCGCCCTCGTACACCGTCGCCTCACGGCCGGCCGGGTAACGCGAAATGTAGTAACTGTGCGGGGTGTGCGCGACATCCTCCATGCCCGCAAAGTACGAAGCATTGTACAAAGTGGTGGCGAACTGGCTAATGCCACCACCGACAGCCTTATCCGCATGGCCGTTGAGGATAATGCCCGACTCGACAAAACCCTGCGCAGTACCGCGCGGACCCGTGTAGCCGTTCAGACTGAATGTATCGCCCGGCGCCACGAATGCGCCGTTGACCATCTGCGACACCAGGGCAATGTTTGTTCCCGATGCCGAGCTGAAGCCACCGGTGGTGAACTCACCAATGACATCATCGAAGGTGGCACTTTCCGCTTGTTCGGTGGTGTAGGTGGCGGGCTTGTCCTCGTAGACCGCATCAAACTCGCGCTTATCCGTCGAAGTCACACGCTCGGCGAAGTCCTTCATAGTTTCATCCCACTTCACGGCTACGCCATCAACCGAGGGGACCACTTCACGCGAACCACCGCTGAAGCGTATCGACGCATTGCGCTTATCAACCTCGGAAGCAGCCAGCCCCTCCTCGAGGATCTCGCGTGCGCGGTCGACATTGATATCGGCAACCAATCCACCGTCGCGCGGCACAAAGCTGATGATTTCAGCCATGCGCTCCGGCGGAATTACACCATCTTTGCCATCACGGCCCTTGGCAACAATGGGGCCCGACACCGCATCGGCGGCCTCTCCTTCAGCTGCCTCACGGACCTGATCCTCACCGATAGCCGGGTCGTGCGCGGTGGTCTCTACATCGATGCCCTCCGGCGACAACCACTTGGCGGCCAAATCCCCGCTGACCGCATTGCGGTCGACATCTTGGCCGATGACCGGTGGAGTTGTTTCCACGCGGCCGTCGACAAGCTTGACCTCGCCATCGACGGGAGCAATAGTCAGTTCGCCGACGAGACGGTCGACCTGCGGCTCGAACTTAGAGCTATCGATATCGCTGACCAAATCCAGCTCACGGGTAGTAAAGAAACTGCGCACCCAGGTAACTGGGTTCGCCGTCTGCTTACCCGCCTGCGCGACCGTCTTCTCCCAGTCGATGCTCAGCCCCGCCTCCTCGGGCAGAACCTCCGCCGTGCGTTCGCCGGCACGAAACGCCACTGGATGAGTGGAAAGATCACCGAGCTGCTCTTCGAGCTTCGCCTCAGCGTGATTCGCGCTCAGCGTGCTGATGTCAATACCCGCGACGGTAGACCCGCGCGGGACATGGTCCTTGTTCAGCACGTAATCGACAGCGTAAAACACACCGAAGAGTGCGAAGATACCGAGGACGATGCCGAGGAAAATCTTTAATCCACGGTGACTGGAGGAAGACTTTTGTTTGGCCACAGCCACTTACTTTACCGTGGAAACACTACTAACTAGATTTTTATTAGATTCCGCAGGTGTCCGGAATGCGTTTCTTGTTCTTCGCATACTGCTGGAAAGCATCGACCACGGCATTGGCATAGACCTCGGCGCCATCCGGGGTCGGGTGGATAAGGTCCGCGCGCAGCTTGGACAAATCATCACGCACACCATGACACCAGTCAGACACATAGACATTGTCGCGCTTCTTTGCCGCGTCGAGGACTTCCCTCTCCGACTGCGGCATCCACACACGATCACCGTACGGGTTGATGAGGACAATGATGCGGTCTTCACCCAGCGAATCGAGGATCTCATCCAACAGGTGTTCGTCCGATGCCGCAGCCGACTGATTGATACCAAGACCCAGCACGACGAATGGATCGAGCGTACCCGCCGCCTTCATACTGGCGATAATCTCTGGCGCAGCCGGATAACCACGAGAAACAGCCGCATCGATATAGATACCGGGCAGCTTCTCTTCCAACGCCGACGCCGAGGCGAGCATCACAGAGTCGCCGATAGCGGTGATCTGGTCACCACGCGGCATAACACGCTTGGCCAACTCGGCTTCCTCCGCCTTTTGTGCCTGTGCACGGCGCTCAGCTGCCTCCTGTAGCTGTGCCTCCAAACGCGTCATCTTCGGCGCCGTAGCCATTCCCACAACTGCACCAACCACGACGACCAGCGCCAGCCCTGCTGCAACGCGCGGCTTCCAGGAACCGGCAAACTGCGTGCCCGAAAACTGCAACATCCAACGGCGGTAACCCATCCGGCGAATTGGCGATTCCACATTCTTGTACGACCAGTTCGCCAAAAGCAGCGATAGCGCGATGCCTGCGAAGGCAGCGAGGTTCTCATACTGCATGGCCTCATTGCGCTCCAGCAGTTCGCGGATGAGCACGATGACCGGCCAGTGCCACAGGTACAGCGAGAAGGAAATCTTTCCCAGCCAGCACAGTGGCTTGAACTCAAAAATCTGACGCACGGGTGAGACACCGCGAACGACAAGATAGAGAATCGCCACCGACAGCAACGAGGCGAACACCAACCCACCGCGGTAAGTCGCCGACGCGGTATCCGACATCATCAGCAAAACCAACGAAAGGAAGATCAGCGGCAGCGAGGCCACTACGAAAGCCTGGGCGGAACTGCCAAAGAAGTCCCGCAGCAGGGGTTCTGTGCGTGGCCAGGAGTCCGCTTCCGCGCGTGACGACGTCGATGTCAACCACAATGCGAGGGCCGCGCCAAACAGGAGTCCAAAGGCGTGAGTATCGGTACCGTAGTAGACCCGCGTGGGGTCGACCTTCGGATCATAGAGCGAGACCATCCACACGAAAGAGGCAACCGCCCCAATGCCCGCCACTGCTGCCAGCTTGCGAGATGCCAGCTTCAGGGCGAGAAGAGCCACAAAGATCAATGGCCAGAGCAAGTAGAACTGCTCCTCCACCGACAGTGACCAGTAGTGCGCTAACAGCTGCACTCCGGAATCCGCGAAATAGGACTGAGAGCCCGCAATCTGCGTCCAGTTATTGACGAAAAAGACCGTGCCGAGAAACTGCGTCGACAAGCCAACAGCGGGATCCCCGCCGACCAGACCTGCGACGGCGATGGAAATAAACAACACGAACATCGCAGCCGGAGCGATGCGGCGCAGTCGACGGAGCCAGAAGTCCTTTAGATCGATGCGCCCAGTGACCGCGCGTTCGCGCACCAGAAGCGAGGTGATAAGAAATCCGGAGAGCACGAAGAAGATATCCACACCGATGTAGCCACCGGGCAGCACATTATCGAAGTAGTGGTAGATCACCACTGTGGCAACGGCCAGACCGCGCAGCCCATCAATGCCTGGTACGCGTCGAATGCGGAAGGGATGCTTCGCCACCGACGACGAGCTAGAGGAGCTCTTCGCGTCGGAGGTCTTGGTGGCTGTGGTGCTCACCGCCATACGGTTTCCTTCTTCCCATCGCACTGCAATCGCACTTTCATCGCACTGCAATCGCACCGCGATAAACGATTCTCGCGGCAGTTTTTAACGGATAAAAGTCTAACGTACGGGGCTTGTCCCAAAAATGCAGCCATGCCTGGTCACTGCGGACTTTAACCAAAAAAGCACCTCGGCTTGCGTGTAATACTCAAACTGAGGTGCTTTTCGAAGCAGTAAAGCTTAACGCTTGGAGTACTGCGGTGCGCGACGGGCCTTGTGCAGACCAGCCTTCTTGCGCTCGACAGCACGAGCGTCGCGGGTGAGGAAGCCAGCCTTCTTGAGAACGCTGCGCTCCTCCGGGTTGAACTCGTTCAGGGCACGAGCGATAGCCAGGCGCAGAGCACCGGCCTGACCGGACGGGCCACCACCGTTGATGTTGGCCTTGATGTCGAACTGGCTCTCGCGCTCGACCAGGACCAGCGGATCCTTGATCTCCTGCTGGTGCAGCTTGTTCGGGAAGTAATCCTCGAGCTCGCGGCCGTTGCAGACAATCTTGCCGGAACCAGCGGTCAGAACGACGCGGGCGACAGCGCGCTTACGACGACCGACAGTCTGAATCGGACGATCCAGGGTCAGCGGTGCAGCCGGAGCAGCCTCAGCCTCGGTCTCGGTAGCAACTGCGTCGCCGATGGAAGAGGTGAACTCTTCAGTGGCAGCAGCAGCGGCAGCCTGAACATCATCGTAGGAAGCCTCGGTGGCCTCTACGTTCTGGTTCTCATTGACGTCCTGTGGGTTGGTCACTGTGCCACCGCCTTGATCTCGTAGTTTTCAGGCTTCTGACCGGCGAACGGGTGCTCGGAACCGGCGAAGACGTGCAGCTTCTTGATGGACGCACGCGAAAGCTTGTTGTGCGGCATCATGCCCTCAATAGCCTCAGCGATAACACGCTCCGGGTGAACCTCGAGGGAACGACCCAGGGTCATCGACTTCAGGCCGCCCGGGAAGCCCGAGTGGCGGTAGCGCATCTCACGTTCCCGCTTGTTCGAGGAGACGTGTACCTTATCGGCGTTGATGATGATGACGTGGTCACCGCAGTCGACGTTAGGGGCGAAGTAAGCCTTGCCCTTACCGCGCAGCAAGTCTGCGGCGTGAGTAGCCAGACGGCCGAGAACAACGTCGGTAGCGTCGATGACGTACCACTTGCGCTCGATGTCACCGTCCTTCGGATGGAAAGTAGACAACATGACTCCTTTTAGGGTCCGTGTAGATTTGCCAGCCACCGTGCACACTGTTGTTATTCCCCGGCGGCCGGTGGAGACCCGAGGCAACATTCACGTGTGCGCACACAGTTTGGCTACTTTACCTTGAGATGACGCTAGAACAAAAATGCCAAAGCCAGTCTCAGCCGCAAACTGCTGAGACTGGCCTTTCCCCCCTGGAGTGCTGCTAGCAAGAATACTTCAAAGGCAGATACCTAACTGAAGATCTCAATTGAGCAATGTCCTCCCCTCCCCCGGTTACATAGCTCAATCAAAAGTGCCTCAATCAGGAACCAAGCTATCCCCAGCTAGCTGCCGCGCGGCGGTTAATATCCGCCATTCGCTGGCTACCTGCGCTGACCGTATCCGCGATAGTCGTGAGAATCATATTGAGCTCCTCCGCTGCTGTGTCCCATTCACGCTGAGCCTCCTGGTAAGAATCCGAAGAGTCACCCTCCCACGTAGAGACCATCGGCGCGATGCGCTTCTTCAAATCTCCGAGCAGCCCGTTGATGGTGCCAGAAGTGGACCGAATGTCATCGGCAGCACCGTCGATGCCGCCAAAACTGTACCTAATTGGTTGCATTAAGAACCCTTTCCCCAAAAGGTGATGTGTGTTGTGTGATTCAGTGTTGTGGTTGTGCGATTCGATAAAACGTTTAGAGGTTCAGCAACGACGCACCCGCTGCTGCCACCTGCTTGAACGACGACGCCCCCTCGTCCTCGCCCGCATCGAAGCTGCTGGAATTTGCGCGGATGTTATCCGCGATATCCGTCAGCGCATTGGATAGACGCATAGCTGCGTCATCCCAACGAAGCATCAGATCATCGAAGCTGTCTTTAGCCTGGCCCTTCCATTCCCCCGCCAGACCGTCCACGACGCCTCGAATGCGCCCCAGCTCGCCCTGTACTTCCGAGTTGACGCCATCGACGTCCCCCGCGGTAGTGGTCATTTGATCTGATTCGGCTGCAAATAGGTTTGCCACTGTTTCCCCCTTATTCGTGTTGAGTGACTGATTAACGACGGCATTTTTACCTCCCCGCGCGAGCCAGCCAGCTTCCCGCGTTAAAAACCCGTCATATTGTTTGGCGCGAAAAACCCCGATTCGGTTCCATTTTGGTTTTCCAACCTTTACCCCTGCCTACCCCCGCCCATCCCCCAGTCACTTTCTCTACGCCCCTTGCGTGTTACGGCACCGGCCGAGCGCTTACTACTGCCTGGTCGCATACGGGCCGTACCGGCGCAATAGTCCTTCCTCTGAACTGGCACCCCACACTGACTTGAGTTCCGTACATCACTTTGTGATGCCAGAGCACTATCGAATTACCTGACGGCAGCCGCTCCTCTACGACTACGACATCGGTGCCCAGTACTTGTCTGCGTTCCGGCGCGGACTTTGTCTCATCCCCGGCAACGGAGCTGCTCAAAGCGGCGGCTAGATGTTCAAGCGCCATGAACTGCGAAAGCGGGCTAGCGAGCACCAAGACGCGCATATCTCCGCCATCCACCGCAATCAGACGGTCTAACGGACTTGCCGAGTCAAGCTCCCACCCGCCGGGAAACCGAGCTTCCACGCCCGCATTGGTCAGTTTGACTATTGGAGCAGAATCGGGAACTGGTTTCGATGTGGATGGAGGCGTCGTTACAGGAGGCGTAGTTACAGGAGGAGCCTGTGCGTGCGATGTCTCACGCTGCTTCTGTCTCCCTTCGTTCTCCCTAACTATGCCGCCACTAAAGAGCCATGCAGCAATCCCAACAATCAGAACCACCACCGTCAACAAACCAACGGCAGCTACTGACACAACTGTGCTTTGATTCGACGCTGAGCTGACTTCTGCCCTGGCTGCAGGACGCCGCCCCGCGAAATCCTCCGACGGCTCCACTTCACCGGCTTCAGCGTCGCCGATGTTTTTCAACCAGGCCGGATTTACGCACTCCCCGAGCCGCGATGCTGGGCAGTCGAAGACTAAAAATCCACGGTCGCGCAGACGATCGACTAGTAGAGCTCGCCGCGAGTTCGCTAGCCCGGGTGGAACTTCGCCGACGATGAACTCAATATCCTCCTGCCAGCGGGGCGGATACTCAGTGATACCGCGCCCACCACTAACTTCCACATCATCGGGTATCCCCTGGGGCGCATCCGGATACATGGTCAGCTGATAAGCCAGCGCAATGACTGTTTCCACCAATGGTGCGCTGTCGTTCGCTCCGACCAAATGTGTCATCCGACTGGCAATGTGGCCCCCGCTCAGACGAGTGACACAGACACGCGTTTCCTCTACTTCCACCAACACGCTATGAGACACAGTTGCCTCATCGAGTTCCACAACGGCGTCGGCAAGCGTCAGGATGTACGGATTGAGTTCAGCAGCCAATAGCGCGGAGGCCAACCGGCACTGTCGCACAGCACCCCAATAGCTGGGCACAATGACTGTTTGCATGCTCTCGAGAAGCGGTCTAGGGCCATGCACCGCCGGTTCTGCGGTGTCTGCAGGTGCCGCGAGTCCCCACAGGTGCCAGGTGCCGTGGCGCAGCGTCGGGGTCTGGGTGGTGGAGGAAGATTCGACCCGAATCATCAACTGTCCTCCTGGTCACCAGCGGTATCCAACCAACCCAACTGCACAATCTGCGGACTCTGGCCGTGCGCCACCCAATAGCCACGGCCCGGCGGCTGCTCGCAAGGCTTTACGCCGAGGATGGGGCCGTCGTCGCGTGTGCCGTCCATAACAAAGACGCTGGCACCCTGGTCCTTAACCGCACCCATGACCGGGTCGTGGAGGGATCGCAACGCCCCGCTGATTCGACGGGCAAAAAAGATATTGAGCCCAATGTCGGCGGCGTGAGCGATGACTTCTGCCAGCGGCTGCAAGGGGTTACCCCGCGAGCCGGCCACGAGGTCATAGTCGTCCACGATGACATTGATGGTTGGACCACTCCACCAATTTCGGGCCTTCAACTGCGCTGGGGTGATATCCGGTTGCGGGAGACGGGCCTTCAGTACCTCTGCCAGCTCTGCCAGCATGGGTGTCGCCACCGCAGCCGAGCCCGCATAGCCGGCCAGCCGCTCTTGGGGCACGGCCTCCATTAGCCCACGGCGGTAGTCAATTACGACGAATTTCGAGTCCGACTGCGAGTACCGCAACTGGTGAACGATGCCCCTCAACGCGGCGGTTCTGCCACTGCCTGCCGAACCGAATATCAGTAGGTGACGATCCTTATCTGGGTGGAATATCACCGCGCCCAGACCGGCTTCTTCGAGCCCCACTGCAATCGCACCTCTCGCAGCGGCCGCTGGTCGCGGCAAACGCGCAATATCAATCCGCCGTGGCAACAACTGGAGCTTTGGTGCCTGCTCACCGTGCGGCGCTGTCTCTGCAATCCGCTTAGTGTCTGCAGCGCCGGTGAGAGCTACCAGCATCGCAAACCCGCCCGGCGCGACTCCGCGTCCTGGGCTCTCCGGCACCAGCTCTGCTGCCTTACGGTCAATCATTGAATCCATCGACTCCGCCTGCCGCAGCTCAATCCGCGTACCAATCAGGTCGCGAACGGCAGGTCTCATGTCCGTCCAGCGATAGGCCGTGAGCAGGACATGAATTCCCACCGCCAATCCATCTGCAACCAGCGCCTGCACATCGTCGCTCAGCGCCGGAAACTCCGTTTTGAACGCACCCCAGCCGTCAATGACCAACACCGAATCCGGCTGACCCGCCGCCCGTGCTGCTTCCGGAGAGAGCCATCCATTAGTGCGAAAGAGCTGTTCCCGACGACTTACCTCACGACGCAAGAAACCAATCGTACGGCGAATAAGCTCCTCGTCTCCGCGGTGTGCAACCGACGCGACATGCGGCAACTCAGCCAGGTCGCTCAGGCCGCCCGCACCACAATCGACGATATAAAAATGCAGGTCACGAGCGCTGATACCGTCGGCTAGCGCGAGGATCGCTGTGCGTGCGGCAGTGGTCTTTCCTGACCGCGGCGCTCCGACGATTGCCACGTGCCCACCGGTCGTGCGCAGGTCAATACGCAGTGGGTCCTGACGCTGAAACAGCGGCTTGTCCACCAGCCCAATCACACCGGTCAATCGCTGTCGCGGCAGCTGCTCGTCGGGCTGAAGCTCGATGGCCTCCGGCAATGGTGGCAGCCACACCCGATGCGCACGTGTCGATACGTGCGACACCGCTGCCACCACGGCACCGAGCACCGTCTGCTCCGATGTCTGCGCAGGCGGGTCCACCATTCCACCATCGCTTAACGACGCACCGAAAGCCTCCCGCGTCCAATTTTCAGCGGTAAATTCAGTGACAGCTGCGACCTGCCCCTGCAGCCTCTGCTCTGCCCCAGCCGTCGCACCGTCAATAGGCTGCGGACGGACCACCGGGCCGGAAACATACGCCGACCGAAACCGCACCGGTTCGGCGGCAGCAGATTTGATATACCCAATGCCCGGGATGGCCGGCAGATGATAGGCGTCCGGAACACCTAGCACGCTGCGGGACTCCGCGACGGAAAAGGTCTTCAACCCAATGCGATAGGAAAGATGGCTTTCCAGCCCGCGCAAGCGGCCTTCCTCCAGACGCTGACTGGCCAGCAGCAAATGCATGTGCAAACTGCGCCCCAACCGACCAATCGCAACGAAGAGCTCAGCAAACTCCGGGCGTGCGGAGAGCAGCTCTGAAAACTCATCCACCACAATCAGCAACGCGGGCATGGGTGGCGCATCTATCTGCCCAGCGCGCCGGGCTTGCTCATAATCGCTGACACCGGCGAAATTCCCTGCAGCGCGCAGCTGCTCTTGGCGCCGCGTCATCTCACCGCGCAGTGCGTCTTCCATGCGGTTGACCAGGATAAGCTCCTGCTCCAAGTTGGTAATCACCGCCGAGACATGAGGCAATTGATCCAGTCCCAGAAACGTCGCCCCGCCTTTGAAGTCCACCAGCACAAAGTTCAACTGATCCGGGCTGTGCGTAGCTGCGAGCCCTACCACGGTCGTTCGGAGGAATTCCGACTTACCCGACCCTGTGGCACCAACGCACAGACCGTGTGGCCCCATGCCGCCCTCAGCACTCTCCTTAAAATCCAGATAGACCGGAGCATCACCGTCATCAGCTCCAACAGGAATGCGCAGACGAGCACTGCCGTAGCGCGGTCGGTAGCGCAGAGTTGTCGGAGGCGGGTACAGCCCGAGCTCCTCCATGACCGGGTCTTCCGAGGTCTTAACAGAATCATCTGCGCTTGTTGGCACTTCAAAACGCGCCAAGCTCCGCCCAAGCACCTCCGCTTCTGCTGGACTCAGCTGATCAGGTACGCCAATCTCCTCCCGTCCGGACGCGGTTTCCGCATGCACAGCAGTAGTGGAAACAACCAGCGCGATGCCATGGTGAACCGCTGCCTCCCACAACGTTGACTGCGCTTCCACGACGGTCAGCAAAACTACCGAGGTCTCCGACCCCGCCGCGTCAAAAATCGGTGTCAGTTCAGTGACATCTAGCTGTCCGTTCGAATCCGTCAGCACAATCAGCACAGCAGCTGGCAGTGTGTCGATAGCCGTGAGCAGCTCAGTCAGCTGCACACACGTCGCCGCCCGCAACCGCGCTGGGCCACAGGCATCAGTAACTGCGGGGTGTCCGTGGTGTGGCGTCCATTTCAGCCATTCCCACTCATCTCCCACAACTGCAATCAGGCAATCCTCCGGATGATGCAGCGCAGCAGCTTGGGCGACCATCGCTCGAGCCAGCCCCTGCGCCGCGGTATCTCCAGTGAGCGCGATAATCTCAAAGGCCGACACATCTATGGCAAAGGGCACTCCCTCAACCTGACGAGCCGATCGAATAACTTCCCGCAGTGCTACGGCGGAAACCGGATCCAGTTTCTCGGGCGCCGGAATTGCCGGTGGTGTTACAGGCGTTGCGGGCTGCTGCGTTGCCACCCCGATGCGCAGCTGCAAGAAATCCGAGTCCCCCTTTCGACGCTCGCACGCCCGCCCCATCGCCCCCAGCTGCCACAGAGTTCCAGGCCGAGGGTGGATAAACTGCGCCGATTCACGCTGCATCCTCGCTGCTTTCGCCACCGCGCGGCGAATACTGGACAAATGCCTCTGATAGTCCTTCCGCGCCGGTGCCATGTCCTTATTTCCCGCCCCGCCCGACACCATCATGCCCACAGTGGAAAACACCATCATCAGCGGAAACATAAACGACATCGGGTTACGTCCCATCCCAGAGACAAACATCAACACCACCATGCCGACCACCGCCACGACCATGATTAACGGCATGAGTGCACGCATCAGCGGCACCGGCTGTGGCTCCGGCGCTTCTGGAGGCGCATCCGGCGCGATTGTGCCTGTCATAGGCTGCGGCCCCGCTTTTCGGGTAGCCGAAATCTCCGCCTGTGCACTAGTCACAAAAATCCCCCCGCTATGTGTCGCCCCTTGTGTTCACTCGACGGCCAATCCCCCGACCAATCGGTGTACGCATAGCTTAAATCACACTCCGGATTCTCGCAGCGCATGACCGAAACTGATAGCGGGGGCACGCGCAGTTACTACTCCGAGTAGCGCTCTAGCGAGTTGTACGACACTCTAGAGGGACTAAAGCATGCAGAATTCATGGGGGAAATACATGCTGGGGGAACTCATTCGCGTGCGCATTGATGCCGCACACATGCCCGAAGACACCAACCGAGCACACGCAGACCTTGCGTTACCGACCAACGTCGCAATCGCCGCACTTGTACCGGATATCCTGCAAATTTTCGATATCGACATTGCGGACTTCCCGCTGGCGCAGTGGCAGCTACGAACCGCCACCGGCACGATTTTGCTTGCCGACTACACTCTGAACGAAGCCGGTATTTCACCAGGTGAGCGTCTCGTGGTTATCAACGATCCAGGACCTGTACCCAAACCTCGACTCTTCGATGCCGCCGATGCCATTACCGACACCACCTATACCGACGGTATCGGGACGGCTGATTTGGTTGTTGGCTGTACCGCAGCCCTCGTGGCCACAGCTTCAATCGCAGCTGCCTCATTGAGCTTGAGCAGTACCGATTCCACACTGGCCGCGGCAATCAGCTTCATCGCGCTGCTGGCAGTAGCCGGTGGACTGCGCCTGGCTCTGTTGCGTAGCGCAAAACCGGCGATTGTCATGTCCCTGGAGCTGCAAGTGCTCATTCTGGGCACCTCTTCGGGGCTCTGCTTCGTTGGCCTCGACCTACACCGCATACTCACCGACTGGCCGCCGACTGCTGCGATTAGTGTCGCGCTTGCCGTCATCGGTTTGATTTTTCTCATTTCCAACACCGGCGACGGCGACAACCGCATCACCGTTACCCTGGGCGCGACGAGTCTCAGTGCTGCAGTTACCTTCGGTATTTACGCTGCGGCTGTCGCACTTTTCCACAACTCGGTTCAATCAGGAGCGCTCACCGCTGCTAGTGCAGTCATCCTGATACTGCTGGCACCTTCCATCGCTATCAAGGCTGCCGGTATTCGCGTACCCAAAGTCCCTGCCGCCGGCGAGAGCTTCGATGACAGCGAAACTCCCGAAATATCCCACAACGCACCTAAGCGAGCGGGGTGGATTCTCGATGGCATCCTCTGCAGTGGCACCGGAAGTCTCAGCATCTTCACCCTGGTGGTACTTTTCTCCGGAGCCTATGCGAACAAGTGGTGGCCTCTAGGCATGGCTGCTGCTGTCATAGTCTTTTGTGCAATTCACTCCCGTGGCCAAGCCCGGAAAGTAGCTTCCACCTGTACTGCTTTAGCTGGTCTTGCCGTCATTGTGGCCGTCGCCTTTCAACAGTGGTTCGAGGGCAATTGGCCAGTCGCCGCTGGCCTGGTCGTCCCCATGCTTGCAGCCACCGCCTTAGCCGCATTTCCCGCGTCACGCATCTCACCTACAACGCGCCGCATAGCTGAGCTAACCGAGGCCTGCAGTATCGCCGTTATTTTGCCCATTGCGGCCATCATTGCCGAATTCCCTGAGTTCGTAAGTGGGTTCTTCCAGTGAAAAACCCACTTTTCATGAATGCCATAAAAACTCGTCTCACCGCCACGGCCGCACTTTCCACAGTGCTTATCTCGACGTTGACGGCGGCCACCGCAGTAGCACCGTCGGGCATCGCACCAATAGCGGCTGCCCAGAACAGCCAGGACTGCGTGGCCACGATGCTGTCGTCGGAAAGCGCACTGCATGAACCGACGGTGATCGAAAAAGCTCTTCGGTTTCGCCAAGCATGGCAACTGACGACGGGTGCGGGGATTACGGTGGCGGTAATCGATACCGGGGTCTCACCCAATGAGCGCCTGGGCGAGGTTCTCGACGGTGGCGATTTTGTCGACGGCAACAGCGGGTTCGTAGACTGCGACGGTCACGGAACTCTAGTAGCCGGCATTATTGCAGGCCGGCCCGGTGCCGATGGTTTCGCCGGACTGGCGCCCGACGCGCACGTGTTGTCGATAAGACAAACAGCCGATGGCGAAGGCAATTTGGAGTCGCTGGCACAAGCTATCGACAGGGCCGTCGCGGAGGGCGCGCGGGTCATCAATATCTCGCTCACATCGTGTGCCCCGGCAGGCGTAATGCCCCAAGGTGCAACAGATGTTGCCGAGAGCGTCGCACGCGCGGAAGTCTCAGGCGCAGTAGTGGTCGCAGCGGCAGGCAATAAGGGCGATAGCTGTCAGGACGGATCCGTAGCGTGGCCCGCAGTTCTGCCGGAGGTAATCGCAGTATCAGCAGTACAGTTCGACGATGCCGGCCAAGCACAACCCGCGGAGTATGCAATCACGGGACAATGGGTCAATGTCTCCGCTCCCGGCGGCCCCGTACTCGGTCCCGATCCGCGCACCCCCACCGGTCTCATAGACCGCCACGTGTTCGGGTCTGGGGAGAACACCCGAGCTCAACAGATTGCCGGCACCAGCTTTGCCACGCCAACCGTGTCGGGCACAGCTGCCCTGCTGCTGGCACGAAACCCAGAGCTTTCCCCAGCACAGGTTCGCGACATCATCCTTAGTTCCGCGAGCCCAATTAGTTCCGGGCTCGGCCTTGGTCGCGGCATCGTTGCACCTTATGACGCTCTGATTTGGACCACTGTGGACACCGCTGCGCAGCACGCAGCCAACCCCGCTGCCGCACCGGCTCCGCCGGATCTGCTTTCTTCGCAGGAGCGCAATGCACCGCTCCGGGCGACTGGACTGCTCCTGATATGCGCACTGGGCCTAGGTGCCTGGCTGCTCTCGCGTCCCGGACAGCGGCCCTAGCGCCGCCTGCTTACTCAGCTCAGGGCCTCCGCGCAACGCGGCCACCACTTCCCAGTCCACTGGTCGCGTGCCACCGCTATCGGCATTGGTTGATGCATTAAACCCGAGGGCGGCCAACGTCGTGCGATCGTGCACAGCAAAGCGCATCCCCTCTGGAGAAATGACGTGTACGGCCCCATTTACGCTTACTGCAATCGAGCTGCGCTCACGGCTGCGACCATCCACGAAACCGTCGACGGCCGCACCCGAACCGTCGGCATGCGGGTAATCCACGTGCCGCCCCTCCGGAGCATGCTGCGACCACTGCACGAGAGCTTGCGGCCGTCCTGCTATCCGGCCGGCACACAACCAGCCATCAGCATCGGCAAACGTCAGCGGCTTTTCAGGTAGCCCCGGGACTGCTGGCGCATTCGCAACGGGAACTGCCGCCAGCTGCCCCTCACTGGCCTGCAGAACTGGGCTATGCGCAGCTAATAGCTCTCCTAGCACCGGGGAGAGAATCGCGGCACCGTCGTCAAGCACGATAACGCGCCGCTGCCCGACCTCAACCACATTGCCGACTGTGTCGAATGGAGCGGCGAAGTGCGTGGGTGCGCCGCGGTTCGGGATTGCTGGCGCGGCCAGAATCGGAACCTCCGGAATCGTTCTGAGCAACGCAGGGCTGACAGGCCGGACTGCGGCGCGTTCCAACCCCAGCGCTCGAGAAACAGCGGCGTGCTCCGGGTGGTTGACATCCAGCCGCGAGCGGTAGCCCTGCGTAATCAGCCAGAGGTTTTGGCCATCGGCAACGACGGCACTGTCCGAGTGGGTTCGGGTAAGCTGCTGCGGTTCCGCACGGACTTCTTCAAGACGCGCAAGCGACTCTGCAACAATCCACGGCTGCCCGAGGTCTTGCACCGTCCGCTCGCATAAAGACAGTGCCAACTCCGGCGCACCTGCACTGCCCCTCTTGGCAGCTCCCGAGGCACCAGAGCCTGCCGGCGCGGCCGGAACTGCTGGTGCGCCCTCAATCCCGACAGCAAAACTGATGTCCTCTTTGTCCAACTCGCTACTGCGCACCCGCTTCGGCTCAGCAGGATTGCCCAAAATTAACCGCGCCGATGCGAGATTCGCGACTGGATGCAATCGACCATTGACACGTACATGCAGGCCCTCCGACCCCGATACGACAATCAGCTGCTCATTGGAGCTCGAACCGCCCTGCGGCCGCACCAACGACAGCACCGCAGTGCCGGCGGCCAGTAAAACCACCAGCGCACAGCCGATAAACAGTGCTCGCGTACGCGTGCGCAGAGGATCGTGCAGCATTCGCGAATCCGCACGCACAAGCGCGTGCTCAATCCGACGAATCAAGAATCGATGACCGCTGACCTGGCTAGGCGTAGTCGGCGTACGTGGCATGAGTTTCCCCCAAAACTATTCCCCCAAATAATCTCTACCCTGCAGAGTAAGCCAGGCCGCGCTACTGTGCGACCAGGGGAATTTTAGTGGGGAACATATTGGGGGGATTTTCACATGCCATTGTCATTGTGGCTACTCATTACAGCAATAACCATCACTGCAGGCGCGCATGTCCCTGTGCGCGGCCGCAGCCTTCGTGACCGCCTGCGACGCACCGAACCAGGACAACTCATCGGACTACGTCTCACACCAGGCCTGCGAAGCCAGCTAAGCGCTGCGGATATCGTCTCGCTTGCCGACGACAGCCCAGTGACCCTGGATGCGCTGTGCTTTTATCACATTGCGCCGGAAGTCCGCGGAGAGCATGCGCACCGCTACTTCCGAGCAGCCGAGCGCTCCGGCACAGCCCCTGAACCCTGGACACATCTGGTGGCAACTCTTCCGGTGGAAGCCTCCGCTGACCAAGCCCTACGCTTCCTCATCCACCGGCTGGGAACCCTTGGTATTCGCGCACGGCGATTGACGGCACCGGAATGTGCTCTGACTGAGAGCTCTGCGGAGGTCGTGCAGCTGCGCCGCACTGGACGCTCTCATCATGTGGCGGCGTTGGGACGCAAACCGCACCTGTGGTTAAGCCGACAACGTGACATCGCTATCACTAATGGTCCGGCGCAGGTCATAGGAGCCGGGAGCAGTGGACAAACCATCACAATGTGTCCCGCGAACGTCCCCCGATTGGAGGTCGACTGCGGCAATCAGGACATTTGTGAGCTGCTCATCGGAATGCTCTCGCTCGGCTATCGAGTCGGGATTCGCACGTCCCGTCCACATTTCTATACTGTGGCTCTTGATCTGGGCGCAGTACTTCTCGCTCGAGCTGGAGACGACACCGTCGATGTGGTTGTTGTCGAAGAGTATGAGCCCGACCTGTGTACTGGAATCGCGAGAATCATCGAGGTCAGTCGTACAGGTTCGCCCACGGCAGCAGCAGCGGAAATGCCAGCTTCGTGCCCTCGACTGGCGATGGGCGAATTCACCTGGACGCTATCTACCGCCCGCACTACCGATGAATTGCAGCCACTAGCTATGCGGGCAACTAGCGGTTTAGTCCCGGAATCAACGCACCCAAATCTGGCAGACCGCCCGGCGCCTGGGAGCCGTCAGGCTCCCCCTGCTGCGCCGGGTCATTCGGAGCGCCATTTTCTTGGCCACCCGGCTGACCGCCTGCTGCAGGAGGCACATCCTCCTTCGGCATCTGTGCACCAGTGACATTGCCATTGTCGATAGTGGCAGCGCCCGCTGGTCCCGAGCACTCCAGAGTAGACGGGCCATAGGCCGCGCAGTTGTAACCGAATGCGCTCAACTGAGAATTCGCTGGCAGCGTCTTCATCTCACCCGCCGGCGGGAACGTAAGGACCTCGTAAGTAACTCCCCCCGGGTTCCAGGACACAGCATTGGCGGGAACCTTGTTTCCCGTGCCGTCATCGACCATCGGAGGATTGGCAAGATTCACCTGGCAGGCCAAGTAGGCGTCACCGCTCAGATCGTTGAGGAAGCAGCGTGTCGTGCCATCCTCCAACTGAAAGAGTCGAGTATTTGGGCCGTCCGCCGGGGTGTAATCCGCATCATTGACCTGGGTGATTGCAGGAGTTTCCGTCGGCGTCTCTGATTTTGTCGGTGTCGTCGACTCTTCAGTCGGCTTCGGCGGAGTCGAGGATTTAGTCTTTGCGGAAGAACTGACGGAGCGATTCGAGACTTCCGGCTTAGCCGGCTCGTCGTCTCCACATCCGGCCAGCGCGAAAGTCATCATCACACCGGCTGCGATCGTTGCCATAAATTTATTCATCCGCATGGTGTCCTAACCTACCCGACCATCGCTCCATCCCCTAGTAGCCGAGGGAGGAATTACTTCCGGAGAACTAGCTCGCATCTCGTCGATGCGTTCTGGCGT
This sequence comes from Corynebacterium sp. LK26, assembly GCF_014335085.1. Lineage (NCBI taxonomy): Bacteria > Bacillati > Actinomycetota > Actinomycetes > Mycobacteriales > Corynebacteriaceae > Corynebacterium > Corynebacterium sp. LK26. The sequence continues at coordinate 239,353 of NZ_PDHB01000002.1, forward strand.
AATCACGTCATTGAAGGCGAAGATAGTTACTTCCCTATCTCGATAAACAGGGGTTACCCCTGGAGCTACCCAGAGCCCTTCACCAGGAAACTCTAAATCCTCCTTGGAATCCCAAATACCCGGGGGTGACAAATAGATGAATCCCACGTTCAGCTTTCGGGCTGAGCGATCGACATCGTTCACCCCATCCGGCCGATCGGGGTCTGGAAAACCGAGGTAATCAGCGTGCCAATACAGCATTGAGGTAGCAGTCCACTTATTCGCCACTGGCCAATCATAGTGCGGGAACACTACCGGCAAGTCATTGCGAGCGTACATCCAGCTGGACCCCTCCGGCGGATTGGTAAACGTGCGGTACTTATGTGCCTCCGGCTGCTCGGCCAACCAATCAAATGCCTTTAAGTCAGCCTTGGAAATGATTTGCCATTCCCTAGGGCTCTTGTAGGCGAAATCCGCAGCGCTAGCATTAGACGCCACTCCATAGACCACAAGTACAGCAGAGCTCACCGTCGCTAAGCTCAACCCCAGAACTCGCCCCGTCGATGGCACTTTTGACTCACTAATTCGAGCCGCCCACGCGCAGCCCCACGCAACGGCGATACCCGCAAGCGCGGAATACAGGTACGCGGTGACCATCACCAACCGGTGAGGCGTCGAATAGTGAAGATCCGTATACAGCGCGAGAATATCGCCCGGCACGCCACCAAAATGATTGAGCGCGTGGGTCGTCATCAACACCGAAACAAACCAGGCCGGTACTACCCACACCCGTCGGCGCGAAGTATCCGCGAAAACCAAAAACGCCATCCCGATGAAACCGAGGATGATGATTGGCCAGAACGGCCGGAATTCCTCAGTGTGGCGGGTCAGCATTGTGGCGCCTCGATACCACGCATCGAAACGATCGAGGTCGTCTACTTCAGCGCTAACCGCGCGCACATCCTCGGTCTGAGAAGTTCCCGTAAGCCACTGCGGCAGTAGTACTGCCACTGCTGGCACAAAGGCGGCTGCAATCACCGCGACGTCGTAAAGCTTGGCGCGAACCGCACCCAGTTCAGGATGCGCGGGACGCGGCAGGCGGTAGCACAACCACCAAATTGCACCGAGCATAACGACTGTAGGCACCGATGCCGGATGGAGCTCTCCGATACCGATTATCGAAAGCGCAGCGCTCAAGATGCGCTGAGGTGCGTGTGGGAGCGACGTAACAAAGGCAAAAACGGTAATCGCTAGCGCAATCGAGACCTGGTACGGCCAGGCCCCCACGAAGACCCCGACGGGCATCAATACCGGAAGCGCTGCGGAAACAAGCGCCGCAACCCCCGCAGCAACGGCGGTGGACAGCTTTCGGCGATCAATAATTCGCCAGGTCAGCGCCGCAGCCGCCGTGGGTATGGTCACGGCCGGAATGATAATGCCGAGGTAATTGACCGCCTCGGTGATTGGTAGACGGACAATCAATATCCAAAGCGCACCGAACGCATGCCATGCGGCGGGATAGTAGGACACCGCCTGAGTTTCCACATTCTGAATCTCGCCCATTCTAGTGGCCGAGGCCATGCCGTCTTCCGTAATCGAACGGAGCACACTTGCATGCCAGAGTGTGTCCCAGCCTTGCTGGATGGTCGCCATCCCCTCGGACATTGAAGCGATGCGGCCGATAGCGGTCCACGTGAGAACCGCCGCTGCGATGATGACTCCGATACTTGCGATTAGCCCATAGCCCAACTCGCGCCATCGACTTGCGGCGGGCGGCTGCGTCTCGGCCGACACTGAGCGATCGACACTACCGCGCCGCCGCCGAATCAAAGCGCTGCCGCCACTCCAGCAAAGCGCGAGAAGTAGTGTCACGGCCCAGCAGATAGACGCACTGACCAAGGTGAAGCGCACTTCGATAGCGCCGAGCGCCCACCCTGCGGTACCTGCGATACCAAACGTCACCGCAGGACCGAGGGCCAGCGCCCACGGAGTACGAACGCCGCTGGCTCTCACTACAACAGCGCCGGGGATTACGAGCAGCGCAACCAAGCTAACAATTGCCCACACCACTACCGAACACTCCTCCTACGGTCACTTTCTTCAGGGAATATTACCGAGAGCTTGTACATTTAAGCCTCGTCCCCATCTGTCCGGGCATCACGACGCTCGCGGGTCTGCTCCGCCCTGGCCGCCAAATCAGCATCGCCGGGGTAATCAACACCTACCAGGCTGAGCCCACGCGCCTCTGCCACCGGGACCAACGGGGAACGCTTCCCTTCACTCAACAACTGTTCAGTGAATCCAACCGCACGTCGCCCCTCACCGACACTAAGGCAGGCCCCAACCAGTGAGCGCACCATAGACCAGCAGAACGCGTCGGCAGTCACATGGGCCTCGTACAGCTCTGGTTCTTCCCGCGTAGATACGTCGAACCACTGGAACCGCTGTAGATCTCTAGTGGTCGTCGCATGTGGCTTGTGTCGACAAAAAGCGGCAAAGTCATTGAGCCCCAGTAGGGCATCAGCCGCCACCTGCATGCGGTTGATGTCCACTGACCGCCGCCAGTGGGCCGTATCGCGAGCACGGGTAGGAAGCGGGCCACTGACGCAACTAGTGACGCGATAGACATAGTGCCGACGTAACGCGGAAAAGCGGGCATCGAAACCCGGGGGCGCAAACGAGGTGCCCCGAAGCGTCACGTCCGCGGGCAATAGTCGCGCTACACGACGAACCAAATTACTCGGGTCCCCTGCGATAGAACGTGTGTCTAAACAGGAGACAGGAACATCTGCGTGAGCCACCTGCCCGGAGGCATGAACACCGGCATCTGTACGACCGGCCACAGTCAGTTGCACGGGAGTGCGCAACACCTTCTCCAAAGTGGATTCCAACGTCGCCTGCACAGTCCGCACCGGTTCTCCAGTAGGCTTATCGCGCTGAGCAGCCCAACCATGGAAATCGGTCCCGTCATAGGCAATGTCAAAACGCAACCGAACCAGGTCGGAGTCGGTGCTCCCCATAGCGGCTCGATCGGGAGAATCGCACGGGGTATCCGGAGTCGTTGGAGTAAGTGATGTCACGGTTAACAGATTGTAGCCGGGACCCCGGATTAGATAATCAGCAGTTTCCACCGCAGGGTCTCCGTATTGCTCTCAATGTTGGTGCGTAATCCGTCGGTGTAACCGGAGGCAGAACTGGAGTCGGGCGCTATGCACCGTCGTCAAGCACAAAGAACCCCCGGAAGAGCGTTCAGATATGAACTGCTCAACGGGGGTTCAAAGCTGTGACGGTCAGAAGCCGTCAGCGAGGGGAATTACTCCTCCTCTGCAGCCTCAGCCTCAGTAGCCTCAGCCTCTTCGGCCTTTGCCTCTTCAGCCTGCTTGGAAGCAGCAGCGCGAGTTGCGCGAGTTGCCTCAGCAGTTGCGGTCTCTTCCTCAACCAGAGCAATCAGAGAGATCGGGGCATTGTCGCCCTTGCGGTTACCCAGCTTGATGATGCGGGTGTAGCCGCCGTCGCGATCAGCGAACTGCGGACCAATCTCGTCGAACAGCTTCTTAACTGCGTAGTTGTCGTTAAGCAGCTTTGCAACGTTGCGGCGATCTGCGAGAGTGCCGCGCTTTGCCTTGGTGATCAGCTTCTCAACGTACGGACGCAGCAGCTTGGCCTTGGTGTCGGTGGTCTTAATCTTGCCGTGCTCGATGAGCTGCTTCGCGAGGTTGGCCAGAATCTTCTTCTGGTGCGAAGCGGAGCCGCCGAGACGGGAACCCTGCTTAGGGGTAGGCATAGGTATCTCCTCGTTTTAATGAAGTCGCGTCGGTGAACTACTCGTCGTAGCCAGCGCTTGCGCCATCAGTCCAGTCAGCGTCATCGCCCGAGGCAGCGTCCAAATCAGCGACAGCAGCCGGGTCGAAGTTGTTCGGGGAATCCTTCAGAGCGAGGCCAAGCTCAGCGAGCTTCTCCTTGACCTCATTGATGGACTTGTCACCGAAGTTGCGGATATCCAGCAGATCCGACTCGGTACGAGCAGCGAGCTCACCGACAGTGTGGATCTCCTCACGCTTGAGGCAGTTGTAGGAGCGCATAGAGAAGTCCAGATCCTCAATCGGAGTCTGGTACGCAGCGACATCCTCAGCCTCGCGCGGGCTCGGGCCAATCTCGATGCCCTCAGCAGCCTCGTTCAGCTCACGTGCCAGACCGAACAGCTCAACCAGAGTCTTGCCTGCCGACGCCATCGCGTCGCGGGCGGTGATCGAGTTCTTGGTCTCGACATCGATGATCAGCTTGTCAAAGTCGGTGCGCTGCTCAACACGAGTAGCCTCCACCTTGTAGCTGACCTTCAGAACTGGCGAGTAAATCTGGTCCATCGGAATGCGGCCGATTTCGCCACCGGAGTTCGGGGTCGCCGGCACGTAGCCACGACCACGCTCAACGATCATCTCAATATCCAAGCGACCGGAATCATTGAGAGTAGCGATGTGGTGGTCCGGGTTATGAATCTCCACACCTGCTGGGCACTCAATGTCTGCAGCGGTCACCGCGCCTGCACCTTCGCGACGCAGGTAAACGGTAGCCGGCTCATCGAACTCGCTCGAGAGCACCAGACCCTTGATGTTCAGGATGATATCGGAGACATCTTCCTTCACGCCCGGGATAGTGGTGAACTCGTGCAGCACACCGTCAATGCGGATGCTGGTGACTGCAGCGCCCGGAATGGACGACAGCAACGTACGACGAAGGGAGTTACCGAGGGTGTAACCGAAACCCGGCTCCAGCGGCTCGATAACGAACCGGGAGCGAGAGGAATCAATGTAGTCCTCAGTCAGCGTTGGGCGCTGGGAAATGAGCATTTTCGAAAATCCTCCAGGTGGCGACCGCTATATGACGCCATAGGGAATGAATGGATGCAAGCGAAGTTGGTTATTACTTCGAGTAGAACTCGACGATCAGCTGTTCCTGAAGCGGAATGTCGATCTGTGCGCGTTCCGGGGTCTGGTGCACGAGGATGCGCAGGGACTCAGGAACAACCTGAAGCCATGCCGGGACGACAGCGTCGACCAGGTTCTCCTGTGCCTCTTCGAACCAAATCATCTTCTGCGACTTCGGGCGCACGTCGATGATGTCGTACTGGCTTACCTGGAAGGACGGCACGTTGATCTTCTTACCGTTAACGGTGAAGTGGCCGTGGGAAACCAGCTGACGAGCCTGGCGACGGGTACGAGCCAGACCAGCGCGGTAGACAACGTTGTCGAGACGCGACTCCAGCAGGACGACGAGGTTATCGCCAGTCTTGCCCGGACGACGGTGAGCCTCAGCGTAGTAGCGACGGAACTGCTTCTCCATCACGCCGTAGGTGAAACGTGCCTTCTGCTTCTCCTGGAGCTGGAGCAGGTACTCCGACTCCTTGATACGAGCGCGGCCAGCCTGCCCCGGAGGGTAGGGACGACGCTCAAAGTTCATGTCGCCACCGACGAGGTCGACGCGGAGACGACGGGACTTACGGGTTGCGGGACCGGTATAACGGGCCATTTCTGTTCTCTCCTTACCCTATTCCTAGACGCGACGACGCTTCGGCGGACGGCAGCCGTTGTGCGGCTGAGGGGTCACATCCGAGATCGAGGACACCTCAAGGCCAGCGGCCTGGAGGGAACGGATGGCGGTTTCGCGGCCCGAACCCGGACCCTTAACGAAAACGTCAACCTTCTTCATACCGTGCTCCATGGCCTTACGAGCAGCGTTCTCGGCGGCCATCTGAGCAGCGAACGGAGTGGACTTACGAGAGCCCTTGAAACCGACGTGACCAGAGGAGGCCCACGAGATAACAGCGCCCTTCGGGTCCGTGATGGACACGATGGTGTTGTTGAAGGTGGACTTGATGTATGCGTGGCCCTGAGCCACGTTCTTCTTTACAACGCGACGGCCGGTACGACGGCCGCGTGCGGACTTCGGAGCTGCCATGTTTTACTTCTTCTTTCCGGCGATCGTCTTCTTCGGACCCTTACGCGTACGAGCGTTGGTCTTGGTGCGCTGACCACGGACTGGCAGGCCACGACGGTGGCGCAGACCCTGGTAGGAACCAATCTCAATCTTGCGGCGGATATCAGCCTGAACCTGGCGGCGGAGGTCACCCTCGACCTTCCAGGTAGCTTCAATCACGTCACGCAGCGCAGCAACCTGCTCATCGGTGAGAGCGTCGGTGCGCAGATCCGGAGAGATGCCGGTCTTCTCCAGCAGCTCATTGGCACGGGCGGGGCCGATGCCATAGATGTAGGTAAGAGCGACCTCCATACGCTTGTTGCGTGGCAGGTCAACTCCAGCAAGGCGTGCCATACGGCAATTTCCTTCCGGTTGATGCGGTGGTTTACTCCACTGCCATCCTTCCCAGACCCGGCTTACTCGGTCGGACGCCGAGTCGCGCAAGTGTTATAGAAAGGCTCCAGCCACCGTTGCCGGAGGTATTCTCGCTTACTTCTGTGGAAAAGCTTTCATAAAGAACCGCCGCGCTAATCTGCTGAGACACCCGGTCTCAACATCACGCGGCCGTCACCAGAAGCAGCTAGGACGGTGGAGTTTCTGTCTAGTTAGTAAATAAGCCCATAACCACTACCAACAGTGGTCAGGTCGATTTACTTGTAGCGGTAGACGATTCGCCCACGCTCGAGATCGTACGGAGAAAGCTCCACTACGACTCGGTCTTCCGGGAGAATACGGATGTAGTGCTGGCGCATCTTGCCACTGATATGGGCGAGCACCTTGTGCCCGTTGTCCAGCTCCACTCGGAACATCGCGTTCGGCAAGGGTTCGACGACGCGACCCTCAACCTCAATTGCGCCTTCCTTTTTAGCCATGTCCTCCACGTCTCTCTGGCGGATACCCGGGACAATCCCGGCACCAGTTGGGAAATCTCTACTCTGCCTGGTGTTTTAGCAGTTCCGTGCAGGGATAATCATCACTGCAGCGACACTGCGCCCACACCATCGCCCAACTTTACACGCGACCTGCGTTTTTACCAAATACGACCACTATGGGACCGCCTGCAAGCGATGGCAGGCGGACTCTCTCTCCGCGTTCAGAATTCATCGCAGCCTTTATGGCGACATTCTGACCTTTCGCGTAGCCCCTCCCGCACTAGTTATTCATTTCGAGGAGTCAAAATACGGGGGCCGTCCGCTGTGGCGGCAACTGTGTGCTCCCAATGGGAGGCCGGCATTCTATCGGCGCTGACGACCGTCCAGCCGTCGTCAAGCTCATCACTCCCCCACTCGCCGCCGAGAATGAGCATCGGTTCAATGGCCAATACGGAGCCTTCGACGATGCGGGGACCCTTTCCAGCTTTGCCTTCGTTGGGAAGGAAGGGGTCCATGTGCATCTCACGCCCAATACCGTGCCCGCCGTACCCATCGACGATGCCGAGTTCAATATCGTGGCGCAGTTCAGCCTCACGGGTGGCCATTTCAAGCGCATACGAAATATCGGTGAGGCGAGCGCCCGGCACCATGGCCTTAATACCTTCGGCGAGGACCTCTGATGTCGCAATGTTCAGTTTTTCGACATCGTCACTCAGCTTTCCGACGCCGAAAGTAAGTGCCGAATCGCCGTGCCAGCCATCCAGGATTGCGCCACAGTCAATTGAGACTAAATCACCATCGGCGAGAACCGTAGACGAAGACGGAATGCCGTGGACAATCACTTCGTTCACTGATGCGCAGACAGATGCCGGGAAGCCTTCATAGCCAAGGAAGGACGGCGTTGCGCCAGCATCGATAATGACCTGGTGCGCAATCTCATTGAGATCTGCCGTGGTGACCCCTGGCTTAGCGGCGTCTCGGCAGGCTAGCAATGCACGACCGACAATCTCGCCGGCCGCTTGCATCGCATCCAATTCTCCCTCGGTGCGGGCAGGAACTACTTTGCGGCGGCGTGGAAAACTCATCACGCTGGTTGAGTCTACTCTGACTTAAAAGGGAACCACCGGCTAGCCGCACCCCGCCACCTACGAGGGCGCCGCTCGGATCGCTGCTACTTCCGAGAAATTTACACCCAAAGATGAGCTGCCCTACGATAACTGGCATGCATTCACTGTTGAAGTCCGCGCAGACTGCGGGCGTTGTTATTGCTGCCAGCTCGCTTTTCCTGATTGGCGCATGCTCAAGCAACCCCGAACCGTCGCCAGCGCCGACTGTCCCCTCCACTTCCCCTGCCACGGAATCGCCGGAGGCCCCTGGAAGCACCTCGGGTTTCATGGGCGCCTCTGCACTGCCTGAGTCGATTCAAAACTTCACACCTGATGCAATTAAGGAGGCGATTGGCAGCTGCGTCGAGTCGGATGACTCTAAACCCGTCATTTTTGGCAGCGAGAGCGTACATGGCTTCACCTGCGTAATGGCAGTTGGCGACGGTGGCACCGCAATGCTCAGTACGGCCGAGGACCCGGCCACTGTCGAGCGCATTAACGAAAAGGCTGAGTCCGTCGAAAACTACGCACCATACGAGCTACCCGGCAAGCACGCATTTAGCGGCATCAGCAAGGGGTCCCCTTTCGTTATGGTTATCGACGAGGATAACCGCATCTACCAAGAGTTCGTTTTCGCGAATATTGGCGCCGAGGCCGCACAGCCACTTATCGACGAAATCATTCAGGACTTCCAGTAGCCCTCACTATCGGCTGCCCCCCCCCGCCCCACCCCAGCCCCAACAGCCACACACAAAAGCCGCCCTTCCAAACCTCAACGGTTCGAAAGGGCGGCTTCAACAACCATCTACAACCGGCAAACCCATCGGCCCCAGCCAGCGAAAAAGCTAGAGCGTCTAGTTACCCGGTGTGCCAGGAGCCTAGTTCAGCTTCTCCAGCTCAGCCATCGTGCGCTCGTTAATCTCCTCAACGGATCCCTCAGCGGCAATCTTGATGATCTTCTCCGAGTAGTAATCCAGCAAAGGAGCGGTCTCATTGGTGTACACATGCATGCGGTTGCGGATGACCTCTTCAGTGTCGTCTGCGCGACCACGGGCCAGCATGCGCTCGACGACGACATCCTCAGAAACGTCGAACTGTACGACCGCATCCAGCTCAGTGCCGAGGTTGGACAGCAGACGCTTCAGCTCTTCTGCCTGACCAACAGTGCGTGGGAAGCCATCCAACAGGAACCCCTTGGCAGCGTCGTCCTCATTCAGACGGGACTCGACCATACGCACAGTCACGTCGTCCGGAACAAGGTTGCCGGCGTCGATGTAGGACTTCGCCTCAATGCCGAGCGGAGTGCCTTCACCGATGTTTGCGCGAAACAGGTCACCGGTGGAGATGTGCGGGACACCGAGCTTCTCCGAGAGGATAGCTGCCTGAGTGCCCTTGCCTGCACCGGGAGGACCTACAAGTACGAGTCGCATTACTTCAAGAACCCTTCGTAGTTACGTTGCATCATTTGGCTTTCAACCTGCTTGACCGTCGTCAGCGCAACACTGACCAGAATCAGCAGGGCTGTACCTCCAAACATACCGCCTGTACCGGAGTTCGCGTCGCCAAGCCCCATATCAAGAGCGACATTTGGCAGAACAGCAATCAGCGCCAGGTACAGCGAGCCGACAGTCAGCAGGCGAATCAGGACGTAGGACAGGTATTCAGCAGTCGGACGTCCCGGGCGGAAGCCCGGAATGAATCCACCGTATTTCTTCATGTTCTCCGCCTGCTCGTGCGGGTCGTACTGCACGGAGGTGTAGAAGAAGGAGAAGAAGATGATCATCAGGAAGAACAGCAGAATGTACTGCCAACTGGACGGCGCCAGCAGGTACTGAATGACATTGCGCTGCCACCAGTTGTCCATGTTCGGATTCGACTGACCGGACTGAACAATCTGGGTAATCAGAACCGGCACGTAAATCAGAGAGGACGCGAAGATGACAGGGATAACACCGGCCTGGTTCACCTTCAGCGGCAGGTAGGTGGAAGATCCGCCGTACTGGCGACGACCAACCATGCGCTTTGCGTACTGCACCGGAATACGGCGCTGTCCCTGCTCAATGAAAATAACGCCGATGATGAGAATCAGCACGGCAACAATCACGGTGGCGAACACGACACCGGTGGTGGAGCGCAGAATGTTCGCTCCCTGCGCCGGCATACCAGCGGCGATACCGGAGAAAATCAGCAGCGACATACCGTTGCCGACGCCTCGGTCAGTGATGAGCTCACCCATCCACATGACCAGCACGGCACCGGAGGTCATCACAACGACCATCACCACGAGGTCAAAGACACCCGCATCCTTAACCAGCAGCGACTGCGAGCCACCCAGCAGGGCACCTCGGTCTGCCATGGCCACAATGCCTGCAGACTGCAGCAACGCCAACGCCACTGTGAGGTAGCGGGTGTACTGGGTCATCTTTGTCTGACCCGACTGCCCTTCCTTCTTCAACTGCTCGAAGTGTGGAATCACCACCGTGAGCAGCTGGACGATAATCGAGGCCGTAATGTACGGCATAATGCCGATGCCGAAAATCGCCATCTGCAGCAGAGCGCCACCTGAGAACAGGTTAATCAGCGAGTAAACGCTGGACTGATCTTTCGAAATCTGCTCGAGCTGCGCGTTGACCAACTGGTAGTCGATACCAGGGGTTGGAATCTGCGAGCCGATTCGGTACAGAATGATCATCGTCAGAGTGAAGAAGATCTTCTTACGCAAATCGGGATCGCGCAACGCCGCAATGAGACCGGAAGCCACGTGCATCCTCCCGAGGTCAAGAAATCCGCTTCTCCCACGCTTTTCCCGAAAGACTTACCCGCTTATCCGCCAGTAGTCTCCCGTTTTAGTTAAGCAACGCGGATGACGTATTCCTCAAACCTTTAATTGACAGTATTTGACGTAGTGAGTCTACCAGCGTTTCTCCACATCGTCGCAATACACCTCCATATCACCGTTAGTACAGCGCCCCGCCAATCACCTCTTTTCGCTTGACGACGATCCCAGCGCCCCCTCCCCTCTGAGCCCACGCCCCCTCACTGTGCCTCACCCAATTTTCCCAGACAAAACTTGAACAGTGTTAAAGTTTTGCTCTGTGAGTACCTACAGCATCCGCATGCGATCCAGCGCCGATGGCTGCCATATCTCTGGCGCTGAGCGTCTTGCACCGGCCGTCGAACTACCTCAGCTGGCTTCTGCTATGGCTAGCCGTGCACTTCACCACGACAAGGGTCGTCCCGACACAATTCACATCACTGTGGACAAGATCGAAGAGTCGACCATCAGCACCGTGCCGGCGTTAGTCCCCTTTCTAGAGTCGAACTCCAGCCCTGGGGACGCCCGCAAGCTCATTACTCAACGCCTACACGCTGCAGGTATAGAGGCCGCCGATATCGCCGTCGAGATGGCCTATTCACTCACGGGTCTTCGCGGCGCCGCTCTTATCGATGCCTCCTCCGGTGAGCGGCTCGACCCAAACCCAGCCCGCGGTGTACGGGTTTCCACTTTTGATGCCATCTCACACCCCAGCAAGGACTGTGCCAAGGACCATTTTCACGAGGCGCTCATCCTCGCATCCAAGGTTCACAGCGCCCCGGGCATCGTCGCAGAAATCTGCCTCTCCGACGATCCCTTTTACACGCGTGGCTATCTCGCACTGGACGGAATCTTTCACCGTATCCCCAATATCAAGGACCACGGCAGCACTCTCGGTACTCGCATTTTTATCGTTGAACCCGGCACCGATATCCCCGAGTTGATCGATTACCTGGAGAACACGCCGGTCTATATCGAGCTCCCAGCTGACGCCTGCTCCTCGACGGACACCACCGGCCTCAGCAGCGACCTCTCAGCAATCGCCGCCCAAAGGAACACGGCCTGGGCCGGTGCAGGACTAGCCCGCACACTGCGCACTTTCGAAACTGCACAACTACCGCACAGCCGAATTGACGGAGCCGACTATCTATTGTTTTCTTCTTCGGACTACCTCGGCCTGTCCACGCACCCTGAACTCGTCTCAGCTGCCATCGAGGCAATTGGGCATTTCGGCACCGGGTCCGGCGGCTCTCGCCTGACCACCGGCACGAGCATCCACAGCGCACTTGAAAGTGAACTCGCGCAGTTCTTCGGTTTCGACGATGCCGTTCTCTTTGCGACTGGCTACCAGGCGAACCACTCAACCATCGCAGCCATCGCCACCGCCGACGTTGAAATCTTCTCCGACGCCGCCAACCATGCTTCCATCATTGACGGATGCCGCAATGCCCGGGCTAAAGTCACGGTCTTTCCGCACGCTGACTATCAGACGCTCGACCGTCTCCTCGCAACATCCAGCGCCCGCCACAAACTTGTCATCTCCGACTCCGTGTTCTCTATGTCAGGCGAGGTCATCGACGGCCCGGCACTCGAGCGCACCTGTCACCGTCGCAACGCATGGCTGATGCTTGACGACGCCCACGGCGTCGGCGTTATCGGAGAACAAGGTCGTGGCACTGCAGCGCACCTGGGCATCCGCCCGGACATTGTGGTCGGCACCGCGAGCAAGGCTCTCGGTGTCGAAGGAGGATACGTTCTCTGCTCGGCACCAGTTGGCGAACTACTACGCAATCAAGCCCGCAGCTTCGTGTACTCAACGTCCATGAACGCTGGTTCTGTCGCAGCTATCCGCGCAGCGTTGAAGCAGTTGGAGGTTGGGGACGTCGTCAAGCGATTGCAACGTAATATTGCGCGCGTCCGCTCCCTGGTTGGCGCGCAGTCAGACCCCGCATCTGCAATCATCCCGCTGCCCGTCGGGGACGAGACCGTAGCGATGGACACCTCAGCACAGTTAGCGGAGCTAGGCGTGTTCATACCTGCAATTCGCTTTCCGACGGTCCCCCGTGGTGAGGCAATGTTGCGATTGACCATTACCGCGCTCCATACGGACGCTGACATCGACCAACTGGAGCGGGCTCTGCGCAATACCGGCCTGCTGTAAGCCAGCGGTTCGCGCTGCTCTCTCCCCTTCCCCTCTTAATACAACGAGAGCTCCTAACCACGCGGGTTAAGAGCTCTCTTGTTAAAGCTTGAATGCTTTAGGCCTCAGTGACAGAGCCGCCTGCAGCCTCGATCTTGGACTTTGCGGAGCCCGAGAACTTGGTTGCGGTGACGTTGACGGAGACGTTGATGTCGCCGTCGCCGAGGACCTTCACCGGCTGGTTAGCGCGGACAGCGCCCTTTGCAACCAGGTCGGCGATGGTGACGTCGCCACCGTTCGGGAACAGACGCTCCAGATCCGAAACGTTGACCACCTGGAAGGTGACCTTCGCCGGGTTCTTGAAGCCCTTCAACTTCGGCAGACGCATGTGAAGTGGCATCTGGCCACCCTCGAATGCTGCCGAAACCTGCTTGCGGGCCTTGGTGCCCTTGGTGCCGCGACCAGCGGTCTTACCCTTGGAAGCCTCACCACGGCCGACGCGAGTCTTCTTCTTCTTAGCTCCCGGAGCCGGGGCCAAGTCGTGGAGCTTAATTGGTTCGCTCATGGTTTACCTACTCCCCCGCTACTTCTTCAACCTCGACTAGGTGACGCACAACGTTCACGAGACCGCGCACAGCCGGAGTATCCGGGCGAACGGCGGAATCGTTGATGCGCTTCAGGCCGAGGGTGCGCAGCGAATCCTTCTGGTTCTGCTTGGTACCAGCGGTACCACGGACCTGGGTAATCTTCAGTGCCATGGAAATCACGCTCCCTGACCTGCGCGTGCGCGCAGCATACGTGCTGGGGTGACCTCTTCGAGGGACTTGCCACGACGTGCGGCGACCTCTTCAGGGCGAACCAGCTGCTTGAGAGCATCAACGGTTGCGTGAACAACGTTGATGGAGTTGTTGGTACCCAGCGACTTGGACAGAACATCCTGAACACCGGCGCACTCGAGAACCGGGCGGACAGCGCCGCCGGCAATCAGACCGGTACCCGGAGCAGCCGGGCGCAGCAGCACGATGCCAGCAGCGGTCTCACCCTGAACCGGGTGGGTGATGGTGCCAGCAATCATCGGGACGCGGAAGAAGTTCTTACGAGCCTCTTCAGCACCCTTCTGGATAGCTGCCGGTACTTCCTTGGCCTTGCCGTAGCCGACGCCGACCATGCCCTCGCCGTCACCGACGATGACCAGAGCGGTGAAGCTGAAGCGACGACCACCCTTGACGACCTTGGAAACTCGGTTGATAGTTACTACGCGCTCGATGTACTGCGAACGCTCGTCCTGCTGGCGACGGTCGTTACCGCGGCCACCACGACGGTTGTTGTTCTTGTTGTCAGCGGAGTTACGTCCGCCTTCGCGCTTATCGCGTTCCGACATCACGCATTCCTTCCGTTGGACTTGTAAGTGCGCATTAGAACTTCAGACCACCTTCACGGGCAGCCTCGGCCAGAGCAGCAACGCGGCCGTGGTACTGGTAGCCACCGCGGTCGAAAACGACCTTCTCGATGCCAGCATCCTTAGCGCGAGCAGCAATCAACTCGCCGACCTTGGCGCTCTTGGCCTTCTTGTCGCCCTCGAAGCCACGGAGATCTGCGTCCAGAGTGGAAGCAGCTGCCAGGGTACGACCGATAGAATCGTCGATAACCTGAGCGGTGATGTGGCGGGAAGAGCGGTGCACGACGAGGCGCGGTGCCTCGGAGGTGCCGCGGACGTTCTTGCGCAAGCGTGCGTGACGGCGGGCGCGGGCGACACGACGACGAGTCGAGATGTCCTTGCCTACCGGGAGGCGCTTTTCGTTGGTGTTGCTCATTACTTACCCGTCTTTCCGATCTTGCGACGGATCTGCTCGCCATCGTAACGAATGCCCTTGCCCTTGTAAGGATCATCCTTACGCAGACGACGGATGTTAGCTGCGAGCTGTCCGACCTGCTGCTTATCAATACCTGTGATCGACAGCTTGGTGGTGCCGTCGACATCGAAGGTGATACCTTCCGGTGCTTCGATCAGGACTGGGTGCGAGTAGCCCAGGGAGAACTCGAGGTCCTTGCCCTTCTTGGCGACACGGTAACCGACACCGAAGATTTCCATCTTGATGGTGTAGCCCTCGGTCACACCGACAACCATATTGTTAATCAGCGAACGGGACAGACCGTGCAGGGAGCGGCTCTTGCGGTGGTCATCCGGGCGGTTGACCACAATCTCATTGTCCTTCAGCTCAACGGTAATTGGAGCCGGGATAGAGACAGACAGCTCGCCCTTCGGGCCCTTGACGGAAACGTCCTGGCCGTTGACCTGTGCAGTAACATTTGCCGGGACAACGACAGGGTTCTTACCAATACGAGACATTGTGTAGTTCCCCCTTTACCAGACGTAAGCGAGGACTTCCCCGCCAACCTTCTTCTCGTAAGCCTGACGGTCAGTCAGCAGGCCCTGAGACGTGGAGATGATAGCCACGCCCAGGCCACCGAGGACCTTCGGCAGGTTAGTGGACTTTGCGTAAACACGCAGACCCGGCTTGGAGACGCGACGCACGCCAGCGATTGAACGCTCGCGGGACGGGCCGTACTTCAGGTTCAGGGTCAGGGTCTTGCCGACCTTGGCATCCTCGACTGCGTAGTCCGCAATGTAACCCTCAGACTTGAGGATCTCGGCGATGTTAGCCTTCAGCTTGGACGACGGCATCGAGACAGAGTCGTGGTACGCGTTGTTAGCGTTGCGCACGCGCGACAGCATGTCGGCGATTGGGTCAGTCATGGTCATGGTTAGTGACCGCTTCCTTTCTCGCTGCGGTTCCTTCCCACCTCGTGGCTAACTCCAATGACCGCACAAACAGCAACTGTCACACGGCAAAAGCTTAAGATGGAGCGACTACCAATATCGTGATTCCGGCGATTTAAGGGCTACTGTTCGCCAACTCGGTTCAATAGCCGAGTCAGCTCGCCACCCAGGTGACGCCAGAGACGATGCGAGGCGAGGGGCCTACAGCAAAGTTCTTACATTTTTACTGCCGCACCTCTTATAGAGGGCAGACCTGGTGATACTAACAAATACAGGCCGAAATGCAAAAACGCCGCAGACGGACGTTAGTCCGCTCGCGGCGTGAAGCCCCACCAATTAACAGTGGAACTCAATTCCTAGCCGACATGGCGCCGGCTAGAGGAAATTAGTAGAGCTGGTCGGCGATGATGTTACCCATTGCCTTTTCACCAGCCACCGTCGGATGGTTGGTCATCGGACCCATCACCGGGTCTGCGAAACCGGCGACGAAGCGCTCATCCGGGTTCGGGTTGCAGGTACCGTGGCCGAGGGTTGCCTCGTAGACGTCAATGAAGCCGGCACCTACGTGGTGAGATGCGGAGCGAATGCTGTCACGGAATGCACCCTGGATCTCGCTGGCACCCGGTGCCGGGATCGGGAAGGTCTGGTCCGAGGTGTTCACCAGGCACAGCTGATCATCAGTGGCGTACTCAGGGTACGACGCCAGGACGACCTGAGCGCCCGGGGCAACCTGGTGGACGCGGTCAGTGAACTGACGCAGCGTCTGCTTGAACGCGGATGGAGCCTGGGGATCCGGCTTTGCGACAAGCTCGCCTGCCACGTCAACCCACTGGACCCAGTCCATGCCGCCGTACATCAGGACAACCTTCTCGGTGCCCTCTCCGATGTCGCCGTACTGGATGGAAGCCTCCAGGTATGCGAGGAGCTGACCCGGGAAGCCGCCAAGACCGTTACAGGACCAGTCACCCAGGGACTTGTTCAGCTTCGAAGCTGCAATCTTCGGCCAGTTTTCCATGTCGGTAGCGCAGTTAGCGACCAGTGCGTTCTGTCCCGGCGCCAGTCCACGCGGGCCGCCCTTACCGGCATTAGCGGTGAAGGAGTCACCGAAGGTAACGATTTGCTTGACGCCCTTCGGGCCGGTGTCGCCGATACCCGGAATCGGAATGTTCGGCATTTCCGGCAGTGCCGGCTGTGCGTTGGCAGCACCTGCACCCAAGCTCAGACCCAGAGCCGCAACAGTTGCAATAGCAGCCGAGCGGACGGCCACGGAGAAGTTCTTCATGTAGTTAATCCCTTTGCGTTTTAACTTAAGAACCGCTCTGTGTAGAACCACTGGCTCAATCACACAGAAGCTGAAGTCACTTAAGTCTTGCCCAAATTGATAACGACCACAATGCATTTTGGCGGCCGTCACTATGACGAATGGCAGTTTACAACGAAATCATCACAAACGCCTAACTTTCAACTGAGAAACCTTGTGGCTTTACTAATTTCCAACCCCCAAAAAGGGTCAACTTTCCCACCAGCAACACTGGTAACTTTTACGCAGGCCCCGCACAGCGACCTCACTCCCCCACGAACATAAGCAGTTAACAGAGCAGCAAAAAGCCCCGGAGGCCAAGCGGCATCCGGAGCTTTAGGCAAAAGCTACCGAAGAGGCAAAACTACTTCTTGAACGGGAAGCCCAGCTCGCGCAGCAGCGCGCGGCCTTCCTCGTTGTTGGTAGCGGTGGTCACGACGGTGATGTCCATACCGCGCGGGCGATCGATCTTGTCAACGTCGATCTCGTAGAACATGGTCTGCTCAGACAGGCCGAAGGTGTAGTTACCGTGACCATCGAACTGCTGATCAGACAGACCGCGGAAGTCGCGGATTCGCGGCAGAGCCACGGTCAGCAGACGATCCAGGAACTCCCACATACGGTCGCCACGCAGGGTGACGCGAGCGCCGATGGCGTCGCCTTCACGAAGCTTGAAGTTAGCGATCGACTTGCGAGCACGACGGGTCTCCGGCTTCTGACCGGTGATCAGAGTCAGGTCGTTGATAGCACCGTTGATCTGCTTCTTGTCCTGAGCAGCAGCGCCGACGCCCATGTTGACGACGACCTTGGTGACGCCCGGAATCTGCATGACGTTCTCGTAGGAGAACTCTTCCTGCATCTTGCCGCGAATCTCATCGCGGTAACGGGCCTTCAGACGAGGGGTGTAATTTTCGCTCATGCTTAGATGTCCTTCCCGGTACGGCGGGAGATGCGAACCTTCTTGCCGTCCTCATCGAAGCGGTAACCGACGCGAGTCGGGGTACCATCTTCGTCGACCAGCATGACGTTCGACACGTGAATCGGAGCTTCCTGAGTGACAATGCCACCCGAGGAAGCGCCGCGCTCCGCAGCGGAGTTTGCAACGTGCTTCTTGATACGGTTAACGCCCTCGACCAGGACCTTGTCGCGCTTCGGGTAGGCCTCGATGACCTTGCCCTGAGCACCCTTGTCCGGACCGGAGATAACCAGCACGGTATCGCCCTTACGGATCTTCACTTAAATCACCTCCGGTGCGAGCGAGACAATCTTCATGAACTTCTTGTCACGCAGCTCACGCGCGACCGGGCCGAAAATACGGGTGCCCTTTGGCTCACCGTCGGCCTTGATGATGACAGCTGCATTCTCGTCGAACGAGATGTAGGAGCCATCCGGACGACGGGTCTCCTTCTTCGCACGGACGATAACTGCCTTAACAATTTCGCCTGCCTTGACGTTGCCGCCCGGAGTAGCTTCCTTGACAGTTGCGACAATGGTGTCGCCAATGCCAGCGAAGCGTCGGGTCGAGCCACCGAGAACGCGGATGCACAGAATTTCACGTGCACCAGTGTTGTCGGCAACGCGCAGACGGGATTCCTGCTGAATCACTGCGTTTCTCCTGACCTGGTTGCATTGTGCGTCAGATTTCCGTCCTAAACGCACGCGGTCTTTATGTCTTGCGTTTACGCTTTACGACGGAAGCACCTGCTAGAGGTAGCTTTCCTATCGCTTTGACCTCGTGCTTACTACGGTTCTAGACCGTTGAGAGCAGCACGCAGTCGCTTCGCGCAACCTGTGTATTATGGCACGTTCGTGCGGGACAACAAAATCCCTTAGTTTCATGCCCCCAACATGGTTTATGCCTTCTGCGGCAACCCTATACTGAGACAGTGACAAATCAACATTCCGGGAACGCTCAGACACAGCCAGCACAGACGCTGCCGGTATCGCTACTTGCCGGGTTGGCCTTGTTATCCGCCGCCGCCCCGTTCGGCGCAGATACATATCTGGCATCCTTCGTGGAGATTGCACGCGAGTTCTCCACGACCGAGTCGATGGTTCAGCTCACGCTGACAACCTTCATGATTGGCATGGCTGCTGGACAGCTCGTCATTGGCGCTCTCTCCGATAGTTTGGGCCGCAAGAAGCTGCTTCTCATTGCCACTTTGGTGTTCTTGAGCTCGTCAATCCTCTGTGCAGTAGCACCGAATATTGGCACGCTTATTGCAATGCGCCTGTTCCAGGGGTTAGCTGGTGGCTCCACAGTTGTTCTGGCTCGTTCTGTAGTACCAGACCTCTTGACGGGCAAGGCATCAGCGAGAGCTTTCTCCACGCTGATGGGCATTTCCTCCATCGCCCCGGCAATCGCTCCCCTTGTGGGCGGTTTTCTAGGCCCCGCATTCGGCTGGCGCAGCGTGTTCTGGTTTCTCGCAGCCATCAACGTCGCGATGGTCGCGATTGTGATCCTGATGGTTCCGGAAACCCTGCCGCCTGAGCGACGCTCCACAGGCGCTCTGCGCAATCTCCTGCCCAATATTGGCAGGCTGCTGCGGCGGCCAGTATTTGTCGGCTACTTGTTGGCTTTCGCTGGTGGCTTCTCGGTGATGTTTTCCTATATCGCTGCGTCACCCTTTATCTTCCAGGAGCTGCTGGGGCTAACCCCTACTCAGTTTTCTCTCGTGTTCGCATCCAATGCAGCGATGTTGACATTTGTGTCAATCCTCAACGGCAAGATGATCAACCGGCTTCATCCCCGCAAAGGCATTTTAGTTGCCCTTACGGTCATGCTCGTGGCGTCGATAGGCCTGATTATTAATGCCCTCGTCGGGATTACCTTCTTCACTACTTGGCTGTTGCTGTTCATTACGGTACCGATGATGCCGCTAATCTTCGCCAATGCCACGGCACTCGGAATTGAGGAGGTTCGAGATATCGGAATTGGCTCAGGTTCCGGTCTCATGGGCTTCACACAGTTCCTCGCGGCCGCCACGGTTTCCCCGTTGGTGGGGCTTGGTTCCAATCTTCCCCTCTCGATGGCTATTTCGATGTTGACCTGTGCATTGATTGCACTGACCGCGGTGTTGACATTGACGCGCGCCGACCTCCACAAACGCTCACACCGACTTCCATAAGAGCTACGCGCGCGAGAGGACTCCCCGCGTTTCACTTCACTGGTTGAGAATGTGTCCGAATCGGCATTAAATCGATGGTGAGGCCTCGTACCACCCGTAGGCATGGGGCTGACATGGGAGAAAGGTCCTGCCATGACCACGCACATACATCCTCATGAACCACATAAGGCATCTGAGACGGCGAAGCTCAACTGGCTTCGCGCCGGAGTCCTCGGAGCCAACGACGGTATCGTCTCCACTGCTCTAATCTTGCTCAGCGTGATTGCAGCAGGTTCCTCTCGCGAAGCTATTCTGACTGCTGGCGCCGCGGCCGTTATCGCTGGTGCTATCTCGATGGCTCTGGGTGAATACGTTTCGGTTTCAACCCAGCGCGATACCGAGCGAGCACTCATTGCCAAAGAAAAGGCCGAGCTTAAAGACTTTCCAGATGAAGAGCATAAAGAGCTCGTGGGGATTCTCTCTAGCTACGGTATCCCAGAACATATCGCCGAAGATGCTGCCCACGGCATCGCACAAAGCGATCCGCTGGCGGCTCACCTAAAGCTGGAATTGGGCATTGACGGTGAGGAACTTACCAACCCCTGGGCTGCTGCCGGTTCTTCGGCACTGTCGTTCCTGCTCGGCGCCATCCTGCCAATGATTGCGGCACTGATTTTCACCGGCCCCACCTCTGGCGCAATCGCAGTCACCGTTGTCACCATCGTGACTCTGGCCCTGACCGGCTACATCAGCGCCAAGCTCAGCTCCACGCACTCCGGCAAGGCTGCTCTGCGCCTGGTAATTGGTGGTGCGCTCGGTTTGATTGTTTCCTACTTCGTCGGTCTGCTCTTCGGGCAGGCTGTCGGTTAGGACGTCAGATAGGCGGCCGGTTAGCACGCGACGAAGCTCAAAAACTAGTCAACATAGCTGGTCTTCGTCTGGTTCAACCAGGCGTAGACCGCGCCGATTCCCAGGCCACCACCTACGAAGTTGCCCAGCCACACGGCCACCCAGTTAACAGTAATGTGCAGACCATCGAAGCCTGCAGGATGCGGATCAGCGAAAAAGGCCAAGGAAAACAACGAGAAGTTCGCAATCACGTGCTCGAGTCCGAGCCCGACGAACACTGCAATGATCGGCAGAATCACAGCGAACTTCGAAATGATTTCTTTGGCTTGAAGTGCACCTAGGACAGCCATATTGACCACGAAGTTCGCACCCATGGCCTCTACGAAAGCGCCGAAGAACGGCTTGGCCAGCTTCCCCTCAGTCAAGGTGGAAATCAGATGTGTGTCATCGATCCCACCGAGCTTGGCGCTCTGGCTGAGCACCAGCGCCACAATCGCCGCACCGATGAAGTTGTAGAACGTAGCGACGGCCACCATTCGAAAGGCCACTCCCCACGCCATGCGTCCGCGTGCGGCGGACCAGGACACAAACATCATGCTGCCGGTCGCCAGCTCTGCACCGAGCACCACAATGGCGAACAGTCCAACCCCGAATAGGCACGCAAAAACCAGTCCCCCAGTCCCCGGCGCGACGCCCTCTGCTACTTGCCCGGCCACCGCAGCAAATGCCGTCCCGAGCGTCAGGTACATACCCGCCAGGACCGCTCGCACGGCAAATCGTCCGTAGTCCTGCGTCAACAGTTCCTGTTTCTTGTCGCCAGCCGTATCCAGCGTTTCGTATAGCATCACCGCCGAAGCCTTTCCCTGCGTGCCGTTAATTGCAGTTATTCGCATAAAAGAATAACGACAGGCTGACGCGGAATCGCAACCGCTTTACGACGGTCACAGCGCCCTACCCCCCTTAGGCGCTGCAACCAGGAACTGCGATTCACCGTCGAAGAGAGGCAGATTTACTTCTTTTCTCCGGTACCAGCAGGTGCAGCAGCAGTTTCTGACTTCGGCTCATCCTTCATGGTTGAGGCAATGGCCGAGGCACCCATGCCGATGTAAAACGGCCAGCGCAAACGTAGGTTCACACCGAAGATGGCCGGCTCGGTAATACCGAATAGCGCCGACATACCGGAGGCGCCTGCCAACCTCTTGAGCTTCTCGCTCTTGGCCAGGAAGTACACCGCCAGTGCGGCACCACCTTGAGCGATATTGGCCATCGATGCCGTCGCGAAAATGAACGAGCCGCCCTGATCCCACAGCATGTACTCGATTGGAGGGAAGGACTGGTGCAGACCAGTGATGACAATTGGCGAGTAGACCAAGCCGAACAAGAAGCCACCCACAGGTCCCGCGAATTCGTACAGATTCGCCAGACCAATACCCAGCCATTCACCTGCAGTGCGCAGTACTGGACCAATGGCGGCAAAGGTGATGAAACCAGTGATGAGCAACGTCAACAGTGGTGTCAGCATAAAGTCGACAGTGCCCTTGAGACGCTTATGGAAGAACTTCTCAATCGTTGCCAGAATCCATGAGATAACCAGAATCGGCAAGATGAATCCCACCCTCCGGGCCGGAGGGAGCAAGCGCGCGCACCCGATTCTGCGATGGTATACGGCGTCCGTCTGCCTTCAAGTTTCCGGTATAAAAGAGCCACACATCATCGCCATCAACAGCCGCGCCGCCCGAATAACAACCATGCTTGTCATAGGGCATGTCCGGATACAGCGCATCTGGATGATGACGCCACCGCTCGGCTGTCGTGAGCGACGCGGACGCATGCCCCCACCCAGTTCTCTTCGACGCATGTGGAAAGCATGGATCATGCTGGTAGACACATGCAGTGTCTCGCCGTCCACGAAAAGGCCATTCGGGTCATTCAGTCGGCCCTGCGGCGGTGACAGATGGTAATTCGACCGATAGGTCATACCCCTCCCCCCGATATTATTGAAGTCATGGCTATTTGTGTTTGCGGCGAAGGTCTGGTTGACCTCGTTCCGGTATCTCCTGGCAGCCTCAATAACCACGTGCCGGCGCTAGGCGGAGGCCCCTACAACGTCGCGGTTACGGCCTCTCGCCTCGGTGCGGATGTTATTTTCCAGTCCCGCCTGTCCACGGATGGTTTCGGAAATGAGCTGGTCAAGCACTTGGAAAACGAAGGGGTCGACACCTCTTACGTTCAGCGTGGCCCAGAGCCGACCATTCTGGCGGTAACCACCATCCACGACGATCGCTCTGCAACGTACACCTTTTACACCGACGGCACGGCCACCCCGTTGGTGGAGCCGAAGCACATCGATGCGAATATCGCATGCTTCGGCACCCTGTCACTGGCGCTAGAACCAGGTGCCAGCCGGTACGCGGAATTGCTCAAACAGTTCGCGGCCAATGGCACCCTGGTCGCTTTGGATCCAAATATTCGCCCCATTTACGCAACGGATGCACACCGCGAATTCCTCATGAGCTTGCTCCCCTACGTCAATTTGTTGAAGCTCTCGGACGAGGAAGTCGAGTTCCTTGGCGAAGAGGCGCTGACTAAAGTTCCGGCCGCCGTCATCACCCGAGGTGGCGATGGGCTCACTTTGCTTGCCGACGGAAACCGCATCGATGTCCCAGCCGTCAACGCGAATGTCGTTGACACCATCGGTGCTGGGGACACAATTATGGGCGCGCTGTTGGCACAGTTCGACAAGCGTGGCCTAACAGTCGCTGACCTGACTTCCGTATCACCAGATCAGTGGCGCGAGATTCTGCACTATGCGACCGCCGCGGCTGCCATTACTGTCTCCCGTAAGGGAGCTCAGCCGCCGACGAAAACCGAAGTCGAGGAACTGCTGGCCAAGGATTCCTAGGCGGCACTACTTAGTCCGCTCTATTTAGCTCGCTCAAGCACTGCAACCAGGAACTGAGACTCATCGTCAAAGGGACGAAGATCCCACGTGGAATAACGCTGAATCACGGTGAGCCCAGCCTTCTGCGCAGTGGTTTCAAAATCGGCAAAGTCCCAACCACGGCCAGCGCCGAAGCCGATAATGGCACGACCGTTCTCCGGATTCAGCATCTTCGCGAAGCCCTGCAGTACCTTCGCGCGGTCTTCTGGCGCTACGAAAGTGAGCACATTGCCGGGGCAAATGATGACGTCGAAGGCGGATGCCGTGTCATCGTGGGGTGTGTTCTCCAGCCCGTCGTCAAGCACATGCGGCAATTGCGCCAAGTCCCCTACCAACCACGTCGCATCCGGGAACTGTCGCTTTGCCTCGTCGATGAGATAGGGGTCGACATCGACACCGACGACTCGATGACTAGCCTTCGCCAGGTAACCGCCGACGCGCCCCTGCCCACAGCCGGCATCCAGGATTCGAGCGTGGCGTGGCGCCATTGCATCCACCAACCGCGCCTCGCCGTCAATATCGCGGCCCTCGCGCACGAATCCCCGCCAGCGGTTGGCGTAGCGGCGGGAATGCTGCGGATCGGCGGCGATAATTTCTTTCCAAGTGCGGTGATTGTGGGTGCCATTGCTCATGGCCACCATTATGGCGCAGTTGGTCTCTTTTCTATACCGCCGACGTCCCCTGCGCGACGGGACTAGATTCCCAATACTGACTTAGCGATCAGGAAGTAGATGATTAGACCGGAGGCATCGACGAGAGTTGTAATGAACGGGTTAGCGAAGACGGCTGGGTCAATGCCGAACTTCTTACCAATCAGCGGCATGATGCCACCGACAGTTGCCGCGAGAGTACAAATACCCAGCAGCGTCAGGCCAATCACTAGGCCGATGTCCCAGCCGTAAACCAAGCCAGCCAATAGCAGGCCGAGAGTACCAAGCAATAGACCGAGGAAGGCACCGACTCTCACCTCGCGGAGAATGACTTTGAATATATCGCGGGGTTGGACATCCCCCAGCGCCAACGCACGCGTAATCGTGGTTGCTGCCTGGTTACCGGTATTGCCACCTGTACCGATCAGCAGCGGCACGAATACCGAGAGAACCACCATCTGAGAAAGAGTCTCTTCGAAAGTTTCCAGGACTTGCACGGTCAATGTCGCACCGATAGCAAGCACGAGCAGCCACACCACACGAGAGCGAACAATCTCGAAAATGGGCGTCGCGAGATAGGGCAAGCGCAGAGGCTCAGAACCGGAAATACGAGCTTGGTCCTCGGAGTCTGCCTCTTCCAGAATCCGGAGGGCGTCGTCCACCGTGAGCAGACCGATAACACGCCGCTCGCTGTCGACAATCGGCAGAGCTAGGCGCTTACGATCAGCGCACATGCGGGCTACCTTCTCTTCGAGTTCGGTAGCTTCTGCGTAATCAGCCTTCCGCAAGATAGCCGCAACATGGATATCACTGCTGGCGCGCATCAGTTCACGAAGGCTAACCACGCCCACCAGCCGACGGTTCCGGTTCGACACCGGCAGCGTGTAGATGGATTCGGCATCATCCAGATGCTTGTAGACGGTCTCCAGAGCCTCCCCCACCGTCATATCGTCGTGAAGCGACACCAGCTCCGGGCTCATCCGACGCCCAATGGAACCGTCGGGGTAGCCGAGGACGATGTTGGTTAGCTCTCGCTCATCATCCGGCAGATCGGCAAGCAGTTTTGCAGCGACAGACGCAGGAAGCTCGTCGAGCAGCTCTGCTCGATCGTCCGGTTCCATCTCCGCGAAAACTGCGGTGACTTCAGGATCACGGAGGCTGTCAATCAGGTGCGCCTGCAGAGCCGAGTTCAGCTCATCGAAGGTTTCAACCGCCGTGTCTTTCGGCAGTGTGCGGTAGAACAGCGCACGTTCCCCATGGCTGAGGCGGCGCATCTTTCGAGCGGCAGCCTTGGGTTCAATATCAGTTAAGAGCCGCGACAGCGTAGCCACGTCATGTGAGCGAAGCGCGGACTCAAGATCTCGATCATCAATCCTGGTCACGTCAGTAGTCACCGAACTTCTCCCCTCACAAAGCACAAATCCTGGCCAATGCTATCAGAGATAAAAACCCATCAAACCTGGACTGAGCGGACTAGAAATACAAAGGAACATGGCTTTCTAAAAAAACAAAACCCCGCCACAGAAAACACTTTCGTGTTTCCCGCGACGGGGTTCTCGTCGTAAAGCCCGAGCTGATTGCTCAGCTGACGGGTCTTACTTAGCCTTCTCGATGATCTCGATCAGGCGGTAGTGCTTGTCCTTGGAGAGCGGACGGCACTCTTCGATGCGGACGCGGTCGCCCACGCCAGCCTCTTCGTTCTCGTCGTGCGCCTTGACCTTAGAGTTCGTGCGCATGATCTTGCCGTACAGGGCGTGCTGCTTGCGGTCCTCGAGCTCGACGACGATGGTCTTCTGCATCTTGTCGGACACGACGTAACCGGTGCGCACCTTGCGTGCGCCAGCCTCGGTGGTGTTCATGTTTTCCTCACTCATGCTGCATCACCATCGGTTGGTGCAGCAGACAGGCCGAGCTCGCGCTCACGCATAACGGTGTAAATGCGAGCAATATCCTTGCGGACAGTGCGGAGACGGCGGTTGTTGGTCAGCTGACCGGTAGCGCTCTGGAAACGGAGGTTGAACAGCTCCTCCTTAGACTCCTTGAGCTTGGCAACCAGGTCATCGTTATCCAGCGAGCGAAGCTCGTGGGCGGGAATGCCGTTCGACATCAGTACTGATCCTCCTTCCGAACGATTCGGGTCTTAATCGGCAGCTTAGCGCCTGCGCGCTTCAGTGCCTCGACAGCAGTTGCCTCGTCCGGGTAGGACATCTCGAACATGATGCGACCCGGCTTGACGTTTGCAATCCACTTCTCGACCGGGCCCTTACCGGAACCCATACGAACACCCAGTGGCTTCTGGGTCAGCGGACGGTCCGGGAAAATCTGGATCCAGACCTTACCACCACGCTTGACGTGGCGGTTGATGGCAATACGCGCTGCCTCAATCTGACGGTTGGTGATGTAGGCCGGCTCGAGAGCCTGGAGACCGTAGTCACCGAAAGTCACCTTGTTGCCGCCCTTGGACATACCAGAACGGGTCGGGCGGTGCTGGCGACGGAACTTAACGCGCTTCGGGATGAGCATGAATTAGCCCTCCTTCTTCTCAGATGCACGCTGACGACGCTTGCCACCACGACGCGGACGGTCGTTGCCGCGACGCTGGCGGTCGTTGCCGGCGTTGATCTCGGACTCGCGACGGCCACCGATCACGTCACCCTTGTAGATCCACACCTTGACGCCAATGCGGCCGAAGGTGGTGTGAGCCTCGTGGGTGCCGTAGTCGATCTCCGCACGCAGGGTGTGCAGCGGAACGCGACCCTCGTGGTAGCGCTCGGTGCGGCCCATCTCGGCACCGCCGAGACGACCGGAGCAGACAACCTTGATGCCCTTGACGTGCGGCTGACGCATTGCAGACTGGATAGCCTTGCGCATTGCACGACGGAAAGCGACACGGTTGGCGAGCTGCTCAGCGATGGACTGAGCGACCAGCTTCGCATCCGCGTCAATGTTCTTGACCTCGAGGATGTTCAGCTGAACCTGCTTGCCGGTGAGCTTCTCGAGCTGGCCGCGGATGCGGTCAGCCTCGGAGCCACGACGACCGATAACAATGCCCGGGCGTGCGGTGTGGATGTCCACACGCACGCGATCACGGGTGCGCTCGATAACGACATCGGAGATGCCGGCGCGCTCAAGACCGGTGGACAGCAGATCGCGGATCTTGATGTCCTCGGCCAGGTAGTCAGCGTACTGCTTGTCGGCGTACCAGCGGGACTTCCAGTCGCTGGAAATACCGAGGCGAAGACCGTGTGGATGGATCTTCTGTCCCACTATCGGTCACCTTCCTTCTGGCTCTCGACGACCACGGTGATGTGGCTGGTGCGCTTGCGGACGTGGAAAGCACGGCCCTGCGCACGCGGGCGGAAGCGCTTCATGGTCGGTCCCTCGTTGGCGTAAGCCTCGGAGATGACCAGAGTACGACGGTCCAGGCCGAAGTTGTTCTCAGCGTTTGCAGCTGCAGACGCAACAACCTTGGCGACCGGATCAGCAGCACCCTGCGGAGCGTACTCCAGGATGTTCAGTGCCTCGTCGACGGACTTACCGCGAACGGTGTCCAGGACGCGACGTGCCTTCATCGGAGTAACGCGGACGAAGCGCGCAGTTGCGCGTGCAGAAGTAATGTCGTTGCTCATGGCTTATCGACGTCCCTTCTTGTCATCCTTGACGTGACCCTTGAAGGTCTTGGTCGGGGCGAATTCGCCCAGCTTGTGGCCGACCATAGAGTCATCCACGAACACCGGCACGTGCTTGCGACCGTCGTGAACGGCGAAGGTGTGGCCGATGAAATCGGGGAGAATCGTGGAGCGGCGAGACCAGGTCTTAATGACCTGCTTGGTGCCCTTCTCGTTCTGTGCATCGACCTTCGCGAGGAGGTGCTCATCGACGAACGGGCCCTTCTTAAGGCTGCGTGGCATTCTCAGTTCCCTCCTTAGCGCTTCTTATTCTTGTTGGTACGACGGCGACGAACGATCAGCTGGTCGCTCGGACGGTTCGGCTTACGGGTGCGGCCTTCCTTCTGGCCCCACGGGGAAACCGGGTGGCGACCACCGGAGGTCTTACCCTCACCACCACCGTGCGGGTGGTCGACCGGGTTCATGACAACACCGCGGACAGTCGGGCGCCAGCCCTTCCAGCGCATACGGCCGGCCTTGCCCCAACGGATGTTGATCTGATCCTGGTTTCCGACCTCACCGACGGTTGCACGGCAACGTGCGTCGACGCGACGGATCTCAGAGGACGGCATACGCAGAACTGCGTACTTGCCTTCCTTACCGAGAAGCTGAATAGAAGCACCAGCAGAACGTGCCAGCTGTGCACCAGCGCCTGGCTTGAGCTCCACGCAGTGAATGGTGGAACCGGTCGGGATGTTGCGCAGCGGCAGGTTGTTACCAACCTTGATGTCGGCATTAGCGCCGGACTCAACGATGGCACCCTGCTTCAGGTTCTTCGGAGCGATGATGTAGCGCTTCTCACCGTCTGCATAGTGCAGCAGTGCGATGTTGGCGGTACGGTTCGGGTCGTACTCGATGTGAGCGACCTTTGCCGGAATGCCGTCCTTGTCATTACGACGGAAGTCGATGACACGGTACTGGCGCTTGTGTCCGCCACCCTTGTGGCGAGTGGTGATGTGACCGTGAACGTTACGGCCACCAGTCTTCGACAGCGGGCGCAGCAGAGACTTCTCAGGAGTCGAGCGAGTAATCTCGCTGAACTCGGAGACGGAGCTCTGGCGGCGACCCGGCGTAGTCGGCTTGTACTTACGAATAGCCATACTTTTGCTCTTCCTTAACTTCCTCGTCGGCTAGCGGCTAGGCTGCCGAACCGCCGAAGATGTCGATGGGATCGCTGCCGGCCGCGAGAGTCACGTAGGCGCGCTTGGTGTTCTTGCGCTTGCCGTAGCCGGTGCGGGAACGCTTGCGCTTGCCCTCACGGTTGAGGGTGTTGACGGAAGCGACCTTGGCACCGAAAATCTCCTGGACCGCGATCTTGATCTGGGTCTTGTTAGCGTCGGTGTGGACCAGGAACGTGTAAACGCCCTGCTCCATGAGTCCATAGGACTTCTCAGACACTACCGGTGCAACAATGATGTCGCGGGGATCTGCGATGGTAGCCATTACTTCTCCTCCTTACCGGCGGTGCGAGTGATGAAGTCATTGAGTGCCTGAACGGCGAAGATAACGTCATCGGCCTTCAGAACATCGTAGGTGTTCAGCTGATCCTCAGACAGAATGTGGACACCTGGCAGGTTACGAACCGACTTCCACGAGTTGACGTCCTCGCGCGGCAGAACGACGAGCACGTTGCGGCGCTCAGTCAGACGCTCGACGAAAGTACGAGCTGCCTTGGTGGACGGGGTCTGGCCTGGGACCAGTTCCTCGACAACGTGGATGCGGTCGTGGCGAGCACGGTCAGAGAGTGCGCCGCGCAGAGCAGCTGCAATCATCTTCTTCGGGGTGCGCTGGCTGTAATCGCGCGGCACCGGGCCGTGGACAACGCCACCGCCGGTCCAGTGCGGAGCACGGATCGAACCCTGACGAGCGCGACCGGTACCCTTCTGGCGCCACGGCTTGCGGCCACCGCCGCGAACCTCACCGCGGGTCTTGACCTTGTGGGTGCCCTGGCGAGCTGCTGCACGCTGCGCGACAACAACCTGGTGCATCAGGGCGATGGACACCTCCGCGTCGAACACGGAAGCAGGAAGCTCAACCGAACCGTTCACGCCGCCTTCAGCGGTGTGTACGTCTAGCTTGAGGTTGGTCATGCGTGAGCACCACCCTTCGTGGCAGTCTTAACAACCAGCAGGCCGCCGCGTGCACCCGGAACTGCGCCCTTGATGAGCAGCAGGTTCGCGTCAGCGTCAACCTTCTGGATCTTCAGGTTCTGGGTCGTGACCCGGTCGTTACCCATGCGGCCTGCCATGCGCTTGCCCTTGAAGACGCGTCCTGGCGTGGCGCAAGCGCCAATGCCACCAACACGACGGTGAGCAGCCTGGTTACCGTGAGCGGCACCCTGGCCAGCAAAGCCGTGGCGCTTCATACCACCGGCGAAGCCGTGGCCCTTAGAGGTACCAGTGACGTCGACGTACTCAATTTCGCCGAAGATATCGACACCAACGGACTGGCCGACCTCGTAAGAGGAAGCGTCCGGGGTGCGAATCTCAACGCTGTGGCGACGCGGGGTCACACCGGCCTTCTTGAAGTGGCCGGCCTCCGGCTTGTTGACCTTTCGCGGGTCAATTTCGCCGTATGCAATCTGGACGGCGTCGTAGCCGTCGGTTTCCTTAGTGCGCACCTGAGTCACTACGCACGGCCCAGCCTCAACGACGGTAACCGGAACAACGCGGTTCTCCTCGTCGAAGATCTGAGTCATACCGAGCTTCGTGCCCAGGATGCCCTTGATCTCGTTTTCACTCATTTATCTTGTCTCCGCTACCAAAAGTCCAGGATCACTGAATGTTCACATCGACACTTGCCGGAAGGTCAATGCGCATAAGTGCATCGACTGTCTTCGGCGTTGGATCGAGAATGTCGATCAGACGCTTGTGAGTGCGCATCTCGAAGTGCTCGCGCGAGTCCTTGTACTTGTGCGGCGAACGGATAACGCAGTAAACGTTCTTTTCGGTTGGCAACGGCACTGGGCCAACGACGCGTGCACCCGTACGGGTAACGGTCTCCACGATCTTTCGCGCAGAAGCGTCGATAGCCTCGTGGTCGTAGGCCTTGAGCCTGATGCGGATCTTCTGTCCGGCCACGCTTGTCCTCTCCTCGGTCGGCGCGCCCCAATTAAAGGGGCGTCGACCCTGTCAATGTTTCTCGACGCCGTCAGCAACTATGGCCAGCGCCAGAAATTAAAACTGGGTTGTGCATTACTTCAAAGCGATTTCGTCTTCGATCGTCATGGCAAATTAACTTTTGGCCATGACCCGAGCGGACGAATAACGCCTTGCACTCAAATCCCAGTGGAAAACAAGTCCCCCTCGTGGGGCTCTTCATTTGCCTACTGCCGCTGTTAATTTGCCATGCCACCTCCGACCCCCGCGGTCGGGCGTGTCGCCCATTTTCTCCGTGAGGCACGATCGGGAAGAAACTTCCCTACGTGGTCATGCTCGCCTTACCATAGGCGCTATGTCCAATTTCGTACTGGTTCCCAACTGGGCCTGATACAACAATTGGCGCGAACGCCTTTGTTAAAGCAACCTCCGTATTAAAGCACGTCCGGGCTACGAATGTAAAATCACGATTCCAAAGTGCAACGTACATCACACCCACTACGGCACAGTCTGCTTGACGACGGCTATTGCGCCGCCCCCCGCCCGGTCTAGTGTCGTCTATGTACAGATACAAAAAATCCCGACTTCCGCTTACGCGGAGTCGGGATTCTTCTAAGACTTAAGTTAAAGCATTTCCCCTATGGGGAAAAGACTTACTTAACGATCTTGGTAACGCGGCCAGCGCCGACGGTGCGGCCACCCTCGCGGATAGCGAAGCGCAGGCCCTCGTCCATTGCGACCGGCTGGATCAGCTTGACAGACATGTCAACGTTGTCGCCCGGCATGACCATCTCGACACCTTCCGGCAGGGAAACGACGCCGGTGACGTCGGTGGTGCGGAAGTAGAACTGCGGACGGTAGTTGTCGAAGAACGGGGTGTGACGGCCGCCCTCATCCTTGGACAGGATGTAGACGGAACCCTCGAACTCGGTGTGCGGGGTGTAAGCGCCCGGCTTAGCAACGATCTGACCGCGCTCGATGTCCTCACGCTTGGTACCGCGGAGCAGCAGACCACAGTTGTCGCCAGCCTCAGCGGAATCCAGCAGCTTGCGGAACATCTCGATACCGGTAACGGTGGTCTTCTGGGACTTCTCCTTGATGCCCAGAATCTCGACCTCGTCGTTAACGTTCAGAACGCCGCGCTCAACACGACCGGTAGCAACGGTGCCGCGACCGGTAATGGTGAAGATGTCCTCAATCGGCATCAGGAACGGCTTGTCGGTCTCGCGAACCGGATCCGGGATGTTCTCGTCGCAAGCTTCCATCAGCTCGACGATGGAGTTGACCCACTTCTCTTCGCCCTCAAGAGCCTTCAGTGCGGAGATGTGGACGATCGGAGCTTCCTCGTCGTAGTCCTGCTCAGCCAGCAGCTCGCGGACCTCCATCTCGACGAGCTCGATGATCTCTTCGTCGTCGACCATGTCGCACTTGTTCAGCGCAACGAGGATGTACGGAACGCCAACCTGGCGAGCCAGCAGAACGTGCTCGCGAGTCTGCGGCATCGGGCCGTCAGTAGCAGCGACAACCAGGATTGCGCCGTCCATCTGAGCAGCACCGGTAATCATGTTCTTGATGTAGTCGGCGTGGCCCGGGGCATCGACGTGAGCGTAGTGGCGCTTCTCCGTCTGGTACTCAACGTGGGAAACGTTGATGGTAATGCCACGTTCCTTCTCTTCCGGTGCCTTATCGATGGCATCGTAAGCGAACGACTCGTTCAGGTCCGGGAACTTGTCAGCCAGAACCTTGGTGATAGCGGCGGTAGTGGTGGTCTTACCGTGGTCAACGTGACCAATGGTACCGATGTTGACGTGCGGCTTCGTACGCTCGAACTTCGCCTTTGCCACTTTTAGTCCTCCTGGAGGTCTAGGTGGCCACGACTCTCGCAGCCACAATTTTGTGGTCACTCAATCCGCCTTCACAACATCAGAAGCCTTCAAGCTGTTCGCTTACGACTTCGGAACGTGCGCGCGCAAAAGAGCACTATTCTTTCACTGTGCCAGTTACTCGATACTAGGGCAGGATACTGGAGTTTTCCAAACCAGACCAACCCCCTAGTTAAGGGTGGGTAACGGCCAGCAACTCATATCGTCATTTACCTGCATAAATGCTAGATATTTGAGCTGCGATTTAAAATCGCCCAACGATATGAATTGCGAGCAGCTACCCCCTAGAGCTTCCCTGTGCTAACACACGCCAACAGTCTGACGATGTCTCAGCACAGTCAAAGCTAAAGGGAATCTATTAAAGCTGCAGACCCTCGCACTGCGTCCTCTAACGAGAGTGACAGTGCAGTGCGTGCAGGGATGGGGTCAGCTCTGATTGAGTGCCCCACCCTACCGGCGTGATTTAAGCGCCGGTACGAGCTGCAATGATCTCCTCGGCCACGGAGGACGGAACCTCAGCGTAGGAGTCGAAGATCATGGTGTAGTTAGCGCGACCCTGGGTCTTGGAGCGCAGGTCACCAACGTAGCCGAACATCTCGGACAGCGGAACCAGAGCCTTGACAGCCTTGACGCCGGTGCGGTCTTCCATGGAGTTGACCTGGCCACGACGGGAGTTGATGTCACCGATAACTTCGCCCATGTACTCTTCCGGAGTAATGACCTCAACGGCCATCATCGGCTCGAGCAGGACCGGCTTAGCCTTCTGAACAGCTTCCTTCATAGCCTGCTGACCAGCGATCTTGAAGGCCATTTCAGAGGAGTCAACTTCGTGGTAAGCACCATCGAGCAGGGTTGCCTTGATGTTCACCAGCGGGTAGCCAGCGAGGGTACCGTACTGCATTGCGTCCTGAATACCAGCGTCGACAGACGGGATGTATTCCTTCGGAACACGACCACCAGTGACCTCGTTGACAAACTTGTAAGTGGTGGACTCGCCCTCTTCCACCTCGTCAGTAGCCGGAGCGTACGGCTCCAGAGCAATAATGACGCGGGCGAACTGACCCGAACCACCGGTCTGCTTCTTGTGGGTGTACTCGAACTTCTCGACCGGCTTGCGGATGGTCTCACGGTAAGCAACCTGCGGGTTACCGATGTTTGCTTCAACCTTGAACTCGCGCTTCATGCGGTCAACCAGGACGTCGAGATGGAGCTCGCCCATACCGCCGATAACGGTCTGGCCGGTTTCCTCATCCAGGTGAACAGTGAAGGTCGGATCCTCTTCAGCCAGACGCTGAATAGCGGTACTCAGCTTCTCCTGGTCGGCCTTGGACTTGGGCTCAATAGCAACGTCGATAACCGGATCCGGGAAGGACATGGACTCCAGAACAATCGGAGCATCCTGTGCACACAGGGTGTCACCGGTGGTGGTGTCCTTTAGACCGATGAAGGCGTAGATGTTACCTGCCACTGCCTCGTCAACAGGGTTCTCCTTGTTGGCGTGCATCTGGAACAGCTTACCGACGCGCTCCTTCTTGTCCTTGGTGGCGTTCAGGACCTGCTGACCAGGCTCCACGCGACCGGAATAAACGCGGACGAAGGTCAGCTTGCCGAAGAATGGGTGAGCAGCGATCTTGAATGCGAGAGCGGAGAACGGCTCATCCTTAGACGGCTTACGGACCATATCGACGTCCTCGTCGCCCATCTGGTGGCCGTGAACTTCACCGATGTCCAGCGGATTCGGCAGGAAGTCAATGACAGCGTCGAGCAGCGGCTCAACACCCTTGTTCTTGTAAGCGGTACCACAGTAGACCGGGTAGACCTCAGAGTTCAGGACCATCTTGCGGATGGCACCCTTGATCTCGTCCATGGTCAGCTCTTCGCCACCGAAGTACTTCTCCATGAGCTCCTCGTCGGACTCAGCGACGGTCTCAATGAGCTTCTCACGGTACTCGTTAGCCTTGTCGACCATGTCCGCCGGAATCTCCTCGACCTGCGCAGGAGTGCCGATCTCAACCTTGCCCGGCCACATGAGGGCCTTCATCTCCAGCAGGTCAACAACGCCGTCGAAGTCATCCTCAGCGCCAATCGGCAGCTGCATAACCAACGGCTTAGCACCGAGGCGGTCAACGATGGTGCCAACGGTGTAGTAGAAGTCAGCGCCCAGCTTGTCCATCTTGTTGACGAAGCAAATACGCGGGACATCGTACTTCTGAGCCTGGCGCCAAACCTGCTCAGACTGCGGCTCGACACCTTCCTTACCGTCGAAGACTGCGACGGCACCGTCGAGCACACGCAGGGAACGCTCAACCTCAACGGTGAAGTCGACGTGGCCCGGGGTATCGATGATGTTGATCTGGTTGTCGTTCCAGAAACAGGTCACAGCAGCGGAGGTAATGGTAATACCGCGCTCCTTCTCCTGCTCCATCCAGTCGGTTGTGGACGCACCATCGTGAGTCTCGCCGACCTTGCGGTTAATACCCGTGTAGTACAGGATGCGCTCGGTCGTAGTCGTCTTACCAGCATCGATGTGCGCCATGATGCCGATGTTGCGGACCTTGTGGAGGTCCTTCTTTACGGGAAGTGCACCTTCAGCCACTTGATTCCCCACTCGTTTCAAATCGGTTTGGCGGTGAGACTCAATCACGGGATTGCAATTGGCCGTCAAATCCGCCGTCGGTCGGGTTTGCTTTATCTATAATGCCACCGTCTTGGCGCGAAGTCGCGCCGTGACGTACACCTATTGCGTAAATTCTACGCAAGACATCGGGTGTAAGCGCCGGGCTGGCCCCTATTGAGTGACCCTTAAAGATCTGTGGACCTCGACCGACGCGCGCCGTTGACATACCGGCAGCTGCTTTACGACGGTGACCACTCGCGGCCTCCGTCGATAAGCGATTACCAGCGGTAGTGAGCGAATGCGCGGTTAGCTTCCGCCATCTTGTGAGTGTCCTCACGACGCTTGACGGATGCACCCAGGCCGTTGGATGCATCGAGGATCTCGTTAGCGAGACGCTCGGTCATGGTGTTCTCACGGCGCTGACGGGAGAACATCAGCAGCCAGCGCAGTGCCAGCGTGGTGCCGCGGCCCGGGCGAACCTCGACCGGGACCTGGTAGGTGGCGCCACCAACACGGCGGGAACGAACCTCAAGAGCCGGCTTGACGTTCTCGATTGCGCGCTTCAGAGTCAGCACCGGATCAGTACCGGTCTTCTCTTCGCACATCTCAAGTGCACCGTAGACGATGCGCTCTGCAGTCGACTTCTTACCGTCGATCAGAACCTTGTTGACCAGCTGCGACACCAGAGGGGAGCCGTAGACCGGGTCGTTGACGACAGGACGCTTCTGTACTGGGCCCTTACGTGGCATGGCTTACTTCTCCTTCTTTGCGCCGTAGCGGGAA
Source organism: Corynebacterium sp. LK26 (assembly GCF_014335085.1). Taxonomy (NCBI): domain Bacteria; kingdom Bacillati; phylum Actinomycetota; class Actinomycetes; order Mycobacteriales; family Corynebacteriaceae; genus Corynebacterium; species Corynebacterium sp. LK26. Next base: position 275,916 of record NZ_PDHB01000002.1, read on the forward strand.
CGAGCCTGCTTGCGGTCCTTGACGCCCTGGGTGTCAAGGGAACCACGGACGATCTTGTAGCGGACACCCGGGAGGTCCTTAACACGACCACCGCGAACGAGCACCATGGAGTGCTCCTGCAGGTTGTGGCCCTCACCCGGAATGTAAGCCGAAACCTCGACACCGGAGGTCAGGCGGACACGAGCGACCTTACGAAGAGCCGAGTTCGGCTTCTTCGGGGTGGTGGTGTAAACACGGGTGCAAACGCCGCGGCGCTGAGGGGAACCCTTCAGAGCTGCGGTTGCAACCTTAGCCTTCTTGTCATGGCGGCCCTTGCGGACCAGCTGCTGAATAGTGGGCATGAAGCCTCTTTCTGTTTTCAATCCTCGCTGGACATTCTCACGACCGATGCCAACCGCAGCGGAGTAACCACCTTCCGTGTGAATGCATCACAAGAAAAGTTATTACTCATCCAGTGGTGAGCCCATCGGTTGAACGCAAGAAATGGAGGGATTTTGAACGTGCGAAACCCAGTCAGCCGCTCTCGCTGGCCTACTGGGTAATGTCTCAAGTTCCCAATTCTTTTCTGGGATCGTTGTATAACAGTACGCGAGCTGCGGGTTTAGTCCAAACAGCCTGGTAATGGCCTATAAATTTCAAGCACTTTGAGCCCTTGTGGGCTTGGTGATCAAATTTTTGGGTGTTCAGCACGGCGCGCCTCGCCCCAAAAGACGCAGACGTTACTATGCCGGTTTGAATCGATAACTCGGCCAATTCTGCCGTCCGTTCGGTTTGCCCATAGTACTGTCCTGCATCAGCGCTGGAGAAACTTAATCGCCATGTTCACCACAGGCGAATGCCTTCTTCATTGCCAGCAGTGTACTGGCAGCGTATAGGTGGGGACATGTCTAAGAAGGTTATTGTCATTGGCGGCCACGGCAAGGTGGCCCAAATCGCTACTCCCCTACTTATCGACGATGGCTACGAGGTCACGTCTGTTATTCGCAACCCCGACCAGGTTCCGGATATCGAGGCTCTCGGCGCCACACCAGCCGTTTACGACATCGCCAGTCTCTCGACCGAACAGTTTGCGGACCTTCTCAGCGGGCACGACGCTGTGATTTGGTCCGCCGGCGCTGGTGGAGGTTCACCAGAACGGACGTACGCGATCGACCGCGACGCAGCTATTACTTCGATTGCCGCAGCCGAGCAGGCTGGCGTTAAGCGCTACGTGATGGTCTCTTACTTTGGTGCGGGCCACGACCATGGCGTTCCAGAGGATCACAGCTTCTTTGCCTATGCCGAGTCCAAGGCTGCAGCCGACGAAGCGCTGCGCTCTTCAAACCTGGAATGGACCATTCTCGGCCCGAGTGCGCTCACGCTCAACGAGGGCCAGGATTCCATCGACACCACGGCGGACAAGGCAGGCGAGGTCGCTCGTGCGACCGTTGCCAATGTCATCGCGCAGACCGTGTTCAACGAGGCTACCGTTGGTCGCATGATTAACTTCAACGAGGGCAACACCCCGATTGCAGAGGCTTTCAAGATGTAGAGGAGGGAGGCCGGGACGGACCCCCTAGCCCTCCCTCCCCTGCCCCTGCCTCTGTTCCTATCGCCTTTCTTCAGTCTCCAGCCGAGTTTTCCAGTTGGGTTGCCTCGACAAAGAAAAATCCTCCGGCACGACCGTGACGAACTAGCAATCCGCTAGTAAGCCACAACTGTGCCGGAGGATTTTTCCGGTTGCCACCTAACAGTTAGCGCACGAAGCCCCAACTGTCAGGCGAGGTGCTTTGCCAGACAGTGACCGAGGGAATTCTCCCGCTCCCCCAGCCGCTGCCGCAAAGCTATTGATTTTTACTCGAAGGTTCCGATGTCATCCAGCGGAACTGCGGAACCGACCTGGTCGATGCCGTAGGTGTCCTCGGCGCCGTAGAAGCCCTCACCGAAGGAAGCGAACGGAGCGGCTGCCTGGCGGGCAGCTTCCTCAGTCGGCTCAACCGTGATGTTGCGGTAGCGCGAGATACCCGTACCAGCCGGAATCAGCTTACCGATGATCACGTTCTCCTTCAGGCCGATGAGCTTATCCGAGCGCTTGTTGATAGCGGCGTCGGTAAGCACGCGCGTCGTCTCCTGGAAGGAGGCGGCGGACAGCCAGGACTCGGTGGCCAGCGATGCCTTGGTAATACCCATCAGCACGCGGCGGCCTTCGATGACGCTGCCACCGGAGGCGACAATCTCGCGGTTCTTCGCCATGACCGTGGAGCGCTCGACCAGTGCACCTGGCAGCAGTTCGGAGTCACCTGGCTTAGACACAATCACGCGGCGCAGCATCTGGCTGACGATAACCTCGATGTGCTTGTCGTGAATGGCCACACCCTGATCACGGTAGACCGACTGGACTTCCTCGATGAGGTGGCGCTGGACGCCTCGGCGGCCCAGAACCTCGAGGACCTCGTGCGGATCGGCAGCGCCCTTGAGCAGCTGCTGACCCTTGACCACGTGGTCACCATCGCGGATGGCGCGACGACGGCCATCGACGGTGATCTCAGCCAGGCCCTGACGCTTGGACAGCTTGTCGTAAACAACCTCGTCTTCGCTGTTGGCATCCGGGATGAGGGTGAGCGTGTAGAAGTGCTCGTCCTCCTCCAGGCGCACGCGACCGTTTTCGCGGACCAGTGGAGCCTTGTTCTTCGGCACGCGGGCCTCGAACAGCTCCTGGACACGCGGCAGACCACCGGTAATGTCGCCGCCGACACCACCCTGGTGGAACGTACGCATGGTCAGCTGGGTACCCGGCTCACCAATGGACTGCGCAGCGACAATACCGACAGCCTCTCCGATGTCGACCAGCTTGCCGGTTGCCATCGAGCGACCGTAGCACTTGGCACAGACACCGGTTGCGGTGGAACAGGTCAGAACCGAGCGGACCTTGACTTCCTTGACACCGTGGCTGAGAGCCAGGGTGATGTGGTCGTCGTTCAGGTCGGTGTCAGCTGCGATAAGGACATTGCCCTCAGCGTCGGTGACATCGGCTGCCAGCACACGAGCAATCGCGGCGGTCTCGGCATACTTCGCACGACGGATCTCGCCGGTCGGGTTGCCGGCTGCGTCCAGAACATCCTCGCCAATCTCGACAATGACACCATCGTGGGTACCACAGTCCTCTTCGCGAACGATGACGTCCTGTGCAACGTCAACCAGACGACGGGTCAGGTAACCCGAGTCAGCGGTACGAAGCGCGGTATCGGCCAGACCCTTACGGGAACCGTGCGAGTTGTTGAAGTACTCGAGAACCGACAGGCCTTCGCGGAAGGAGGTCTTAATCGGACGGGTGATGTATTCACCACGAGGGTTCGTAACCATACCCTTCATGCCGGCCAGCGAGTGAATCTGGCCCATGTTACCGGCCGCACCCGACTTCACGATCATCGGAATCGGGTTGTCATCCGGGTACAGAGCCTCGACCTTTTCACCGACCTCAGCCGTCGCGGCCTTCCACAGGTTAACCAGCGACTCGTGACGCTCAGCAGCCGAGAGCTTACCGCGGCGGAACTTCTTCTCCACCGTGGCGGCCTTCTCTTCGTAGCCGTTTAGGATCTCCCGCTTGTTCGGGAGAACCAGCACGTCAGACATAGCAATGGTGACACCAGAACGGGTAGCCCAGTAGAAACCAGCATCCTTGAGCTTGTCGACGGTCTGAGCGACCGTGATCATCGGGTACTTGGCAGCCAAGTCGTTGATGATCGCAGCCTGCGGCTTCTTAGCCATAACGCCTTCGACGTATGGGTAGTTCCACGGCAGCAGGTCGTTGAACATAACGCGGCCCAGCGTGGTCGAAGCCAGCCAAGTATCGCCCTTGTTCCAACCGTCTGGGAACTGCTCGGATTCAATCTCAGCCGGCGGACGCAGGTGGCTGATGCGAACCTTAATCGGGCTCTGCAGGCCAATTGCACCGCGGTCGTAAGCCATGATGGCTTCGGCCGGGCTGGTGTAAATACCCTGCTCCGGTGCGTCCTCGGTGGCATCCTGGTGGCCACCCGGCAGCTCTGGCTTCTCCAGCGTCAGGAAGTACAGGCCAGTGACCATGTCCAGACGCGGCATAGCCAGCGGCTTACCGGAAGCCGGCGACAGAATGTTGTTCGAGGACAGCATCAGGACACGAGCCTCGGCCTGCGCTTCAGCGGACAGCGGCAGGTGGACTGCCATCTGGTCACCGTCGAAGTCGGCGTTGAAAGCCTCACAAGCCAGTGGGTGCAGCTGAATTGCCTTACCCTCAACCAGGACCGGCTCGAACGCCTGAATACCCAGGCGGTGCAGCGTAGGTGCACGGTTCAGCAGAACCGGGTGCCCGGTAATGACATCTTCGAGGACGTCCCACACCTCTGGGCGCTGACGCTCAACCATGCGCTTCGCGCTCTTGATGTTCTGCGCGTAGCTCTTGGCCACGAGCTCCTTCATCACGAACGGCTTGAACAGCTCAAGTGCCATCAGCTTCGGCAGACCACACTGGTGCAGCTTCAGCTGCGGGCCGACGATAATAACCGAACGGCCGGAGTAGTCAACACGCTTACCCAGCAGGTTCTGACGGAAACGACCCTGCTTACCCTTGAGCAGGTCGCTCAGGGACTTCAGCGGGCGGTTACCCGGACCAGTGACCGGGCGGCCGCGACGCCCGTTGTCGAACAGTGCGTCAACGGATTCCTGAAGCATGCGCTTCTCGTTGTTGACGATGATCTCCGGAGCGCCGAGGTCGATCATGCGCTTCAGGCGGTTGTTGCGGTTGATGACACGACGGTAGAGGTCGTTCAAGTCCGAGGTCGCAAAGCGGCCACCGTCGAGCTGCACCATCGGGCGCAGCTCCGGCGGAATCACCGGGATGCAGTCGAGCACCATAGCGGCCGGGTCGTTGCCGGACTGCAGGAATGCAGTGACAACCTTCAGGCGCTTGAGGGCGCGCATCTTCTTCTGCCCCTTGCCGTCGCGAATAATCTCGCGCAGCTCCTCGGCCTCCTTGGCCAGGTCGAAGTTGCGGATCAGGGTCTGAATAGCCTCAGCCCCCATACCACCGGTGAAGTAGTCCTCGTAGCGGTCGACGAGCTCGGTGTAAATACCCTCGTCGATAATCATCTGCTTCGGCTCGAGCTTGATGAAGGTGTTCCAAATCTCATCGAGACGATCCAGCTCGCGCTGGGCGCGCTCACGGATGTGGCGCATCTCGCGCTCGGCTGCAGACTGAACCTTCTTGCGGACGTCAGCCTTGGCACCGGCTGCCTCGAGCTCAGCCAGATCCTCTTCCAGGGTCTGGGCGCGCTCGGCCAGCTCCTGGTCGCGGTCGTCCTCAACCAGCTTCTTGTCCACGAGCATGTCTGCTTCGAGGGTTTCCTGGTCGTTGTGGCGAGCCTCTTCATCCACAGAAGTGATGATGTTGGCAGCGAAGTAGATGATCTTTTCCAGATCCTTCGGAGCCAAATCGAGCAGGTAGCCGAGGCGGGACGGCACACCCTTGAAGTACCAGATGTGAGTGACCGGAGCGGCCAGCTCAATGTGGCCCATGCGCTCACGGCGAACCTTCGACTTGGTCACCTCAACGCCACAGCGTTCACAGATGATGCCCTTGAAGCGAACGCGCTTGTACTTACCACAAGCACACTCCCAGTCACGGGTCGGGCCAAAGATACGCTCACAGAAAAGGCCATCCTTTTCCGGCTTCAGCGTACGGTAGTTAATCGTCTCGGGCTTCTTGACCTCACCGCGAGACCAGCGGCGGATGTCGTCGGCGGTAGCGAGCCCAATCCGGAGCTCGTCAAAGTTGTTGACGTCGAGCACCTGTTTTCCCTTTCCCTCCGCATCGAAGTAATGCGGAAACCAAATTCTCTGCGGAGGTTTTTGTACGTTGTCGTCTGTGTTGGGTTATTCGCGAGTTAGGGCTTCCCGACCCTGATACTCACGCAATGTTTCGTCGTTAAGCGAGAAACTATGCGGAGTCAGCGTCAGAACGCTCGTCGCGGGACAGGTTAATGCCGAGGGAAGCGGTCGCGTGGTCGAGTTCCTCATCGTCGGAGGAGCCCAACTCAACCGGAACGCCGTCGGCCGAAAGGACCTCAACGTTCAGGCAGAGCGACTGCAGTTCCTTCAGAAGCACCTTGAACGACTCCGGAATACCCGGATCCGGAATGTTGTCGCCCTTCACGATTGCCTCGTAGACCTTGACGCGGCCAACCACGTCATCGGACTTGATAGTGAGCAGCTCCTGCAGGGTGTAGGCAGCGCCGTATGCCTGCATTGCCCACACCTCCATCTCACCGAAGCGCTGACCACCGAACTGAGCCTTACCACCCAGCGGCTGCTGGGTAATCATGGAGTACGGACCGGTGGAACGAGCGTGAATCTTCTCGTCGACCAGGTGGTGCAGCTTCAGCATGTACATGTAGCCCACCGAAACCGGGAACGGGAACTTCTCGCCAGAGCGGCCGTCGAACAGCGTGGCCTTACCGTCAGCGTTGACCAGCACCTCGCCGTCACGGTTCGGGCGGGACGACGCGAGCAGACCAGCGAGCTCCTCGTTCTCAGCACCGTCGAACACTGGGGTTGCAACCAGGGAGTCGGACGGAACGTCGTGCAGGTCGGCCGGAAGACGCTTAGCCCAATCCGGGTCGCCCTCAATGCTCCAGCCGGCCTTCGCCAGCCAGCCGAGGTGAACCTCGAGGACCTGGCCGATGTTCATACGACGCGGAACACCGTGGGTGTTCAGAATGATGTCGACCGGGGTGCCGTCCGGCAGGAACGGCATGTCCTCCTGCGGCAGGATCTTGCCGATAACACCCTTGTTACCGTGGCGACCTGCCATCTTGTCGCCGTCCTGGATCTTGCGCTTCTGCGCAACGTAGACGCGGACCATCTCGTTGACACCCGGTGCCAGGTCGTCATCGTCTTCACGGGAGAAGACGCGGACGCCGATGACCTTGCCGGACTCACCGTGCGGGACACGCATGGAGGTGTCACGGACCTCGCGGGACTTCTCGCCGAAGATAGCGCGCAGCAGGCGCTCCTCCGGAGTCAGCTCAGTCTCACCCTTCGGGGTGGTCTTAGCGACCAGAATGTCGCCGTCGCGAACATCAGCACCGATGCGGACGATACCGCGGTCATCCAGATCCTTCAGCATCTCCTCGGATGCGTTCGGGATGTCACGGGTGATTTCCTCCGGGCCCAGCTTGGTGTCGCGGGCATCAATCTCGTGCTCCTCGATGTGAATCGAGGTCAGGATGTCCTCCTCAACCATGCGCTGGTTCAGGATGATGGCGTCCTCGTAGTTGTGACCTTCCCACGGCATGAATGCCACGAGCAGATTCTTACCAAGTGCCATCTCACCGTTGTCGGTACCCGGACCGTCAGCGATGACCTGGCCGGCCTCAACACGCTGGCCTTCGTCAACCAGTGGCTTCTGGTTGTAGCAGGTGCCCTGGTTGGTGCGTTCGAACTTGCGCAGCAGGTAGGTGTGGCGCTGGCCCTCATCATCCATGATGGTGATGAAGTCTGCCGACACGGTCTCGACCACACCGGTGGCCGAAGCGACAATGACATCGCCGGCGTCGTAAGCAGCACGCTGCTCCATACCAGTACCGACGAACGGAGCCTCCGAACGCAGCAGCGGCACAGCCTGGCGCTGCATGTTCGCACCCATCAGGGCACGGTTAGCGTCGTCGTGCTCGAGGAACGGAATCATGGCGGTAGCCACGGAGACCATCTGACGCGGGGAAACATCGAGGTAGTCGACCTCATCGGCGCGGACGGACTCGACGTCACCACCCTTCTTACGAACAGACAGAGTCTCCTGAACGAAGTGGCCGTTCTCGTCGACCGGGGTGTTGGCCTGCGCGACGACGTAGCGGTCTTCCTCATCAGCGGTGAGGTAGTCGACCTCGTCGGTGATGACACCATCGCGGACGCGACGGTACGGAGTCTCAATGAAACCGAACGGGTTCACGCGTGCGTAGCAGGACAGCGAACCAATCAGACCAATGTTCGGACCCTCTGGGGTCTCAATTGGACACATGCGACCGTAGTGGGACGGGTGAACGTCTCGAACCTCAAGGCCAGCACGGTCACGGGTCAGACCACCCGGGCCCAGTGCGGACAGACGACGCTTGTGGGTCAGACCCGACAGCGAGTTGTTCTGGTCCATGAACTGGGACAGCTGGGAAGTACCGAAGAACTCACGGATAGCCGCGGAAACCGGGCGCACGTTAATCAGGGTGGTCGGCTGGATCGACTCCACGTCCTGAGTGGTCATGCGCTCACGAACCACGCGTTCCATGCGGGACAGACCCACGCGGACCTGGTTCTGAATCAGCTCGCCTACGGTACGCAGACGACGGTTACCGAAGTGGTCGATATCGTCGGTCTCAACCGGGATTTCGACACCTTCCGGCGAGGTCATAACATTCTCGCCGTCGTGCAGGCGCACAAGGTATTCGATGGTGGTAGCAATATCCTGCTCGGTCAGAACCATCTCGCCGGAGGCATCAGCGCCCAGACCCAGCTTGCGGTTGACCTTGTAGCGACCGACCTTAGCCAGGTCGTAGCGCTTCGGCTTGAAGAAGTTGTTCTCCAGCAGAGCCAGCGCGGACTCGCGCGTCGGCGGCTCACCCGGGCGCTGCTTGCGGTAAATCTCCAGCAGAGCCTCGTCGGTGTTTGCAACACCGTCCTTCTCCAGGGTGGCCATCATGATCTCAGAGAAGCCGAAGCGCTCCTTGATCTCCTCGGTGGTCCAGCCGAAAGCCTTCAGCAGAACCGTGACCGGCTGGCGACGCTTACGGTCAATACGAACGCCGACGGTGTCCCGCTTGTCGACGTCGAACTCCAGCCACGCACCGCGCGACGGAATAATCTTCACCGAGTGCAGCGGGCGCTCGGTGGACTTGTCGATGGTCTCATCGAAGTAGACGCCCGGAGAGCGCACCAGCTGAGAAACAACGACACGCTCAGTTCCGTTGACGATGAACGTACCCTTGTCCGTCATCATCGGGAAGTCACCGATGAAGACAGTCTGGCTCTTGATCTCACCGGTCTCGCGGTTGGTGAACTCCGCGGTGACGTAGAGGGGAGCCGAGTAGTTGATGTCCTTATCCTTGGACTCATCCACGGTGTTCTTAACGGAGTCGAACCATGGGTCCGACAGCGTCAGGGACATCTTCTGGGAGTAGTCCTCGATCGGAGAGAGCTCTTCTAGAATATCTTCGAGACCGCTGGTAACCCGAGCGTCTTCTCCGAGCTCCTCCTGGCGACGAGCACGCCACTCAGGCGTGCCAATGAGCCATGCGAAAGACTCACGCTGCAGGTCGAGCAGACCAGGAACCGCAATCGGCTCCTGAATCTTTGCAAACGAGTACCTCTTCGAAGCTCCGGGAATACCGGTTACTGCCTTGGTCTGGCGGGAGACTGCCAAGATGCGTCCTTCCAGCACCTCACGCGGTGGAGCACACCGGCAACCGGTGGTGCGCTCCGCCCGCTTGGTTTATACGCGATTCAAGTTGCAGGAATTATTTCTGTTGCGCACCGGGATACTTTGCGTCTAACCTTTGGTCACACGCGAAAGTGATTCCCCCGCCACTTGGCCTCCAAGACCAGCCTTTAAAGGCGAGCCCCGAGCCCTAACGGCGGCGCCGCAGCAACTCCTTTAACAGCTAGATGCACGAAAAACGGTGCTACATAATAGCCCCGCGCTCCGAGCGCAAACTATAAAAGAGCTGGCGACAGATACACTAATTCCAGCGCAACGATTTAGCCTATATCAAAAACTGGCAGTTGTCTAGTACAACTTGACAAATCGGGCGTGTCGCATTCACCCGTTACCGATATAACGATGAGGCCTGGGCGCTATGGCCGTCGTAAAGCGTTACTCTGCTTTACGACGGGTCGAAGGACGCACGATGCCCACGATTGCGATAAACACCAGAATTGAACCGGACGCAATGAGGCCGATTGACCACGGCTCTAGAGCTGGGCGCTGGAAATTCTGTATTGCGCCAAAGAGAAGCTGATTGGAAAGGCCTTCGTCCATCTTGCCGTTGAAGCGCAGGTAGTCCATGATCGGCTCGCCGTCGCGGGTCTCCCACCAAAGGTGGATGTCCTCGGCCATATCGATGACCGAGCCAGACTTGGGCTCAACCCACAAATCACGGGTGCCCTGGTACTGGAGGAATCCGGACTTGTCATCCTGGGTTAGCTGAGAGACGTAAGAACGGTACTTCTGGGCGAGATTCGTCTTCTCAATGTCCTGACGGAAATGCAGGACACGGTTACCACCGCGCTCCTCTTCCCCGACAAACTTTGCCGGCAAGGAATCGTGGAGGAGATCATCAAAGATCAGGTATTCCTTTTCCTCCGTGTCGGCCGGGAGCTTCACCCAGTTCCCCTCGAAAGCCACTGACCGTGGAACGCCCGCCATGCGGTCGACAAGCGTCGCAGGAGCCAGCGCCTCGCCGGTGAGTCGGTCGATGGTCACTGTCCAGATATTGGCCTCGATAAGCTCCGTCAGCGGGTCGGTGCCGATAACCTCAGGGGGAAGCTCACGCATTTCAGTCACACCGACACGGAGCGAAACCTTGTCCGCATCCGCGGGTTCGATGAGCACGCCGTGAAGCTGTCGCTGCAGCGGCGAGTGCACTTCTTCCCGCTTGCCCTCTTCGTTAATCCTGGTGGATACGCCGTCTTCCGCCCGCAGGGTGTACGACACCGGCGGCAGGTCAAGTGGCATTTTGGGATCAACATTGAGCACTTTGGGCAGCAAAATGCCAGCAGCAAGCAGTGCGGTGCCTAGACCCAACAGAAGGATAGACAAAATTCTCGGCCGTGAGAGCATGTTAGATACTTTACAGGCCAATAAGGGTAATCAAGACAATGAGTGGGCTGGTTTTTGCCTCAACTCCCTGTGACGGGTGAGATTAGTGAGGTTTTGCCCGGGTCAGGTGGGTTAGCAAAGGCCCCAGAAAAAAGAACCGCCAACCCCGGGCACGAAGCCCAGAATTGGCGGTCAGAATTGGTAGCTTTAGGCCGCTACCGGGGCCGAGGCAAGTAATTGAATTACTTGAGGGCAACCTTTGCGCCAGCCTCTTCCAGCTTAGCCTTAGCAGCCTCAGCGTCGTCCTTGGAAGCACCCTCCAGGATAGCCTTCGGAGCGGACTCAACCATCTCCTTAGCCTCCTTCAGGCCCAGGCCGGAGACGATCTCGCGGACAGCCTTAATAACGCCGATCTTCTTAGCGCCAGCGTCCTCGAGGACGACGTCGAACTCGTCCTTCTCCTCAGCAGCAGCCTCGCCGCCAGCAGCGCCTGCAGCAGCAACTGCAACCGGAGCAGCAGCGGTAACGTCGAACTCTTCCTCGAAAGCCTTCTTGAACTCGGTGAGCTCAACGAGGGTCATTTCCTTGAAAGCCTCGAGCAGTTCCTCAGTGGTGTACTTAGCCATGGATATTCTCCTATGAGTGTGGTGCGGCCGCTCCCCTCAGAGATCCCTGGGGTCGAAGCCGTCAAAGTGATATTGAAAAGTTTTTCGCGTGATTTAGTTCGCGTAGATCGCGAGCCGCTCGGGATTACTTCTTTTCCTCGAGTGCCGCAGCAAGGCGGGCAACCGAGGAGGTCGGAGCGTCGAGCAGGCCAGCGACGTTCGCCAGAACGCCGTTGAAGGCACCAGCCAGCTTTGCCAGCGTGGTCTCACGGTTATCCATATCCGCAAGAGCCTCGAACTGTGCTGCATCCATTGCAGCACCGTCCATGTAGCCGCCCTTGATCACGAGGTTCTTGTTGTCACCGGCGAACTTCTTAATCGCCTTAGCCGCATCCACAGCCTCGCCCTTGATGAAGGCGACTGCAGTCGGGCCGTTCAGGTGCTCATCAAGACCCTCAATCCCTGCCTCGTCGGCAGCGATCTTGATCATGGTGTTCTTGGCGACGGAGTACTTAACATCAGCACCGAGGGCGCGACGCAGTTCCGTGATTTCCGCAACGGACAGGCCGCGGTACTCAGTCAGCACGATAGCGTTGGACTCTTCAACGTCCTGCTTCAGCGCTGCAACAGCTGCAATCTTCTCAGCATTTGCTGCCATGTGTACTCTCGCCTCCTTCCTGGTCTTTGCAATTTTCCGCTCGGCCAAGTGAAGGATTCTTTTGCGCAAATACAACAAACGCCCCAATCCTCGCACAAGGATGGGGCGCATAATTCTTTTGGCATGTTCCACTTCAACTCCACCGACCCCAAGGTCAGCAGGTGAAGTCAAACTGCGCAAGCGCTTCCAAGTCCTCCTGCGTGGGCCGCTCACTGTATTTCTACAATGAAACCTTCAATCCGCTTCTTTCAAAGCGAATGACCGACGGTCTTCGGTGAAACTTGAGTACCAACCTCCATCTTCCCAACTCGATGTTGGTACCGATTGGAAGCCGGTCAAACTTCGTGAAGAAACTTTATACCAGACCCTGGCAACTAACCAAATCGCCTATCCAAACCGCGCCGCACCTGGCTCTCCGAAGCGGCCGAACTCCAGGTCCTTCTCACGTTGCTGGACAATCATCTCGAGCTCGGCAAAGTACGCATTCAGGTCGTCGTCGGCAAGCCAGAGCACTTGGTCGGCGTAGTCGAGCACCACGCGCACCATGTCGTCGGGATGTGCGTCCAATCTGGCGGCGTCGAGAATATCCACGGTGAGTGTCAGTGCCACGCGCACAACCGGCGGGATCTGCGATGCCAAACACTGCTGCGCCACGACATTGCGCAGCTCGACGGCCTCCATCCGCGCAATGATGCGCAACAGCCGCACGACCACGACCTGCGCCGCCCGAGCTTGTAGAGCTTCCTCCTCACTCATCCCCGGAAGCACCACAGAGTCCTGGATATTGCGGCGAAGGACCTCAGCTACGCGCTCGTCCTCCCCTAGCCCCGTCAGTACCTCGCCCAGCAGAGTCTGTCCTGCGATGCGCAGGCAGGGCATGTCATAGGCGTCGTCGCCCAACGAGTCGAGATACGAGATGAGCTGCGGTTCAATAATTCCGGAACCGTCGTCGAGCTGCGCCAGGCGATTAATCTCGCCGAGCGCCTCCAGCCCTTCTTCGGGTTCCAAAATTAACGTCATAATCGCGATTTTAAGCAACAAACTTTGGCTGTGAGTCCATTTCGCCTGGATTAGTTGTTTGGATTAGCAATTCGCTTTACGACGTCTACCGCGCCCAAGCCCCCACCGCGCTATCGATACCCCTTATGCCAATGCAAAACCGCCACCTTACACACTGTGGGAAAGTGCGCGCGGCGGCGGTTTTAAAGAGCTTTGCTCAGAGTCACTCTCGAGTGACTCGTGAAGAGCACACTCGCCTATCGGCTGATGCTGATTTAGGCGGTGTAGTCCTTGATCACGCTGGTGTCAACCGGGATGCCCGGGCCGTTGGTGGCGGAGACGGTGATCTTCTTCAGGTACTTACCCTTAGCAGCGGACGGCTTGAGGCGCATCAGCTCGTCGATAAGCGCACCGTAGTTCTCGGCCAGCTTCTCAGCGTCGAAGGATGCCTTACCGATAACAGCCTGCAGGTTTGCAGCCTTGTCAACGCGGAAGGAAATCTTACCGCCCTTGATCTCGGTGACAGCCTTAGCGACATCCGGGGTAACGGTGCCGGTCTTCGGGTTCGGCATCAGACCACGCGGGCCGAGGATGCGAGCCACGCGACCAACCTTGGCCATCTGGTCCGGAGTTGCGATGGCAGCGTCGAAGTCGGTCCAGCCGCCCTGAATCTTCTCGATCAGCTCCTCGGAGCCAACGAAGTCAGCGCCGGCCTCTTCAGCCTTGGTGGCGTTCTCGCCAGCAGCGAAAACAACAACGCGGACGGTCTTACCGGTGCCGTTCGGCAGGGAGACAGTGCCGCGAACCAGCTGGTCAGCCTTGCGCGGGTCAACGCCCAGGCGGATAGCGACGTCGATGGTGGCGTCGTAGTTCTTGGAGGAGGTCTCCTTGGCCAGGTTAGCGGCCTCGAGCGGAGAGTAGATGCGGCCGGCGTCGATCTTCTCGGCGGCGGCGCGGTATGCCTTAGAGTTCTTGCTCATGAAAAGTCCAATCTCAATTAAGTGAAATGGTTGGATTGTGGTGTGTAGCGGGCCGAAGCTGGCCCTACCACTTGATGAAGGTGCAGCTAAACGCTGACGGTTTACTTAGCGCCCTCGACGGTGATGCCCATGGAACGAGCGGTACCGGCGATGATGCGTGCACCCATCTCGATGTCGTTAGCGTTCAGGTCCGGCTTCTTCAGCTCGGCGATTTCCTTGCACTGCTCCCAGGTCACGGAACCGACCTTGTTGGTGTGCGGAACGCCAGAGCCCTTCTGAATGCCAGCGGCCTTCAGCAGCAGCTTAGCTGCCGGCGGGGTCTTCAGAACGAAGGTGAAGGAGCGGTCTTCGTAGACAGAAATTTCAACCGGGACAACGTTGCCACGCTGGTTCTCAGTTGCTGCGTTGTAAGCCTTGCAGAACTCCATGATGTTGACACCATGAGCACCCAGTGCCGGACCAACCGGCGGAGCCGGGTTAGCCTGACCAGCCTGAATCTGCAGCTTAATAATCGCAGAAAGCTTCTTCTTCGGAGCCATCGGATTAACCTACTTCCTAGTTACCGGGGCGCGCCGCCCCGATGAAAAGGCGACTCACCCCGTCCGGATGCCGACGCTTTACGACGACCCTTGCGCCCTCGACCATCATGGCCGCTGGCGCTGGTCATCGAGTTGGTGCCAGCCACCGGGGATACGAATTACTTGGCGCATCTGTGCTCAAGGCACAAAAATGCACGCCTGGCTACGTTACCGCAGCGTATGGCGTGCATCAAAATCCGTTACCGGATTGGTTGCGCGAGCGAGCTAGCTGGTGCCTTGCTCGGCGCTTGGCTTAGGGCTGTGCTTGCCGCTTGGCTCTGCGCCTGGCTTGAGGTCGGGCCTAGTTCAGCTTCTCGACCTCATCGATGCCCAGCTCGACCGGGGTCTCACGGCCGAAGATGGAAACCAGAGCCTTCATGCGGCCGGTGTCCGGGTCGATCTCGGAGATGGTCGCAGCCACGGATGCGAACGGACCGGACAGGATGGTGACGGACTCGCCGACCTCGTAGTCGATGGCGACGGCCTTCTTCTCCGCCTGCGGCGCCGCTGCGACAGCCAGCTCACCGTCGGCGTTTGCAGCTTCCTCAGCGGCGTCCGCGGTGATGGTCTCCTTCGGCATGAGGAACTTAGCGACCTCACGGATCTTAACCTTGGACGGCTGGCCCTCGCTACCGACGAAGGAAGTAACACCCGGGGTGTCGCGGACGACGGACCAGGACGGGTCATCCAGGCTCATACGAACCAGAACGTAGCCCGGCAGCAGCTTGCGCTTAACGATCTTCTTCTTGCCGTCGTCCTTGCGCTCTTCGACTTCCTCAACCGGAACGATGACCTCGTGGATCTGCTCATCGACACCCATGGTCTGGGCGCGCATTTCCAGGTTGGTCTTCACCTTGTTCTCGTAGCCGGAGTAGCACTGGATGATGTACCAGTCGCCCGGACGACGCTTGAGCTCACGCTGGAACTCGCGCAGGCGCTTACGGTACTCGGCATCTGCGTCAGCAGCTGCCTGTACCTCAGCGTCAGCGGCAGTCTCCTCTGCCGGCGCTGCTTCTGCTGCAGCAGTGTCAGCTGCGGCTGCGTCGGCTGCGGCTGCACCCTCGGCCGGAGCTTCTACCTGAGCCGGTGCGCCCTGCGCATCCTGCTCAGTTGCGGCAGCATCCGCGGACTGGGCGTCGGAGAAAATATTCTGACCATCATTCATGTCGTGCTAACCCCTCTTGTATCTACATCAACGGTTCGCGACATTGGCATCTTCGCCTAAAGAGTCTTAAGAGCCAATATGCCATCCGCAATCACTTCGCACAGCCAGACACCAGCTGCGCTAACGAATAATCCCGCCGTCCGGAACTCGGAGGCGGGATGAAAAGCATCACTGCGAAACAGTATAACCGATTACTTACCCAACACCGATCGGACACCCAGACCGGCCAGCGTGTCCACACCCCACACGAGAGCGATCATGGCAATCAGGAACAGAATCACGATGATGCTGTAGGTGACCATCTGGCGGCCGGTCGGCCAAATCACCTTGCGCAGCTCGTCAACAACCTGCTTGATGAAAACCAAAGGATTACGAGTCGAAAGCTCGTTGGTCTCCTTCTCACGCGCAGGCTTCTTCGCCACGGTGGTCTGCGCGCCCGTCGCCTGGCGCTTACCGGACGGGCGAGCCGCCGCCTGGAAAGTCTGGTTTTCCTCAGACACGATGCTCCTTCGCTACTTCGTGCATATGAGACCTAAAGATACTGCACAGTGAAACTCAAACGTGAATTCTTCAAGGGCAGACTCCGGGAATGTTCTCCGGATCCAAGCCCCCACTGTGCAGAGCAAGTCTGGTTCAGTGCGTAAATTCTAGCCGATAATCCACACTATCGAAGAAATGCCCTTCGTGGGAACCGCAGGCTTCGAGATTCGATTCTGACAACCCCAAAGAGCCACGGGCTGCTCGCTCGGGGATGCGAACTTGGGGCTGCAAATGTGAAACTGTATGGGGTTATGACACTTTCAAGCCATTTTTCGGGCTGTTTTTGTCATAAACGCAGTCAGTAACTCGCATTGCCCCACCGCCACCGAACATAAACGAAAA
>NZ_PDHB01000011.1:0-289085 GCF_014335085.1 Corynebacterium sp. LK26
TGGGTGCTGCGGCCCACTTTTGTACCTACGGGTAAACAGAATTAACTAGCGTTTTAGTGCTGC
This sequence comes from Corynebacterium sp. LK26, assembly GCF_014335085.1. Classification (NCBI taxonomy): domain Bacteria; kingdom Bacillati; phylum Actinomycetota; class Actinomycetes; order Mycobacteriales; family Corynebacteriaceae; genus Corynebacterium; species Corynebacterium sp. LK26. Next base: position 64 of record NZ_PDHB01000011.1, read on the forward strand.
ATTTTGCTGTTCGTATGCTTATTCCTATGCGGCGCGCTACGTCGGCGCCGTTTTAATTGCTCGACTCAGTCGGCTGTATCTTGGAATTCATGCGAGTGGGAATCGTGACTGGAGCATCTCGGGGCATAGGCGCCGTCTTTGCCGATAGACTTGGGCAGCTACGTCCAGACCTAGATGAAATTTGGTGTGTTTCTCGTAGCTACAACGATGATTCTTCCGGTGAAGACGCTGAGTTCTCGCAGAGGCAAGGTCCTCGTCTTCGATATCTTTGTCTAGATCAGTCCGATGATGATTTTGGCGATAAACTCCGGAATCATGTTGACCGCCATCACGCGACGATAGTTTATTTAATCCTCAATGCCGCGTATGCGAATTATGGCGATGTTAAAACCCAGGATTTTTCGCAGGCTGATCAAATGATACAGACGAATATTCGCGGTACGGTCGCAGCGGTTTACTCGCTAAACGATTTATTCGAAAAGAACGGCCACATCATTTTCGTTTCATCGATCTCAGCTGTAGCACCAACTCCAGGGCTGGCGGTGTACACAGCATCGAAAGCGTTTATTCGGCACTGGGGTATCTGCCTTGGAGAGGAATTGAAACCTAATGGTGTAACTGTAACTATTTGCTACCCGGGAAAGGTTAAGACCAAGGCGCTACGGGACGTCGTGAAGCAGGCGAAGTCGGTGAAGTTGCGTCTCATGCCGGAGCAGAATCTCAGTTATCTAGTGGAGCGCACGTTACGTGGAGCGGAGAGGGGTCGGGCGGAGGTAGCGCCCGGCCTATATGGCCTGGTGATGGCCCTATCCAAAACTGTGCCGAAACGTGTGGTGGCTCGATTCGCGCGGTTAGTTTGAGGCCGTCTAGATTCGCGGAATCAAACTTTCGTTTAACCCCCTGGGTTTGGTCCGTTTAGAAGCCAGCGTTATCTGAGTAGGCTACGAAGTATGCGTAAGTTATTCACAGCTGCTTCGGTGTATCTCGGTCTTGGTCTGTTTTCTGGCGTTTTCTATCGTGAATTTACCCGTGCGATGGATTTCGGGGATAAAACGCAGCTCAATACGCTGCACACGCATTTCCTTGTTCTTGGCACAATCTTTTTCTTGGTTGCGCTGGCATTGGATGGTCAATTCAATATTTCAGCTGTCAAGGGCTTTGATCGCTGGTTCATCGTTCAGAATGTCGGCATTGTTTGGACGATTGGCATGATGGTGGCTAACGGTATCGTGCACGTTGTTTCAGGCCCGGAGGCCTGGGGTGCGATGTACTCGGGAATTGCAGGACTCGGCCACATTATCCTGACGGTCGGCTTTGTGTGGTTCTTTATGCTTCTCAATAAGGCGCTGAAGAATCGAGAACGCGAGGTTCGCAAGGCCAACGCGGCCGTATAAATTGCCAGCGGAAATGCGTGAGCCGGATAGCTGATTCAGCGTAGGCGATAAGGCGAAATAGAAACCCCGTGCAGAAACAATATCTGCACGGGGCGCTTTCATATAACGGCGACTATTCGTCTGCGATAGCGGCCAGGGGCGGTGTCTTCGCGGCCTTCTGACCAGGGCCGAGAGCAGCAATAATGCCCACAAGCGCAGACCCAAGCAGCATGAGTACGATCTGCAGCCACGGTACCGCGATAGTATTCAGGCCCTCATCCTTCAGCACGGTCAGAAGTGACCAGCCGAGGAACAAGCCGAGGACAATACCTACAACCGCGCCGAAAATGGAGATTTCCACAGATTCCAGGCGAATCATCCGGCGAATCCCCGAGCGTTGCAGGCCGACGGCCCGAAGCATGCCAATCTCCTGGCGGCGCTCGACAACCGAGAGCGCGACAGTATTGATAATTCCCAGAATCGAAATGATGACCGCCAGGGCCAGCAGCGCGTAGACGATTCCCAGCATGACATCGATAGAGGCATTAGCCAGACCCGCAAACTCCTTAGCAGTCATCACCTGTACTACGAGGTAGTCCGCAACTGCGTCGCTAAGCTTTTGCTTCATTTCATCCATGGAGCCGCTGTCTGCGGCGATGGAATCGGAGACATCAACGTAGGTCTGGAAAGGCAACAGGTGGCTGCTTTTGACATATTTATGGGCGGCTTCGTCGGAGACAATAATCGACTGGCCGGGATCACTTGTGTCAGCAAAAATGCCGGTGACGGGGAGCCGTGTTATGCCGCCTTTGGAAACAACTGCGAGTTCAGTGCCAACGTTCCAACTATTCTTTTTCGCTGTTGATTCGCTGATGACAATTCCCGCATCCGGCTTGGCCAGATCCAGGGAGCCCTGGATGGCGCGAGTGCCGTACCATTTGCCGACGTTGGAGTTGAAAACCGACGCATTACTAGATTCCGGTCCGACTTCAGTTTGTTCGCCGTCGGAAGCTATCATCGTGGCGGCTTCCTCAGGTGGGATTACCAGTAGCGCGCCAATCGACAAGGTTGCGGTGTCGTCGACACCATCGATATCCTTCACCGCATCCTCGACCCCAAGTGGCAGGGCCGAATGCGCGGTCAGAGGTGGCGAGAGCACGAAGTCAGCCGTCAGATTGGTCTCTGACCACTCATTGACCGCCTCCTTCATGGACACACCGAACATGCCAATCACAGTCACCAGCGCAAGCCCGAGCGTCAGTGCAAACGATGTGGTTCCCGTTCTGCGCGGATTGCGGTGGGAGTTCGTCGCCGCAAGCTTGCCGACGGTTCCAAAAGGCGCACCTACGACGCGCCCCAGTCCTCCGATCAGAGGCATGGACAGCGCGGGGCCGACAAGCCAGACGGAGGCTACGGCCATCACTGCACCGACACCAACGAAGACGGCACGAATCTTGGTTTCTGCGTCGTTCCACTGCAATGCCCAGGCAATGATTGCGATCGCGGCGGACGCCAGCACAGTACCGGTCCACGTCCTAGCACTGAGGCTATTGCTGGTTGTTTGATCCCCAGAGCGCATGGCTTCTACAGGAGGGACCGCGCCAGCGCGGGCGGCCGGCGTCCAGGCGGCGATCATGGTGATGGCCACGCCGACAAGGAGAGGAACGATGACTGCCACCGGTTCGAATGTCAGGCCATCGCCGGGCATGGAGATACTCATGGCATCGAGAAGCATGAATAGCCCCTGGCTCAGCCCAAATCCCGTGATGACACCTAGTGCGGAACCGATGAGGCCAACAATGAATGCCTCCAAGAGGACGGACGCAGTGAGCTGTCGTCGTGAAGCACCGAGGGCGCGGAGGAGAGCGAACTCCTTCATGCGCTGAGTGACCAGCATGGTGAAAGTATTGGAGATGATGAAGATGCCCACAAGCAGCCCGATGAGCCCGAAAGCGATGAGGAAGTAGTTGACAAAGCTTAAGGCAGAGGAGACACGTTCGGAGGCCTCGTCGGCGAGCTTAGAGCCTGCCTCTACCTTGAGCTCGGGAAATGCTTCTGCGACATCACGGGTAAGCGTGGCAGCGTCAGTGGTGGAATCTGCGGCGAGGGTGAACATGTCCATATGGCTGTCCGCGCCGTAGAGCTCGCGCCACTGATTCTGGGTGAAAAAGACCGCGAGGTAGCCGGTTTCGTCGATGGAGGTATCAGCGATGCCGACAACCTTCACCGTCGCCCGCTCGAGACGGGTGGCCACCTTGATTTCAGTGCCGACGTGGAGGTTGCCGAGTTCGGCGGTAGTGGAGTTGACGACCACCTCACCTGGTGTTTCTGGCGCGTGCCCCTCGGTAACCGTGACCTTGTTGCCCACCGCTTCGGCCGCTGGATAGTAGGGAAGACCCATCGATGGCGAACCATTGGTTTGAATCGGCTTGCCGTCGGCTCCTGTGGCCGTAATGCTGTTGTTGGGATCGCCAATGTTGAGGGCTCGGACCCCGGGGAAGCTTTCGATTTCCTGCGCGGTTTCTTCGGTGAGAGCACCGGGATTGTCAGCTGGGGCCGTCACCACCACGTCGACACCGTCATAAGCGGTACTCATTGCGCCCTTAAAGGCCTTGTCCAGCGATGATGTGAACACAAATGCGCCGGTGATGAAGGCTGTGCCCAGCACGACCGAAATAATTGTGAGCACGAGGCGCAACTTGTGCGAGGTGATATTACGCCAGGCGACGCGGCTTAGCGTGGAAGACGATGATGCCATGGGGAGAGATGACCTGCCTTCCTAAAGATTCTCAATATCTGCCATGTGCGCCAAAATATCGGCGGGCGTGGGGTTGCGAAGCTCGTCAACCACGCGGCCATCCGCGAGGAACACAACACGGTCTGCGTAGGACGCGGCGGTGGCATCATGCGTCACAATGACAACGGTCTGGCCGATGTCATCAACCGCATCGCGGAGAATCGTCAACACCTCACGGGATGAGTTCGAGTCCAAGTTGCCCGTCGGCTCATCGCCAAAGATGATCTCCGGCCGGCTGACAATGGCACGCGCACAGGCGACACGCTGCTGCTGGCCACCGGACAGTTCCGAGGGGCGGTGCGTAAGCCGTTCCTTAAGCCCGAGGCGCGTGGTGATTTCCTCGAACCACTGCTTATCCACCTTACGACCAGCGATATTGATAGGCAGGGTGATGTTCTCCGCCGCTGTCAACGTCGGCACCAAGTTGAAGGACTGGAACACAAAGCCCAGGCGGTCACGCCGCAGCGCCGTAATCTCCTTGTCCGACAGCTTCGACAGTTCCGTCGTGCCGATGTACGCGCTTCCCGACGTCGCGGAGTCCAAGCCGGCCATGCAGTGCATCAATGTCGACTTACCCGACCCGGACGGCCCCATGATCGCGGTGAACTCACCAGCGGCAAAAGAGATATCGACATGGTCCAGTGCAGTGACAGCGGCATTGCCGACACCGTACTTCTTGGTGAGCCCCTCAGCGTAGGCCGCCGCTGGTGGGGCGGAATGCTTCAAAGAAGACTCAGCGGATGATTTGGTGGGGCGTTTTGCATGCTTGGCAGACATGGGGGAGGGGCTCTCTTCTAATTAGATTTGATCAACGGCGAATTAATATCCGGCAGCGAAAGCGGATTGAAAACGCTGCGACGGGAATGGAACGTTCGTTGTTCCCCAGTCACGGGGTCAGCGAAACTCATTTCAACACAGACCAGGTGCAGGGGCTCCGAGGTATTCTCGGCCTCCAGCGGCAGAATCTCCGGGTAGTACTGGTCACCCAGGATGGGAAAGCCCAGTTCACTCAAGTGCAGCCGCAGCTGATGAGTGCGTCCGGTGATGGGCTTCAATTGCCACAGCGCAACGCGACCACTGTCGGCAGCGAGGCCGTCGGCGTCCGAAGGCACGTCGACAAGCGAAATGCGCTCGATGATGGTGTGGGCGTTTGGCTCGCCCTCGAGAGTATAAGCCTGCATCTGGCCAGCAATTTTGTGCTGTCGTGTGCGCAATTCCAGTGGGGTCTCGGGCAGGGCTTCGCTGGCCGCGCCAGCGATGGGTGTAGGCGACGTCAGCGCGTGATAGCGCTTAGTGACTTCCCCCGATGCGAAAAGCCCCTGGTAGGCGCCGCGAACCTCGCGCCGGGCGGTAAAGATGAGCAACCCCGACGTCAGCCTGTCGAGGCGATGCGCGGGAACCAACTCCGGATTACCCAGCTCCCGCCGCAGGCGAACCACAGCAGTTTCCGTAATGTGTCGGCCGCGCGGCATCGTTGCCAAAAACGACGGCTTGTCGACGACCACAAGGTTGTCATCTTGAAAGACAATCGGCATCGGCCCCGCGATTGTGCGCTCCGGTGCCGGGGTGCGGTAAAACCACATTTCCGCGCCGGGCTTCACCATGTCATCTGGACTGTAGGGCACTGAGTTGGCGCGAACGACGAGCCCATCTGCAAAACGCTTGGCCACAGCCGCTTCATCATCGTCTGGGTGGCGGTAGGTTTGACCTGCGATAGCGCCTGCGAGCAGATCCCACGCACGGGTGGGGGCATCGCCACGACGCCCGGGAGCGGCGATGCGGGAGGGGTTGAGCCCATCGCGAATGGGCAGTGGCATGCGACGCATACGGCTGACTTTAACAGGTGCCCCGGATTCACCCGGCGGGCAAGCGGAGCTGCTGGCGCAGGGCTGTGTTGGTACCGCCCCTAATGGCGTAGGTGGACAACATTCTGCCCTGTCGGTCGCAACATAATGGGGGTAGGGTGGAGGTGAAAGTAATAAAAGGGTTGGCTCGGAAGAGTTGACTAAATAGCAAAGCTTGTCCATTAAAATGGCGTCCAAGCAGGTGCGATAGGTGTAGCTGCGTTGCGGTCGGGCCGCGGAGAGCCAATTTTTATGGATCGCATAATAAGGAGGCAATCAATGCCAAGGCAGAACATCATTGTGTGCGCGGTCGATGGCTCGGAGGCATCCAAGACCGCCGTCAAGTGGGCCGCTAACACCGCAGTGAAGCGCGGTGAGCCGCTCCGTCTGGTCAGCAGCTACTCCATGCCGCAGTTCCTCTACGCAGAGGGCATGGTTCCGCCGCAGGAGCTTTACGACGATCTTGAGGCCGAGACCCTGGAGAAGATTAACGAGGCCAAGAAGATTGCCCTCGACTTCGCACCGTCGGTAGATGTCAGCCACCAGATTGAAGAGGGCAGTCCGATTGACATGCTGCTCGACCTGTCTGAGCAGGCAACCATGGTGGTTATGGGCTCTCGCGGTCTGGGTGGGCTCTCTGGCATGGTCATGGGTTCGGTTTCCGCCGCTGTTGTTTCCCACGCATCGTGCCCGGTTGTTGTTGTCCGCGAGGACAACCTGGTAACCGATGAGACCAAGTACGGTCCTGTCGTTGTCGGTGTCGATGGCTCCGATATTTCCGAAAAGGCAACGGAGTACGCATTCCGTGAGGCCGATGCTCGTGGTGCCGAACTGATTGCGGTTCACACCTGGATGGACATGCAGGTACAGGCTTCCCTGGCTGGCCTTTCTGCAGCTCAGAGCCAGTGGCAGGTTGTGGAAGAGGAGCAGAAGGCTCTGCTCGGCCACCGTCTGGAGAAGTACGCTAAGAAGTACCCGGAAGTGGCCATCAAGAAGGTTGTTACCCGCGACCGCCCGGTTCGTGCTCTGGCTGATGCCTCGGAAGGCTCGCAGCTGCTGGTCGTCGGCAGCCACGGCCGCGGAGGTTTCAAGGGCATGCTGCTCGGCTCCACTTCGCGTGCACTCCTGCAGGCGGCTGCTTGCCCGATGATGGTCGTCCGCCCGGAGACTGACGCCTAAAGCGCCCTTCGAGGGGGCTGAGAAAAGACGCCGGCGGCGGTCGTCGAGGCGCTTTTAGCGCCGAGTGCAGAAACCGTTACCGAATATTTATAAGTAGAACCTAGCCGGTTTCCGACAGGCGTCGGGGGCCGGCTTTGGCTTATCCAAATGAGGGCTCTCGTCTGCATAAACCCCGTTTTCATGCAGAAAGTACAGATTTTATAAGAGTTTTCCTGTGGTTATCCGACTGTTATCTCGCTAGTTTCCCAGTGGCCGAAATGGCCTGATAGTGCTTGCAGTGTATGCAAGATTTTTCGGAAAGACTTATAGTTGAGTCAGAACGATTTCGGGAAAGGAATATCTATCATGAACGAGATTCTTCTTGCTGCCTCCTTTAGTCCCACGATGGGCTTCATCAGCTGGATTATCATCGGTGGTCTTGCCGGCTGGATCGGCTCTAAGATCATGAACACCGATGAACAGATGGGCGTCGTCCTGAATATCGTCGTTGGTATCGTCGGTGGTTTCTTGGGCGGTTGGCTGCTCACCCTGTTCGGCGTTGATGTCGCCGGTGGCGGAAAGTTCTTCAGCTTCCTCACCTGTCTGCTCGGCGCCGTGATCCTGTTGTGGATTGTCGGCCTGGTTCAAAAGCGCAAGTAAGCCAAGCAAAACAGCGCGACTATGCACGAAGCGTCGTAACGCTGCTATCTACTGGATAGTGAGCTAGAGCGCGGGGCATCTCATCAACATTGAGATGCCCTTTTTTGTTGTGCGGTTGTCGTGACGTTGGCGTTCTGCGATTGTCGTGACATCTGTTGGGGGCAGCAATCATCGCACGCTAAAGTAGGACTAGAGGCTGAAAGACTGACTAGTTTGTTCTTTTACAAAATCACAGTCGCAGATACGCCTACAATGGAATATCACAGACTATGAACGCCCTGTTCAGTGCTCTGAAAGCAATGGCGCTAACGCCGGTATTTGCGAGTAAGCAGCTGTTAGAACGAGGTGTGACTTTGGAAGGACGAGAGGTACTGCCGTGGCAGAAGCGACAACGGGCAAGGGCGCAAAAGGCGGCCGCGCTTCCTCTCGCCGTCGTAACCGCCCCAGTCCGCGGGAGCGCCTCCTGGCATCAGCGACAACTCTGTTTACAACGGAGGGCATCCGAGTCGTCGGCATTGACCGCATCCTGCGGGAAGCTGATGTGGCCAAAGCGAGCCTGTACTCGTTGTTTGGATCCAAGGACAAGCTAGTCATCGCATATCTGCAAGACCTTGACGCCAAATGGCGGGAGGCTTGGGAGCAGCGAGTGGCCTCTTTGGATACCCCGGCGGAGAAGATTCTCGCTTTCTTTGATCAGTGTATTGCGGAGCAGCCGGCAATCGACTTCCGTGGTTCACACTTCCAGAATGCGGCTAGTGAATATCCGCGGCCGGAAACGGAGTCGGAGCAGGACATCCGTCAGGCTGCAGCCGATCACCGTTCCTGGGTTTGGCAACAGCTACACACGCTGCTGACTGAAAATGAATCTAGTATGCCGTCCGCTCACGCAAATATGCTGTTGCTCTACCTCGACGGCGGCCTCGCGGGTGCCAAGATGTCCAAAGACCTGAACCCGCTGCAGATGGCGCGCGACCTGGCCCGTGACCTGGTCACGTAAATACTTAATTCCCTTTTTTAACGCGTCGTAGTTCTCGCCTTTTTACTCACGGGCTAATCTCGGAAGCGTTTCCAGTCCGACTCCTTTGAGCCGGTGGCTTTCTTAACCATATTCTTCGTATTCTGGCCGAGTAGCATTCCCAGGTTCTTTGCAATCAGAATTGGCTTCGGCCGTTTCTGTGCTTTTTGCGCTTTCTCGGCTTGTCGTTTCATGTCGTCCCGCACTTTAGCCAGGCCGGGAAGCGGCGGAACTATACCCGAGGAAATCTTCATATCCTGCGTCAGGGATGGCAAATTGTCCTGAGCACCAGGCCGCATCTGGGTCACCATGTAGCGAACCTTCGCAATTTTCAAAGCCTGGGCATATTCTTCTTCCTGCTTTGCTTTACGACGGTCCCGCGATTCCTTCTCAATAGCGGCATATTCGCTCTTATGCTGCTTTATCTTCCACGGAGCGAATGCGGATTTGATATAAAAGTGACGCTTGGCCTGCTTTAACTTCTTCTTTTCTTCCCGCTCCGATTCGTATTCACCCTTTTGGTGGTTTTGCAGAGTTCGGAAATCGTCCGTGAGTGGGTAGGTCTTTTCTACATAGCGGGTGAGAATAATATTTTGGGTCAGTGTCCAGAAGTTATTGGTGACCCAGTAGACAATTAGAGCCACAGGTGTTGGGCCAAAGAACCCCGCGAAGAGGATCATCAGCGGTGCGTAGATAAGCATTACGCGCATGAATTTGCTGAGGAATACACTGACGCTATTGGAATAGTCGAGAGTGCGCTGCAACCGGCGGTAGGAAATGACCAAGTTAAAACCGGTGAAAATGGCCGCTGCCACGATGCCGATAATGCAGAAAGCTAACAGCGAATCATGATTGCCCCCAAGGATTTGTAGTTGCTCCGGGTCCATGCGCAGATACGCGGGTAGAGGCTGCCCCAAGAATGTCGCGCTCAGAAAGTCGGAAATCTCATCCTGAGAGATGAATCCGACATTATGAGACGCAGGCAGCCCAGGCCCCTCAGACGCCCGCAGCATGTGCCTCAGCATGCGAACAAGGCCCATAATCACGGGAATCTGGACGAAGAGGGGCGCCAGCATTACCGAGGTCTTAATCCCCTCATCTTTGCGCATTTCCTTGCTGGCAAAGTTTACGTATTGTGGCGAGTTCGGCTCGATGCTCCTGCGGTAGCGCTCCTTGAGCATAAAAAGCTGCGGCCGTAGGTTGGCCGTCTTGCGCGCCGAGATAAATTGCTGGAACGCGAGAAACGCCAGAGCGCCACGCACCGTAAACACCAGCAGGAAGAGAGAAAGCGTCCAGGACAGAGAAGATGGCAGGTGAAACACTGAGGCCAGTAAAAGGTGCCACGCCTTAAGGACAAACGAGACCAGCCAAACAAATGGTTCCAAAATAACCACGGGCCGACTCCTCCATGTCAAGGATAAGAAAAGTAAGACAACCGGATTAGGCCGGTGTGCCAATTCCAGCCGCTATCCTAGCGACTCGAATCACCTGCCCCAACTTTAAAACAGGGCCCCGCTGTGGCGGGACCCTGTCTTTAAGATAGTGAAGCTGGATGACATCCAGTGGAAGGCAAACGAACCTGGGTGAGAACTAGTTAGCGCTCTCGTACTTTTCAATAATGTGCTTTGGCAGCGCACCGCGGTCTGCAACATCCATGCCATTCTCTCGTGCCCACTGGCGAATCTTGCGATTGCGATCACGGGCCTCAGCGGCATTGGGATTAGCGGAAGAGCGCTTACGCGGAGCTACAACCGTGCTGTGATCAATAGAAGCGTTCGCAATATACGGTTCTAATACCTGCTCGAACTTCTCAGCATTTTCCTGAGAGAGGTCGAGAATGTAGTTCTTACCGCGGAAAGAGAAACGAACGACTTGGTGATCTGCGGAATCAAGCGGAGTCCCATCAAGGTCGTCGATGTACTGAATTAGTTCGCGGCGTGCCATAGAATCCCTGCCTAAGCTTGGTGCTGAACTTGTAATAATGAAGAAGGCTTACGGTGAAACTTCAATACGGTGAAATTTCAAATTAATATCAAGCCCTGTTTTCTTTCCCCCACAGTATAAGTGCAAAGAAATTTAATGTCTATTGGCGATAATTGAGTTAGATTGTGCAACTTATATCGAATACATGGTTTGTTAATAATTCGATTAATTGTGCACAAGAACTTGGGGTAATAAAAAGACGGCCCTGCATGTTGTGCAGGGCCGTCGTGAACAGCAACTACGCTACTGAGAGCGCAATGCGGGGTGCGCTCTCAGTGGTCGTCGGAAAGCGAAAGGATGAGAAGGCGCTTAAACCTGGGTCATGCCCTCACCAGGCTTGCCTCGGTAGGTAGCGGCGACGAAAAGTGGCTGGTTCGGTTCCTCCTTGACCTCGACGAGGCGGTACTCAGAGGTAACGTCCTCGCGGCCGAAGTAGACAGCGGTGTAGCCGTGGCGGTCGAACTCGAGGTAGTTGACGTACGGGTTCGCAGCCTTGAGTCCAGCGGTAGCAGCCAAGGAAATCGGGTTGTCCTGAGGCAGCTTCACAATGTCATCGATGTTCGGGGCGCTGACGGAAGTACAGACAATCTCAATGGCGGCAATACCGGCACTCGGGTACTGGCCCGGGACCTTCGGTACGTTGCAGTTCCAGGAGGAGTGAATATCGCCGGTGAGGAAGACAACGTTGTCGTAGCCCTCCTTACCCATGATGTCGATCAGCTTACGACGCTCAGCAGCGTAGCCATCCCACTGATCCAAGTTGTACGGCAGGCCGTCCTGAGGCAAGCTCAGCAGCTCAGTGACAGCGCGAGTGGCCTCCGGATCCAGCGGCGGAACCAGCACTGGAGTGAACATGACGGAGTTGCCCACGACACGCCACTTTGCGCTCGAGGAACGCCACTGGCCGAGCAGGTAATTGAACTGCTCAGAGCCGAGCATGGAGCGACTCTCATCATCGGTTTCGCCAGCGCGGATGAACTTCAGCTGCTGGTCACGGTAGGTGCGCAGGTCCAGCATGGTCAGGTCGGCGAGATCGCCGAAACGGAAGCTGCGGTAGAGCTTGCCGCCCTGGGAGAAGGGGACAGCGCGAACCGGCAGCCACTCCAGGTAAGCCTGGATAGCGGCGTCGCGGCGGGCAACGTAGTCGCCTTCGGTCTCCGGGTCGTGGTTCTCAGCGCCACTGTGCCAATCATCGTTGGCGACCTCGTGGTCATCCCAGGTCACAATCCACGGCTTTGCGCGGTGAGCTTCCTGCAGGTCCGCATCGGTGCGGTAGGTGGCGTAGCGCAGGCGGTAGTCAGCGAGAGAAATAATCTCGTGAGCCGGCTTGTGGTCACGAACCGGGCCCTTGCCGGAGTAGCCACCGGCCTCGTACTCGTAGATGTAGTCACCGACACACATAATGATGTCGATGCGGTCATTTTCCGCCATATCGCGGTAAGCGGAGAAGAAGCCACTTTCCCAGTTAGCGCAGGAGGTCAGCGCGATGCCCAGGTGATCTGGCGAGGAGTTCACCGGCGGCGCAGTGCGAGTCTGGCCAATCGGGGAAACCTGTCCCGCGTGATTACCAGCGGTGACGGTAAAGCGGTAGAAGTAGTAGGAATCAGCGGAGAGACCCTTGACATCGATCTTGACGGTGTTGTCAGCATCCGGGTCGGTGTTCAGGGCACCAGAGGCAACGATGTTGCCGAAGCCCTCATCAGAAGCGACTTCCCACTTCAGTGCAACAGGGCGGCCCTGGTTTGCACCTGCGGTGTCGCCTGGGTGCGATGTCACACGAGTCCAGATAAGAACGGAGTCCGGCAGTGGATCGCCAGAGGCCACACCGTGTTGGAAGACCTGAAAACCACCAGAACCGCCAGCATTAGCTGGGGACTGCGACTCAGGATTGGCCCCCGCACTAGTAGCGGTCGCCAGGCCGATGGCGCCAGCAGCAGCACCGGTAGCGCCGGCACGCAGTACGGCACGACGAGTAGGGGTGAATGGCTTTTGGGCTGTTGCGTCGCTGTTCGAGACTGCGCCGTTCAGATCCGAGGCTGCAGTCTGAGATTTATCTGAAGATGGCATAGCCCTCATTACAGTAGTTCTCAGTCCGTAGCGCCATCGGAGGGAGAAAATAGCCCGATACGGGGGTACTAAGAGCGAAAGCGCGACTATTGCTGCTCAACAACAGTCGCGCTTAGTTCGACGAATCTCGGCGAGTGGCCTTAACCCGAAGCGGCCAGGTTTACGCGCCCAGCTCCGAAATGATCTGGCGATCCAGAGAATCCAGCTCTGCGGTAATGGAGTGGTGTGCGCGACGACGCTGCTCCGGGGTCATCTTCTCGGCAGTGTTAATGGCGTCAGTCATGACATCCAGACGCGAGTTGGCGTCCTTGATAAAACCATCGGTACCCTTGACACCCGACTTACGCAGCTCTGTCAGTGAACCACGAGTGGCCTCAATGCGGGCCAGCAGCGGCGCACCGTGCCCCTGGTAACGAGCGGCATCATTAGCGGAAACACCGAACTTCTGCGCGGCCGAAGAGTGTTCACGGCGCTGAATGGCAGTGATGGCGCGGTAGGCCAGCGGAACCAGCACCGGTACCAGCAGGCGTGCGCCACCGATCCACGACTTTGCCTTGTCCTTGTTGAAGCCCTGGCTGCGCTGCTGTTGCAGGATCTTCTCGGCCATCTTGGTCTGGTGACGCTGCTTGGCGGCCAGCGCCTTCTTCTCGTCCTTGGCACTTGCCTTGCGGATCTTCTCCGCGCGCTTCAGAGCACGGTTTTCCAGCTTGAGTTCCTTCTTACCGAGCTTTTCCTCAGAACGAACGCGGCCAGCGGCCTCCTTCAGCTCCAGCTTGTGCTGGTGCTTCTGGTCGCGCTTAGCGGCCTTGACCTCAGCCTTATGTGCCTTGCGATTAAGTCGAGCTGCGTGGCGAGCCTCTTCCTTAGCCTTCGCCTTGGCAGCCTTCACCTGCTTGGCGGTTTCGCGCCGACGCTCACGGATGTCACCCAAGAAGCTCATTTTTTCCTTCGCCTAGTTGCTCGCAGATAGTCCCTCCGGAAAAGTGGGGCGGAAAACCCGTAAACCCCACCGCGCCGGAGTGCGCTTGCCAGATGCAGTGGCTGCATCACGATTCTTGCTATCCAAGCTTAACGTGAAACTTCCTACCGAGTGGCGATACGCTAATTCTCATTGTGACTGATTCATCCGTTTCGCGCCCGCTTCTCCACGCGAGCGACCTCATCGGCTGCCGCTACCGGCTGAGCCTCGACCTCCGCGAGGGGCGGCTAGTCGAACCTGCTTCTCATCATGAGCACCGCTTGCCGACGTCCATCGCGTCCATCCCCGGCCTGTACACAGTGGCCCCGGGGCCGGACGCTCACCTGGATACCCTTGAGGCCATCGCCCGCGGAGAAAGCGTCATCGCCGGTGGCGTGCTCATGCATGAGCGTCCGATTCCCGGTGGGGTGTACTCGGGAATCGACGAGATTTGCCACCCCGATCTGCTGGTCAAGGTCGATGATTCACCACAGACGACCTCACCGACGTACATGCCGGTCCTGGTTGTCACACGGCACCTGCTTTCTGCGCGCAAACCGGGCCGGCGGCGTAAGCCGTCGTCAAGCAATGCGGCGCGTGCGGCGGCGATGCAGGTGCGACTGCTGGGCGTTGATCGGCTCGGGCGTGCTGGCGTGATGGGGCGGACCCTGCGTCAGGCGATGGTTGTCACGGACGAGTGGAAGCTACGGCATTACGGACCCGATGCTGTGAAGCTTGGGCAGGCAGCGGCGATACTGCACCGCCTGGGCGTGTCCTGTGGTCTGGTGGGGGCGATTAGTGCCACCGGGATGAACCTGGATACACGGCATATTGTCATTGCCGATGAAGGTTCGCGCGTGGCCTCGTACCGGATGGCGTTGCGGGACGCGCGTGATGCCGTCGCTGCCACTCAGGGGCGACCGTCACGGTTTACGCCAGGCACCTGGCCGCTGGCGCCACGGCGCATCCGGGAGTGCCGAACCTGCCGTCACCACGACCTTTGCTTGGATGAGCTGACCGCAAGTGACGATATTTCCCTCCTCCTACCTGGGGATAAGTCCATGCGGTTGCGCAGTGTGGGCATCGACACAGTCATGGCACTGGCGCAGGCCAGTACCAACACTCCGCACGTCAGCAAGGAGCAGGTGTGGATGGCGAGGGCGCGGCTTGCCGACGTCGACGCGCTCCGGGTAGCCGCTAAGACATCGGCCCCGCGTGGCGATATTGAGATGGATATCGATATGGAGGCGTACCCCAACGATGGCGCCTACCTGTGGGGAACGTGGGTGCCTGGGGAGGACTACCGCGGGTTTATCACCTGGGAGCCACCGGGGCCAGAAGGGCTCGGTGGCACGGCAGAGGCCAGGAACTTTGCGATTTTCTGGGATTACCTGATGCGTCGTCGAAATGCGGCGCATGAACAAGGCAAGACCTTCCGCGCCTATTGCTGGGCGGCAGAGGGTGAGAACTATTGGCTGCGTCAGAGCGCCACCCGGTTCGGCGGCCAGGAATTTGTGGTGCCCGCAGATTCGGCGGAGCTGGCTACAGGCGATGCGGCTGGTTCCAGTTCCGAGGCAGCTGGCCCGACAAAGATTGTGCGGGTGCCGACCCGCGAAGAAGTAGACAAGTTCATTGCCTCGGAGGACTGGGTGGACATGCTGAAGGTCGCCCGTCGCCAGATCCTCTCCACCGTCGGCATGGGGCTTAAAGTCGTGGCCCCGTGGTCGGGCTTCCACTGGCGCGACGCCGATGTTGACGGCGAGGCATCGCTGGATCTGTATCGCATTGCGACGGCCACTGACCTTGACTTTGTCTCGGAACAGTCCTTTGAAAAGCTCACGCAAGCCGAGGCTCGCGCCATGCTGCTGCGCTACAACGGCGATGACTGCCGATCGGTAGCCCACGTCCGCGACTGGCTGGATTCACAGCGCGCGGCCGCGGACCTGCCGCATGGGGATGACCTGCCGGTTCCTTAGCGCGCTAACCACGCGCCCACGTGCCGCGCCGGGCGAACTTAGGTGAGACCTTCTTCATCGCAGCATTGCGAATAATGGCCGTGTTCTTGCGGGCTAACAGCAGCAGCTGCTGTGTGCGCTCGGCACGGAATGTTGCGCGAGGAGAGCGGTGCACATCGCGGAAAAGCCGCTTCGTCGCCGCCAGCTGATCCGGCGAGCGTGTCGCCAGCTGTGCCAACTTCTCCTTGGACAGCTTGAGTGCAGCGTCCTCCGTGTCCACGGCCCACGTCGCCAGACCGATCTCAGTTGCTTCCTTGCCGTTGAGTTCTTCGCCAGACATGGTCAGCCAACGTGCAGTATCGGCGCTGACCTCATCGAGGATGGTTCGCATACCGGACATATCCGGAATCAGTCCCCACTTCGCTTCGAGGATTGACCACTTGGCATCGCTCGTAGTAATGCGGAAATCAGCACCTAGTGCAATCTGTAGACCACCGCCGTAGCAGTGCCCATGCACCGCCGCAATGACCGGCACCGGCAGGCCTCGCCAGTCCCAGCAGGCGCGCTGGAACAGGTTTGTGCCGTGGATATCGGGGACGAATGAGCGCAGGATGCGTGAGGGCTTCTTAAATGCCGAGGCGAAATCGAGTCCAGCGCAAAACGATTTGCCCTCGCCACGTAGGATTACGCCACGCAGATCACGGTCAGCTGCCAGTTTCCGGGCGACGGCGGACAGCTCGGTCAGCATCTCAAGTGTTAGACCGTTGAGTTTGTCTCCGCGGTCCAAACTGACGACAGCGATTTTCGCCGCCTCTGAATCAGCTACGGCGAGGTATTCATAGGCGACGTTGACATTGTTGCTGGTGTTCATGGGCACTAACGCTAAACGACGGCTACGTGTGCCGCCCGGGAAATACCAAAAGTGGTCTCAAACAAGACACAAAAAACCGACCCGCTGAGGGTAAGCCCCGTCAGCGAGCCGGTAAGCCATCTTTAGCGCGCGGCAGGGACGCGTAAAAAGCCGCGCGCTGTTAGCTGAAATTACTTGGCAGCTGCGAACAGCTCTGCAGCGTAATCCCAGTTGAAGACGTTCCAGACAGCCTTGACGTAGTCAGCCTTGACGTTCTTGTACTGCAGGTAGAAAGCGTGCTCCCACATATCCAGCAGCAGAACCGGCTTCAGGTTGATGGACAGGTTGCCCTGCTGATCCGTCATCTGCTCAATAACCAGGCGCTCTGCAATGGTGTCGTAACCCAGAACAGCCCAGCCGGAGCCCTGCAGGCCCAGAGCAGCAGCGTTGAAGTGAGCCTGGAACTTCTCGAAAGAGCCGAAGTCGCGCTCGATAGCCTCAGCCAGCTCACCGGTCGGCTGGCCGCCACCGTTCGGGGACAGCAGCTTCCAGAACAGGGAGTGGTTGGTGTGGCCACCCAGGTTAAAGGCCAGGTCCTTGGACAGGCCGGTAACAGCTGCGAAGTCGCCGGACTCGCGAGCAGCAGCGAGCTTCTCCAGAGCAGCGTTGGCGCCGTTGACGTAATTAGCGTGGTGCTTGCTGTGGTGCAGCTCCATAATCTCGCCGGAGATGTGCGGCTCCAGAGCGTCGTAAGCGTAATCCAGCTCAGGAAGTTCGTACTTAGTCATTAGGAAAATTCCTCCTCAACACGTTTTTAGGTTGTGCCGTCGATGGTACTCAAGATGAGTGGATGCGCAACCATTTAAGCAATACAATTAATGCGAAATTCATAAAAAATGCTGTTCAGGGATATCTGTCACAAGTTTATGAACGCGGCGGCTGAGTGCGGCGAATCCACTTACTCACGCGCTTGAAGCGCATTCCGGCTGCGCCACCCAGGTCGTCGTCAAGCGGAATGTCGAGGATGGAAGCCCACGTTGGCAACATTTCTTCCTCGTACCGGTGGCCGTGACCACCGGGGACGGTGACGGAGGCGAGGCCGTCGATAAGCACCTGCCAGAAGGTGACGAACGGATGCCAGCGCATGGAGGGGAGAACATCGCGGCCGACGCGCTCTGCAAGCCAGTCGGGGCGGCGCCAGGCCAGTGGGTAATCCCACCAAACGATGGGGTCAGAGGCATGCTGCAGGAATGCGACGCGCGGGAATTCCCACGGCCCGAACTTGGTGCCATAGAAGGAGTGGTACAGCTCGTCGGGGCGCGTAGCGAAGCGGATGTTTCGCCCCTCGTCGATGACTGGAGCGATTTCCGGAGACCCCTTTGTCCGACGGTGCGTCAGCTCTTTCCACATCGCGGAGAACTGTGGTGCGCCCGTCCAGACAGCACCGTCGACGCGTGCGAGCATGTCAGCGGAATTCTCGAATGCGCCGAGACCGCCAAACCCGCCGAGGGATTCACCGGCGACGTAGACCTTTGGCCGGTCGTTCTCCGGCATCTTGTCGACTTCCTGCAACACCCGATGGATAAGGGTGTGGCCAGCCGCGATTGGGGTTTCGTGGTCCGTTAGCCATGCCACTGGGGAGGGGAGGTCAGAGTACTGCAGAGCGACAGTGGCGCAGTTGCCAAGGGTCAAGAACTCTGCAGCCTGCGCCGACCACGGTGGCACCCAACCGGTGCCGGTGGTGGTGAAGACAACCAGATGATCGCGCCGAAACGCGCCGGTGCGGTGCATCTCGCGGATGATGAGCTCCGCCTGTTCCCGCAGAGAACGACCTGGCACCTTGCCCGCATAAATGCGGATGGGTTCCTGCAGTTCGGAGAGCGGCTTGCCAGTGACCACCGCCAAATCTCGGGCACGGGGGCCTTCGGCGACGAAGACGCGCCCCTCGGCGCCGAGTGCGTACCACGGCTCCAAAGACCATGGACTCCCGGAACGTTCCGGCTCCCAGGGCTGCATGCGGCCTGGAACTACCAGGGTATTCAGGTATCGGGACTTCTTGGCGATGGACTCCAAAGTCCGACGGATAAGCAGTCGATCAATGCTGGCGGCCACGGCACCACCGACGATGGCACCGCTGAGAACCGGGGCGAGACCGCGCGGCAGCCAGGGGCGGAGGTTGTCCCGCAGTAAGTCATAGCCGCGATTGGCCAGCGCGGAGAGCCCCCGAGTGGTCAGGTAGAGACCACTGGCAATCATTGTGGAGGCGAACTGGCTGCGTGCGGATTCCTGCTCATCCTTGCCCACCAGGCGGCCAATTTCGCGCTGCTGGGAAATGGAGCGCAGCCACAGCGCCGCGGTGGTGGCCGTGGTGGCAACATGCCAGGTCACGGCCAGTGCGCGCTCGTGTCGAGGTGCCGGCGCAAAGCGGCTGAGCGGAGTGCTGGCCAGACGCCGCATCGTCGTGTTGTAGCCATAGCCGATAGCCACCCCGGTGACATGGCCCGCCAGCTGTGCCAGGAAGGTCACAGTAACGGTGGCGATCCGAGTACGCGGCATCAGCGAGGGGCTAAAGGCAGCCCATGACGCAATTTCTGCACCAATTAGACCGGGGTTGGAGGGAATGCCCGCTCGCAGTGCGCTGCGGATAGTGCCAGGGCCGGTACCTAGGAGACGTTCGCGAAAGACTTTGGTCGCCATCAGACTGCCGGTGCCGACTGCGCCCAGCGCTTTGGCCATGCCAGCTGTGCCAGCGACTCCTGTAATTCCCGTTCGCGCTGCTCGTGCAGCTCGCACTGTCCTGGTGGTTTCGATTGGCTGAGCTACAGGTGTGTTGCCCGTAGACGCAATCGAGGGCGCAATCGAAGTAAATGCGCGACGCAGGAATCCCATAACTCCCATCATGGCAAAATTTTTTCCACGGGGTTTATTCATCTCGCGCCAGTTTTCCGCACAAAGCGTAGCCTGTGGGGTGTCGCAACGTTTTCCGAATCGGTTGAGAAGGATCCGAGGGCTATGAAGCTATCCACAGGAAATAAGGTCGTGCTGATCGGCGCTGGCGACGTCGGCGTGGCATATGCGTACTCACTGGTCAACCAAGGCACTGTCGACCATTTGGCAATCATTGACATCGACGAAAAGAAGACGATGGGCAACGTCATGGACTTAAACCATGGCGTCGTGTGGGCGTCGTCGCGCACCAAAGTCACTCAGGGCACGTACGCCGACTGTGACGATGCCGCGCTGGTAGTCATCTGTGCAGGCGCAGCACAAAAGCCCGGCGAGACTCGCCTACAGCTGGTGGACAAGAACATGAAAATTATGAAGTCCATCGTCGATTCCGTCATGGCCAGCGGTTTTGATGGGCTCCTACTGATCGCCTCCAACCCCGTCGACGTACTCACATACGCCGCGTGGAAGTACTCCGGGCTGCCACACAACCGTGTCTTCGGCTCCGGCACCATCCTGGACACCGCACGTTTCCGTTACATGCTGGGTGAATACTACGATGTTTCCCCGATGAGCGTGCACGCATACATCATTGGTGAACACGGCGACTCCGAGCTGCCGGTGTTGTCCAGCGCCAACGTTGCAGGCGTCAGTCTGTCCAAGCGCCTCGCCGCCGACCCCGCGCTTCACGACGAGCTGGAGGACATCTTCATCCGAACCCGTGATGCCGCCTACGAGATTATCGATGCCAAGGGCTCCACTTCCTACGGAATCGGTATGGGGCTGGCCCGCATTACGCGCGCCATTTTCCAGAACCAAGAGGTAGCTCTGCCGGTCTCCGCATACTTGCAAGGTGAATACGGTCATGAGGACGTGTTCATCGGAACACCAGCCATTGTGAACCGTCGAGGAATTCGCCGCGTTATCGAGCTTGAGCTGGACGAATACGAAAAGAAGCAGCTGGACAAGTCCATTCAGACGCTCCGAGATGTGCAGGATCCATTCTGGAAGTAACTGCTGGTAGCGAGAGTAGATGTCTTCTCGACATGCGCTTTCGGCCGTCTCATTTGAGAATGAGAATGCCCACCTTCTATTGGCCCGCGTGGCCGACTCTGGCCAACGCTTCGTCTTCAACACAGGAGTGCCTTCTCTATGGCAGCGCAGAGCCCTCAAGACACAGCAACTGACAACACTGAAAGCGGCGCGGCCGTACCGCGTCTGGATGACCTCATCAGCAAGGTCACTGATCTGATCACAGAGTTGGACGACGTCTCGGTGGAGGCTTCTGCACTGCTCGCAGAGGTGCCGGAAGAGCGCCGTCGGCACGCGGAAAACCTGCTGCACTACGCACACCTGCGCACAATTGACATCCGTGAGCTGCAAAACAGCTTGCACGACCTCGGCGTGACCAGTCTGACCACGGTGGAGACTTTCACCCGGGGGCGCCTTGAGCTCGCTCTCAACGCGCTGTTGGCGCTGGCGGGGCGCACCTCAGACATCGATGTCGCCCGCATTATTGCCGACGATGAGCGCGCGGATATTGCCCTGGATAACAACGCCACCGAGCTGTTCGGTCAGGAGCGCGCGGATGTCACTTCGCACATTATGGTGACCCTGCCCGCCGAGGCCGCCGACGATGCAGAGTTGGTGGAGAGCTTCGCTGCCGCTGGCATGGATCTCGCTCGCATCAACTGCGCCCACGACGGCCCTGAGCAGTGGAGCCGCATGATTGACAACGTCAATGCTGCAGCTGAGAAGGCCGGTCGCCGCATCTTCGTGTCCATGGATCTGGCTGGCCCGAAGCTGCGCACAGGCGATATCGAACCGGGACCGCGCGTGGGTCGCGCCCGCGTTGTGCGTGACGACGCCGGCACGGTCATCTCCAAGTCCAAGATTTGGCTGACTCCACGTCTGGATGAGCACCCCAAGCCAGTTCCGAACGATTTGCCGGGGCGTCCTGCTCTGCCACTGGAAGCAGATCAGGGGTGGTTGGAGCAGCTGCAGCTTGATGATGTCATTACGCTGCATGACTCCCGCTCAGCGAAGCGTCACTTCACCGTTGTGCGCATCGACACCGACGTCGAGGGCGAGGTCGAGGCCGTGCTCGCCGAGGGTGAGAAGAACGCCTGGATCGCCGAGGGCACACACCTGCGCAGCAACTACGAGGTCACACGTGCTGGCGGCGTGCCACCGACCGTGCAAAAGCTGCGTTTCCACACTGGGGATGAGTTCATTCTCACCAGCCGCGAGGAAATCACCACCATTCCACGCACCGAGGATGAAATTCCACGAGTCTCCTGCTCGCTGCCGTCTGCCGTGGCGGCTCTGAAGCCGGGCGACCCGGTGCTTTTCGACGACGGTGCACTCGGCGCTGAGGTGGTTGAGGTCTCCGAGACGTCGTCAAGCGAAGATAGTCACGTCGATGCCCGGCTGCGTGTCCTGCGTACGAAGCCGAATGGTCAGCCGCTAGCGGCGCATAAGGGCATCAATCTGCCGAACACCGACCTGCCGCTCAATTCGCTTACCGACGAAGACATTGAGCACCTGCGCTTTGTGGTGGAGCATGCGGATATTGCTGCGGTGAGCTTTATTCGCACGCAGGGGGATGCTGAGTACGTCTACAAGGTGCTCGATGAGATTGCGGCGGAACATGAGGCTGCGGGCCGCGAGGACCTGGCGTCGAAGGCTCGGAATCTGGGTGTTGTGCTGAAGATTGAGACTATTCCGGCATTCCAGAATCTGCCGGGAATCATCATCGCCAGCATGAAGCGCGCCAAGTCCGGTCTGATGATTGCTCGTGGTGACCTGGCTGTGGAGCTGGGCTTCGACCGTATGGGTGAGGTCCCAGGCCAGATTCTGACGCTGGCGCAGGCAGCCGGTGTGCCGACCATTCTGGGTACTCAGGTGTTGGAGAACATGGCCAAGGCCGGCCTGCCGTCCCGCGCGGAGATTACCGATGCGGCCTTCGCCCTGCGTGCCGAGTGCGTGATGCTGAACAAGGGGCCGCACATTACCGAGGCCATCGCGATTTTGAACAACCTGGCCCGGAAGATGGGACGTTCGCAGCGTAAGAGCCGCATCATGCTGCGGAAGATTCGCAGCTGGTCGGACTAGTGGCTGGGGTAGGGGCCGGGCTAGTTTAGGTAGGTTAGGGGGAGCGCACTTAAAAACACCGTGGGAGAAAAGACTGCGGAAGAAGCCGGCCGCGCGTACGAGAGGAGCCCTGCGGAAAATGTCTAATGAACAGGCAGAAAACGCGGGGTGGGCTGTGCCGCCGCAGTCTCCAAAACAGCAGCCACAGCAGTCCCCACCTCAGGTGGTGCTGCCACCGCAGCAGAGCTGGCAGCCGGCTGTCTCGGATTCGGCCATCACCGGTGCGACACCGCGCTGGAAGGCCGATGAGATTGTTCGCAAGCGTGCGGACAGCGTCTTTCGATGGGCAATGAGCGGCGCTGGAGTATTCGCCGCATTTACCGTATTCATCTGGATGAGCATTCTGAGTCCAGGTCAGGATCTGGTGGTTTCCCTCCTCGGCGAACTGGGAGCATGGGCTTTCGGTCTCTGCGGAATGGTTTCCCTCATTGGGCTGGGTTTTTCGGTCTACAAGACCCTCCAGGTGCTGCGTGACCGCGCAACGTATGCCCGCCCACTGCTGTCGCGCACGGCAACGGATGTGCGCACGATGCACATGTGGCCAGTGCGCAACATCACGGGGCCCGTGGTCGCGTTGGCTGAAACAGGAGTCACTGCCGTAATGGGGCCAGGTCGCTTTATCTGGTATCTGGCCTGCGTTTTGTGGCCCCTTGCAACGGGTTGGTTTATCGCTGCCGACGTGTCCAGGACGTACTTCCAGGCCGGAATCATCACTGTTTTAGCTTGTGTGACAACTGCCCTTACGGCGCGGCTACTCCGCTACGTGTTGGCTCCCGAGGAAGTGCATCGCAACATTCCCGTTGGGGCAGGTCGCGAGCGCACCCAGCCCGGTTTCTGGTCCAAGGGCTTCATCCCCAGCGAAGCTACCGATGAACAAGGGGAGGCGGGCGCAATGGCCGTCGACAAGCAGCTTTTCGAAGGAACGGCGAGCGAATTCGTCGACGATTTTTATAAGTAGCCCAGGCAGTCGCGAATTACGGACTGCGAATAGGTATTCTGTGGCCTTGTGGGAAAGAAATCTCGTAAGAAGAATAATCAGGCCCCGGAGGGCATGAGCCGCCGTCAGGCGAAGCTGGCAGCCCGCGCTGCTGAGCGTGCAGCGTTGCTGGGCAATCCGCGTCCGTTCAAGGACTTCGACGAAGAGGCTGACATCGTGGCTGTCCGCGAGTTCGCACCGGCTGTGGTCATTCCGGTCACGGTCGCTGACGCTGAGCGTGACATCAAGGTCTGCACCGTGCTGCCGGGTGGCGTAGCCGCGCTGACGCGTGCCGCTGACCAGGGCAATGAGGCTTTCGTCGCGCTGCAGACGCAGGCTCGCACCAATGACGGCGCTGCGGATCTCTCCCGTGCGCTGGCGTGGGCTCGCGACGCAGAGTCGGGTCAGCAGCTCTCCGCCGCTACTGACGGCGAGGCTGCACCGCTTACCGACGTCCTGACCGCCGTGGATCTCGACAACATGGAGGTCCACCAGGACTTCGAGTGGTGGATTCCCAAGGGCATTGAACGCACCCCGATGATCGAGCAGAACCTGGCCGTGGCTAACGACGCGATTCTCCCGTCATACCGCCTGGACGCGAAGGTCGCTGGTGCTGTCTGGTGGATTGATCCGGGCGAGCGCGCTCACATCCGCTGGGTGCGTCGTGAAGATGAGAAGCCGCTGCTGGATGCCTTGGCACGCGTGCACGCTGCGGACAACCTCTCGCTGGGAGAGGGCACGAAGTTCGCCGGTGTCTTCCGTACCGATGGCGTGCTGGTGCCGGTCTGGGACCTGGATAACACCAAGCCGCACGACCACTGGATTGCTGCCGTGGAAGAGGCCGACAAGCGTATCGCTGAGGCGCTGGCCAGCGAAGAGCCGCTGACCGCCGAGGAGCGTAAGTCCCGTGAGACCATCGTGTCCCGTCAGGTGACCATTCGGAACTAGGTACCTAGACAGCCTGGCGGAACTGGTTTAAGAACTAACGCGTGTGGCTCAGCGAAAAACTGAGCCACACGCGTTAGTTGTCTCTAAGTTATCTGAAGCAGTTTTAGCTACTCTCTTGGCTATCTCAGTTCCGCAAAAAGTGTTGGCGCTTCGATTTCGTCCCAGAGCAGCACATTGCCCGCATAACCGGTATCCATGGCGCCTGAGGTGGGCACGGTAAGAGAATCGGAACCGAAGAGCATGCGCAACATCAGCCAGGTCAGATGCCAGACGTGGTCACCATCGCCGACGAGCACGGCCTTAGTGCCAGCATTGGCCAGGCGAATCCAGCGGTAGGGGTTGAGCCATACCGCAGGTGACTTCAGCCGTCCCATCAGCGCACTCATGAATTCACGCTGCCGCTCTACGCGGTCCAAGTCTCCCTGGGCGGTAGCACGCGTGCGCACGTAACCCAGGGCACTCGCGCCATCGAATTTCTGGCAACCGGCCTGAATATTCAGGCCTGCCAGCGGGTCGTCGATGGCTTCTTCAGGGCACATCTCGATACCACCGACAGCATCGACGACACCGGCGAAACCGCCAAAGCCAATTTCGGCGTAGTGGTCGATGTGGATTCCAGTGTTTTTCTCTACGGTATCGATGAGCAACTGGGGGCCACCAAATGCGAATGCCGCATTGATCTTGTTCTTGTCATTGCCCGGGATATCCACGAAGGAGTCACGCGGGATACTGACCAACTTCGGCTTACCGAGCACCGGAATGTGGGCAATCATGATGGTGTCGGTGCGCTGGCCGAAATCACCACTGCCCGTCGACAGCTTGGCGGCATCTTCCTCTGACAAGCCCGTACGAGAGTCCGAACCGACAAGCAACCAGTTGGAGGACATCGTATTGGCAGGGCGATCTGCCAGACCGGAGAACGCATCGACCCTGGTCAGGCGGATGTCGACAAGTGCCATCGTGACGACAAGGAAGATGACGAGAAGCAGGATGATGGATTTAAAGCGCAAGCGTGGCAGTCGCAAGCGTGGCATGCGGAACCCAGACCTGACGCCGGCGCCGTCACGACTGCCACGGCGTCCACCACGGCCAGAACTCGCTGCTTGTGGGGCACTGTAGTAGTCCTGTGACGAGCCGCGCGAGGAAGATTGGAAATCCGCATCCGGATTATATCCGGGTGGGGGAAACCGCGGATCGCTGCCAGCGCGTCCGCTACCGGCCCGGTTCATTGGTGGACGGGACTCAATGCGCGTTTCGTTCAGTGGCGCCTGCCGACGTTCCGGTTGCGGCCTAGACCTGCGCGGAGGCATAGGCGCTGGGCGGGCTGCCCCTGCCCTAGATGGGCGGTCGGAACGGGGCGGGATGGGGCGTCGTGAAGCGCCACGCGAATCGGCCTCACGGGGGCCGGCATGCTTCGGCGACGCCTCGTCCACACGGCGGTAGATGGGGCGGCCATAGCGATCTTTAAGCGGCCTACCGTATCGGTCGCGGGCAATGCGCGAGTCGTCGAAGTTGCCTTCCATACCAATAAAGAATAGGCAACGACAGTGGACTAAGAGAACCGAGACAGCAATACAAGTCTTGGTAGCGCTGGCGTTACCCTGCATGCGACGTGCTGAAAGGGGTTGGGAACGAAGAAGAATATGCTGGAAATATGTCCGCAATGAACCAGAACAACGAACGTGCAGTCAACGACTCGGATGTTTACGTCAAGAGCCGGCATGGTGTCCCTAGGGATTTCTTCGCCTGTGAGGCGGCGGGGCTGGGTTGGCTGCGCGAGGGCGAATCTGACGGCGGTGCGCGCGTAGTGGAGGTGCTGGGCGTGAGCGGGCATGCGCTGAAATTGCGTCGAATTGAGTCGAAAGCGCCGACTCCACAGGCGGCGTACGATTTCGGAAAATCGTTGGCCATTACCCACAATCTGGGCGCCGTTGGCTGGGGTGCCGGCCCCGATGGGTGGGAGGGGCACGGTTACTTCGGTCCACTGGATCAGCCCCTGCAGATGGACCTGACTCCACGGGAGAGCTTCGGTGAATACTGGGCGAAAGGGCGTCTGCTGCCAGCGCTGGGAAAGTTGGAAAGCTCCTACAATAACCGTCAGCTAGATATCTTTGACCAGCTCATTGAGCGCCTCTTGGCTGGGGATTTCGACAACGAGCCAGATGCTGCGCGTGTCCACGGTGACCTGTGGTGGGGAAACCTTATGTGGGATGCAGACGGCGCGATCTTGATTGACCCCGCGGCGCACGGCGGAGCCCGCGAGGAAGATCTGGCACTGCTGGCGCTATTCGGGGCAACGCATTTCGACGAGATCTTGCGTGGCTACGAATCCGTACATCCGCTGCCGGATTTCGCCGAGAGCTGCGAACTCCATCAGCTCTACGCCGTGCTCATGCACGCGGTGCTATTTGGTGGCGGATACGCCGGACAGGCGGCGGCAATGGCGGCGAAGTACGTGCGCTAGTTGGCGTTAGCAGCCTCCAGCACGCTAGCCATCTCCAGTAGCTCTGCCTCGCCGCAGCGCACCGCACCGATGTTGACGCTGGTGGCGGGGAGCTTCGCATTGGGCGTGCTGCCGCTAGTGTCCGGCACAGCAATGGGCACGGACACGCTTGCCCACCCAGTCAGATTCCACAGCGACAACCACGGTGTCCACCGGGTTTGCTCGTCAAAGTCCTCCCACGGCGCCAACGCAGAGAAATGCCCAATACGCGGAGGATCAAACGCCAGCGTTGGCGTAATCACCGCATCGACTTCCCAACGCGACCGAATCGCGCCGGGCAGAGCCATCCGCTGCTGATGTGTCGCCGCCGCCTCTGCTGTGGAAATCTCCTGGCCACAGGCTCGAATCCACTGCACAATCTCGGAGTAGTCCGCGCGCGGCAATTTCGTGGCCATTCGCGTGATGGTCCGTCGAAAAATCTCGAACACGTCCGGACCTGCCGGATCGTAGGGGCTGGGCACTTCCACCACGTCGTACCCGGCGTCGGCAAGACGGTCAGCCGCCGCCCACGCACCGTTTGCCCAGCGCTTATCGACGTCCACCTCAGCATGAAAAGGGCTGACAGTGACACCGATGCGAAGGGGACGCTGGGGCCGTCGGAAAGCATGCGGGGTTGCGGAAAGTGGCACCCCGGCCAGCAGTGCTGCGTCATCAACTGTGCGAGTGAGGAAGGCGGGCGTGGAGAGATTTCCACCCGCAATATCGTGTGCTGGCTTCAACCCAACGAGGCCACAGCAGGCGGCGGGCACACGGATAGAACCGCCGCCGTCAGAGCCCAGAGCTGCGGGAACGACACCAGTTGCGACAGCCACCGCGCTGCCGCCCGAGGAACCGCCGGGAGTGCGTGGCGTGGTATCCGGCTGATTGGACAGCTGATTGGGCGTGGCGAAGTAGGGGTTTTCTGGGGCCGGGTAGCCAATCGGCTCGGTGTAGGCCGTCATCCCGACCTCGGAGGTGTGCGTTGTCGCCGTGAGGACCGCGCCGCGAGCCAGCAGTTTCGCCACGGGTTCCGAGGTTTCGGTGGCGGTGAAAGCCAAGTTGGTCGAGCCCATCGTGCATTCGACACCAGCGATGGTGAATAGGTCCTTGATTGCCACTGGCAGACCTAGGAGGTCACGCGGGAGTCCGTGGCTAGCGCGCCGGGCGGGTTCGGATTCGGCAGTGAGGCTGCGCGCGCGGTCGACAGCGTGCTCGGCCAAGGACGTGGCAATACCGAAACGGGCGGGATTGGTCGCGGCGTCGTCGGCAAGCGTGGCGAATTCCGAAACGATTTCCGATACCGAGATTGCGCCACTGCGCACGGCTTCAGTGAGGGCGCGGGCGGGCATCTCGGAAGAAGAGGTCATGCAATAAGTGTAGAAGCCCTCTACTCTGAGCTTATGACGACGGTTACTTATTTGGGTCCTGCGGGCACATTCACCGAGCAGGCGCTGTGGGACATGGCGCGTGCTGGCGAGATTGATCCGGCAGGGGAATCCGCGGTCAATGCGGTGCCGGTGGATAGCCCCGCGGCTGCGCTTGGAGCCGTGCGCCGAGGGGAAGCGGACTTTGCCTGCGTGGCTATCGAGAGCAGCGTGGACGGTCCCGTTACACCAACTTTTGATGCCCTCGCCGCTGGGCCAGAGCTGCAGGTTTTCCGCGAAACCGAGGTCGGGGTGGTGTTCTCTATCCTGGTCCGTCCCGGTACGACGGTGGAACAGGTGCGTACTTTTACGACACATCCCGTAGCGTATCCGCAGGTCAAACAGTGGGTGGACGCCAACCTTCCGGGCGTGGAAGTTCACCAGGCCAGCTCCAATGCGGCGGCGGCCCACCAGGTCGCCGAGGGCACCCGCGACGCTTGCGCTGCCCCGGCCCGCGCGGGTGAACTGCTCGGGTTGGAGGCGCTGGCTACTGAGGTCGCCGACGTGCGCGGTGCCCGCACCCGTTTCCTGCTGGTGGGGCGCCCCGGCGTGCCGACGCCGCGCACCGGC
This sequence comes from Corynebacterium sp. LK26, assembly GCF_014335085.1. NCBI lineage: Bacteria > Bacillati > Actinomycetota > Actinomycetes > Mycobacteriales > Corynebacteriaceae > Corynebacterium > Corynebacterium sp. LK26. The sequence goes on from NZ_PDHB01000011.1 coordinate 29,223, forward strand.
GCCGACCGCACCTCGGTCTCCTTCACGCTGCCGAACCAGCCCGGCACACTAATGCGTGCCATGAATGAGTTCGCAGTGCGACAGGTCAACCTCACCCGCATCGAGTCACGGCCGACACGCGAGCTTTTCGGCCTCTACCGCTTCTACATCGACTGCAACGGCCACGTTGATGATGCACAGGTTGCCGCGGCTCTCGCGGCACTGCACGAATACGCCGAAGATTTGCGCTATCTGGGGTCTTGGCCAGTCGCTGAGGGCGGTCGGCGCAGCATTATGACCCCGCCACCGGATATTTCCCAGTCAATTGAGTGGGTCGACGCGCTTAAGGAAGGACGAAGGTAAAACATGACACCCGCCGCGCCCGAAAATCCAGTTGGACAGCTGCCTTTCCTCGGTGACCGCCCAGACCGCCCTGAATCTGTCATGCCGGTTGATTCCCAGCGCATCATTTTCATCCGCCACGGGCAGACCACCGGCAACATCAACCGCCGTCTGGATACCGCATTGCCGGGCGCACCGCTCACCGACCTCGGTGTGAGGCAGGCGCGCAGTCTGGGACGTCTTTTGCTTCCCGACGTGCACAGAATCGGTGACATCGTCACATCCCATGCCCTGCGTGCCCGCCAGACTGGCGCAGGCGCGGTCGCAAGTCTGCACCACCTGGGAGAGACTTCTGTTCGCATCCGCCATGAGGGTGGCCTCCACGAGGTTCAGGCCGGTGACCTGGAGGGGCGCAATGATCGCGATGCGCACATGGAGTACATGCGCGCCTTCTACCAGTGGCTCAATGGGGAGCTGGAGTACCGCCTTCCCGGCGGTGAATCCGGTGCTGACGTGCTGAATCGCTACCTGCCGACGATACAGCAGCTGCTGGAGCAGACAGGAGCGACAGGTGGTGAATCCAAGGAGTCGAAGGAGGGCGGCAACAAGGATGTCGTCATTGTCAGCCACGGCGCGGCTATTCGTCTGATTGGGCAGTATCTGACCGGGGTGAATCCGGAATACGCACTGCGGCACCGCATTGCCAATACTGAGCGAATCGAGCTGGTTCCGAGCGCTGTGGACGTCGGCAAGCCTGCTGGCATTGAACCGGGCACGTGGGATGTGCGCCGCTGGGGCGACAGCGAGTTGCCTTAGACAGGCAGCTGGGCGGCGACCGTTACTGCTGGCCGTTATTGCTGGCCTTCCTGAATCTCGCGGCGCTTCTGAGCTGCCAGGCGTAGGCGTTCCGTGCGACGCTTGGATTCCGCTTCGTTGATTTCGTTGAGGAGTTTTTCTTCGTCATCATTGATGTTCAGTGCGGCGCGCCCGATGAGGGCAACGGCCGCAGCGACGATGAAGCCGAGCCATGCGTTGTCGATATTGGTTGCAAACATCAGAACGATAGAGACACATACGATGATGCCTGCAGCAGAGTCAACAATGTTGAGCTGGCGGCCCTTTTTCATCAGAGTCTGCAGCTCTTGATCGACACTTTGGTGCTGCGGTTTAGCCGGGGTGCCCTGTGAACTCTCGGGGGATGTCTCAGCGGGCAGGTCTGCGAAGAGTGTTTGTAGTTGGGAGCGGGTTTTAGCGACTGCGGCAGCTTCGGCGCGCTTGGAGAATTCATCGACATCCAAGTAGCCGTCAGCGAAATGATTGCCGAGACGCTCCATGGCAGCGTTGCGCTCCCTATCGCCGACCCTGATTTCTGGCTTCTCGCTCGAGTTGTCGCTCATGATTATTAAGGTTACAAGGAAGAAAGCTGCCGTGAAGAAGCCGAGAGGAACGAGACCTCGCAGGGCGGGACACACTTATCCGTAGCCGAGTCGGTCCAGATCCTCCTCCTCGAGGCCGAAATAATGCCCGATTTCATGCAGGAGAGTGACCCGAATCTGCTCCACCAGCTCCTCTTCGGTGTGGCTGATGCGGCAGAGCATGTCGCGATACAAGCTGATTTGGTCAGGCGGACCCCAGTGGTTGTTAGAACGCTCGGTCAGAGGAATGCCCTCGTAGAGTCCCAGCAGTGTGGGCTCGTCGAGGTTATACGGGTGGACCTGGATGATGACCTGATCGAGCTGATCGAGAAACTGCGTCGGGATGCGGTCGATGGCCTCATCGACAAGCGCATCGAACCGCTCCGGGCTAACGTCAACCATTTATGGTGCTGCCTCGCAATGTCCTGTTGTTCTACTGTCCTGCGGGAGCGATTGCGTTATCCACAGCGCCTGCTTCAGCACCAGTACCGTCGGCACCGACCGCACCGGCGTCACCTGTGCCAGCGTCACCCTGCTCCTCCCGCAGCGGATTGCGCGGCGGCGGAGCCACGGGCGGCTGGCCGTCGATAGTGAAGGACTCGTTAGCGTGTCCGTTGAGAGTGGAGAACCCGCCCTGGCCATTGTCCTTAATCAACCAGCAGTTCACACTGCGCGAGCCAGCATTGAGCGACTCCTGCGACAAGGAGGTCCAAAATGGCAACAGCGTTGAGTTATACAGCGGGTCGTCACCGCCGAGGTAATTCTGCGCGAGAGTCACACACTGTTCCGCGAGCACATCATTCTGCTCCTGGTCAGTGGGGATGTTGTCACCGAAATGGTCGCGGAGATTGACAATTCCCGTCGACTCCATCAGGTGATCTTCCACGCAAGGCACCTGGCGGATGGCGCCGTTTTCATCCAATGTCACGCAGCGGCCGCCCTCGAACACGCGGGACTGATCCTGCCCGGCCGCAGGCCCGGACATGTGCGTCGTGTTGCCGTCTTCATCGACGACCTGGATACCGCACAGGAAGGTTCGGTCACCCTTTTCCCACTGGCTAGGCGAAGGAATGATTGGCGCAGTGATAAAGCGACCATCCGGATCGTACTGGCCGCCCAGGTATTCAGTCACAGTGTCACGACACACGCCATTTTGCAGAGCCACCAAATTGTCCGCTGTCGGGTAGTTGGCAGTTTTTGCGTATTGCCCCGGATGTTCCTCGTAGTCGGCGAGATTCAGTTTCTTGGCGACCTCATAAGCGTGCGGCTGCTCACAGGGCACGACGCGGAAGTCAGAAACATTCAGATCTTCTGCCAGATTCCAGTCCAGACAGTTGCCCGCGGTTGCGCTGGTGAACGCCGTCGTCTCCTTGTCGACGATGGTTGTCGTTGTCGACGATGACGCGCTTGCCGACGAACCCTTGCCCCCAAGTGGCCCACTCGGTGGCTCGATGACTCCCGCTTGCAGCGCGAATGCCATTCCCGCGGCGCCAACCAGCATTGCCGTCGACAAAGCGCGCATTCCCCAGCTTCCACGGGAGTTATTCGAAGCGTTGGCATCGTTGCCGGCTGCGGAGGATGCACCAGCGCTGGCATCTGCGCCAGTACCTGCACCGGAGTCAGTGTCTGTGGCGGCAGCGTGCTCGCGATCCTGGTTCATATTGTCATCAGCCATAGTGACCCCATTGTGCACCGCCAATGAGCCTGTGGACAAGGTAACGCTAAAAGCGACAACGCTGCCATGAGCGTTGATGCCGTTGCAGGGAGCTCAGTCATCGACGCTCTGCCCGAGTTTGCGGTCCAAATTTGCTCAAGAGCTTTAAGCACTACAATAGTCCGGTATTCGTTCGCTACCCGAGGACACGAGTCTTGACCTGGACTGCACTACTCAGCCTGCTGGGCGTCCACATTATTGGTATGGCCTCACCAGGGCCTGACGTCTTCTTAATCCTGCGCCTTGCCACCAAATCCCGAAAGCACGCGATCGCAGCGGTTGCGGGTATCAGTACTGGCGCCACTATCTGGATGACCCTCACAGTTTTTGGGTTCGCAGCTGTCATCACCGCCAATCCTTTGCTGATGGGCGTAATCCAGCTTGTCGGTGGCTGTTATCTCATTTACATGGGTATCAGTATGGCCAAGGCAGGCATCAATACTCTCCGCGAACTGCGCGCCGGTGCCGCACCAGCCTTGGGAAGTGAGGCGCTCCGGTCACCGAAGGCGACGTTCCGCCAGGGTTTTTTCACCAACATGTCGAACCCGAAGATTGTTCTCTTCCTCGCGGCAGTGCTTTCACAGTTCATTCCCGCAGGCGCATCCGTGGGGACGCTTGTGCTTTGTACGTTGGTGCTAATCGTCTCCCAAATCGCTTTCTTCCTATTTATCGCAATCGTGGTGTCGACGGATGCCGTCGTCAAGCGAATGGTGCTGGCAGGGCCGTGGATTGACACTGTCGCCGGCGTGATCTTCCTCGTCCTCGGCGCGCTGCTGGTCGCCTCAGGAGCGGAAGCGGCACTCTAGCAAGCCTTGTGCCTGCTTGCCGACGTAAACCAGGTACTCTAGGGGACGTGATTGATCTCAAATTTCTCCGCGAAAACCCTGAAGTAGCCCGCGAGTCCCAGCGCACCCGTGGTGAGGACCCGGCATTGGTCGATCAGCTGCTGGAAGCTGACGCTAAGCGCCGTGAGGTTATTGCCTCCACCGACGCGCTGCGTTCAGAGCAGAAGGGCTTCGGCAAGAAGATTGGTCAGGCGTCGAAGGAAGAGCGCCCGGCCATGCTGGAGAAGGCCAAGGAGCTTTCCGACGCCGTGAAGGCAGCCGAAGCGGAGCAGAAGGAAGCCGAGGCTGAGGTCGAGCGCCTGCAGTACCTGATTGGCAACATCGTTACGGGTGCGCCCGCCGGCGGCGAAGATGACTTTGTCGTGCTGGAGGAAATCGGTGAGATTCCACAGTTCGACTTTGAGCCCAAAGATCACCTGGACCTCGGTGAGTCGCTGGGTCTTATTGATATGGAGCGTGGCGTCAAGGTCTCCGGTTCCCGCTTCTACTTCCTGACCGGTTACGGTGCCATGCTGCAGTTGGCCATGATGAACCTGGCTGCTCAGAAGGCAACTCAGAATGGCTTCCAGCTGATGGTGCCGCCGGTGCTGGTTCGTCCGGAGACCATGTCGGGTACTGGCTTCCTCGGTGCGCACTCCGATGAGATCTACTACCTGCAGGAAGATGACCTCTACCTGGTCGGTACCTCGGAAGTCGCGCTGGCCGGCTACCACTCCAACGAGATTATTGACCTGTCGGAGGGGCCGCGTCGCTACGCTGGTTGGTCTTCCTGTTTCCGTCGTGAAGCGGGCTCTTACGGCAAGGACACCCGCGGTATCCTGCGCGTACACCAGTTCGACAAGCTGGAGATGTTCTCCTACTGTCCGCCGGAGCAGGCGGAGGCAGAGCACCAGAAGCTGCTGAACATGGAGCGCGAGATGCTGGCCGCGGTCGATGTTCCATACCGCATCATCGATGTTGCTGGTGGTGACCTGGGTGCATCGGCTGCCCGCAAGTTCGATACCGAGGCATGGGTGCCGACGCAGAACACCTACCGCGAGCTGACCTCGACTTCGAACTGCACGACTTTCCAGGCTCGTCGTTTGAAGACCCGCTACCGCGATGCCGATGGCAAGTCTCAGTACTGCGCCACCCTAAATGGCACGCTGGCCACGACGCGTTGGCTGGTCGCCATTCTGGAAAACCACCAGCAGGCCGATGGTTCTGTGGTGATTCCGGAGGCGCTGCGCCCGTTCATGATGGGCAAGGAAGTTCTCGAGCCGGTTAAGCGAGCCGGTTAAGCGAGCCGGTTAAGCAGGTGCGGCCCCGCCCCAGTTCATCCGCGACTTCACGACACCTATGTCACCTCATGCCACCTCCACAGCTGGCATGAGGTGACGCCTGTGTCGTGAAGTGGCTTTTTCAGGCGTGACTTGTTTAGCTGCGCTAAAAAATTACTTGGGGGATTGAGAAGGTAAAAACACCAGGAAGGTTGAGTGTATAAACACAACCGAAAACACAACTGAATCAGGGGGATAGCCTCACTCGAGGTGGTAGAGGTTGTTTACAGCATTCGGATTACAACAATCTTTCTGATGAGTCTTTCACCTGCTGATGTCTCCTGCACCGTGATTTAAGCTGCTCCAGCTTTCTTCCACGTGGCCTTCAGCCCCGCGAAGAGGGGAAAGACAAGGCATGCGGCCGAAGCCACGACCGACGTCAGAGCAACACCAGCGTGGACTAAGGCCGGATTGAGCTTGGTCTTTTCTTCCGTGAAGACGCCGATCAGCTGAGCTGGAGCAATGGCGCAAGTGAGAGTACCTAGGGACGCGACGCGCAGAGTATCTTCGCGGTCATCTGCCTTGAGCAGCGAAGCAGCTGAGAATCCAGCTCCGACCGTAGAAACCACGAAGGGAAGAAGCAGAGTTTCCTTCGGTGCTGTCTTTTGAACTGCCTCGCCGTTTAGCTTCCATTTTGTATGGACTTCTGAAGGCAACTGCTTCCAGCACCTGGCCAGTGCGACTCCGTGCGCAACCGTCACAGCCGCGGGGAGAAAAGCGGTCGCCTGCAGCGCGCGAGCCGGAATTTCAGAGATAACCTCACCGTCAATATCGTCCGGTCGGACAATGCCCAGCTTGGTGGCCACCGCAGCCCAATTAACGGACCAGCCGAAACCCAGCAAGTGAGGTTGGAGGATCCGCGGGTCGTTCATATTCCACAGGGAAGCGCGACCGCGCTTGGAAAATGCTCGAAGTGGGTTGCTGAGGTAGCGTCGCAAAGCGCTCGGTTCACCAACTTGTTCGGCGACTTGCTCGGCGTATTCGGTCGCCGTTCCCAGCTCTTCGGCCAGGTCCGCGTGGACGTCGTTAAGCTCTTGCAGAAGACTCTCCTGCTCGGCGATGATCGCCTTGCGTTGTGCGTGCGATATGCCGATTTCGCGCAGTTTGTGGTCAATGGCAGTGAGGTAGGTGTTCATTGGGGCTCCTCGGAAAATAGTGCGGTCATGTCGGCGGATAGGTCGATGAAGTCCTGATGCAGTTGCGTGAGTGTTTGCTTTCCTTTGGCTGTCAGTGAGTAGTACTTGCGCGGCGGCCCTTTGGGGGATTCCTCCCAGCGATTGCTAATCAAGCCGTTGGTGGTAAGCCGCGAGAGTAGGGGGTAGACGGTTCCTGCGGGCGCGCTGAGGTGGGGGTAGGCGTTGAGCTTTGCGACGAGTGCCGCGCCATAGAGCTCTTCGCGAGAAATCAGCTTGAGAATGGCGAGCTCAAGTACCCCTTTCTTCAGTTGTGTCTGTGGACGTTTGGGCATAGCGTTGTGCTTTCTTTCCGGCGGTATGGAGGAATCTGCCCAGGCAGAATACTTTTCATACCTAGTACCTTGTAATACCAACTATACGCACAGTAGTTTGTATTGCCAAGTACTGCATGCTTTATACGGCGCGGAGAGGGCAGGGCAAAGAAAATGAGGGGCAATTGCCAGAAGGCAATCGCCCCTCATTCCACCGGGTTAGCTCTATGGAGAACTCGTAACTGCTAGGAAGCGGTTCGGTTCCTATTTAGCGTTCAATTAGATACGCGCATCAAGCCAGGCAATAGCCGTCGCAATGGCCTCGTGCTGTGCCGGCTCGTTGAAGGTCTCGTGGAACTGGCCTTCGAACTCGATCAGCTGCTTGTCGGTGGACGAGATGCCGTTGTACCAGTCGCGCGAGAAGAACGGCGGCACAATCTCATCCTGGCCGCCCATCATGACCAGGGTCGGCTCAACAAAGTCGACGGAGTTGGTGCCGTTGTAGGTGGCGGCAAAAGCCATCTGCTGAGCCATGCCGAGCGAGAGCTTGGAGTTGTTGTACGGATCAGTTTCGTACTCATCACGCACTGCCTGCGAAGAAGAGGTCTTCGAACCCAGCGGGTTGCCAAGCTGAATCAAGTCGCTGCCGGGTAGTGATGGCACGCGCATCTCGGTGCGGTTCGGCACTTCCTTGAGCATGCGAGTGTTGAATGTGGTCATGTCCTGGAATGGCAGGCGCTGGTAAATCGTCGGCTGCGCCTCGCGCTGGACATCGGTCATGGCCTCTGGGGTGATGGTTTCGCCCTCGTCCGTGCCACCGTAGGGGTTGAAAAGAGCGCCACCACCGTTGGCGACAATGCCATCGACACTGCCCGGGTACTTGATGCCGTGGAAGTCCACGGCAAGGCCGCCCATGGAGTGGCCGAGCAGGAAGGTCTTCGTGCTCGGGTTCTCCGCCTTGGCCTTTTCGACGAGCATGTGCAGGTCATCGACAAGCGAGTGGAAATCATCAATATGGCCACGGGCAACTGGGGTTCCTTCGACCTGGCCCGAGTGGCCGTGCCCACGGTGGTCAATGCGGTAAACGTTGTAGCCGGCGTTCAGCAGCTTGCCGGTTACCCACTCGTAGCGACCCAGGTGTTCTGCAGCGCCATGCACGACGACGACAGTGGCTTTGGCATTCGGGATGGTGTTGGACTTCCAGTAAATCTGGGTGCCCTTGCCATCCTGTGAGGTCATGTAGCCGTCGGTGACCGTAACGTGGCGTCCGTCAACCGTAGTGGTTGGTGCCGGGGTGGTGGGCAGCTCGACCATTGCAGTGGACTGCGGGTCGGGAGTTGGTTCCAGCGGGTTCTTGATGAAGTCCGTTGGGGCTGCTGATGCTGCCGGGGTGGCCAGGGCCAAAGTCAGGGCGGTGGTCACACTCGCAGTGAAAATTGATGCGCGACGCATGATTGCTCTTTTCTGTTTTCAATCGAGGAGTGGATGATAGTTATAATAATTTTATTATAACAAACAAGCCCTGAATTTATAATAAAAATAGCCCGGAAAACCGAATAGGTTTTCCGGGCTATTTTTCGGCTCTTACGAGGACTTATTCAGGCTTCGGTGCCTCCTCAGCATCCGTATCCTCGACCCAACCATAGGTGCGCTCAACGGCACGGTTCCACTGGTGGAACAGGCGATCGCGCTCTTCGGCCTCCATCTTCGGACGCCACTTCTTGTCAATCGTGATGTGAGCCTTGACCTCATCCAGGTTCGACCAGAAGCCAATGCCAAGGCCCGCAGCGTATGCCGCACCAAGGGCCGTGGTTTCAATGTTGTTCGGGCGTGTGACAGCGACATTCAGGATGTCGGACTGGAACTGCATGAGGAACTCGTTCATGGTCATGCCACCATCAACGCTCAGCGTTGTGATGTCCGTGTCGGATTCTGCGACCATGGCGTCGAGGACCTCGCGGGTCTGGTACGCAGCAGCCTCCAGCACAGCACGGGCAATGTGGTTTCGGTTGACGAAACGGGTCAAACCGACGATGACGCCACGAGCGTCCGGCTGCCAACGAGGAGCAAAAAGACCGGAGAAGGCCGGCACGATGTACACGCCGCCGTTATCCTTGACGCTCTTTGCCTTGTTCTCAATGGATGCCGCATTCGGAATCATCTGCAGCTCGTCACGCAGCCACTGAACAAGTGCGCCGCCCATGGAGACGGAGCCCTCGAGCGCGTAGACCGGCTTCTCTCCCTCGACCTGGTAGCAGACGGTGGAGATGAGTCCGTGGTCAGACCACTTCGGCTTCTCACCAGTATTCATTAGCATGAACAGCCCAGTGCCGTAGGTGTTCTTGGTGTCGCCCTCGCCGAAGCAGCCCTGGCCGAACATGGCGGCCTGCTGGTCGCCGAGGATGCCAGTAATCGGTCGCTCCGCAAGAGAACCGCGGGCGCGGATACGGCCGAAGTCGCCTACCGACGGTCGGATGTCAGGCAGCATCGACATCGGAATGCCAATTTCACGGCAAATGTCCTCATCCCACTCGAGGGTCTTGAGGTCCATCAGGAGAGTACGGGAGGCGTTGGTGACGTCGGTTGCGTGAACTGCGTCTTCGCCGTTGTCGCCCTCTGCACCACCGGTGAGATTCCACAGCAGCCAAGTATCGATGGTGCCGAAGAGTAGATCGCCAGCCTCAGCCTTTTCGCGAGCTCCCTCGACGTTGTCGAGAATCCAGCGCACCTTCGGGCCAGCTGGGTAGGAGTTGATACGTAGGCCCGTGGTCTCACGCCAGCGGTCAGCGCCTTCATCCCCCATGAGTTCCTTGCAGATCTCATTCGTGCGGGTGTCCTGCCAGACGATGGCATTGTAGACCGGTTCACCAGTGTTCTTGTCCCAGACGACAGTGGTTTCACGCTGGTTGGTGATACCGATGGCATCAATATCCTGGGAAGCAATGTCGACATCGGCGAGAGCTTCGCTGACTACTCGACGAGTGTTGGTCCAAATCTCCTGAGCGTCGTGCTCGACCCAGCCCTCTTCCGGGAAAATCTGCTTGTGTTCCATCTGTGCAACAGTGACGATTTCTGCGTCATGGTTGAAGATGATGCAGCGGGTGGAAGTAGTTCCCTGGTCAATGGCGAGGACGTATTTGCTGTGCGTCATGGGGGATACTCCTAGCGAAATTGTGTGTAAATGTGAGTGTTCAGGCTTGCGATATTTTATTGTGCGATATCTCTCATATTCCCGTTATCCGATGGCAAAGGCAAGAGCGCCTGCAGCCACGGCTGCCAGCATCGGTGCGACAATCGGAACCCATGCATAGGCCCAGTTCGCATCGCCCTTGCCCTTAATCGGGAGCACGAAAGCGTAGGCCAAACGCGGGCCGAGGTCACGAACAGGGTTGATGGCGTATCCGGTCGGGGAACCAAGGGAAAGACCAATCGACACAATGATGAACGAGACACCGAAGTAGGTCAGCGGGCCAAGTTCGCCGCCGGCTGGGCCGAACAGGATGAATGCGAGCAGAACGAAGGTCGCGATGAACTCGGTGACGGCATTCCAAAAGTTATTTGGGTGAACCGGCGCGGTGAAGAAGTTGCCGCCAGTTTCGGCATTCGCATTGGTTGGGTTGCCGTTTTCGTCGACACCATTGGCGTCGAACAGCTGCTTAAAAGCGGCCCATGCCAGGATTGCACCTACGAATGCGCCCAACAGCTGACCTGCAACATAGTACGGAACCAGGTCCCATCCCAGGCTGCCCTTGATGGCCAGGGCAACGGTTACCGCAGGGTTCAAGTGCCCACCGGATACGTCGGCAATAGATGCACCAGCGAAAACAGCCATACCCCAGCCGAAGGCAATGCCCAACCAGCCTGCATTTGCAGCGCGGGTTGTCCGGAGGTTGATAGAGGCACAGACTCCGTTACCGAGCAGAATTAGAATGGCGGTTCCGAAAAACTCCCAGAGGAATGCCTGGGATCCTGTGATTGTCTCCATGAGATGTGAAACTCTCTGTGCGTCGTGACCGGGAAAGGCCACGAGGAATCGTGCAACGTAAACTTTTAGGTATAAGAAATGCCGGCGAGAACTGATTCTTTTCGCCGGCACTTTTATTTCGAGCCCATTAGCCCCTTGAAGTGCAAAGCCGTTTTCCCAAGAGGGAAAGCTATTTCGTTGTGGCTACAGCGTTGGTGGCCATCTAAGAACTAACTAGTACGGCCACCGGGGGAGGGGAGGGGCAAACTAGCGGTCGAGGCTGACATCGACGTCCGCGCGAGTCTCCACTGCATGAGCAGCAATCTCGTTAGCGGCCTTGTCAGTCAGCTCACGTTCAGCTGCCAGAGTTGCTTCGACACGCTCGATGAAGACCTTGATCTCCTTCTCCATCGTGTCCTTGTCCCAACCCAGAGCTGGGGCAACCAGTTCAGCGGTGGCCCGGGCGCTGTCGACACCGCGGTGTGCGTACTCCATGGAGACACGCAGGCGGCGCTCCAGGATGTCGTCGAGGTGCATTGCGCCTTCGTGAGTCACTGCGTAGAGAACCTCAGCGCGCATGTACTGCTCAGCAGCCTCCAGTGGCTCGAGCAGGGACTTGTCCTCGGCCGTCGGGGCTAGAACCTCGTAGATGAGGGAGCCGTAACGGTTGAGCAGGTGCTCGACCTGCTTCTCGGTGATACCGAACTGCTTGGCCAGTGCTGGCTTCTGGTTGTTCAGTGCGTGGTAGCCGTCAGCGCCGAGCAGCGGGACATCTGCAGTGACGGACTCCGGTACCTTGCGGGGGACGTCCTGGACTGCAGCGTCGATGGTGTCAGCGCCGATGACGCGGTAGGTGGTGTACTTACCGCCTGCGACGGAAACCATGCCCGGGGCAACGTGGGCAACAGCGTGGTTGCGGGAGAGGTTGGTGGTGGAGTCGGAGTCGCCTTCCACCAGTGGACGCAGACCCGAGTAGACGCCGACGATGTCGTCGTAAGTAATTGGACGGCGAACCTTGGCGTTGACGTGGTCGAGGATGTAGTCGATGTCAGCGCGGGTAGCTGCCGGGTTGGCCAGGTTCATGGTCCAATCGGTGTCGGTGGTACCGATAATCCAGTATTCACCCCACGGGATCACGAACAGGACGGACTTCTCGGTCACGAAGGTCATTGCCACCGAGCCCTCAAGAGCGGACTTCGGAATAACAATGTGGACACCCTTGGAGGTGTGGACGCGGAACTTGCCCGTGACGCCAGCCAGCTTCTCAATCTCATCGGACCAAATACCGGTGGCATTGACGAAAACGCTGCCGCGGATGGTGGTGGTGGCGCCGGTGTCGGTGTCAAGGAGCTTCGCGCCGACGATGCGCTCGCCTTCCTTCACGAAGTCGACAACCTGAGTGGAGGTGCGGACATCAGCGCCGAAGTGAGCAGCGGTGCGCAGGACAGTCATGGTGTGACGGGCATCGTCAACCAGAGTGTCGTAGTAGCGAACGCCGCCGACCACGGCATCTTCCTTCAGGCCCGGAGCCTGCTTCAGGGTTCCCTTGCGGGAGTAGTGCTTCTGCATTGGAACCTGCTTGGCGCCACCCATGACGTCGTAAAGGAAGAAGCCCGATGCCATGAACGGGCGCTCCCACACGCGGTGGGTCAGCGGGAAGACGAAGCGCAGTGGCTTAACCAGGTGCGGTGCCAGGTGCGACATGGACAGTTCGCGCTCGCGCAGGGATTCAGCTACCAGGCGGAAGTCCAACATCTGCAGGTAGCGCAGACCGCCGTGGAACATCTTGGAGGAGCGGCTGGAGGTACCGCCTGCGAAGTCACGAGTTTCAATGACCGCAGTCTTCAAACCACGGGTTGCGGCATCGAGTGCAGCGCCAGCGCCTACAGAACCGCCGCCGATAATGACGACGTCGTATTGCTCGGTACCGAATTTCTCCCAGGTCTTTTCATGCTGTTCCTTATTTAGAACTGCAGATGGGGCGAGAGATGAAGAGGACGACATTTTCCAATCCTTCCCGGTGGGGGCGTTGATTTTTCGTCGAAGAGAATTTCTCGGCTCACGGCTCAGGTTACCAAAACTCGGCTTACTTGTAAGCGGTAACTTACGGTTACGTAGATATAAACAATGGGTCAAAAAGCCAAGGAAACCCGCCCCAAAATGTTGTCTGGTTTTCCGCAGGTAGATAGGTATGTTAATAGAGGTTTACTACTTTTAGAATGAATACCCATCGGCGGAGCCCACCTCATAACGGGGGTGGTAAAAGCGACTATGGGGTGTACCGGGACTGTATGACAGGTGCGCAGTACGTGCAAGGGGGATGTGTGGGGATGTACCTGGTTTTACACAAAGACATGGGCCTGTAACGACATTTATTCATGGGTCTCAGATACCAGTACATATCGCCCCGCTAAGGGGTGCGAAAGATTGTAGAGTAAAGGCCATGTTCAAGGATCCTGTGTACTTAACGATTATCGGATTGGCGCGCACCGTCTTCTTTGCCCAAGGTTTGAAGTTCACCGTTAAGGGCTGGGAAAACGTGCCGAAAGACTCTGGCGCCGTTCTCGTTACTAACCACACCGGATACATGGACTTCACCTATGTCGGTCTTCCATTCCGCAAGCACCGCCGTTTTGTCCGTTTTATGGCGAAGAAGGAAGTCTTCGACCATTCGATCGCAGGACCAATCATGCGTGCTTGTAAACACATTCCGGTCGATCGCACCGACGGCTCCAAGTCTTTTGAAGAGGCCTGCAAGAAGCTGGAAAACGACGAGTTGGTAGGCATCTTCCCGGAGTCGACTATCTCGCGCAGCTTTGAAGTCAAGAATCTGAAGTCGGGTGCGGTGCGTATGGCGCAGCGCACCGGCAAGCCCATCATCCCAGTGCTGATTGTGGGATCCCAGCGCGTGTGGACGAAGGGGCACCCCAAGCATCTCGGTCGCAGTAATACTCCGATTCATATTACGGTTTTGCCGCCGTGGACCCCGGAGGGCGATCCGGCAGAGGCCACCGAAAAGCTACACGAAATCATGGATCAGGGTGTCCGTCAGCTCTGGGACGAGTACGCAGCTGAAGAAGGTCCCCTGCCGAAGGGCGCCTACTGGGTACCGGCTCGCCTTGGCGGCGGCGCACCGACTTTCGAAGAGGCCCAGGCAGAGGACCTGAAAGTCGAAGAAGAGCGTCAGCGTATCCGTCATTTGCGCGGTGATCTGGCCGCATTCAAGGAAAAGCTAGCCGAGTCGGCACGTGAATTCGGCGATAGTGCGCGTGAGTTCGGCGATCAGACCAGGCAGCAGTTCCTCGATGCCTCGCAAACGATGAGCGCGGAGTCTGCTCGCCGAAGGGAACAGACGACCGCCTTGTTGGCGCAGTTCCGTCAGTCTGTGGAACAGATGGCTGATGATGTTGTCGCCGGTGCTAAGGAGAGCAAGGAGTCCGTGCGTACTGCCACGGATTCGATGCGCGTGACCTTCCGCGAAGCGTACGTGCAACTAGAGAAGGCCTCCGCCTCCGGTGTCGAACAGACGCAGCAGACCGTTTACCGTCTTATCGGCCAGTCGATGATGATCCGCGACAAGCTTCCACAGCGCTTGAACAGGCTCATCACCGCTCAGCCGGAGACGTTCATCTTCGATTACCCCGCATCGCTTGCCGACGACGCGGGCAATATCAGCGAAGAAAACATGAAGGCCTTGCAGCAGCTCGGCGATGCCGGAGCCACAATCGTTGTTCTGCACGAACCGGGAGATAAGCCGAATCTATCGGCTTTGGAGTCGGTTGACCTGCAGGTCGTGGAACTCCCGGAGGGCGCCAGCAAACTGGACGTCACAAATGCGGTGGTTAGCACGCTGCGCAAGCAGGCTCGCAAGGAAGAAACCGCGATTCTTTTTGCCGGTGGCTCGAACTTTGAGGAAGCCACACAGCGTGTCGGCATGCCGGTAGTTACGGCCGATGCGGACTGGTCCCTGCTGAAGAACGCGGATTGGGTAATCGACACTGTCGAGCATGGGGGAGTAGCCGCAACGCTGCAGTTGTTGCACGACCGGTTCTGCGATGACGGTGAAGATGACAACAGTGAGGACGGCAAGTAGTTCGAAGTGACCGAGAGACTACATCCACTACTCGTAGCTTCGGATATTGACGGGACGTTCATCGACTCGCGGGAGCGGGTAACTCCCCGCCTGCGACAGGCCGTCACGCGAATGCTACGCCGCGGAACCCCGTTGGTGCTGGCCACGGGAAGGCCGGCTCGGTGGTTGCAACCAGTGCTCGAGCAGCTGCCGGTTCAGCCGTTGTGCGTGTGTGCCAATGGCGCCGTAATTTACGACTCCGGCCGTGATGAAGTGGTTGCCGCCAACACACTGAAGCCGGAGACGCTGCGATACGTCGTCAAGCATGCGCGCGAAGCGGCGCGATCCATCGGTGGAATCGGCATTGCGGCAGAGCGCGCTGGGACGTCGGCGAATGATGCCATCGATGAGCTTTTTGTGGTGGCGCCGTCCTATGACCATGCGTGGGAATCGGATGAGCACGGTGAGCTTGCTGAAGAGGCCGTGTTGTCAGAACCCGCGACGAAACTCTTGCTGCGAAACTCAGATGTGAACAGTGCCCAGCTATATGAGCTGGTCGCTCCCGCAATTGACGCGAGCTTGGCCCACGTGACCTACTCCATGCCCGACGGGCTGTTGGAAGTGTCCGCGCCGGGCGTGACTAAGCGCGCCGGGTTGGAATACGTGTCTGAACTGGTCGGAGCGACCGCGAAAGATGTGGTCTGCTTCGGTGACATGCCGAACGATATCGAGATGCTGTCGTGGGCGGGCACGGGTGTGGCCATGGGCAATGCGGCTGACAACGTCAAGGAGATTGCAGACGAAATCACCGCCACCAATGATGATGACGGTGTTGCTCGTGTGCTGGAGCGCTGGTTCTAGCTAGCCTCGAGGATTTCCTCGCGCCAGCTAGCTCACCCAGCGCTCGAGGGCGTTTACTTCAGCTCGGTCTTGACCTCGCCGGTGGTGCGGTCGAAGGTGATTGAACCGTTCTGGAACTCAGCGCGCTCGATGTTTCCATCGACCACCTGGGTCTTCGTCGGGGCACCCAGCTTGCCGACCTCGAAGCCCTGGCGGGCCCACTCATCAGCAATCTTGCCCCAGATAGCGTGCGCGCCGGTGGTGTCGGAGTCGGTGATTACGCCGTTGGAGAACTTCACGTAGCGCAGGGCATCGGCCTGGCCAGCATTGTTCGCTACGGTAGAACCGCTCTGGATACCGGACATTGCGTAACCGAGAACGGAGCCCATTTCCTCGGAAACTTGGCGCCATTCGGCAGCCAGGTCGTTCTGCTCATTGATAGTGATGATCTTGTCAATCAGTACCGGCAGGTCAGCGATCGACGGGCCGTTTTCAATCGAGCGTCCAACTGCACCCAGAATCGCATCGGCGGTCTGTCCGAGCCCCGGTGCGCCGAGCATGCCCAGCGCCGAGGCCAGCATCGAACGTGCACCCGAGACTGTCTCCAGAGCCTGTGCCTTCTGCTGCTCGTCGGATGCGCTCGGCGAGGAGGAGTTGCTCTGCTCGCTTGCCGACGGTGCGGAGGAGTCAGCCGAAGCAGTGTCACCGGTGTTCGTGGCGTCGGTTGGCTCCGAGGTATTCGAAGTACCCGAGGTGGTCGAGTCGGAGCTCGACGTTGTCGAAGAAGTGGTGCTCGATGCGCTCGAGGACTTCTCGGAGGACGAGGTCGTGGACGTACCCGTCGATGCCGAGGTGGTCGAAGTGGTCGAGGTCGACGTGCTCGACTGCGAGTCTGTGTCCTCGGTGGTCTTATCGTCCTTTTCATCCTGCGGAACGAGGAGGTCAATCAAGCCGTCAGGGCCCTCATTGTCAATCTTTCCGCTGGTGAGTGTGTTGTACTTCTTCTCGGCAATCGAGCGGATCTTGCTCATCTGGGCGTAGCCAGCATCACCCGGGCAGGTGGTGTTACCAACGTCGCGGTGCGCGAAGATTGTCGGCAGAGTGACCTGCTGACCGTATCCATACTTGGCGTAGCTGGTGCCACCCGAAGTCATCTGAATCTGGCCGGTCGGCTTAATGCCGGCGACCTTCAGGCGCCAACCAATCATATTGCCCACCGAGTTCAGTGCGGCCTCGCTGGGAGCAACCGAAGAGTAGTTACCCATCATGGAGATGCCGAAAGTACCGGTGTTGAAGCCACCTGCGTGTGCGCCCTGGACATTCTTATCCAGCCCACCGTAGCGGCCCTCGTAGATGTTGCCGTACTTGTCGACAAGAGCGTTGTATCCGATGTCGCACCAGCCCAGAGTCTGTGCGTGGTACTGGTAGATGCCGCGGACGATACCAGCGGACTGGCTCTCGGTGTAGTTGTTTGAACCAGCGGTGTGGTGCACGGTGGCACCGACAAGCTTGCTGTCGTAGTCCGCGCCCTTACAGCGGTTGTTTTCGTTGGCGCCCCAGCCGGCACGGGTAATGACCTTCGGCATGCCCGTGACATTCTTGGCATCCACAATTGGGTCGATGCCGGATGCAGCAGCCTGGCCGTCGATTAGCACTGCGTCGACCTGGTCGATCGGCAGTTCATCGGCGACCGGTTCGATGTCCGTCCACTTCACTGGGAGATTCGGCGAGTCCAGATTTGCAGCGTCGTTAGCGCTCGGAGCAGTCGGGTCATCGAGTGCGTCCCCAGGAGCTGCATCCGGAGTCAGCTGGTAGTCGGAAGCGGCCTCGGCGACATCCTTGGCCGCATCCGTAGCGGAATCCTTTGCATCCTCCACGGCCTTCTTCGCGCCCTCAGCATTAATTTCGTCGAGGTTGAGCTTGGATAGATCCAGCTTCTCAGCGCCCTTGATGTCCTTCAGATCCACGCCGGAACCCGGACCGAAGATGTTAAGTCCGTGGGTGGAAACCTGAACGCGCTTGGTTGGCTCGATGTAGATGAGCTCCGTTCCGTTCAGGCCGTTGCCATTGCCTTCAGCGGGGTAGTCCGGGTCAACGCTGAACCAGTCGGACCAGGAGCCGTCTGCTCGCTCGGCGCGGACGAAGCTGGCGATATCAGGGTCACCGGCCCACGTCAGCGCAAACTGGGAAAACTCGGTATCGGAGGTAATTTCCTTGACGACACCGCGGTTGGGATGAGCTTCGTCGGCAAGCGACTGCGTTGCGATTGCTGCATCTTCGACGAGAACGGAGACGCTGTCTGCAAGCGACTTGCTCTGGACAACCGGGTCGATGGGGCCGGCGCCGTTTTCCTCAATGAGGTCATAAGCGGCACCTGCGCCGACAACGGCAACGGGTGTCAGGGCAAGGGTCGCCACGGCAGCGAGTACCAAGGATTGCTTGGCACCTGCGCGGCGATTGATGCGGCGGCGACTAAACACGGTAATAACTCCTGGGTGATTACGAAAATCTGGTGTTACACCACAAATGTGATGTGGTTATGCCTGGATTAGATAAGCGGGGGCTTAGTTCTGAGGTGCGAACCAGGCCTGCGTAGCTTCGGCAGGGTTGGTTGGCAGGGATTCAGTTAGAAACTCACCAACAACCTCGCCTGGCGTGGGCGTTTCCACGTTTCCGAGGGAACCGCCGTTGTCGCCCGACTCGCCGGTGCCCGGAATCGGCGGAATGCTGGCGGCCTCTCCGTCCTGGTTGTTCGGATCCGTCGAGCGGCCGGCGATATCCGCTCCACCGGCACCATCAAACTTGGCTTTGGCTGCAGCGCGGATGGCATCCATCTGCTGGTAGCCGAAGGTGCCCGGGCAGGAGGTGTAGCCGGTGTCGCGGTGACCGAAGATGGCCGGGAGGTTCACGGTCTGGCCGGAGCTGTAGCGTGCCTTCGAGTAGCCGGCGCTGGTCAGCGCGGCGGTGGACATCGGATCGACGCCACCGACCTTCATGCGCCAGCCGACCATCTCGCCGAGTGCGGTGACGGCCGCATCCGGAATCTCCAGCTGGTCGTGATTGCCCATCACCGAGATACCGAAGGTGCCGTTGTTGAAGCCACCTGCGTGTGCGCCCTCGATGTTCTTGTCCAGGCCACCGTAGCGGCCCTCGTAGATGTTGCCGTACTTATCGACCAGCGCGTTGTAGCCAATATCGCCCCAGCCCAGCGTATTTGCGTGGTAGGCATAAATGCCACGGACAATGGCTGGTCCCTGGGACTCTGAGTAGTTATTGGAACCCGCGGTGTGGTGGATGCACGCGCCCTTGAAAGTGCTGTAGGAGCTCGAACCGCTGCGGATGGACTCATCTGCGCCCCACGCTGCACGGCTGATTACATTTGGCGCGCCGGCAATCGACGACTCGTACGCAACTGGCTGAATAACCTCGCCGACCTGCTCTACGCCGTCGATGAAAACTGCCTGGACAGCGTTGAGGGACAATGCGGCCGTAGCGCTGACGAGGTCCTGCAGGGAACCGCCGATAGTGGCGGGGTCAAGGTTGTCGATACCAATGATGTTGCGGGGATCCAGGCCTTCGAGGAGGTTCAGGCCGACAGTCGACACCTGCACGCGACGGGTGGGCTCAACGAACAGCAGCTCGGTGCCGGACTGCCCGGAGTTATTCATCGGACCGTGTGAATCAGCGTGGAACCACGGGCCAAAGCTGCCGTCTTCGCGCTCGGCGCGAACGTAGAGCTGCAGATTGTCATCGCCCGGCCAGGTGAGTGCGAACTGGGAGAACGGTTCGTCGCGGGTGATGTCCTTCACGAATCCGCGAAGCGGGTGCAGGGCATCGGTAATGGCATGGGTGCCGACGGCTGCGTCGTCAATCATCATCGTGACAGCGTCAACCAGCGGCGATGTTGAGATCTTGGCCGCGATGGGGCCTACGCCTGGGCTTTCAACCAGAGTAGGGGCCTGGCGAATACCCCATGTTGCTAGCGGAGCTGCGGCAGTAGTAGCTGCCAGTCCATAGAGGAAGGTGCGACGGCCCATCGACGGGGCATTGATGCGACGGCGAGTTGGCACGGTAAAAGCTCCAAAAAAATGGGGTACAGGGTTATCGACCCGAGGTCTACCCGGGGTCGAAAGGAAGGAAAGTTGCAAAGCAACAGAAAATTCTGAGGAGGATGTTACCAGTGTGACTAAAAAAATCTAGTGAGACATCTGTGTTTCTTCGTTAATTTTGGGAAAATTATCAAATAATGTGACCAAACGAACGTTGGGCTGGGCTCACGTGGACGTCGTAAAGCCCGCGTGTACACCCGCAAACCGGATGGAAATGCAATAGGTTTTAAGGCGTGAGTAGCGAAAAGAACACCACTGCCAATGAATTTGCTCCGAAGTCCCTACAGGACATCAAGGACAACACCTACGACCTCATCGTGGTCGGTTCGGGTTTCTTCGGTTTGACCGTTGCTGAGCGGACCGCCACTGAGCTGGGTAAGCGCGTGCTCGTTGTCGAACGCCGCAACCACATCGGCGGCAACGCCTACTCGGAGGCAGAGCCGGAGACTGGCATCGAGGTGCACAAGTACGGTGCGCACCTGTTCCATACCTCTAATAAGAGGGTGTGGGACTACGTCAACCAGTTCACGGACTTCACCGACTACCAGCACCGCGTGTTCGCTATGTACAAGGGCACCGCGTACCAGTTCCCGATGGGGCTGGGGCTGATCAACCAGTTCTTCGGCAAGTACTACAGCCCGGACGAGGCGCGCCAGCTGATTAAGGACCAGACCGATGGTCTGGATCCGCGTGACGCGAAGAACCTTGAGGAAAAGGCAATCTCCCTGATTGGTCGCCCGCTGTACGAGGCATTTGTCAAGCACTACACCGCCAAGCAGTGGCAGACCGACCCGAAGAACCTGCCGGCCGGCAACATCACCCGCCTGCCTGTTCGCTACACCTTTAATAACCGCTACTTCAACGACACCTACGAAGGTCTGCCTGTCGACGGCTACACCGCCTGGCTGGAAAACATGGTGACCTCCGACAAGATTGACGTCGTTGTCGATGCCGACTGGTTCGAGGTGCGCGACGAACTGCGCGCTGTATCCCCGGACGCCCCGGTCGTCTACACCGGCCCGCTGGACCGCTACTTCGACTACGCCGAGGGCAAGCTGGGTTGGCGCACGCTGGACTTCGAGATGGAGGTTGTCAACACCGGCGACTTCCAGGGCACTCCAGTGATGAATTACAACGACGCGGATGTGCCGTACACCCGTATTCACGAGTTCCGCCACTTTCACCCGGAGCGCGATTACGTCAAGGACAAGACGGTAATTGTTAAGGAATACTCCCGCTTCGCCGACGATGGCGACGAGGTCTACTACCCGATCAACACCCCGGAAGACCGCGAGATGCTGGAGGCATACCGCAAGCTCGCCGCAGCAGAAGCGCAGGAGAACAAGGTTCTCTTCGGTGGTCGTCTGGGCACCTACCAGTACCTGGACATGCACATGGCCATCGGCTCCGCACTGTCGATGTTCGACAACAAGATTGCGCCGTTCTTCAACGACGGCGAAGCAATCGAGCAGGAGCGCGGGCACTAATTTGCCGCTTCCGGCTCCCGCGCTAGTATTGCGCGAGTGTCGCGTGAGAAAACCCAAACCGAAGTTCCCCAACAGGGGCCATTGCTGCAGCGTGTGAACAAGTTTCTCACCCTGCCAGTGGCACCTGTCATTCTGGTTCT
Source organism: Corynebacterium sp. LK26 (assembly GCF_014335085.1). Lineage (NCBI taxonomy): Bacteria > Bacillati > Actinomycetota > Actinomycetes > Mycobacteriales > Corynebacteriaceae > Corynebacterium > Corynebacterium sp. LK26. The sequence continues at coordinate 50,896 of NZ_PDHB01000011.1, forward strand.
TATCGGTTCTCTTGGTACCCAGGCTGCAGCCGTGCTGGTCACTGGCATGCTTTCCACGGTCGGCGCGCCGGGCATATCGGGCCTGCGCATGACCGCCGCCGCCATCATTATGGTGGTTCTGTTCCGGCCAAAACTGTCCGGGATGACCCGCGCCCGCGCCATCAACATCGTGGTCTACGGCATCGCCATGGGCATGATGAGCATGATGGTGTACGCAGCCATCGCGCGCCTCCCGCAGGGCGTCGCCGTCACCATCGACTTCCTCGGCCCCTGCGTCGTGTCCTTCCTGGGGCTGAAAATGTGGCGCTCCCGCCTATGGGCCATCGTCGCTTTCATCGGCGTTGCCCTGATTGCCCAGCCCTCCAATGACCTTGACATTATCGGCATTGGTTACGCCGCAATCGGTGCAATCTTCTTCGGCGCTTACACGCTCTTCTCCGCCCGAATGGGCAGCACCGAGGGCGGCGGCATGCCCGACCTGGCGCTGTCAGTGGTCGTCGCAGCAATCGTGCTCGCGCCATTTTCTGTTTCCGCTGCACCGCTTGTCGACGGTTCGATGTGGGCCACCATCGTTATTTCCGGGTTTATTGGCGCTGTTATTCCCTACGTGATGGACACCATCGCTGCGGGGATTGTCTCAGCGGCGGTCGTCGGCACGCTCTTTGCACTGGACCCGGTCATCGGTGCAATCCTGGGCTGGGCGTTTTCCGGTGACCGAGTGACTTGGTCCATGGCGCTGGGCATCGTGCTAATCGCGGCGGCTGGCGCGATTATTACCTGGCGCGGGGCGCGGGAGTCGCGCGAGCTGCGGGGGCTTGCGCAGTAAAAATGCGGATACCAGAACCCGCCGAAAAGTGGGGTCTCGACGTGTTCTGCTGGAAAACGACAGTGAATGCGGGTAAGTTTGTCGAAGATTTATTGTTTCTTAAGGTAATTCCCTGAAGCGGAAACACGCCTGATAGTTCCCACCGGCCGTGGGGAATCGCACATTGTGAGGAGAATGCACACGTGAAAATCACCTCTACTTTCCGTGGTTGGCGTCGAAAGGTTGCAGCCGTTGCGTCCGCGGTAGCTGTGGCCGCGTCTGCATTGACCATGGCGCCGGCCGCGAGCGCGGCGGGTGACCGAGGCTCGCTGCGCCCGGGTTGTGAGTGGGATTCGTACCAGTACTTCACCCAGAAGTGCCAGGTTTATTCGCCGGCCATGGACCGTAATATTCCGGTTCAGATTGTGGCCTCTGCCAATGGTGGTAACAAGGCTCTCTACCTGCTAGATGGCCTGCGTAGCCCGGCTGATGCCTCTGACTGGGTGGAGCACGGTAACGCCCCACGTACTTTTGAAGGATCCAACGTCAACCTGGTTATTCCAGGTGGTGGCGGCGGTAGCTTCTACACCGACTGGAAGCGTCCGTCGGTTAGTGTGCACGGTCCGTTTGTAAACATGTGGGAGACCTTCTTAACTCAGGAACTGCCGGTTTACCTTGAGCGTGAGTTCGGCATTTCTCGCACTGGTAACTCCATTGCAGGTCTGTCCATGGGTGCATCTGCTGCACTATCGTTGGCATACAACCACCGAGACCAGTTCGGTCAGGCTCTTGCCTTCTCCGGTTACCTACACACCACTGCGCCGGGTATGACCACTGCAATTGAGGCCGCTCAGCTGTCGGCTGGCTACAGCTCCTTCGACATGTGGGGTGCGCCTATGTCAGCGGAGCGTGTCCGCAATGATCCGTACCTGAACGTCGAGAAGATGAAGGGGCTGGATCTGGTTATTACCTCGGCAAATGGTGTTCCGGATGAGGTTCGTGACCCGAAGAATCTCTACCGGGTCGTCCCGAAGGCCGGCGGCGTTGCGCTGGAGTCGCTGTCCCGCTTGTCCACCCGCGAGTTTGAGTTGCGTGCTCGTACCTCCGGTCTGGATGCCACGTTTGAATACGAGCAGACCGGTATCCACGATTGGCCGACCTGGGATCGTAACCTCCAGAACTCCAAGGCCCGCATCGAAGGTTTCCTCGGAGCTTAAAACTACAAACTGAACGAAAAAGCCCCTATGTGCAGCAGATAGTCCGCAGCGCGTAGGGGCTTTCACATTCTGGGCTGTCGCTAGCGTGGCAACAAGAGGCAATCCGCCACGGGCACTAGGATGCTATGAGATAGAAACGTCGGTAACTTATCGGCGGCAACACCCCCGGTAGACCTTTCGGAAAGTGGTTGATACGTCTCATGGCATCACAGCCTGAACAAAAGCGGACACATACCCCGACAACGTCGTCAAGCCTTGCCGTTGAACGCCTGCAGCGGATTTTGCTGCCAAAGTTGGGTGAGCCCCGTGATGTCCGCTCGCTCTACTTGGTTGAGCCGGAGACTAATGCCGGTCGTGTGCAAGCGCATTCGCGCACGTCAGCCACTGTTCCGGCGGGTGATGAAGTTAGTTTTGAAACCTACTTCAATGCTTTTCCGGCCAGCTACTGGCGCCGGTGGACGAATCTGGACAATGTTGTCCTGCGCCTGGAGCTGTCCGGTACTGCGCGCGTAGACATCTACCGTTCGAAGATTGACGGTGCGCGCATCGCCGTGACCGGCGAAGTTGTCGGTGATCTGGGTGCGGCGGCTGAAGGCGCGGAAGCCAAGGTGGACGGCAAGGATGTGCACGTCTGCGAAATCCCAGTACCGCTGACGCAGTTTGAAGACGGCGGCTGGATTTGGTTTGACCTCACCTGTGAGACGGACGTGGTAATCCACTCCGCAGGTTGGTACTCCGATATCGAGGCACCGAGCCAGACGTACCCGGACGGCACAGAGCATCCGGCGCCGGAGGGGCGCGTCACTATCGGTATCCCGACGTTCAATCGCCCGACCGACGCAGTTGCTGCTCTTGAGGCGCTGTCCTCGGATTCTGAGGTCGATGCCATCATCGATGCTGTTTTGATGCCTGATCAGGGCACTAAGCACCCGGCAGATGAGCCGGGCTTCGATGCTGTCGCCGAGCACTTTGGTGACCGCCTGCGTATTTTCCCGCAGGGAAATCTCGGTGGTTCCGGCGGGTACTCCCGCATTATGTATGAGGCCCTGGGCGGTCCGGATTCGGATTCGAAGCGTGCGACCGATAGTCCGTTCATTCTCTACATGGATGACGACATCGCCATCGAACCGGATTCCATTCTGCGTGCGGTTGCTGTCGGCCGGTTCGCGAAGTCCCCGATGCTGGTCGGCGGTCAGATGCTGAACCTGCAGGAGCGCAGCCACTTGCACTCGATGGGTGAAGTCATCGGCCGCCATGACTTCATGTGGACTTCCGCTCCGCACGTCCACTATGACCACGACTTTTATGCGCACCCACTGCGCGATCGCGGGGAGCACGGCACTAACGCAACCGGTGAGGTTGTCGATTCGAAGGATCTTCACCGTCGCATCGATGTTGAGTTCAACGGCTGGTGGATGTGCCTGATTCCACGCGTCGCCGCTGAGACAATCGGTCAGCCGCTGCCACTGTTTATTAAGTGGGACGATGCCGAATACGGTTTGCGCGCAGGCACGGCAGGCTTTCCGACGGCTACGTGGCCGGGCGTAGCAATTTGGCATATGGCCTGGTCGGACAAGGACGACGCCATTGACTGGCAGGCGTACTTCCATCTGCGCAACCGCTTGATTGTCGCGGCTCTTCAGCACGAGGGCGATGCTGCCGGTATCGTGCGTTCCATGCGCAAGGCCACTTTCAAGCACCTTCTGTGCCTGGAGTACTCCACTGTTGCCATCCAGAACGAAGCCATGAAGGACTTCCTGGCAGGTCCGGAGCACCTGTTCGATATTCTCGAGTCCTCGCTGCCGCGTATCAATGCCCTGCGTAAGAGCTTCCCCGACGCGGTTGTGCTGCCGAGCGCAGGCGATCTGCCAAAGCCCTCCGGTATTCCGGGGGTTCCGACAAAGGATGTCGGTGGTCGTCTGGGCAAGCTGAAGAAGGTCGGTTGGCTGGCCAAGGGTCTGCTGCACAGCGTGCGCCCGGAAAACTCCGAGCACCATGCGGTGCCGCAGGCAAACCTGGCGCCGCTGGAGGCTCGTTGGTTCTCCCTGTCGCGTCTGGATGGCGCAACGGTCACCACCGCTGATGGCCGTGGCGTGGTGTATCGCCAGCGTGACCGCGACAAGGCCAAGGCTCTGCTGGAAGAATCCTGGGAGCTGCAAAAGCAGGTTGAGGAGCGGTTCGAGCAAATGCAGGCACGCTACCGCGCAGCCTATGACGATCTGACCAGTAGGAAGGCCTGGGCGAATGTCTTCGAAAATTAAAGGCGATCCGTTCGGCGAGTCCGACGTTCTCGTTAATATTCAGCACACGCTTAACGACGTCCCGGGTGTGCTGCCCACCGCGCGTGCCATGAGCTATTTCGGTGAGCACGCCCTTGGGTGGATGGGGCTCGCTGCCCTCGGGGCGGCGGTGGATAAGGAGCGACGCATTAGCTGGGCAAAGGTCGGTGTGGCCGCCTTTACCTCGCATGCGGCATCGGTGGTGCTTAAGCGCATTGTCCGTCGCCCGCGTCCCCATGACCGTCGTATAGCAATCGGCGTTGGTACGCCAAGCAAGCTGAGTTTCCCGTCCTCGCACGCGACGTCGACGACGGCGGCGCTGGTGGGGATTGCAAAGTTGGGTTACCCGGCAGCACCGGCCGTGGGCGTGCCGGCGATTATGCTCTCCCGCCTGGTGCTGGGAGTTCATTACCCAACCGATGTCGCTCTCGGAGCAGCGCTGGGTACAGCCACTGCTCTTGCGGTGGACAAGATAGGTGATAAGGTCATCGAGCCGAAAAAGGCGCAGCATAACCAGGGTGGACAGCCCTCCATTGCGGAAAGGAATGCACAGTGACACAGGCGGAGAACGACAACTTGGCCAATGTGTCGGCCAACCAGCGGCAAGCTTCTCAATCAAGGATTGGGTCCGAGCCGCACACTTCCGGTATCGATGAGCCTGCGCACCCGCAGGGGCATCCGCCGAAGAATCTGTTGGACGGCATGATCAAGGCGCTTCGCCCGAAGCAGTGGGTGAAGAATGTCCTGGTCATTGCGGCTCCACTGGCAGCCGGCAACGAGATCATGGACTCGGGACGTTCGATCGGTACGCTGACCGTCGACATCCTGGTGGCGTTTGTGGCCTTCTGTTTGGCCGCATCGTCGATTTACCTGATTAATGATGCCCGCGATGTTGAAGCTGACCGGGCGCACCCAACCAAGCGCTTCCGCCCAATTGCCGCTGGCGTACTGCCGGTGAGCATGGCGTACATTATGGCGGTCGCACTGATTATTGGTTCGATTGCGGTGTCCTGGTTTGCCTCTGAGGGGCCGGGGCTAGCAATTGTTGTGGCTGTATACATTGCACTGCAGCTCGGTTACTGCTTTGGCCTGAAGCACCAGCCGGTGATTGATATTGCGCTGGTGTCCTCGGGTTTCATGCTGCGTGCAATGGCCGGCGGTGTTGCTGCCAACATCAACCTGTCCCAGTGGTTCTTGCTGGTTGCCGCCTTTGGTTCGCTGTTCATGGCAGCCGGTAAGCGTTACGCTGAGCTGCTGTTGGCAGAGCGCACGGGTAAGAAGATTCGAAAGTCGTTGCAGGGTTACACCGCGACTTACCTGCGCTTTGTGTGGACCCTCGCTGCGACCGCCGTGGTGCTGAGCTACGCGCTGTGGGGCTTTGAGATGGGCCGCGCGCCGGGCACTTCATCGACTTCGGCTATTTGGTACGAGATCTCGATGGTTCCATTCACTGTGGCCATCCTGCGCTTCGCCGCCGACGTTGACCGTGGTGATGCGGGAAGCCCGGATGAGATTGCGCTCAAGGACCGACCGCTGCAGGCACTGGCCGTCCTGTGGCTGCTGTCCATTGCCATCGCTGTCTACGCTGTCCCGACTCTGGGGTAGTTCCCAGTTCTTATCCCTTTAAGCGAACTGCGATTTCCGTCGGGTTCTCGTCGGGTTCTAGTCGGGTTCGGTTGGTAGCTGAAAGCCCATGCACCGAGGGGTGCATGGGCTTTTTTGTGCCTAGCTAATACTTACGTTGTGTTTGGGGTTCTTGTAGGCGTGTTTTAGGTTTCTCAGTCAGTCCTACGGATTAGTCGGGGCGGAATTACAATTTTGTAATTCCATGCTGGTAAACATTGTTTCTCCTTGTGGTGGATAGTTTTGAGGGGAAATGTGAGAAATATTACGGAATGATTACGATTTAAACTTGGATGTAGGGAAACGATTGAGTATCGTTACATACTCGAGATTCTTTTGTGGGGTCTCCAGTTGTCGCGTCACAACTGGAAGCAGAAAAGCGAAAGCTCGCGTAAGCGACTGCCTCCGAAAAGTCTGGCGCGGAGGTAAGTCCGAAAGTAAAGAGGAGAACGATGAGCTTTACTGCAGTGAGTCGTAACTTCACGGTGAAGGTCGTAGCTGCCCTTGTGGCTGTTGCAATGGTGTTTGGTGGCATCATGCTCGCATCCGCGAAGGATGCGAGTGCTGATCCAAACCGTGATCGACTGCGTCCAGGCTGTGAGTGGGATCCATACAACTGGTGGGTTCAGTACTGCCAGGTCTTCTCGCCGGCTATGAACCGCAATATTCCGGTTCAGATTAAGGCGGCTACTGGTGGCGGCGATGCGTCCCTGTACATGCTCGACGGTCTGTGGGGCTTTAATAAGGGCGCGTCCGGTTGGATTTGGTCGGGTCACATTGCTCAGACCTTCGCCAATGACAACATCACTCTGGTTGCGCCGGCTGCTGGCGATGGCTCCTTCTACACCGACTGGAATACCCCGGCTGTGACTGCTGAGGGTCCGAAGATCCAGAAGTGGGAGACCTTCCTGACTCAGGAGCTGCCGGTCTATCTGCAGCGTGAGTTTGGTGTCAACCCGAACCGCAACGCAATCGCTGGTTTGTCCATGGGTGCGGCTGCGGCGGTTTCTTTGGCAGCCCGCCACCGTGACCAGTTCAAGCATGTTACTTCGCTGTCCGGTTACTACCAGATGTCGAACGAGGTAGTTGCTACGGGTACCACTGCAATGGTGGCTAGCACTGGTGTAGTGAATCCGACTGGCATGTGGGGTCTTCCGGTTCCGGCTTCGGCGGAACGCCAGGCCCATGACCCTTCGATGCTGCTCGACCAGCTCAAGGGGCTGCCGATGTATGTTTCCTCCGCCCAGGGTGTTCAGAGCCTGTGGAGTGATCCGGAGGTTTTGAACCGTCCGGTGCCGCAGCTCCCTGACACCGTCTGGCGTGCCGTGATGGAGTCCGTATCCCGCGCTTCGACGCAGCGCTTTGAGCAGGATGCTCGCGCTGCCGGCCTCAATGCGCAGTTTGTCTACAGCCCGAACGGTATCCACTCGTGGGAGCTGTGGGGCCGTGATGCCGCGCTTGCTCGCCCGCACATTCTTCGGGCGCTGGGCCTTTAGGTCGATAGTTATTTCAGGGCGCTCTGGCGCGCTGACCTAGCGCTGGTGCTGGATGACTTCTTAAAGGGGCTAGCTTCTTAAGAAGTCTCAATTTTGAAGAAAGACCAATCCTTTTGTTGGGATTGGTCTTTTTTCTGTGTCGAGTCCGGGTTTGGATGCTGAGCGGAAGGTGTGGGTAACGGCCTACAGAGGGGCGCAAAGAGTTGCGCTGTCAAAGCTTGAATTCAGTTCCTTTTGCGTGTGTCTCCACGGTTTTTACCCGTAAGAGGGTAAACATGAGAGTCGAACCTTAAAGTAAAGGGTGAAGCTATTCAGGTAGCTATACCGTTTGTTTCGCAGAACGTGTGTGAGATTCTTCGTGCAGCGGCACGCCGGAGGAGGGGAACCTTCGGATACGTTGCTGGTCACCACGTAATTCTGCGAAGCCGAACGGTAAACGCATAGCTCTAGCGCCGCGTGATGCTATCTGCAGGTGCCTAACCGGCGCCGGTGCAACACTCAACGTCTCAAATAATTTCAACCAGCGACTTTGTAAAGGGAAGCCCTCTTATGCGCGTAACCGCTAGATTCCTCCGTGGTGGCCTCGGCAACAGCCGGAAGTCATCGCGGGCGTTGACCGCACTTTTGGCACTACCGTTGACTCTCGCTCTCGGTGCCCCTGCTGCAGTGGCGGCTCCCGAGCCAGCTCAGCCAGGTCTGCCTAGCTACGAGGAACTTCAGGCCGTTCAGGGGCAGTTGGCTCAATCTGAAGACCTGGGAGACCTTGCTAAGGCCGCTGAAGCAGCGCAAGCTGCTGGTGCGCAGCTACCTGGCCTGGGTATGCCGAAGCCGATGCCAGGGCCGGAGCGTACGCCATTTAAAGTCGATACTCCCGCAGTGGCGAACCTGCCCAGCGGAGTCAGCGTAGACAAGGTCGAGTGGTACACAGATCACCACGTCATTGCGCACATTCGCTCGGCTGCCATGCCGGAGAAGCCAATTCAGGTTGAGATTTTGCTGCCGCGCGATTGGTACCGCGACAAGGAGCGCACATTCCCGAGCGTCTATCACCTTGACGGTATGGCATCGTTTGATGACTACTCCGGTTGGATTCGCGCTACCAATATCGAGCGCTTCTACGAGGACAAGAATGTCCTGGTGGTTATGCCCGCCGGCGGTACATCGTCCTTCTACTCTGACTGGGATCAGCCGGATAACGGTCAGAACTACAAGTGGGAGAGCTTCATTACTAAGGAGCTCGTGCCGGTTATCACCAACGGCTTCCGCGGCAACGATGAACGCGGCATTATCGGTATCTCCATGGGAGCTACCGGTGCTTACAACGTTGCAGCACACTCTCCGGAGCTGTGGAAGTTTGCCGGTAGCCTCTCTGGTTACCTGGATATGACTTCGCCGGGCATGCCGCAGGCAATCTCTCTGGCGATGAAGAACACCGGTGGCTATGACGCGACGAAGATGTGGGGCCCGCTCGGTTCGCAGCGTTGGAAGGACAATGATCCGAAGCTGAACATCGACAAGCTCAAGGGCATGTCGCTGTACATCTCGGCGGGTAACGGCAACACCGGTGAGTGGGACGTGCCGTCGCAGATCGATCCGACGAAGCCGGACAATCCGACCGGTTACGCATTGGAAGTGCTTTCCCGCATGACCAGTGAGACCTTCATCCGGAATGCTCGGGAAAAGGGCGTCGAGCCGGTTGTGAACTTCCGGAGCTCGGGTACTCACACTTGGCCGTACTGGCAATTTGAGGTCAGTCAGGCCTGGCCAACGCTGGCCGATGCACTGCAGTTGCCGGAGTCCGATCGTGGCGCTGTCTGCCGCGTAGGTGGCGAGATTGAAAAGGCCGTCGCATCGCTGCCGGGAATCGGCACCTGCCTGTCGGATGAGTATGGCGTCGCCAAGAATGGCGTGGCTCAGGACTTTACCGGCGGTACCGCCTACTGGCACCCGGATTCCGGGGCACATGTGGTCTGGGGACGCATCGGTTCGCGTTACAACGAGCTCGGTGGTCCGTCCTCGCCGCTCGGCTACCCAGTGACCAACGAACTGGCTACGCCGGATGGCTCGGGACGATTCGTCCACTTCGAAAAGGGCTCGATTTACTGGACTCCGGAAGGCGGAGCCCACGAAGTCACCGGCGACATTATGAACGTCTGGGGCAAGGCCGGCTTCGAGACCGGTCCGCTGGGCTACCCAGTCGCCAACCACCGCGATATTCCGGGCGGTGTCGCCCAGGACTTCCAGGGTGGCACCATCGTCAAGATCGGCGGCGAAGAACCTCGCATCGTGCGTGGTGAAATCGGCCGTGTCTACAAGGAGCTCGGTGGCGCTGAGTCCGATCTGGGTCTGCCTGTCGACGGCGACGAGGTCAAGCTCGCCCGCGGCGCTTTCCAGCGCTTCGAACACGGTGCCATTTACTGGACTCCGGAAACTGGTGCACAGCCGGTGCGCTCCAACGACATCACTGACCACTGGGGCAGCACTGGCTACGAGAATGGCCCGTTCGGCTACCCGGTCGGCCCACTGCAGCCAGTCAAGGCCGGCGGTCTTGAGCAGCAGTTCGAGGGTGGCTGGATCCGTCAGCTCAACGGCAAGATTGTCGAAGAGCGCAATAAGCCAGATGCACCGGCCCCAGCCGCCGACAACGCTGATGACAAGTAAGCCAACCAAAGCAGGGCACTGAGTAGGGGATAGACAAATGTCCATGAACAAGTCCTTCCGGACACTGGCTACAACCACAGCTGTTGCGCTGCTGACCTTCGGAGTGGCCGCCTGTGGCAGTTCCACAGTGGAATCTTCGGAGGTCACCTCGTCGACGACTACGAAGACCTCCACGACGTCGTCAAGCACGAAGACTTCTGCGCCGAAGTCGAGCGAAAAGTCTGCGCCGGAGATCACAGATCCCCAAGCTAAGCGCGTGGACGAAGCGCCCGATGGGCAGATGAAGCTCAGCGAGGCGGACGATTCATACCTCGGAGCGCTGGAAAAAGCGGGAATCGATGTTGATGGGGTGGAGGATCAGCTCATCGGCACAGGTCGCGCGGCATGCGCGGACGCACCGGAGGAGGAGCGTGAAGTCATCGCGCTGGCGATTGCCGGGCAGCTGGTCGCACAGGGGCGCTCACAGGAAAGCGCCGAGGAAGTGGCGAAGACTATTGCAAGCTCCGCTAAAAAGGCGTATTGCTAGCACTCATGCGTAAAGTGCTGACAATTCTGGCGGTCATTGTGCTGGTGGCCGCTATTGGCTTCGGCGTAGTGCAATGGCTTAACGACGACCAAGGCGGTCAAACCCCACCGACCCCCGGTGACGATGGCGGGGTTCTGGCCGAACAACCCGAGTGGTGCCCGGCGGTAGAAGTTATCGCTGTGCCCGGAACTGCGGAATCGCGTGCTGACGATGATCCGATGGCCCCGACCGCGAACCCGCATTCGCTGCTGCTTGGTCTGACGAACTCGATTTCGGAGTCCTACTCGGAGGGTGATGTCAAGGTCTGGACTACGCCGTACCCGGCACAGATCAAGACGCATCAGCTGCCCGACCAACTCACTTACGATGATTCGCAGGCAGTCGGGCGCGATGTCACCGCTAAGGAAATGGCTGACTTGCACGGGCAGTGTCCACTGACGGACTTCGTCCTGATGGGCTTCTCCCAGGGGGCAGCTGTCGCAGGTGATTTGGCCTCTGACATCGGCAATGGCCGCGGTGTAGTTCCGGCCGAGCGCATCGCGGGCGTGGCTCTGTTGGGCGACCCGCGGCGTGACCCCAATCAGGGCGTGAACCAGGGCGTTCCGCTGGCTGGTGTGGGCGTCGAGCTGTCATTGCAGCCGCTTGGCGGCATTGTGCAGGCTGTGGTTCCGGGCGCAACGATGCGCGGTCCACGAGACGGCTTTGGGCCTCTTAATGACAAGGTCCAGAATGTCTGCGTGCCATCGGACTCCTTCTGTGATGTGCCTCCGGGAGTGGCCGATGCGATTGCACGAGCGCAGGAGATGATTACCGGCGCGGGTGCGCACGCGACCTACGCCACGAATGATGTGGCAATTCCGGGGACGACTCCGCTGGCCTGGACTGAGGGTTGGGCTCGCGAACTGATTGAGCAATCGCTGGCGCGGTAGAGGCAGCTCGAAATGTGCGAGACGCCCCCGACGGGGACTTGCTGTTAGAATCTTGCTCAAGAACTGGTGTTTAATGTTCCAAAACAACAGTTTCGCTAAAATTTCGAAAGAAATTGACAAAAATTGCAGGAAGCAGTCTGACGGAACCGGTTATTATCGCCCAAGGAACTGCTGTTCATGACCGGGGAAATCTAGGCGAAAAGGTAGGGTGCAATGACGAATCCGACAAACCCATATGGAGATTTCGACGAAGACGGTATGCCGAGGTCCAAGGGGAAGTTCGCCGACAGCTCGGGTGCTTACAGCTCCGGTATGCCGTACTCGGATCCATACCCACCGCAGCAGCCGAACATGGGGCAGGGCTATCAGGACCCGAGCCAGCACAATTTCCACAACGGGTACTCGAATCCGTATCAGAGTGGTTACCCAAACCAGCAGGCGCCGGCGTATTCCGCTGGCTTCGGCGGCCCGAACCCGCACCAGGGCTACGGGGGCGCAGGTTCCCCTGTCTCGGATAAGTCCAAGATTGCAGCGGCTCTGCTTGCTTTCTTCCTGGGCACCCTGGGTGTTCACAATTTCTACTTGGGGCACAACTCGCGTGGTGCTATTCAGCTAGCACTGACGGTATTCGGCTGGATTACCGCCATCTTCCTGGTTGGCTTCTTCCTCATTATCGGCGTCAGCATTTGGGCATTTATCGAGTTCATTTTGATTCTCGTCGGTAGCGGCTCCTACGCCTATGACGCAAATGGGCGCCGCCTGCAATCGTAGGAGCCTCGTCCGAATCCGCTAGTTCCTGAAGCCGTGCACCGGCGCGGGGATGTAGCCGCCGCGGGCAATGAACTCGGCATTGCCCTTGGCATTGACATCAATGACCGGCGCATATCCGAGCAGACCACCGAAGTTCACCTCATCGCCCGGCTTGGTACCCGGCACCGGAATGAGGCGGGCGGCGGTGGTTTTGTGGTTCATCACACCGATGGCGGCCTCGTCGGCAATCATGCCGGAAATCGTGGTCGCAGGCGTGTCACCAGGAATTGCAATCATGTCGAAGCCCACCGAACAAATAGAGGTCATCGCCTCCAGCTTGTCCATGCTGATCGACCCCGCACGGACAGCATCAATCATGCCCTTGTCCTCAGAGACCGGGATGAACGACCCGGACAGTCCACCGACGCGTGAACAAGCCATCAGGCCGCCTTTCTTGACGGCGTCGTTAAGCAGTGCCAGCGCGGCAGTGGTGCCGTGCGTGCCGACCTGCTCCAATCCCATGTGTTCGAGAATATGAGCGACGGAGTCACCCATCTCAGCGGTCGGCGCGAGCGAGAGATCCACGATGCCAAAAGGCACGCCCAGGCGCTCCGACGCCATCGTGCCGACCAGCTGACCCGTACGTGTGATCTTGAACGCCGCCTTCTTAATCTCCTCGGCGACTTCGTTGAAGCTGGCGCCCTGTAGATCGCCGAGCGCGCGATCGACCACCCCCGGACCCGAAACGCCGACGGATACGACACAATCGGGCTCCCCGACGCCGTGGAACGCGCCGGCCATGAACGGATTGTCGCCCACCGCATTGGCGAAAACCACCAGCTTGGCGCAGGCAATCGAGCTGCGGTCAGCGGTTTGCGCCGCGGCTTCCTTCACCACCTCGCCCATGCGACGCACTGCATCCATGTTGATGCCCGCGCGTGACGACGCTACGTTGACCGAGCTGCACACCAATTCGGTCTCGCTCAGAGCGTGGGGAATGGAGTCGATGAGCCGCTTCTCGCTGGTCGTCGCACCCTTTTCGACGAGCGCCGAGTAGCCGCCGAGGAAGTTCACGCCAGAATCGCGGGCGGCGCGGTCGAGGGCCTTGGCCACCACGGTGGGATCGCCTTCGCAACCGGCCGTGATGAGGGAAACCGGTGTGACGGAGATGCGCTTATTGACAATCGGAATGCCCAGCTCCGCCTCGATACCCTCACAGACCTCCACGAGGCGAGCGGCCTGCGTGGTCACGCGGTCATACACCGCCTGGGCGGTGGCTTCCATTCCAGAGCGAGAGCACTCGAGCAGGGAAATTCCCATAGTGACCGTCCGGATATCCAGACGGTACTTCTCGATCATGTCAATGGTGTCGAGGAACTTAGATTGCGCGAAGTTGAAATCCATCCTGGTCGCGCCCTTTAAATCTCGTTGACGGCGTTGAATAGCGCCTCAGACTGGATTCGAATGACAAGCCCCTCCCGCTTGCCGACGGAATCCATGTAACCCTGCAGCGTGCTGATAGGGGTGGCCTTCTCGTTGAACTCCACCCGCAGGATCATGGTGAACCATTTATCCATGAGGGTCTGGGAAACATCGACGATGTTGACGTCCTGCTCCGCCAGAGCAGTGGTGACGGCGGCGATGATGCCGGTGTGATCCTCGCCGGTGACGGTAATGATGGCAAACATGGCCTCAATTTTAGCCGGTGGGGAGGTGGGGAAAACTTGTGGATGGCGGTTGTGCTGGTGGCAAGTTTGTGGCGAAGCATGTTCAGGGCCACCCAAAAAACACTTCACGACACCTATGTCACCTCGTGCCATCTGTGGAGGCGGCATGAGGTGACATAGGTGTCGTGAAGTGGGGAGGAGGGGGAGGGGCGTGGGCTGTGCCAGAGCGGGGGCCAGCCTTACGGATCCGGCCCTACGGCCCTATCGGACGTCGACGAACTCCTTGACAATCCACTTGCGCAGGGCGAGCAGAATCAAGCCCAGGACAACCGAGGCGATACCCAGGGTGATGAAGAAGGTGTTCTCAGCAGCGGCATCCTCATAGTTGTAGAAGCCGGCCAGGGTGCCTGCCAGCGAAGTACCCATAGCGACTGCCATCAGCCAGACGGCCATCATGCGCGACGGGAATGCTGCCGGAGCGACCTTGGTAGCAAGGGCGTTGCCGACCGGGCTCAGCATGAGCTCACCCATGGTGAACAGGAAGAGAATCCAGATAATCGCATACAGCGGAGTGGAGTTCTCACCGCCACCGGAGAATGGGATGAAGAAGAACAGCGAGATACCGATGATGATGTTGGCGACACCGAACTTCACTGGGGTGGACCACTGGCGGTCACCAAGCTTGGACCAGGCGGCTGCAAAGACCATCGAGAAGGCGATGATGAAGATCGGGTTGATCGAGTTAATCCAGGCCGGGGACATTTCCCAACCGAAGATCTCGCGGTCGAGGCGGATGTCCGAGTAGATGGCCAGCACCGTGAACTGCTGCTGGAAGATACCGAAGAACAGCACGCCTGAGACGAACATCGGGATGAAGCCGACCAGGCGAGTCTTCTCCGATTTCGTCGTAAGTGGCGAGGAGTACATCTGCCACCACAGCACCACAGCGGCGATCAGTGCAATCACTGTGACCACAGTGGAAAGAGTCGTGACCGGAACAATTCCGGTGGAAACCAGCGTAACCGAGACAACAGTGATGACCACTGCGATGCCAATCCATACCGGGTACTGCTTCTTCGGCAGCGGGTTCGGAATCTCATGGCCAGCCTCGGCGATGGTGGACTTGCGCATCAGGATGTACTGAATCAGACCGGCAGCCATACCGATAGCGGCCAGGCCGAAGCCCCAGTGGAAGCCCTTCATTCCCCAGATCCAGCCGGTGAGCAGTGGGCCGAACAGGGCACCGATATTGACGCCCATGTAGAAGATGGAGAAGCCGGCGTCACGACGCGGGTCGTCCTTTGCGTAGAGCTGACCCAGCACGACCTGTGCGTTGGTCTTCACGCCGCCGGAGCCGATTGCGATGGAGACAAGGCCAATAGCCAGGCCAATCACGCCGGGGATGAATGCCAAGGAGATGTGGCCAAACATGACCAGGATGGCGGAGTAGAACAGTGTCCGCTCCGAGCCAAGGATACGGTCAGCAACCAGAGAGGCAACGAGTGCGGCCATGTAGACAAGACCGCCGTAAGCACCGACGATAGAGGTAGCAGCACCCTTGTCCAGGCCGAGACCGCCCTGAGTGGTCTCGTAGTACATGTAGAAAGCCAGGATGGCCTGCATGCCGTAGAAGCTGAAGCGCTCCCACATTTCGATGCCGAAGAGATTGGCGAGACCCCACGGTTGGCCCATGAAGGTGCGGTCTTCGCTGGACCCTGCGGGGTTATGAGTTCGTTGGGTCTCAGCAGTTGGTTGATTGCCGAGAGCCTCGTCTGAAGATTTGTCCATTCTTCAATTATCGAGGCGGAGTGCAAAAATTAAAAACCAGATTTAGTCAGTGAACTAAATCGAAGGGTTAGGAACGGGGCCAAAGGCTTAGTCCAGAGACTTACGAGCAACCGCATTCGACGCTGCTCGCCAACCCAGCAGCAGCAAGGCGCTCATGACTGAGGCAACCAGAATGAAGGACCAGTGCGGGACTGCCGAATTGCGGGTGGCCCACACAGCTAGGCCGACGACGACAGTGCCGAGCCACACAATTGCGCCTGAACTCACTGCACGCGGGTTCGGCTCGTTCTTAATCAGCGCGGTGCCCAGGAGGACACCGAATGCGAACGGCCACCAGGTATCGAGGATATTGATGAAGGTAAAAGGATCCTCGGGAGTGTTGTGAGCCAGACGTGCCAACACGGCGAAAATAAAGATGGCGAGGATGTCAATCAAGAACGTCGATACGCGTGTGTTCATGCTTCTTAGTCTAGCGACCCCTCAGATTGGTGGGTGACCAGCGACCAGCGGCGAGGAAGCCATTAGCGGTCAGCGACTGGCTGATGCTCGGGCTGATCCTTGTGGTCGAAGCCGAGGGCGTAGATAATCCAGCCCACAATTGCCACCAGGACGAAGGAAACGATGCGGTAGACCAGCACCGCTGCAAAGGCCTCGGCGCCGGTGGTGCCGCCTGCGATGAGAGCCGCGGTCAAAGCGGCCTCGACAGTGCCGATGCCGCCCGGTGTGGCCTGGATGAAACCTGCGAGCTTGCCGGTTACGAAAGCCAGCAGCACCTTCGTAGCGGAGATGTCATCGACACCAACGGCACGGATGGCGGCGTAGAGACAGACAATTTCCGCGACCCAGTTGATAAAGGACCAGGTGAAGGAAAGAGCCAAAGTTTGCACGGGCAACTTCACGCTGGTCAGCTGTTTGACGGACTCTTCAAGTCGGTCGACATCGGTGTCCGCGGGCTTCTTTCGAATCTTGTTAAAGACACGCAGACACCACGCGCCTGTCTTGTTGAGAAAAGCCGGGTTCTGCGAAATCCGCCACAGCAAAATGGTGGCTAGTAAAACCGCAATTGCCATAGCGATGAGCACTGCGGTCGTGCCACCCTGTCCGACGAAGAAGAGGCTGCCAAGCCCCAGAAATGCCAGACCTAAAAACGACAACGCGCCCGAAAAAAGCACGAACCAGCTGACAAGGACCGCGGATGCGCCCCACTGCATCATGCGCTTAATCTGCAGCGCCGTGGAGAATGCGGCACCACCGGGAACGGTGACCGCCCACGCGTTGGATGCGAGGGTTAGCGCATTGGTGCTACGGCGAGTGGCTGCTTTTACGCCTCCAGCTCGCAACAGCAGACGCATCACTTCCGCCATCGCGTAGAGCGAAAAAGCCACGGAAAAAATGGCGATGAACAGCCACTTAGCATCGACATCCGCAAGGATTTGGAGCCCCTGGACGACGCTGTCCCAGTTTCTTACCGTCAGGACGATACCGGCAATCACGAGGGCCACGAGGATTATCGATCGTAGCCAGCTCGAATTGCCGGTTTTGAGGACTTTTTTAAGTCGTGACATAAATAAGAAGCCTGTTCGTCTTCCTGTTCGTCTCCCTAGACGTCGCCGCGGTGGTCTCCCTAGTCGTCGTTCTTGCCGTCGCGCTCCTTGAGCAACGACGTGAGCGGACGGAACGGCTGCAGCCACGCACCGCCATCAGGCAGGCGGTCGAGATCGATACGCGGTAGCGGCTCGCGGAAGACGCCCTTGATTTCCTCCAGGTCAACGAAGCGAATCGCATCGGAGGCCAGCGCCCAGGAAGCGTGCTCGTGAAAACCGATGACGGTTACCCGAATCCCCTCGGATGCGAGCTTTTCCAACAGCTCCTGGAAATTCTGGCCATCGGCGGACGCAACGACGACACTGCGCAACACGCCTTCGTCGTAACGCCGTTGGATGTGCGCAATCATGTCGGGGTCAACGTCGGTGTCCTCTTCGATCTTCGGCTTTGCGAAGACCGCGAAACCGACATTGCGCAGAGCCTCGACCCAGGGGCGGACAATCTCCGCTGAGCCCGGGTTGACGTTGGTGAATACCGTGGCCTCGGGGAGGACATCGGAACCGATGTTGTGGGATACGCGCTCGGCTTCGTCGATAAGCCATTTGCCCACGGCGTCGAAGCGCGGGCGGTGTGCGGCGGTCGGGCGGGATCCCAAAATGGCGCCGAGCCCCATGTCCAAGTTCGGGGCGTCCCACACGAGTAGTGCGGTCGGGTGCGTCTCAGTGGTGTTGTAGCTGGCAGAGGTGTTTTGGGTAGTGCTCATGTTCCTATGCCTCTTTCTTGCGCCAGATGAACTCGTGGATGTCGTGGTCGAGGTTCAGGCCGCGGGCTTCGAACTTGGTCGTCGGTCGGTCGAGAAGCATGGGGGATTCCGGCCAGGGCCAGGCGATAGGCTCGAGCGTCGGCTCGACCTCGCGGAGCTCCTCGATCCACTCTGCGTAGTCCGCATGGTCGGTGGCGGCGTGGAAAATGCCGCCGGGCTTCAGACGCGAAGAAATCAGGCGCAACGTGCCAGACTGCACAATGCGGCGCTTGTGGTGGCGTGCCTTCGGCCACGGGTCCGGGAAGAACAGGCGCACGCCGGCCAGCGACTCCGGCTCGATCATGCGCTGCAAAACCTCGACGCCGTCGCCGCGGACCATGCGGATGTTCGACACCTCATTGCGCACGGTGGCGGAGAGTAGTTTCGCCAGGCCAGGGCGGTAAAGCTCAACGGCGATGATGTTGTGGTCCGGTTCCTGCGGAGCCATTGCCACGGTGGACGTGCCGGTGCCGCAGCCAATCTCGACGATGGTCGGGCCCTTGCGGCCGAACCATTCCTCCACGTCAATGACTTCGTCGGAGAGGACCTTGCCGTAAGTGTCCCAGTTGTCTTCCCAGATTTTTTCCTGGTTGGGGGTCAAAGTGCCGCGGCGGAAGGACAGATTGCCGATGCGCGGGTAGTCAAGACCGTCGTCGAATTGGGTCTTTTCCGGACGACCTGCAGGCAATTCGCCCTTCTTCGGCTGGCGCTCATGCGGCTGTACTGTCTGCTCGTCTCCGCGAGTTGGCAATGGTTCGGATTCCTGCGAAACCGCAGGCTGTTCGATATTTTCAGAAAAATCAGAAGTAGTCACGTTCCCTATTGTCCACGACATCGGCCAACTATCCAATCATTGCCCCTAGGATTTTTGTTGTTGTCCTGGCGGTTTCACGCCGGTTGACGATGCCGCGTCGTCCTGAACTGGCGGCACGGCGGGGCAATTTGTTTTGCCGACTTGCCGAATCCGCGGTCCGCTGTAGGCTGAACGCGAAGCCGCGCTTATTCGTTGGTTGAAGCGGTGCTTGGGGTCTGCCTAGCGCAGCGTTTCAGGGCGCGGAATCTGGCCTACGGGTCGTATGGGGGTTACGCAGGTTTTAACTAAACCACGCAGGGGATTTATGGGAGGGGACTAGGCCGGATGGACCTTATTTCCGCAACTGATGTCACGGAAACAACACAGCCGACAACGGGATCTACATCGTCGTCGTTGCGCGGTGCTGTGGTGGACTGGCTGTCATCACGGCAGGCCGCGCACTCGGACACCGCTAACACGAGCGGCGCGGAGGTGTGCGTCGCCAAGGCGCTTGAGCGCGAGAAACGGCCACCGATAATCTGCGCGCGATTGCGCAGGGGCGTGCGCGAAACCGCTGTGCGCGAGGCATTTTCGCAATGTCACGCGGAGCTGGCCGACAAGCTGTCCGCCCCTGTCGCGCTGGTCATCGAGCAACAACCGATTCGCCATTCGCTTGCCGACGAGTATTGCGACATCACCACAAACGAGACAGCTGAACACACCTTTTTGTTCAGTTCCGCGTTGCGGAAGATTGCTGAACGCTACGGTGCGGAAGGCGGATCACGCAATGATGACGGGCTACTCGCAGTGCAGTTGACTGAGATCGCGGCAGCCTTTCCCGCGGCTAGAGACAGCCTGGAGGAGTTGCTATGGCAACACCGGACGTAGTTGAGCCACGCCCGGTCTCGGCGGAGGGGTCTGAGCAGCCACCGCTCCTTGTCACCAAAGCCGGGGACGCGGCGGACCGCGCGGACTTCTCGCAGATCGTTGACACTGCGACGCCGCCACGTCGGCTGGAGTTTGTGGATAAACGCAGCGCCGTCGTGCTCTATGTTGCAGACAGCGAGGTGCAGCCCACGCGGGAGTGCGTCAGCACGGTTGCAGCAATTAGCCAGGCCACCGGTCGCGTTGCAGTTGGCCTGATTGGCAATGGTGAGTATGTCGAGGCCTGGCGTCAGGAAATCGACAGCACAATCCCGATGGGAGCGCTGGACGAGAGGATGGCCAGAACCCTGGTTCTGCTGGCAGAAGGCCCGCCCAGAAACTCGGGGGAAACACTGAGTGCGCGCCGGGCTCGAAATGTGCGAGCTCAGCTGGCGCAGGAGCGATCGCGCGGAGCCGGGGCGGCGGCGCGATTGCAGCGGAAGATGCAGTTGGCAGCTGAGAGTGCAGTGCGGGATGCGCTCCAGGAAGTGGCTGACGGCCCCGCGGGTGACCAAGCGGAACTTCAGGGCCGTGCCGAAATTGCAGCGACGCGGCTGCAGCAGCGGTGTGGCGACGAATTGGGCCTTCATGTGGAAATCCCGGTGCCCGCTCCAGAAAGTCCGGCTCGCCCCAGTTATGCCATGGACGCGCTGGTGGCGGTGGCCTCGCTTGGCGCGGCGGTCGGCGCAGTGCGGATCGTCCACGGGGTGCTGATGTGGGTTGGGGTGCCGACGCTTGTGGCGCAGCTGGTCGCACTTGCAATAGGCCTCGGCGTTGCGGTGGTGGCGGTGGGCGCAACGATTCGTCGTAACGCACGCCAACGCACCGCGCAGTGGCGGGCAAATTACCTCGCCCATCTGCGGCGAAAATGGACACAGTCCGTGGAGATGACGGTGCGCGAAGCCCTTGGTGCGCGGGGTCCGGGATGGCGAATAGAACAGCTGGCGGAGTACACCGGAGCGCCTGCACGATAGCCGTGACAGCCAAGAGGAATAGGGGGATATCACGATGGATGAGTTTTCATTACTGCAGTACTTTTCCGACCAACCCGCGTCCGAGGGCGGGGTGGAGGTGCGTTCGCCCGCTACGCCGTGTGGTTTGGAGGCGGCGACGCCGATTGATGGGCAGTCTGCGGACGTTGGTGGCGCCGGGTTGGTCGTGGAGGTCGATGGGCAGCTCTACGACCTCGGCGACGACGAGGGGTCAATTACGCTTGCCGACGACTCCGGGTTGTCGATCTATTCGGATTTAGACGGTGACGGCACGGTGGATCACGTTACGACGGTCCGTTTTGACGGCACTTGGGAGTCTTGGAGCAGCGATGATGTGAGGGCTGCTGACGCGATAGGCGGAGCGGCAGCGGAAACGGTATCAGCAGCGGGGAAGTGGGATGCGTACTCATGGGAGCAGTCTGCGCGGGGCAGCTGGGGCTAATGACTTTGGAACCGCTGCGCGCGGGGGTACCCGTGTCTCGGTTGCTTACAAATGGGGGTAACTGCAGCCAAAGGGTTAATGGTTGTAATTTTATGTGGTGAGGCTGGCCTTATTCGCTGGTTATAGCCATAAATGAACAGGTCGCAAGAATGGGGCGAGGAAAATTATTTGTTGTAAAGCCGTGATGTAACGGCTTGCAAATGAGGGAACGAGCCGATTGTCGATGTGGGGCCCGGCAACTTTCGGTATCCCCCGGTAGCCTTAAATTAAGACGCGAATCAATGAGTCAGGAGAACTGATGTCCGCACCTTCTATTCCTGGTCTCGAGGGCCAGGCCCCGACCGAGAACGCCGAACTGCTGCGCTGGATTGCTGAGGTCGTAGAACTGACCCAGCCAGACAAGGTTGTCTTTGCTGATGGCTCGGAAGAAGAGTGGAACCGCCTTACCCAGGACCTGGTTGATAAGGGAACTCTTATCAAGCTGAATGAGGAAAAGCGCCCGAACTCTTTCCTTGCCCGCTCTAACCCGAAGGACGTTGCTCGTGTGGAGTCCCGCACGTTCATCGCTTCTGAAAAGGAAGAGGACGCTGGCCCGACCAACAACTGGGCGGATCCGGTCGAGCTGAAGAAGGAAATGACCGAGCACTACCGCGGTTCCATGAAGGGTCGCACCATGTTCGTCGTTCCGTTCTGCATGGGTCCGATTACCGACCCGGAGCCGAAGCTGGGTGTTCAGCTGACCGACTCGGAGTACGTGGTTCTCTCCATGCGAATCATGACCCGCATGGGTCAGGATGCCCTGGACAAGATTGGTCCGGACGGGGACTTCGTCCACGCTCTGCACTCCGTTGGCGCTCCGCTGGAGGAAGGCCAGGAGGACGTTGCATGGCCGTGCAACGATGAGAAGTACATCACCCAGTTCCCGGAGACCAAGGAGATTTGGTCCTACGGTTCCGGCTACGGCGGAAACGCCATCCTGGCCAAGAAGTGCTACGCACTGCGTATCGCTTCGGTCATGGCCAAGGAAGAGGGCTGGATGGCTGAGCACATGCTCATCCTGAAGCTCACCAACCCAGAGGGCAAGGCCTACCACATCGCCGCTGCATTCCCGTCTGCATGTGGTAAGACCAACCTGGCTATGCTGACTCCGACCATCGAGGGCTGGAAGGCCGAGGTCGTCGGTGACGACATCGCATGGCTGAAGTTCGGTGAGGACGGCCGCCTGTACGCTGTCAACCCGGAGAACGGCTTCTTCGGTGTTGCACCGGGTACCAACTACTCCTCCAACCCGAACGCCATGAAGACCATGGAGGCCGGTAACACCCTGTTCACCAACGTCGCACTGACCGACGATGGCGACGTCTGGTGGGAAGGCATGGAAGGCAAGCCGGAGCACCTCATTGACTGGAAGGGCAATGACTGGACTCCGGATTCCGACGAGCTGTCCTCGCACCCGAACTCCCGTTACTGCACCCCGATTTCGCAGTGCCCGGTCGCTGCACCGGAGTATGACGACCCGCAGGGTGTCCCGATTGACGCCATCCTGTTCGGTGGCCGTCGCCCGGACACTGTGCCGCTGGTGACCCAGGCTCTGTCCTGGAACCACGCAACCTTCATCGGTGCAACCCTGGCTTCCGGTCAGACCGCTGCTTCCGCTGAGGCTAAGGTTGGCTCCCTGCGTCACGACCCGATGGCAATGCTGCCGTTCATTGGCTACAACGTCGGTGACTACCTGCAGCACTGGATTGACATGGGTGTCAAGGGCGGCGACAAGATGCCAGAGGTCTTCCTGGTCAACTGGTTCCGCCGCGGCGAAGACGGTCGCTTCCTGTGGCCGGGCTTCGGCGACAACTCCCGTGTTCTCAAGTGGATCATCGACCGCATTGAGGGCCGCGTTGGCGCCAAGGAGACCGTTGTTGGTCACACCGCTAAGGCAGAGGACCTGGACCTGACTGGCCTTGACATCGACTTCGCCGATGTCAAGGAAGCCCTGAAGGCGCCGGCTGCTAAGTGGCAGGGTGACCTCCCGGACAACGAGGAGTGGCTGAAGTTCCTCGGCGACCGCGTTCCGCAGGAGGTCTGGGACGAGTTCGAGGCTCTGAAGGCTCGTATCGAGAAGAGTCTGCAGGACTAAGATCTTGCTAGCTAGCCTTGCTAAAAGCTAGAACCTAGAACCACCCCCTTGTTGCCCGAAGTGGCTGGCAAGGGGGTGGTTTGTGCAGTACAACGATGAAGGGTGACACGCAATGCAACTAACGCTTTTCTCTGATTTGAGCCTGCGTGTCATCACTTTGATGGCGACGGGGGAGCCAAGGCGCAAATACACCGCTGCCGAGGTAGCGGAGTCTCTCAATGCGTCTCGCGCGCATGTTTCCAAGGTTGTCTCGCGGCTTGTGGAGCTCGGCTTCTTGGAAGCGGTCAAGGGGCGCAATGGTGGCATTTATCTGCGGGATTCGGCTACGGAAAAATCCGTCGGCAAGCTGCTGCGCACTCTGGAAAACAACGAGGTCGTCGATTGTGTCGGCACTGACTGTCCATTGCTGCCGACGTGCCTGTTACGCGGCAAGTTAGCGGCCGCACAGGAGGCGTTCTTCGCCGCGCTGGATCCGGTGTTGATTGCTGATCTCATTCCCGCCAAGTCGGTTGATGGTGCGGATGGTGATACTCCCGAGGGAGGTAGCTTGCCTGAGGGGTCGAGGCTCAATATTCGTCCGGTTTAGGTGGTTTAGGCGTAGAACTGAAGGCCTAATCTCGATTTGAAAAGAGCTGAGAGTGGTGCTGTCGAAGCTTGTCTGTCAAGACTTTTGGCGGCGCCGTTTCTGCAGCTAAAAGCGGTTGATTCGCAACTGCAAAGACTAGTTTTGGCGCCAACAAACCATATTGCGCAAACAAAATGCGCAATATAGTGATAGTGTGAAGTCATGCCAAACCTGAATGTCAACAAGAACGGCCTGACTCCAGAGCAGGCCGAAGTCGTCACCCAAACCCTGCCCGTCGTCGGTGCCAACATCGAGAAAATCACGCCGAACTTCTACAACCGGATGTTCGCTGCTCACCCCGAACTCATTGCCGATACCTTCAACCGCGGCAACCAGAAGCAGGGGGCTCAGCAGAAGGCGCTGGCGGCATCCGTCGCTACCTTCGCAGCTACCCTGGTCGACCCAGACGCTCCTGCCCCGGAGGAACTGCTTTCCCGCATCGGCCACAAGCACATTTCCGTTGGTATCAAGCCGGAGCAGTACCCAATCGTGCACAAGCACCTCTTCGATGCCATCGAGGAGATTCTTACCTCAGAGGTCTTTCAGGGAGCTGTCCGCGACGCATGGGATGCCGTCTACCTGGAGATGCAGCGTGTTCTCATCGACTTCGAGAAGGGGCTCTATGACGACCTCGGTGTCGAAGCAGGTGATGTTTTCCGCGCCGCTCACGTCGTCTCTCGTGAAGACCGCGGTGATGATGTCGCAGTATTCTCCGTCAAGCTTGACGACGAAACCCCCGTTTCCTACCTCCCGGGACAGTACATCTCCGTGCGTCAGACCATGCCGGACGGCGCCGGCCAGCTACGTCAATACTCTCTGGTCGGTGGCAAGGAAGGTGTGCTGACCTTCGCGGTTCGTCGTGTCGATGCCTCCGAGGACCTGCCGGCTGGCGAAGTTTCCACACAGCTGTGGGAAAAGGTGCAGCCGGGCGATGCCATCGAGATCTCTCTGCCGGCAGGTGACCTGGTGTTGGACACCAAATCAAACGACCCGGTGGTGCTTATTTCCGCAGGTATTGGTGCCACTCCCATGATCGGCATGTTGGATGCCCTGGTGGCTGGCGACTCTAAGCGAGATGTTGTCGTCCTCCACGCGGACCGTGCAGAAACCGCAGATGCCCTGCGCGCAGAGCGCAACAATGCTGTCGCCGCATTGGCCAATGCTCGCCAGCAGGTGTGGTACGAGCCGGATTTGATGAATCTGGCGGATGCGGAGCTGCCGGAGGGCGCTCAGTTCTACCTCTGTGGTGGCAACGGCTTCCTGCAGGCCATTCGCCAGCAGCTCGCCGATCGCGGTGTTGCTCGCGATAACGTTCACTTCGAGCTGTTCAGCCCGAACGATTGGCTGCTAGACGCTTAACACCACAACCGCGCCGTCGCCATGAAAGTCGTCGTCACAAATAAAGCCAAATGACCAGCCGCGATATATGTCCGGGGCTGGTCATTTTGCAGTTTGTAGCATCGGCGGCTTCGTATTACTCGGCCAAGCCGGAAAGCTCCGCAACAACCTCGCCCGCATATTGAACCTCGCACTGCGCAAACCCAATACCTGCCCATAAGTTGAGATATTCAGAATCGCCGGCCTTATTCGCCGCGCCTCGAATCGGCGTGGTCAAGTAGTGCAGTTGTGGGTAAAGTTCCGGCGCGATCCTAGAAAACTCCCGGGTAAACGTGTTCTCGATGGCACGCGCTGGCTTGCCGGAAAAAGCATGAGTCAAAACGGTGTCACGCCCCACCAAATCACGCAGTGCCCGTCGGTGCGTCTCCTTCGTACCCGCCTCCGCGGTGGTGAGGAACCGTGTGCCAGCTTGCACAGCCACCGCGCCGGCTTCCACAAGCTTGACGACGTCCTCTCGGTTACCCACCCCACCAGCGGCGATGATAGGTACATCGGTTACCGCACATGCTTCGGTGACTGCTTGGGCGAGCTCTTCTACAGAGGCCCCAATGCTGTCGGACGAATCCTTCCCCTTCACAAATGCGCGGTGCCCACCCGCAGCTAGTCCTTGCAGGACAATGCGATCAGCGCCAGCTGCAGCCGCCGCTCGTACGCCCTCAATTGAGGTCGCATTGAGCACCACGCTGCGGCCAGATTCCTTTACCTGAGCAATGACCTCGTTATCTGGGTAGCCAAAGGTAAAGGAGACGAACTTCAGGGCATCGGGATTGGGCAGAAAGTCATCAGCGAGAATTGCCTCGACTTTCGCCGAGAAGTAGTCATCTGACCAGGTCGGAGTGTCAGGCAAATCGATGTCGAAGTGGGCAGCAGCCGGCGCCAGACGATTACGAAAAGCGGTCCACTGAGCAAGTTCCTCCTCTGAGGTTCCGACACCGGCGTCAGCCGTGTTGGGGCAGAAGAGGTTGATGCCGAAACCTTTGCCGTCGTCAAGCAGTGTGCACGTCTGCTGTGCCTGTTCAGTGAGCTTTTCGACAGTGAGATAGCCGGCGGCAAGGGTGCCAAGCCCGCCAGCATTGGAAACGGCAGCGACGAGTTCGGGCGTGGATGGGCCACCGGCCATCGGTGCCAGGATGATTGATGAGCGTCGGAGGCTTTCGGGAGATTTCGGGGTCGTACTGCTCATAGGGCGAGAGTAACACTAAGGCCGGATTCCCCCGCGTGGGAGAACCCGGCCGGTTCCGACGAGCGACGTTGCGCAATAGACGTCGCGCTACCGCCTCAAAAACTCAAGAACTACTTGGTGCTCTCCGGCGGATCCAGCGGCATACCCTGGCCAGCGCGGTAGAATGGAATGTCCTGCGGTGCCAGCGGGGTCTTGCCGGCGATGAGATCAGCGGCCTTTTCGGCAATCATCATGGTCGGTGCGTAGATATTGCCATTGGTGATGCCCGGCATGACCGAAGCGTCAACCACGTAGAGGCCCTCGGTGCCGTGAACCTGCATGGTTTCCGGATCGACCACGGCCATCTCGTCGGAGGCCGGCCCCATCTTGCAGGTGCAGGATGGGTGCAGTGCGGTCTCGGCGTCCTTGCGGACCCACTCGAGAATCTCCTCGTCGGTCTGCACATCTGCACCCGGGGAAATCTCGCCGTCGGTGTACTCCTTCATTGCCGGAGTGTCCAGCAGCTTACGGGAGACCTTCACAGCCTCGACCCATTCACGGCGGTCCTGATCAGTGGACAGGTAGTTGAACAGAATCGACGGCTTGACCTTGATGTCCGAGGAGGTGATGTGGACATGGCCACGGGCATCCGAGTACATCGGACCAACGTGGAACTGGAAACCGTGCGGGCTATCGATCTTCGTGCCGTCGTAACGCATGGCCAGCGGCAGGAAGTGGAACATCAGGTTCGGGTAGGGCTCGTTGTCGTTGGAGCGCGCGAAACCGCCACCCTCGAAGTGCGACGTTGCCACCGGGCCCTTGTGGGTGAGCAGCCACCACAGGCCAATGAACGGCCAACGCCACTTCTCCAGGTACGGCTGTGAAGACACCGGCTGGGTGGCGTTGTACTGAATGTAGACCTCCAGGTGGTCCTGCAGGTTTTCGCCGACACCAGGCAGGTGCTTGACGACGTTCACTCCGGCGGCATTCAAGACCTTCTCATCGCCAATGCCGGAGACCTCGAGCAGCTGCGGAGAGTTGAAAGCGCCACCGCAGAGGATGACCTTGTCTGCTCGCACCTGACGTGTGCGCCCCTTCCAGGCGTACTCCACGCCGACGGCCTTGGTGCCCTCGAAGAGAATGCGGGTGGCTTCTGCGCGGGTGCGAAGCTCCAGATTTGGACGCTGCAGAGCCGGGTGCAGGTATGCGCGGGCAGCGGAGAGGCGACGGCCCTTGTCGATGTTCGCGTCGAAGGGACCGAAGCCCTCCTGGCGGTAGCCGTTGACGTCCGGGGTGTAGTTGTAGCCGGCCTGCTGGACAGACTTGAAGAAGGCCTTGAACAGCGGAGAATCGGCCGGACCGCGCTTCATGCGCAGTGGGCCGTCGTGGCCACGGCGCGGGTCGTCCTTGTCGGAGCCGAGTGCATTTTCCATGCGCTTGAAGTAAGGCAGAACGTGGTTCCAGCCCCAGTTCTCTAGCCCCTTGGTGTCGCCCCACTTGTCGTAGTCCATGGGGTTACCGCGCTGGTAGATCTGGCCGTTGATGGAGGAGGAGCCGCCGACGACCTTGCCGCGGGCGTGGTAGATGCGGCGACCGTTCATCTCCGGTTCCGGCTCGGATTCGTACTTCCAGTCGTAGTACTTGTTGCCGATTGGGAAGGAGAACGCCGAAGGCATGTGAATGTAGAGGTCCCAGAGGGAGTCCATGCGGCCGGCCTCGAGTACGAGCACCTGCTGAGTGTGGTCTGCGGACAGCCGGTTAGCCAGCACAGAGCCGGCAGAGCCCGCGCCAACGATGACGACGTCGCGGTGTTCGACTGTGGTGTTGCCATTCTTTTTACCGAAGTTGAAGACAGCCGGGAAAGCTCCCATGTTCTGGTGTACCTCCGTAGGTTGTTTGCCGATGTATATCGGACTGGTTTTCAAGGACTGCGATAAGCCCCGATAAGCCCCAAGTAATATTTAAAGGCAGGCCCTATATATTGATATTGGAATAAGTGGCCGGAGGCGTATCTCAAATCCCCTTCACCTATATAGAATGCCACACAATTGGTATTCAATTCCAGTTGGAATGATTTTAAACGCCTTGAAAACTGGATAAATATGCAGGTGAAGATGTTGATGTTGGGGTGGAGAATTCTTCTGAATCGATTCTAAGACTTGAGGGATTATTCAAACTAGGTATGCTGGGTTAGTTCCCGAATCTGAAGGATTTTCCTATGTCTGATACTCCGCCAACTGAGAAGGTAACGGAGGAAAAATCTGGATCGTCGCAAGAAATGCAGCGATCGCAGTCGGTCCCTCCACAACAAGCGCAAGCGAGTGTGACCTCTGAGCCTGAGGTCAACTGGCCTGTATTTATTATTTCAGGCGTTGGTATTCTCGCCATTGCCCTGTGGGCTATTTTTGCCCCGGACAATGCAGCGGACACCCTAGCGGGCATTGTCGCCTGGGTATCGAAGAACTTCGGTTGGTTCTATATCGTGACCGCGACGGTGGCAGTGCTCTTCATGCTCTACATCGCCATCTCGCGAACGGGGCAGATTAAGCTCGGCCCCGATCACGCCAAACCTCAGTTCGGCCTGTTTTCTTGGGCCTCTATGCTCTTTGCCGCAGGTATCGGCATTGACCTGCTCTTCTTCTCGGTAGCAGAGCCGGTGGCACAGTACTATGGCCCGCCGACCGGAGATGCGGAGACCATCGAAGCCGCGCGTCAGGCAGTGGTGTTCACGCTCTTCCACTATGGTGTGACCGGTTGGGCGCTCTACGCGCTGATGGGCATGGCATTCGGCTACTTCGCTTACCGCTTGAACATGCCACTGACCATTCGCTCGGCGCTCTACCCAATCATTGGCAAGCGCATCCACGGCCCCGCTGGTGAAGCGGTCGAAATCGCAGCGATGCTCGGTACCGTTTTCGGTGTCGCAACTTCGCTGGGTATCGGCGTCGTCCAGCTGAATTACGGCCTGCGCGTGCTGTTCGGGGTGGATGAGAGTACGTCCTGGCAGATCGCTCTAATCGTCGTGGCTGTATCGGTGGCTATCGCCTCCGCGGTTTCCGGTGTTGACAAGGGGATTCGCCGTCTCTCGGAGCTCAACGTTGGCCTGGCCATCTGCTTGATGCTCTACATCCTGGTCACTGGTCGCACGGCGTTCCTGTTTGACGCCCTGGTGATGAACGTCGGCGAGTACGTCTCCAAGTTCCCATCCATGACTATGGATACCTACGCGTTCTCCGGAGCGCAGGAATGGTTGAATTCCTGGACCCTGTTCTTCTGGGCTTGGTGGGTGGCCTGGGCACCGTTCGTCGGTTTGTTCCTGGCTCGTATTTCCCGTGGCCGTAGCCTGCGCCAGTTTGTCGTCGGCACGCTGACCATTCCATTCCTCTTCGTCCTGATGTGGGTGTCGGTATTCGGTAACTCGGCGCTGGACCTGGTCATCAATGGCGATTCGGAGTTTGGCCAGACTGCACTGGATTACCCGGAGCGTGCCTTCTACCTGCTGCTGGAGCAGTACCCGGCGCCGATGATGGTGGCTGCAGTCGCATCTCTGATTGGCCTGTTGCTCTACATCACCTCGGCGGACTCGGCGGCACTGGTGATGAGTAACTTCACTTCGAAGATCACCGACACACAGCAGGACGGTAAGAAGTGGACCCGTATTTTCTGGGCTGTCGTGGTCGGTGTGCTGACCATCTCCATGCTCTATGTCGGTGGTATTCCGACGCTGCAGTCGGCAACGATTGTGATGGGTCTGCCGTTTGCCTTTGTCATCTATCTGGTGATGTATGGCCTGTTTAAGTCGCTGCGACTGGAGCTGTTGCAACAGGATTCGACACGTCGAGCCCTCCACGGGGCGATGTCGGGCCGCGCCGTGGATGGCCAACAGGGTGACTGGCGCAATCGACTTGCCCGCTCCATGTCCTTCCCGGGCAAGAAGCCAGTCATGCGCTACCTCGACCGAGTGGTGCAGCCCGCACTTGAACAGGTGGCAGATGCTATCAGGGAACGTGGCGGTGAAGTGACGCTGCACCGTGAACCAGCAGAAGAAGTCGGTATTGACCAGATTGACCTGCAGGTCGGATTCGGCGAGGAGATGAGCTTCCGCTACCAGGTCTATCCGGTTGAACACTTGACGCCGTCTTTTGCTGGCCTGGTACACCTGGACAGTGATGCTGATATTTACTACTACCGCCTCGAGGTCTTCACGCTGACCGGTTCGCTCGGCTACGACGTCTATGGCTACACCCAAGAGCAGCTGATTTCCGACGTCCTCGACCTCTACGAACGGCACTTGGAGTTTTTGCACATGCAGTCTGATCTCCCGGGCACCTCAGATCTGTCCGATAATGCCGAACCTGTCCGCGAATGGTCTGATGACTACGCCAAGGAGGATTCCTAAATGACCTTTAAGCCTTCAACTACTGATAAGGCCCTCGCACCCGAGACCGCCAAATCCCACGAAGGCGCGGCCACGCTGTTTATCGACGGCACCTGGTCCGCTGCAGCCGCTGGCAACACTCGCACTATCGAGTGCCCGGCCGATGGCTCTTTCATCGCCGAAGTTGCGGAAGCAGATGCGACCGACACCGAGCGCGCCATCGCCGCCGCCGACGCCGCCTTCCGACGTACCGGGGAAGGTTCCTGGGCATCCTGGAGCACAGCTGAGCGCAGCAAGTTGGTACTCGACATCGGTGCTGCCATCAGGCAGCGCAAGGACGAATTTGCCTGGGCAGAGGCCATGGATACCGGTAAGCGCCTGCCAGAGGCGGCAGCCGATATGGATGACATCATCGCCTGCTTTGAGTACTTCGGGAAGCTTGCAGGCAATGATGCCGGTCGTCTCGTGGATGCGGATGACCCGTCCGTCGTCGCGCGTCTTGTGCGTGAGCCCGTCGGTGTCTGTGGTCTGATTACGCCGTGGAACTACCCACTGCTGCAGACCGCATGGAAGGTCGCACCGGCGCTGGCCACGGGCAATACCTTTGTGCTCAAGCCGGCGGAGCTGACTCCGCACACAGCAATTCTACTCATGCACGTCATCGATGATCTGGGTGTTCCGGCGGGCGTTGCCAACCTCATTACCGGAGCTGGTGCCGAAGCGGGCGCACCGCTGTCCTCGCATCCGAAGGTGGACATGGTCTCCTTCACTGGCGGTCTTGTCACTGGCAAGATTATTGCTGGTGAAGCGGCTAAGTCTGTGAAGAAGGTCGCGCTTGAGCTCGGCGGCAAGAACCCGAACATCATCTTCGCCGACGCCGATTACGAAGCCGCTTTGGACAATGCCCTCAATGCTGCGTTCCTGCACTCCGGTCAGGTGTGCTCGGCGGGCGCTCGCTTGATTGTGGAGGAGTCCATCGCCGAGAAGTTTGTCGACGATCTGGTCGAGCGCGCCGGACACATCCAGCTCGGCGGTCCGCTCGACGAGAAGGCCGAGACCGGTGCGCTGATTTCGAAGCAGCACCTGGATAAGGTCGCGGCATACGTCGATCGAGCTCGTGAGCAGGGCGCTCGTGTGCGCGTAGGCGGCGAGATCGCCACGGGCACCACCGCCGATGGTTCCGCCTCGCTTGCCGACGGCTACTTCTACCTCCCAACCGTGATTGACCAGGTCACCCGCGATATGGACTGCGTCCACGACGAAGCCTTTGGCCCGGTAGTGACGGTGGAGACCTTCACCACGGTTGACGAGGCCATCGAGATCGGCAACGACACCGAATACGGCCTGGCCGGTGCGGTGTGGTCATCCAACCGCGAGGTGTCTGAGCGCGTTTCCCGCGAGCTGCGTCACGGTACCGTCTGGATCAACGACTTTGGCCCCTACCTGCCACAGGCCGAGTGGGGTGGCTTTGGTCAGTCCGGTATTGGCCGCGAGCTGGGCCCGACCGGCCTGGAGGAGTACACCGAAGCCAAGCTGGTCTACGAGAACACAGCACCGGCTGTTACCGGTTGGTTCGAGGATCGTCGTTAAATAACTCGGAACAAGCCCGAGTAAAAATACGGGAAAACGACCCATCGGCCGTTATACTCACCGATTGAAAAAAATCGACTCTGCGCACAACTGCGATAAAGGTTTGCAGTTGTGCGCATTTTGTTCTCTAAAGGACATCTGCCGTGAACGCTACTACTCGCTCCGACAATGCCAGTTCTAGTACCGCCAGTGGGCCAGATACTGCCTGCGCCGATACTGCCAGCACCGCCGCGACCTTCACCCGCTTCACCTGGCGCCAGCATGTCATCGCCTGGGCTGTGCATGCCTTCACGCTGACCGGTTTGGTGTGGGCAACGCTGGCTGCGGTCGCACTGCTGGAGGGCAGCCCACATTGGATGTGGCTCTGGCTGGGCATTGCCCTCGTCGTCGATGGTGTCGACGGCAATATGGCGCGTAAGCATCACATCAAGGAAGTCGTCCCGTGGTTTAACGGCGCAGTGGTGGACAACATCGTCGACTATCTCACCTGGACCGCCATACCCGCGGCTTTCATGGTTATGTATCTGCCACTGGGGCCACGGCCGTTGGCGATTGCCCTGATTATTTTGGTCCTGGTGTCGTCGATGTTCTGCTATGCCAACGAAGCCGCCAAGTCCGGCGACTACTACTTCGTTGGTTTCCCTGCCGCGTGGAACATCGTGGCAGTCTTGCTGTGGGTATGGAACGCGCCCATGGCGGTGTGCATCGCTGCCATTTTTATCTTCAGCGCAATGACGCTGGTGCCGCTGCACTACACGCATCCATTCCGCGTGGAACGCGGCCGGATTGCCAACATTGCCGCAACGTTCATCTGGATTGTCTCGACCGGCATGCTTATCGCAAGTGAGACGATGGCAGCGTCGTTAAGCAAGGCGTCTATCCACGGGCTTGTGGCTGTCAACGTTGCCGCCGGTGCCTGGCTGATTATTGGCGGCGTGCGGCGCTCGCTTAGCGGTCGCTAGCGGCAGTTGGTGGGTGGTTGGCGCAGGATTGCGGAGATGGCGCGGTCGCGCAGCCAGCGGACGTATTCGACGGCGCAGGCTGCGACAATTAACGCGATGACAAAGATGGTGACCCACATCGGATAATCGCGCCCATTGGCCCAGAAGTAGACGTAAGGCGAGACGAAAGTCACTAGGGTGATCAGGAGCCCCAGCATTCTTCGGCCGAATGAGCGGCCGGTGATCATCTCGACAATTCCCCAGGTGTAGGGGATAGCGGTAATGATGTCGATGCTCCACAGCACCCAGACATTGCCGTGGAATCCGGGGACGAAAACCACAGGTAGCGCGCGGAGCGAAGAGTAGACCATCACCACCAGGTAGGCCAACACTTTCGGGTTGTAGAGCAGGCGCCACACGGGGTTGCGCTCGATGAGTTTGGTCCCGACTTTGCGTAGTGCATGCAGATCCTTTTGCTGCATGACCAGCGTATTTGTTCCCTCCAGCAGGTAAGCGAGCAGTTTTTGCTGCACGCGACTGCCGTGTGCCCAGGCCTGTACCAGCTCGCTTGGCGAGATAGCGATGGGCACCAGTGGTTCTCCGCGCTGCTTCAGTGCAGTTGGAAGCTCGAGGGTACTGTCATCGAGCTTATCGACGGCCAGTTCCGGGCCCACCACATGAACGATGTCGCCGCCGAGGATGTTTTGTACCTTGTCCACATCACTTTCGGGCAGCGAGCTGAACCAGAGTAGCTGCCGGGAGGAAATTGCCATCCGCAAGGCGGTGCCCAGAGCTTCTGCCGCGTCATCGATGGCGTAAAAGTCCTGCGTGTTGGTGTGGGCGAGTGAACGCAAGCTGTCGATTGTCACGACATTTTTGGCATTGAGCTCGTTGAGGCGGGCCACGCCGGAAATATCGATGACCGCCTGAGGGTCAAGGGCGAAAGCATGGGTAAAAGGAAGGTCGAGTATCGAGCGCATCGCAAGGAGCCGCTGGTGTCGCTGGTGTCCAACCAGGGCTGAATTCTGTGCGCTCATAGTGTTTTAGCTTGCCACAACTTGCGCTTCTCACCAGCAACTATACGGTTCGGTCTGTCTATTGGCAGGTGTTCTACCCTGTGAAAACTTCATTAAGTTGGACTTTTTTCGCTGTGTAGAGTAGCTTCTAATCCACTAATAGACAGGTCTGTTCATTATGGCTTTGATGGCGGACTGGCTCATAAATTTAGGAGAAACACTCTCATGCTCATTTCAGGACTAGCGCTGGGTGCCGTGCTCGGCTTTGTTATGCAGCGAGGACGCTTCTGCGTCACCGGCTTCTTGCGCGACATCTTCACTCAGCGCAGCTGGCGCGGCTTTGTCGCCCTGCTGATTGTTATTTCCGTCCACGCCATCGGTCTGGCCGCACTGACCAGCGCCGGCGTGATTACTCCCGAATACAAGGAATTGGCACCGCTGGCTGTCATTATTGGTGGCGTTATCTTCGGACTGGGTATCGTCCTGGCCGGTGGCTGCGCCTCGGGTACCTGGTACCGCTCCGGTGAGGGCCTGATCGGCTCCTGGATCGCACTGGTCTTTTACGCCCTATCCGCTGCTGCCATGAAGACTGGCTTCCTCAACGGCCTGCAGGATTCCCTGAAGGACCGCACCGTCGGCCTGACCAGCATCCACGCCTCTCTGGGCATTAGTATCTGGCCACTGGTCATCGCGCTGAGCGCCGTCACGGCATACTTCGCTGTCCGCTTCCTGCGCGAAGAATTCTCCGGTCCGCGCCCGGCCACTCTGGCGCCGCGCAAGTCCGGTCTCGCGCACATTCTGACTGAAAAGACCTGGCACGTGTACGCCACCGCCGCCATCGTCGGTGTACTTGGCGTTATCGCATGGCCGCTGTCCGCCGCCACCGGCCGCAACGACGGCCTCGGCATCACGACTCCGTCCTCCAACCTCGCCAACTACGTTGTCACTGGTGACACCGAGCGTTTCGACTGGGGCGTCCTCCTCGTCCTCGGCATCCTCGTCGGCTCCTTCATCGCGGCCAAGGCCTCCGGTGAATTCCGCCTCCGCGTCCCGGACGCCACCCAGGGTGCACGCTCGGTCGTCGGCGGCATCTTCATGGGTGTCGGCGCTGCGTGGGCCGGCGGCTGCACCGTCGGTAACGGCATGGTCCAGACCTCGCTGTTCAGCTACCAGGGTTGGCTCGCACTGGCGTCCATCGCCGCAGGTGTCGCTATCGCCGCAAAGCTCTGGCTGAAGCCGTCCGCACCTTCGCTTAACGACGTCCCGAGCACCCCTTCCACCACCAACGACACAGCGGTATCGGCAACTGCTCCGGTCACTTCGACTGCTACTTCGCCTGTGTCCCTGCCGGGTAGCGAAGGTGCCGGTGCCGCTGGCACCGAGGCCTCCCCGCTGGCGGGTGCCTTTACTGTCGCGCCGGTAGCGTTGCTCGACCGGAGCGTCGTCAAGCAGGAAGACGGCAAGCTCACGCCACTGGGCGATGGGCGTTACGAGCTCGACACCGTCGGCGCGGTGTGCCCATTCCCGCTGATCGAGGCCAAGGACGCGATCAACAAGATTGAGGTCGGCGAGGAGCTGGTGATCCCATTCGACTGCACCCAGGCCACGGATGCGATTCCGCGCTGGGCTGCGAAGGATGGCCACAAGGTCACCAACTTTGAGCAGACCGGTGAAGCTGGCTGGACGATTTCCGTCCGCCGCGGGCGATAAGCCCTGGTGAAGCTGGGGGAGCGTTGTTAGGGTGAGGGCATAGATTGATTGACATCAACAACAAAGGAGCTCAACCATGGCAAAGAATATTCGACCACTAGATGCTCTCGTAGCCGCGGGTGCCGCCAGCGTCCTTGTGCTGGCCGGTTGCTCCTCCGATGATTCGGCTAGTACTGAGGCAAGCAGCACTGTTAGCGAAACCAGCTCTTCCGTGTCGGCCACCAGCTCTGAGGGGCATGACGACATGGATGATATGGACGATGCCGATGAGCATGGCGGTCATGGTGACCATGGTGATGACGCGATGGCCGGCCATGACCATCCGGCCGATGGTGGTCCGGCTCCAGAGGGAATGATTGCGGCGGACAACGCGAAGTTCCCGGTCGGCAGTGAAGTGCAGGTTCTCGCCGATCACATGCCGGGCATGAAGGGTGCAGAAGGCAAGGTTGTTGGTGTTTTCAACACCACTACCTACTCCGTTTCCTACACCCCGACCGATGGCAGTGAGCCGGTGAAGGACCACCGCTGGGTCGTTCATGAGGAGCTGGAGAACCCAGGCGAAGCACCGCTTGCCGACGGCTCCGAGATCACCATCAACGCCGAGCATATGGCGGGCATGAAGGGGGCCAAGGGCACTGTTGACTACTCCACCCAGGAGCCGGTGTACATGGTCGACATTGACGATGATGGTATGACCATGAAGAACCACAAGTGGGTTACTGAAAGCGAGCTTGCTCCGGAGGACTAGCAGGCTGTCTGGACGGTCTTTCCGGATAGCTTTCTCTCTTCTCCCGCTCAATCCGCTCCGACTCAAAATCGCCCAGCCACTTCACGACACCTATGTCACCTCATGCCGCCTCCACAGCTGGTACGAGGTGACGCCTGTGTCGTGAAGTGGCCCAGAGGGGGGCGGAGCGAAGTGCCCTGGGGAAACAGGCCACTGCCCAGCTACAGATCCAAATCCAACGACGCACCTGGGATGGCGTCCAGCAGCCGCTGGGTGTATTCCTTCTCCGGGTGGTCGAAGAGATCGTCGGTCGGACGGTGTTCAACCATCTTGCCGTGCTCCATCACGATGACCTCATCAGCCACCTGCCGCACCACAGCGAGGTCGTGCGTAATAAAGAGGTAGGCCAAATCCATCTCTTCCTGCAGCTCAGCGAGTAGTTCGAGCACCTGAGCCTGCACCACCACGTCGAGTGCTGACACCGCCTCGTCACAGACCACAACCTCAGGGTTCAGGGCCAGTGCACGCGCAATCGCCACACGCTGACGCTGACCACCCGACAGCTCACCGGGGAAGCGGCGCCCCATTTCCGCGGGAAGAGCGACGCGGTCGAGAAGCTCGAATACGCGCTGCTCACGCTCCTTCTTGGTGCCAATCTTGTGAATCCGCAGCGGCTCCTCGATGGAGGAATGCACCGTGCGCATCGGGTCCAGCGTCGCATACGGGTTCTGGAAAATCGGCTGAATGCGACGCCGCAGCTCCAGCTCCTCTTTACGATTCCGGCCCTGGACGCGTTTGCCGTCGAAAAGCACTTCGCCTTCGGTCGGATCGAGCAGCCCCAGCGCCATGTTGGCGACAGTGGACTTGCCCGAACCGGATTCGCCCACGATTCCAATGGTGCGACCGCGACGCAGCGTAAAGCTGATGTCATCGACGGCACGGAAGGAATCCTTGCGCCACGGACGGTCGCCGCGGATGGCAAAGTCGCGCACCAAGTTCTTCGCGACCAGAATCTCCTTCTGGTCCGCATCCGATGTCGTCGGCGCCGCCACCACGCGATCACCGCGCCGGGCAGCCAGCGATGGAGCCGCCGCGATTAGCTGCTTGGTGTATGGATGCTGCGGGCGGGTGAGAACTTGCAGGGCAGGGCCGGTCTCCACGACACGTCCTGCTTGCATAACGACGAGTCGGTCAGCGCGCTCGGCAGCCAAACCGAGATCATGAGTAATAAGCACCACGGACGTGCCGAGTTCGCTAGTGAGCTTGTCGAGGTGGTCGAGGATTTTCTTCGCCACGGTCACGTCGAGAGCGGACGTGGGCTCATCGGCAATCAGCAGCTTTGGGTGCGCGGCCAAGCCCATCGCGATAAGTGCGCGCTGGCGCATACCACCGGAGAACTCGTGCGGGTACTGGTCGATACGCTTTTTAGCGTTCGGCAGGCCGGCCTGTTCCAGCAGCTCAATCGCCTTTTTGTGGGCCTCGGAGCCGGTGGCGATGTTGTTGGCGCGCAGCGCCTCCTTAATCTGGGAACCGACGGTCCACACCGGATTGAGATTGGTCATCGGGTCCTGCGGAACCAGGCCGATGCCGTTGCCGCGGATGCTAACAAACTCGCGGTCGGTCAGGTGTGTGATGTCACGGCCATCGAAGGTGATGGTGCCACCGGTGACTTCACCATCACCGGGCAACAGTCCCAGCGCGGCGTGGACAGTGGTGGACTTACCCGAGCCGGACTCGCCGACAATGGCGACCGTCTCACCGGGGAAAACCTCAAGGTCGACGTCATGCACCACATCGGTCAACGATTTACTGCGGCGGCCGGACGCTGTGGTCGTCGGAAAGCCAATGCAGACATCCTTCAAGGTGAGAATGGGCGCTGCGGAAGTATTGGTGTCGGTGCTCATCGACGACGCTCCTTCGGGTCGAGAGAATCCTTCAAAGCGTCACCCATGAGGATGAAGCCGAGAACGGTAATCGCCAGGGCGAGTGCTGGCCAGAACAGGTTGGACGGGGCCTGGCGGAGCACCTGCTGTGCGACAGAGATGTCGTTGCCCCAGGAAACGGTGGTCGTCGGCAAGCCAATGCCCAAGTAGGACAGCGTGGCCTCGGCGACGATGTAAATACCCAGTGAGGTCGTGGCCATGACGATGACAGGGGCGAGGCAGTTCGGCAGCACATGGCGGAAGAGAATGCCGGTGCTGGACAGACCGAGCGCCTTGGAGGCGGTGACGTATTCCTCGTTCTTCACCGAGATCACCGAGGAACGCACCACGCGCGCCATCTGCGGCCAGCCGAAAGCAGCGAGCACGAAGACCACGGACCAGATGGTGCGTTCGGTAAACAGCTGCATCAGCACGATGCCGGCGAGAATCAGGGGGATGGCAAAGAACATGTCCGTGATGCGGGAGAGCACCGCGTCGACCCAACCGCCGAGATAGCCAGCGATGGCACCGAGGATGATGCCCACCACGGTCACGGCCAGGGTGACGCCGATGCCGACGATGACCGAGGCGCGGGCACCGTAGATGACACGGGCGTAGACGTCGTAGCCCTGCTGAGTGAAGCCCATCGGGTGGCCGTCACGGGCTGGGGCCAGCGAGTCACGCAGGTTTGCCGCCGTCGGGTCCACAGAGGTGAACAGCGACGGGAATGCGGCCACTGCGATGGAGAGCAAAATAATGAATGCGGAAACCCAGAACAGTGGGCGGTAACGCAGGTTCTGCCAGGCCGAACCCCAGAGCCCCAGTGGTGGGGTATCCGGCAACTGCTTGTGGTCGGGGTTCGTCGCCTGCGCGGTGCCGGTATGCACGGCGTTGGCCTGCTTTTCTGGCTGAGTCGAATCTAACTGCGTCGAATCTGGCTTAGGCATAACGAATCCTCGGATCCAGGACTGCGTAGAGCAAGTCGATGAGCAAGTTGGCGAACATGTAAATAACCACCAGGATGGTCACGATGCTGACCACGGTGGGAGCTTCACCAATCTGGACGGCGTGGAAGATCAGGCCACCGATACCGGGCACGTTGAAGATGCCCTCGGTGACAATTGCGCCACCCATCAGAGCAGCGAGATCAGCGCCGATGAAGGTCACAACGGGAATTAGCGAGTTGCGCAAGATGTGGCGGCGGGTGACTTCAGAGGTTGGCAAGCCCTTGGCGCGGGCAGTGCGTACGAAGTCAGCATGGCGTGCCGACGAGACCTCGGAACGCGTCAGTCGCAGAACATAAGCAACCGAGACGAGACCCAGCACGAATGCCGGCAGCAGCAGGGAGGTAAAGGAGGCATCACTACCAACGGTGGGGGAGACAATCTCCCAGCGCACACCGAAGAGGTAGCGGGCCACGAAGCCGAGCACGAAGGTCGGAGTTGCGATAACCAGCAGGGACATCACCAGAACGGTGGAGTCGAAGAAGCCGCCCTTGCGCATACCGGCAATAACGCCGAGGCCGATACCGAAAATGGCCTCAATGGCAACGGCCATCAGCGCCAGGCGAATCGTAATAGGGAAGGCCAGCGCAATTTCCTCGCCGACCGAGCGGCCGGAGAAGGTCTCGCCCATATCCAGGGTGAACAGGCCCTTGAGGTACTCCCAGTACTGGACGAGGAAAGGCTCATCCAGGTGGTAGTGAGCGCGCAGTGCTGCGACCTGCTCCGGTGGCAGCTGCTTATCGCCAGCCAGTGCAGCGATGGGGTCGCCTGGCATGGCGAAGACCATTGCATAAACCAGCAGTGTGGCACCGAAGAATACCGGCACCATCTGTAGGAGTCTCTTTCCGATATACCAACCCATGGTGCTAGTCCTTCTCAATCATTGGGTAGTCCAAGATGCCGTCCCACATCACTACGGCATTGCGCAGCTTCGGGTTCCACGCCACCGAAGCATTGGGGTACCACAGCGGAATCGCTGGCAGGTCCTCCATCAGCACAGACTGAGCCTTGACATAAATTGGCTTGGCATCGTCTGCGCTCTTTGCCGAGGCCGCCTCCTGAATCAGCTTGTCGAACTCCGGGTTGGAGTAGTGGTTGTCATTCGAGGAGCCACCGGTGACGAACTGCGGAAGCATGTAGTTGGCCACAGATGGGTAGTCAGCTGCCCAGCCAGTGCGGTAGCCGCTGGTGATGGTCTCGTTGGAGATTTCATCGCGCAGCTGCTTGAAGGTCGGGTAGGCCTTGCCGTGGGAATCGATGCCGAGGGTCTCGCCAATCATGTTGGTCACCGCTTCGACCCACTGCTGGTGTCCGCCGTCGGCGTTGTAGGCGATGTCGAACGAGCCGGTAAACGGCGCA
Source organism: Corynebacterium sp. LK26 (assembly GCF_014335085.1). NCBI lineage: Bacteria > Bacillati > Actinomycetota > Actinomycetes > Mycobacteriales > Corynebacteriaceae > Corynebacterium > Corynebacterium sp. LK26. The sequence goes on from NZ_PDHB01000011.1 coordinate 92,101, forward strand.
ATTTTGTTGGCTTCGGCCCACAGTTGGCGGGCCTTCTTCGGGTTGTATTCCAGCACCTCTTGGCCAGGTACGTTCGGGTCAAGGTCGCCGAGCGTCAACGAGCTGAACTCGCGCGCCGGGGTGCGGGTGTCGAAGAAAATCTTCTCAGTGATTAGTTTCCGGTCAATCGCCATGGAAATCGCTTGACGACGAAGCTTGCCCTCTTCACCCGAAAAACCTGGCAGATTTCGCGGAATTGCGAAGTACTGCGAAGAGGAGGTCGGGACGTTTGCGCTGGAGTCGGGGAAGTCGGTTTGGAAGCTGGCGAGAGCCGTTGGTGGAATTGTGCGTGGCAGCGTGTCCAGGCGGCCGGCCTGGAGGTCTGCATATGCGGTGTCCACGTCCGAGTAGAAGCGGTATACCAGGCCGTTGTTACGGGCCTTGTGCTCACCGGCGAAGTCATCATTGCGAACCACAGTTAGCTGGTTGTTGTGCAGCCAAGCGCGGCCTTCGGCCATCTTGTACGGTCCATTGCCGATTGGGTGTTCACCGAAAGCCTTCTTGTCTTCGAACGCGGCCTTCGGCAGCGGCATAAACGCGACATAGCCGAGGCTGAGCGGGAAGGAAGAATCTGGGTTGGTCAGATCCACGGTGAACCTCAGGTCATCGACCTTTTTCAGGCCGGAGAGTGTTTTCTCCGTGGCCTTTTCTCCCGAAACAGCATCAAAACCCTGCACGTTGGCGAAGAAGGACTGCTGCTTCTGCAGGTTCGGGCCGTAGGCAGCGTAATTCCAGGCATCGATGTAGCTCTGCGCGGTGACTGGTTCGCCGTTGTGGAAGGTCCAGCCCGGTTTTAGCGTGATGTCGAAATGGGTCGAGTCCTCGTTGGGCTTAATTTCTGCCGCATGGTCCAGGATCATCGAGCCGTCGGTGTCGTAGCGCACCAGACCTGAGTAGAGCATGCGGAGGATATCGCCACCACCGGTTTCATTGGTGTCAGTGGTGTACAGCGGCGACTGTGGTTCGGAGTTCTGGACCACAATGAACCCCGCGCCGACCTGTTGCTGGTCAGTGCTGCAGGCAGCGAGCGCGCTTCCTGGCAAGGCGATTACCAGCAAAGCCGCCAGGATCTGGCGGACATGCAGCGTGAACTTTCCTTTTCCGCTGAGCGTTGTTGCGTGCAGTTTTGTGGCACGGGACTTCTCTCGCTGTCGGAGCTTCCGCCGGAGTTTCTGCCGGGTGTGGAAGGGGCCGGAGGCAACGGGTCTATGCATCGCGAGCCTTTCTAGATTCTGCCAGATAGGCGATATGAATTTGGTGATCGGCTCACTCCAAATGACTTAGATACCCACCTCCCACCTGCATAGGCAATGGTGGTGGTGACAACTTGGGTGTGGTGGGCTCTAAGGTTTGGATACGACCGTTCAATACAGTCTCTAACCATACAAGTCCAAAAAACATATGAGTATTAATCAGGCGAACCATCCCTTATTTGACGGTGTCTTTTACCCTCGATTGGGGAGTTAATCCTGTGCAGTGGTGCAACGTTGTAACATCCTGGCACCCCCGCAGGGGTTGGGGCTGCTGAATTTCTGGCTGTCCCACCGCCGGGCTCCTGTCCGGCCCCATCCGCGACTTCACGACACAGGTGTCACCTCATGCCACCTCCACAGCTGGCACGAGGTGACACCTGTGTCGTGAAGTGGGCTTTGGAAGAGGAAGTGGACTTTGGAGGAGGCGGAGAGGCAGCGCATTAAGTCCCACAGTACGAGTGGAAAGCACCCAACTCCCGCGGTGCCGGCTCCGTGAACCCCGCAGGGGCGTCTTGCGACTCAAAGGGGTTGGTTACCGCCTCCAGCAGGTGCCGGTAGTCGGTCAGATCCCCCGCCCCTGCCGCCGCTAACGCTTCCGTGACCAGGTAGTTTCGCGGAATATACAGCGGATTCGTTTCCTCCATAAGTGCCAGGGCCGTCGTCTGGTCGATTCCCAGCTCCTCCCGCGTCCGCTGCCACAACTGCCTCCACTCAGTCGCGGCAGCGGGGAACGCAGGATCATCAGACAGTCTGGTCAGCGCGGTCAGCGCAGTGAAATCCTGCCCATCATCGCTGGCCAGAACCTCAATCAGCGCCCGATGAGCATTCGTATGGTCGAGCCCAAACTTCGCCAGCAACGCCTGCCACTGCTGCACCAGGGGGATGGCCAGCGGGTCGTCGTAAAGCGAGGGGAGAATCCCCAACTTGGGCAGCCACCTGCGGCTGAGCGCATCGGTGAACTCGTCGGCGAATTCGCCCAGGAGGTCGCGGGCGCGTGCGAGGGCTTCCTCCGGGGTGCCTGCGAAATGCGGTAGCAAAGTCTCCGCAAGCTTCGACATGTTCCACCCGGCAATCGTCGGCTGCGCGCCGAACGCGTATCGACCGCCTCGATCAATGCTGCTAAACACCGCCCGCGGATCGTGCGCATCCAGAAACGCACACGGCCCAAAGTCGATGGTCTCGCCCGCGATGCTGGCATTGTCGGTGTTCATCACGCCGTGGACAAATCCACAGGCCAGCCACGCCGCAACGAGATTAGCTTGCCGCTTGACGACGTCCCGGAGAACCGACTCCGCCGAACCCTCGTAGCCATGCCGCTGCGCGGCGAACTCGATGAGCCGATCCATGATTCCGGTGTCCGTTCCGGAGCGAGCGACCAGCTCGAACGTGCCAACTCGCAGGTGGCTGGATGCTACGCGCACGACGATCCCACCCGGTTGGAGTTCGGTGGTGGGGTCGGTGTTGTCGAAAGGGGTTTGTGAGCCGCGGTAGATTTCCTCGCCGGTTGCGATGACTGCCAGCGCGCGGGTGGTGGGGACACCGAGCGCATACATGGCCTCGCTGATGAGGTACTCCCGCAGGGCGGAGGTCAGCGTAGCTTTGCCGTCACCGCCACGGGAGAAGGGCGTGGGGCCTGTGCCTTTAGACTGAATCTCGTAGGCCTGGTTGTTGTCGCTGCGGGCTTTCTCTTTGGGGGAATCGGGGTGGTTGGGTTGGCTGTGCTGGTTTGGCGGACAGTGCAGCCCAGTCAGCCCCGATTCAGCCTCAACAGTGGCAAGCAAGAGCGCGCGACCATCACCGAGTAGGCCTGCGAAGTTGCCGAACTGGTGGCCGGCGTAGGCCGTGGCCACCGGGGTTGTGTATGCGCCGGGTGGGGTATCGGTTTCCTTGCCGACTCCGCGGCCAGTGAGGAACTTCAGGCCAGCGTCTGACCGGAGCCACTGTGGGGAGAGACCGAGCTGGGTCGCGAGTTCGTCGTTAAGCATGATTAGCTGCGGCGATGGGGCGTCAAACCCCTGCTGGTCGATAGCGAGTTCAGGCAGTGCGGAGGGCAGATCAACGACGTTTCTAGCCATGTGCGCAGTTTAACGGGGATGTCCTTACAGGTGTTGCCGCGCTCGTGCGTTCAGCGGTGCTATGCGCCTTGCAGGGCCTCGAAGGCAGAAAACCCCGGTTACTGGAACAATTCCAGCAACTGGGGTGGATGCGCGAAGAAACTTACTTCTTCAGGGACTCCGGAGCGTTGAAGCGCTCGCCGTGCTTAGCGGCCAGCTCTTCGGCGCGCTCGACGAAGCCTGCGACACCGCGGCGCTCTGGGTGAGCTGCAGCCGGGTCGACGACAGTGGCGCCGTCGTAGTTCTTGATGAACTGGCGAGTACCACCGGTCCAGGCCGGGTAGCCGATACCGAAGATGGAGCCGATGTTGCCGTCGGCGTCGTGAAGCAGAACGCCCTCGTCGACGCACTTCTGAGTCTCGATGGCCTCGATGAAGAGCATGCGGTCGACCAGCTCCTGCAGGTCGGTGTCTTCCGGAGCGATCGGGGTGATGTTCAGCTCCTCGCGCAGCTCGTTGAACAGGCCCGGCCAGAGACCGGAGCGCTTGCCGTCGACGTACTCGTAGAAGCCCTTGCCCTCGAGCTTGCCCGGGCGTTCGAACTTGTGCAGCATGGCCTCGACCAGAGCCGGCACGCCGCCCTCGTCCAAGGTCTGACCTGCAGCTTCGGCGGCAGCGCGGGTCTCGCCAGCGATCTTCTCCATGAGCTTGAGGTTCAGCTCGTCGGCAAGCTGGAGCTGCGGTGCCGGGTAACCAGCCTGGCGACCAGCGGCCTCGATGATGGCCGGGTCGTAGCCCTCGGCAACCATGCGCAGGGCCTCGTTGATGACGGTGCCGATGACGCGGGAGGTGTAGAAACCGCGGGAGTCGGTAACGACAATCGGAATCTTGCGGATTGCAACAGCGAAGTCCAGCGAAGCGGCGAGGATTGCCGGGTCGGTGTTGTCGCCGGAGATGATTTCGATCAGCTGCATCTTGTCCACCGGGGAGAAGAAGTGCAGGCCGATGAAGTCCTTCTCACGCTTGACGTGGGAAGCCAGCTCGGTGATCGGAAGGGTGGAGGTGTTGGAGCCCAGGATGCAGGTCTCCGGAACTGCAGCCTCGATCTCGGCGTGAACCTTGTGCTTGAGGTCGGTGTTCTCGAAGACGGCCTCGATGACCAGATCGACGTCGGAGAGGTCGTCGTAGGACTCAGTCGGCTTGATGCGGTTCAGCAGCGCTGCGGACTTCTCCTCAGTGGTGCGACCGCGCTTGAGAGCCTTGGCCTCCAGACCTTCAGAGTAGGACTTACCGCGCTCGGCGTTCTCCAGGGAAATGTCCTTCAGGACAACTTCCATGCCAGCCTTTGCACACACGTAGGCGATACCTGCGCCCATCATGCCGGCGCCGACAACGGCAACCTTCTTGAACTCGCGCTTCGGGTACGGGGTGCCATCAGCCTGCAGCGGACGGGAGCCGCCGCCCTGAGCGTGGTTGAGGTCGAAGAAGAACGCCTGCATCATGTTCTTCGACTGGGTGCCGGTGACCAGCTCGGTGAAGTAGCGGGACTCGATACGCAGTGCGGTGTCGATGTCGACCTGAGAGCCCTCGATGGCAGCCTGCATCGCAAGGCGGGGAGCCTTCATCGGGGAGCCCTTGAGCTGCTTGGTCAGGTTTGCCGGGAAGGACGGCAGGTTCATTGCGAACTTAGGAGTCTTCGGGTCACCGCCTGGGATCTTGAAGCCCTTCTCATCCCACGGCTGTGCGGCCTTGGCGTCTTCGCTGGTCAGCCATGCGCGGGCGGTGTCGATGAGCTGCTCCGGAGCAACAACCTCGTCAACGAGGCCAGCTGCGAGGGCCTTGCCCGGGTTCATCTGAGCGCCGGTCAGAATGACCTTCATCAGCGCGTCCTGAATGCCCAGCATGCGCACGACGCGGGAAACGCCGCCGCCACCCGGCAGCAGGCCGAGGGTGACCTCTGGCAGGCCAATCTTGGAACCGCGGACATCGGCAGCAACGCGGTGGTTAGCAGCCAGCGCGACCTCGAGGCCGCCGCCCAGTGCTGCGCCATTGATGGCAGCAACAATCGGCACCGGGAGCTTCTCCAGGCGACGCAGGGAGGCCTTCATGTCCTCGACCATGCCGAACATGTCAGCTGCATCGTCTTCAGTGGCCTTGGACATCTGCTTGATGTCGCCGCCTGCGAAGAAGGTCTTCTTCGCAGAGGTGATGATGATGCCCTTGATGGAGGTCTCAGAGCCGTCGCCAATTTCGTTTTCCAGGCGCTCCACGGTGGCGCAGATGTCGTCCTGGAAGGTCTTGTTCATGGTGTTGACCGGCGCATTCGGGTCATCCATGGTGAGGGTGACGATTCCGGCGTCGTCCTGATCCCACCGGAACATGTTATCTGTGCTCATAAATCAGTCAGTCCTTTGTGGTTATCGCGGTGTGACCGCGGTAATTGTCGCTGTGAGTTTCGTTCCGGTTTGCTTTAGACGCGCTCGATGATGGTTGCAACACCCATGCCGCCAGCCACGCAGAGCGAGATGAGAGCGTAGCGGCCACCGGTGCGGTGCAGCTCGTCGATTGCGGCGCCGGTGATCATGGCACCGGTTGCACCCAGCGGGTGACCCATGGCCATTGCGCCACCGTTGATGTTGAGCTTGTCGTAGTCGATGCCCAGGTTCTGCTGAGCGTGCTTGACGACGGCGGCAAACGCCTCGTTGATTTCCCAGACGTCGATATCGTCGACGGTCAGGTTGGCCTTGGCCAGTGCCTCGCGGACAGCCGGCTCGATACCGGTCAGCATGATGGTCGGCTCGACACCATTGACGGCGGTGGCGACAACGCGTGCGCGTGGGGTCAGACCCATGTCTGCGCCGGCCTTCTCAGAGCCAACCAGAGTCAGTGCAGCGCCATCGACGATGCCGGAGGAGTTACCTGCATGGTGGACGTGGTTAATGCGCTCAAGCTGCGGGTACTTCTTCAGTGCAACTGCGTCGAAGCCGCCCTGCTCACCCATCATGGTGAAGGCTGCGCGCAGACCGGAGAGGGACTCTGCGGAGACGCCTTCGCGGATGGTCTCATCACGATCGAGGATGGTCAGGCCGTTAGCGTCCTTGACTGGGACGACGGAGCGGTCAAAGCGGCCCTCAGACCAAGCCTTTGCGGCACGAGCGTGGGAGAGTGCTGCCATCTCGTCGAGGGACTCACGGTCAAAGCCGTCGAGCGATGCAATCAGGTCAGCGGAAATACCCTGCGGGACGAAGTCGGTCGCAAACGAGACCTGTGCGTCCATCGCCATTGCACCGCCGTCGGACATCATTGGCACGCGGGACATGGACTCGACGCCACCGGCGAGGACGAGCTCGTCCATGCCGGAGCGGACTTTCTGAGCAGCCAAGTTGATGGCGGAGAGGCCGGAAGCGCAGAAGCGGTTGATCTGGACACCGCCGGTGCGGTACGGCAGACCTGCGGTGAGTGCTGCGGTCCGGGCAATGTCCGCACCCTGGTCGCCGACCGGGCTGACGCAGCCAACGATGAGGTCGCTGATGCGTTCTTCATCCAGGTCCGGGAAGCGGTTGCGAATTTCGTCGATGAGGCCGACGAGAAGTGATACCGGGCGTACCTCGTGGAGGGAGCCGTCCTTCTTGCCCTTGCCGCGCGGGGTGCGAATTGCCTCGTAGATGAAGGCTTCGCCGCCCGGCTGAATGGTGGCGGAAGTCATGTGTTTTTACCTCACAGATTCGTCGTAAAGTGTCGTGCGTCACTCTATAACGAATGGCGGATTGCCGGGGGTGATTTGAGGGGTGCTGGGGAGAAAGTTGACTCCCTGTAGTCTCCCACCTGCGGTTATGTGAGAAACCGGGGGTAATTACATAAGTATTTTTAGGTGGCGATTGTGGCTCCTCCAATTCTCCTAGACTTGGCTCATGAGCGACTCCCGCATCGACTACATCGAGTTCCCCGCCTCTTCCGTTGAAGAACTGAACACAGTCCGCGACTTCTTCTCATCCGTTTTCGGCTGGACCTACGCCATGTACGGCGACGACTACGCCGACACTGGAGATTCCGGCACCGCCAGTGGCGTTAACGCCGAGGATCCAACGCGCGCAATCATGCCACTCATCCGGGTGTCGGATCTGGATGCCACATACGAGCAGGTCAAGGCGTCGGGTGGCACAATTACGAAGGAACCGTACGACTTCCCAGGCGGTCGTCGCTTCTACTTCACGACGCCCGCAGGTCACGAGCTCGGCGCGTGGACTCCAGTCGAGCCTGCGTAGTGACGATCCGGCCTGCAGCGATTGCTAGCACTGCATTTCTTGCTATCCCTTCGCTGCCTGACCCCGCTTCCAATACCCCATGAACGACACCTGCTTCCTCGGGACGTGGCATTCCTTCACCAGCAGCCTCCGCATCCGAATCACCGCTGAAGACTCACCTGCAATCCAAAAGTAAGTCCCGGTTAGCCTCGGATTCGGAGATTCGGTGTTGGCCTTGTCTTCGCCGCTGGAATTGGAAATATCTTCACCCGACTGTGAATAGCTTGGGGTCTCCCACACCAGAAAGCTGGGGTCATCCTCGCCCGTCGACGTAGTGGTCGCCGCCGTATTCCCCTCGAGAACGTTTGACAGTGCTTCTTGTGAGACCGGGCTTAGCGCATTGCTGACAAGCTTCACCAGATTGGAGTACAGCAGCTCGCCCGAAGTGTCGTGCTCATCTTCCGCTCGCGCCAGCCACTTCACCGAGACTCCAGATGGCACCTCTAGCTTCTGGGCATCGCTTGTACATGGAACCTCAATAAACACTTCTCCCTGCACTCCCGCTGGCCATTCCTCCAGGGTCTTCGCAATTGCAGGTAAGGCAGTTTCATCTCCAAGCATCACGATGCGACTACTAGCTCCAGGGGCGAATTCGATGCCGCTGCCGGATTCATCATCTCGTGTCGGTGCGATGATGAGCAGCTCATCGCCGATCTGTGCCTTTGAAGCCCATGCAGACGCTGGCCCAGCGGCATCGGGGTGTAGCACGAAATCGATGTCGAGTTCATCGGGAGCGTCGTCTGGCAAGTTGCGCCGAAAAGCGCGGATGGAATACGTGCGGACATAGCCGCGAGTGTCGGGGTCAAGGGTTTTCCAGGTGGCGAACCAATTCTCCTCCGGCAGCTCTGGAAGCTGACCAGCGGCTGGGATAATGACTTTGATACGGAGGTCCCGAATCGTGTCCTTCGGCCCGACATTCTCCACGTCGTGAAGTGTTATGCGCTGAAAGTGCGGGGAAATCTGTTGCGTGCGGGCAACGCGGACGCGGTGTGGCTGGTATCCCATGGGAATCCTTAAATCTGATGAGTTACTTACATCTACTGAGCTAGTACTGGGCTAATTTCGAGTGGTGGCGCCCAATGGGCGTAACCGTGGGTAGCCCTGAGACCGGATCGGTAATAATCAGCGATTCGAGGTCGAACGCCTCCCGGGTCAGCTCTTGTGTGAGCACGTCGACAGGCGCTCCTGCGGAATGCAGTCGTCCGTCGCGCATGGCGACGAGAACATCCGAATACCGAGCAGCCAGGTTGAGGTCGTGCAGCACCATGATGATGGTGGTGCCTCGGCGTTGATTGAGATCAGTTAGTAGATCCAGGACTTCTAGTTGATGTTTTAGATCTAGGTAGGTTGTAGGTTCGTCGAGAAGCAGCACATCGGTTTGTTGTGCGAGTGCCATTGCAATCCACACACGTTGACGCTGGCCGCCGGAGAGCTCTTCGACGCACCGCCCTGCGAGGTCTGCGACTCGGGTAGCTTCCATAGCTTCGGCGACGATGTCGTAGTCGGCTGAACTCCAGCGACCCAGAATTCCCTGGTAGGGGGTTCGACCACGGCCGACTAAGTCTGCGACAGTGATGCCGTCAGGAGCGATAGGGGTCTGCGGAAGCAGCCCGAGCCGCTTTGCCAATTCGCGGGAAGAATAGGAACCTAGCTCCTTGCCGTCCAGCTCGACGGATCCAGCTGATGGCCGAATCAAACGAGCTAGCGTACGTAGAAACGTTGATTTGCCACAACCATTTGGTCCGACAATCGAAGTAATCTTGCCTGCTTCGAATGACAAAGTCAGGTCTTTCACAATGGGTTTTTCCCCATATCCAGAAGTAAGGGACTGAGCATTCAGTTGTGCGGACACGGTGAGTGACTCCTTGGTTTGATGAACAAAGCGCAGCTATCGAGATGTTCTGACGAGCAGATAGATCAAAAAGGGTGCTCCGAGCGCGCCGGTAATAACTCCGACGGGATAACGCGTGCCGAAGAGGTATTGGCCGGCTAAATCTGCGACAAGCACCAAGAATGCTCCAACCAATCCAGATGGCACTATGAGGTTCGCGCCGGGCCTAAAGATTCGCATCGCGATCGGGCCTGCCATGAATGCGACAAATGAGATTGGTCCGGTTGCGGATGTCGCCACTGCGATGAGCATGACGGCGCCGACAATAAGAGCTCCGCGAAGCAGGTTCACGCGCAGTCCGAGTGAGGTGGCGATGTCGTCGCCAAGCTCCAAGATTGATAGCCTGTGCGCGCCAATCAAGAGCAGCGGTGTTACGACAAGAACGGTAATAACCAGCGGTAATCCGCGCTCCCACGAGATGTTATTCAGCGATCCAGTCAACCAACGTGTGGCCGTCGGCAGATCCCACGCGGAAGCCTTCGACAGCACGTAGGTGGTCCATGCCTGCAGCATCGCCGCAATGCCGATTCCCGTCAGGATCAGGCGAGTGCCGGCAAATCCCGATTTCAACGCCAGCAGGTAGGTCAGAGCGGCCACGCTTAACGACGCCATCAGCGCCACCGTTGACACGGCAGTCTGAGAGGCCTGAAACAGCACAATCATGGTCGAACCAGCAGCGGCCGCACCAGCGGAAATACCGATAATGTCCGGTGAGGCTAACTGGTTTCGCAGCATCGTTTGGAAGATTGTTCCTGATACGCCAAACGCGAAGCCGGCGACAATTGCAATCGTGGCGCGTGGTAGGCGTAGCTCTCCCACTGTGAAAGATGCCCCGGGGACGGTGTCACCGCGAATGACGCCGATGACATCGGCAAGGGAATAGAAGGAATCTCCAAGCATGAGACTCAGCAGCCACAGTACGGCCGTAATCGCTGCTAGAACCAATAATGTGAGCGTAAAACGAATTCGGGCGTGACCGCGTTGTTCTTGGATAGCGGTCGCTAATTCGCTGGCCCTATTCTGCGGGCGCGTTTCGGGGGCGAGGTTTGTCATAGTTCCCGCATCCTTGTCTGTCGCACGATCCAAATAAACAGTGGAGCTCCGAGGAAGGGCATGATGATGCCGACAGCAATCTCGGATTGGTCACCGACGAGGCGCCCGACGGTGTCAGCAAGCGTGAGCAATACTGCTCCTGCCAGAGCGCTTGCTGGGATGAGAACGCGGTGGTCGGTTCCAAGGATCATCCGGAGTACGTGGGGGACGATGAGACCGACGAAGGCAATCGGACCGGTGACGGCAGTGGTGGTCCCGCAGAGCAGCACCGCGCCGAGTGTTGCCAGGACTCGCGTGCGGGTTAAGTTGATGCCGAGGCTGGTGGCGACATCATCGCCAAGGGAGAGTGCGTTGAGGCCGCTGCTGGTTAAAAAGACGATGACGAACCCGAGCCCAAGTAACGGGAAAGCGACCGTCAGTGATTCCCACTGCGCACCGCTGACGGAGCCGATTTGCCAGTTGCGGAATTCGTCCATGACATCGGCGCGCGGCAACAAGATGGCGCTGGTCAAGCTAGATAGGGCGGCGGCCGTGGCAGCTCCAGCAAGAGCTAGCTTGAGTGGAGTGGCTCCGCCGTGGCCGATTGATCCCACGCAGTAGACAAACACTGCAGCTGCGAAGGCGCCCATTGACGCAACTAGCATTGTCGGCAGTGTGCGACTGATGTTGAAAAAGGTGATACCGATAACAACTGTTAGAGAAGCGCCAGCAAGAACGCCGAATATTCCGGGGTCCGCAAGCGGGTTTCGAGTAACAGCTTGAAAGGCTACGCCCGAGGTGGCGAGCGCTGCACCCGCGCACAGTGCCAGCACGGTACGCGGAATGCGTGTCCACGCTGCAGCTTCTCCCGCGGTGTCGGTAGCTCCACCTAAGGCGGAAAGCGCCTCGGTGAACGTAATACTGCGTATGCCGAACATAACCGACAGGACCACCGATACCAGTCCAAGTATCAGCAAGAGAACAAATACAGCTGACTTGGTGGTCGTCGAAGGAGGGGGAGTGGACTTTGTTGAAGCAGCATGGACTGAGGTTGGCACTATTACTTCTTCAATCCTTCGTTAAGCGCTGCGAAGTAACGGTCGATGCCCCAAGGGATGGAGAGCGGTGAGGGGTTCGAGGCGGCTCCTAGCGGGCCATCTTCAAGGAAGGCAATGTTGCCGTTCTTCACCGCCGGAATCTTGGAAAGCAGTGGATCCGCCTGCATATCCTTGACGTTTTTTCATCCTCGGCTTTATCGCCCGAGGAGTAGGAGATGATGACATCGACGTCATCGAATTGCTCCGGGTTCTCAGTGGAGACTTCAACCCAGAACTTGTCAGCAGTCTTGGACTGTTCCTCGACGATCTTCGGTGCTGCAAGACCGTGGTTTACAAGGAATCCCATGCGTGGATCTTCGGTGGAGTAGAAACCAAGCTTTGATGGGTCGGAGCTGCCACCGAAGGAGGTAAAGAGTGCTTTCTTGCCCTTGAGGTTCGGGTACTTCTCAAGAGCGTCGGCAATAGTGGTGTCCAAGTTCTCGGACAGCTTCTTGCCCTCATCGGCCTTGCCGATCGCCTTGGAGCTAATCAGAATCATGTCTTCCAATGATGTGCCCCATGCCATGTCGGGGTAGGCAATGACAGGCGCAATCTTGGAGAGCGTGTCGTAGTCCTCCTGAGAAATTCCGGAGTAAGTAGCAAGAATAATGTCAGGCTTTGTGTCTGCGACCTTTTCAAACGGGATGCCGTCGGTTTCATCGAAGAGCACCGGCTTCTTGTCGCCGGAATCTGCGCCGAGTTCCTTCAGCTTGTCTTCAACCCACGGGAGGATGCCATCGCCGTCATCGTCACCGTAGGTGGCCTTGCTCATGCCAACGGGCACTTGTCCCAGAGCAAGCGGTACTTCATGGTTCGCTCAGCCGACAGTCGCGATTCGCTGCGGTGCCTCTTTGATAGTGGTCTCGCCGAACGCGTGCTTGATGGTCACAGGGAGCTGTGTGTTGGCGTCCGAGGCGCTGACACTACTGGCGTTGTTTTCACTGCTCGTGTCGCTGCTTCCGCAGGCTGCCATGGTGAATGCGATGGCTCCGCTGGCCACCGCGATTGTCAGGGTCCTGAAGGTTTTGTTCATGTAGGTCCTTTGTTTGTGCGAAGAGTCTCGTTGAGTACTCCCGAGCCCAGCATTCTACCGAATGTCGGAAACAGTAACAAAGGGCAGGCTATCCTAAAAGCAGGGGTGGTATTGGGGGGGGGCTAGGGTGACGGTTTGCGTTCAGGGGCTCTAAAGGCTTCCTCTATGAACCCCCTACCGCTTCCGCAGCACCAGCACCAGGTTCGACACCGCGAACTCGCGCAGCACCGGCACGTGCACCATCCACCAGGCCCACCACGGGTGGTAGCGAGGGAAAGCGGCCAGCAGCTCGCAGTCGCCGGCCTCCGCGGCAGCGCGCGCCCACTTCAATCCTTCACCGCAACCGACCTTGAACAGGGACTCGCCAAAATAGTTCTTCGGTCGCTTGCCGTGCTTCTTCTCATACATGCGCCGCGCGCGGTCGCCACCCAGGTAATGCGTCATCCCCATCTCGTGGCCGCCGAACGGGCCGTACCAAATGGTGTACGAGTACACGACCAGCCCGCCCGGCTTGGTCACGCGCAGCATTTCCTCGCCCATCGTCCACGGCTCGGGCACGTGCTCGGCGACATTCGACGAGTAGGTGAGGTCAAAGGCGTCATCGCGAAATGGCAGTTCCAGCCCCGATCCGCGTACCGATGACTCCAGCTTGATACCCGCCGCCGCCATCTCGCCCACATCTGGTTCACAGGTGTAATATTCCACGCCACGCTGGGCAAATGCTCGGCCAAAGTACCCAGGGCCGCCGCCGACATCAAGGATGCGCTTGCCACGCAGTGCGGTATTCGTCGTAACGCTTGACGACGTGCCCCCTGTGTCCGTCGACCCCGCCGCACCATCCGCCCCAGCTGCGATGCCTTCCAACAGGCCGATGGTGTCCTCAGCCAGGTGCCCGTAGAAGATATCGGGATCGGTTTGCTCGTATTTGAAGTCGTTGAGCAGCCCGAATGAGCGCGACAGCGTAGCAAAGCTGCGCAGCTCTTTCAGAGCGGGCGGGACGATAAAAGCGGGAAAGCGAAAGCTGGTCACGTCAAACAATCTAATGGACTGGTTGGGTTTGGGAGTATGGATTTGAGCTAAAGCGGCAACGAAAGCCGCGCCGAGCGTTAGGCTCATATTGTTATGAAAATCTTACTGTTGTGTTGGCGCGACACTGGTCACCCCGAAGGTGGAGGTAGTGAGCGCTATTTGGAGCGCGTCGCAGGTTACCTTGCCGACCAAGGTCACACCGTGGTGTTCCGCACGGCCAGTTACCCAGACGCACCAGCCCTTTCGCGTCGTGATGGCGTGACGTTCTCCCGCGCTGGTGGAAACTTCTCCGTCTATGTGCGCTCCTGGACCGCGATGCTGGGTGCGCGATTTGGCGTGGGCCCAATTGCCAAGGTGCTCGGCGGCAAGCCGGATGTCGTGGTCGACACCCAAAACGGTGTCCCCTTCTTCGCGCGGATTTTCTCCGGCGCACCGACGGTGCTGCTAACACATCACTGCCACCGTGAACAGTGGCCAGTGGCGGGGCCGATTATTAGCCAGCTGGGGTGGTTCATCGAGTCGCGTCTGTCGCCGATGATTCACCGCCGCAGCCGCTACATCACCGTTTCCGAACCAAGTGCCGCTGAACTGGTAGAACTCGGAGTGTCGCCGGGGCGCATCGCGGTGATTCGCAATGGTGTGGACCCGATTCCGGAGGAATTGCAGTCGACCGAAATCATGGCAGACCTATCCGAGTGCGACGGTCCGGCACCGCATCTGGTGACGCTGTCGCGATTGGTCCCGCATAAGCAGATTGAGCACGCCATCGATGTGCTCGCAGATCTTGTGCAGGATCGTCCAGGTGCGATTCTCGATGTTATTGGCTCGGGGTGGTGGCACGACAACCTCGTGGAATACGCCCGTGACAAGGGCGTTTCGGATCACGTGGTCTTCCACGGGCAGGTCACAGAGGCGGATAAACACCGCATCCTCTCCAAGGCATGTCTGCATCTGATGCCTTCGCGCAAGGAGGGCTGGGGGCTCGCCGTCATCGAATCGGCGCAGCACGGCGTGCCGACGGTCGGTTACCGTTCCTCGGCGGGATTGCGCGATTCGGTCAACGACGGTGAAACTGGCCTGCTGGCCAGCGATGAAGCGGACCTAATTACCAAGACACGACAGATTCTCGATAACGGCGAACTGCATCGCGCCATGTCCAAGGCCTGCGTCGCGCGTGCTGCGGAATTCGGTTGGGATAAAACTGGCGAGGCAGTTCTGAATGTCTTGGAAAACCCAACTCTGGACAAGCTGCTACCTGCGGCGGGGCAGTAGCGCTTCCTTTACTCCAGCCAATAGTCCCGCCAGTAGCCCAGCGAGCAGGCAAAGAGTCCAGATTCCAAAGGCTATCCACGCAGCTGCATAGGCCCCCTGGCTTGGTTCTGTGGTCGGATTGATAACGCCGGGAACATGGTATAGCTGCAGGTCAGGTGTTTCATAGACGGGATCTAGCGCTGCCACAATGTCAGCTGAATCGCCGAAGTTGCCGGGCGAATTCTCCACTAGGACCCAGCCAACGCCCTGGTCCCGAAGGCTCTGGAGCGCAGACGCAAGCTCCTCCTGCCTCTTTGCACCGCCGAGCAGCGTACGCTCAACGGTTGTGGCTCCCTCGCCAGACACCGACTGCCCAGAAACGATCAATTCGCCGGAGCTCACCACCGGAGCGGGCAAAATCTTCGTAGCCGGGTCGAGGACAGGGCGCCCATTAATGATGCGGTAAGAACCGGCAGGTAGAACCGCAACGCGATCGTCGTCAAGCGCGACGACACCGGAAACCGCCGACCAGCCCTCCCATGACGGAATGGGGCGGAGTGGAGCGACATCGGCGGGCAGCGTGGGGACAGCGGCAATGATGATGAGCGCGCTGACGCCAGTAGCCAACCACTGGCCGATATTGGCGGTGGCGCTGCGAGCGCGGCGTGCCAGGTACTCCGCACCGCTGGCGGCGAGGATGACATAGGCAGGGACAGCGAGCGCGATCCACTTCTGTGCATCACGAAGCAGACCCGCCCCCGGGATGTGCTCGAGCGCCCAACCCATCATCAAAATGCCCGGCGTTGTTGCGGCGAGAGCGACGAGCACAATGCTTACGGCGCCGGTGATAATCAGCCCCCGCCAGCGCTCTTGCGAATGCCAGACACGACGGAATCCCAGGCCCATGAGTACCAAGAGCACCAGCACCATGATCGCCGAAAAACCAGCCTCGCGAGTTAGCGGCACAGCCTGCTTATTCCAGATACCGCCCAGCCCCAACAGGCTGCCGAGCGTGCCGACGTGTGCCTCTGCTCTGGCCGCAAATGCGGCAGCGCCAGCAACATCGGAGGACCCAGCTGCACTCGGGTTCAGCAAAGATGCCACCAGCCACGGTGAACTGACCGCCACTGTTGTGGCCGCAATCCAAGCGCGGTCGCGGTTATTGCGGGTGGCAGCAATGCCGGTGATACCAGCTAAAAGGGCACCGGTCGGTGTGAGGCCCGCAGCGGCAATGGCGCTGGTGCGCCACAAAGCACTACCCATCTGTGTTGCCAGAATAACTGCCGGAAGTAACAATACGGCGATGACCAGTGACCACTGTCCCTGGAGTAAGCGCTCGACCACGAACGGGTTCCAGAGCAGCATCGTCGGTGCGATCAGCTGACTGGCCAAGCTCGGAGTCATGGGGATAAGGCCGGCACTGGATGCGCTACTGGCGCCAGAGCCGCGGCGAGTGAACCTGCGGGCGAGCTCAGCAGCTGCAAGACCACCAATCAAACAGGCGCCGACCATGGCGAAGCGCACCCAATGGCTGGCATCCACAAAGTATCCCAGTGCCCACAGTGCGGTGTCCTGAGGAACAGCTCGTGCCGCAGCGGGGCCGAGCCCCAGGGCCGCGTCGGTAAGCGGTGGGTGATTGGGGATGACCATGTCGCGCAGCAGGAAAATCGGCGCCCCAAAGCGACCATCAGCCGGGGCCTTGAGGGGCGCAAAGAGAGGCCAGCACACGGCAGCGGTCAGTAAGAGAATCCACGACAACACAAAAACCCAGGCGACTCGCTCCGAATGAGAGCGAGCCGACTGGGTCAGAGTAGTGCGGAAACGTTGTGTCACGTGCCCTATATTAAATTATTTTTCGCTTTCCTCAGTGAAACTTAGGGTAAGCGAGAGCATGAGGCATCTTAAGGGCCTCGTGGCTTGGTCTCTTAGGCAGACTTGCTGCGAATGCGGAAGCCAATCACGATGAGAACCAGGCCGAGGATACCGAGGATCCACGGTGCGACAGTGCCACCGATAGTCAGCGACTTACGTGCTTCCTTAGCGCGGTCCATCTGGCGGCCCTTGGAGCCTTCGTCCCACTGAGCGGTGTACTTCATCGCGGTACGGTTCTGCTCCTTGGCCTCCTTTTCGCGGCCAGCCTTGGAAGCAATTTCTTCAGCTTCCTTGTCGTCCTTGGCGTAGAACATGAACATCTCTTCAGTACCGTTGACAATCACGCCAGAAGTCGGCTCGACGCGGACAGTACGGACGTTGGTGTAGTAACGATCCAACTCGACGTCGTCGTCACCCTCCAGGCCCCACTTGTGAGCCGGGAAGCTCAGGCGCATGGAAGCCAGCGAGGACTTGTCAGCCTCGGTGAGCTTGCGGCCGTCACGAGTGAAGTGCTCGGTCAGGGACTCGTAGAGGTTCTGCGGCGGAATGGTCATGGAGTACTTGTAGACCTTGACGCCATCCTGAGTTTCCTCACCGACGAAGTCAATCTCGAAGTTACGCATCGCCTGGACGTCGTAGTATGGGTAGGACTTCTTCTCAGCACCAAACGGGAACTGGTACTGGATGCCCGGACGGGTGAACGTCGGCGGCTTGGTGTCCGAACCACCCTGGGGTGCGTTAATAGCAACGCTGGAGATCGGGTCATCTACCGGGTACGCAGTACTGCGGTCAACAGTGATGCGGTCGAGGGTTGCATTGATGAGGTTCTTCGGTTCTTCGCGGTCATCGCGCAGCAGAGTGGTACCGACCTGGAGAGTTGCGATCTTGTCGTCAGCCGGCTCCTCAATCTCAACGTGGCGCTTCGACTGCATCGGAGTCTTGTCGTTGATGAAGCAGTGGACCGGGAGATCGCGCTTCTCTTCGTCCGTCTCTGCCTTGCAACGCGGGTCATTCTTGCGGTTTGACGTTGGCTCATTCTTGCCCAGCTGGCTGGAGTCCAACAGAGTGCCGTCGCGCACCTCCGTGATGGTGTCGCTCACAGTGTCAAGTGGGATGACCCGGAGGCGAGGCACCAGGAAGGTTGGCAGAAGGACGGCAATGACAATCAATGCAGCACCGATGATAATCAGTGCATGTCCGAGAGTTCTCTTCATCAGCGGATAGTCCTTTAACTGTACGTAACTTTCTGCTGCAAAACCTAGCAGGAAGTTAGGAGTTATGTGGTGTGTTTTTAAAAAATAACTTGTCGGGAAAACAAAAGAGTTTTGGAAAAACAGGTCTGAACAGGACTTATTTCATAATAGAATACAAGTGATTTTACTCATTCCGGTATCCGTGTAAGAAAGTACTATGACGTCCAAGGCATTTGCGGCAGCGTCGAACGCTGGGCAAGACACAGTGTCGAGCGCTGTGCCGAACTCTGCCACCACATTCCGCCCAGGCTTCCTGCCCTCGCTGGAGGGGCTGCGCGCTGTGGCTTCGATGGGCATCATCGGTACGCACGTCGCATTCCAGACCGGGCATGATGTGGGAGCCCTGTGGGAACGCGTCCTCGGCCGCTTCGACTTCTTCGTGGCTGTTTTCTTCGTGCTGTCCGGATTCCTGTTGTGGCGTTCTCACCGCTCGGGTTATGGCGGAATCCCCCGTCGTAAAGCATTGGCCGATGCCGACGGCGGACGGAAGAAGAGCTGGGCGAAGTACTACAAGAAGCGCGTTGCGCGCATTATGCCTGCGTACTGGGTGCTGGTGCTTATTGTGCTCATCGCACTGCCGGTGGGGCGTGGCGCGGATCTCAAGATTTGGCTGACAAACCTGACGCTGACACAGGTGTATTTCTCCGGCTCTCTGCACGGTGGGTTGACGCACCTGTGGTCATTGTCGGTGGAGGTCGCGTTCTACATCGCGCTGCCGCTGTTTGCCATCGGGCTTAGCCGGTTGGACCCACATCGCCAGCAGGGGCGCCGCATAGTGACAATTTCCGTGCTCGCAATCTTGAGCTTTGGCTGGCCCTACCTGCCACTGCCGTACCCAGAAGGCGTTAACCCGCATATTCAGCCGATTGCATACTTTTCCTGGTTCGCAGCTGGCATGATTCTCGCCGAGCTGGAATCGCTCCAGGGCGTCGATACCGATGCTGCCCGCGCGAGGGTGGAAACCATGCAGCGCTGGGCTCGCCGCCGCCCACTGTGGCTGGCGATCGCCGTTGGTGCGCTGGTCTTGGCTTCCTACCTGGGCCCCGAAGGACTCGTCGAACTGACCAGCTGGGAATTCACCCGCCGCCTGCTGTGTGGGCTGGTCTTCGGTGCCGCCATCATCGGTCCCTGGACGATGGCGCCGGAGTCGCGCTTCCTCGAACACCCCATCATGCAGGCGCTGGGGCGCTGGTCGTACGGCATCTTCCTCTGGCACGTGGCGATGCTCTCCATCGCATTCCCGCTGCTTGGTGTGAAGCTATTTACCGGCCATCTGCTCAGTGTCACCATTGTTACGGTCGCACTGTCGATTCCAGTGGCCGCCGCCTCCTACGCGCTCGTCGAGGAGCCTGCCCGCCGCTTCTTCGCACGCGTCTGGGTCAACCGCTAACAGCTCTTAATCAGCGGTGTTGTCGGTGTCGTCGACGTCGCTGTCGGTGTCGTTATCAGCACCGCCATCGGAAAGCATCGAGCAGCACGCAACGATCGTCAGCGCCGCCGTCAGCAGTAACTGAAGCGGCCAGTCGGCACCGGCGTAGTCATCCTTCGGCCACGGGTTCGCCGCCAGCACCAAGCCCGCAATCGACATCGTCGCAGCAAGTATCATAATAAGGGCGTTTCGCACGTTCAGCCATGGCTTGACGACGTCCCCACGCTTCCGTGCCCAGAAAACCGCACCAAGGGTAGTGGCAACCACCACGAGGGCAACGACCACGCCAGGCCAGCTGGATACCAGCGTCACTGTCGCGGCAGCCGCAATGCCAATAGCCGCCCGCGGCAAGTCATTGCTCAGCGAAGACGCGGGAATCGGGGTGGTGAGAGCGAAGCGTCGCCAAGCGAAAGCCAGCCCCACAGTGACCAGTACGTACACAGTTGCGAGTGCGCCGCCTGCCAGGATGCCAGTACGCCAGGTCTGCTGCGGTGGGTAGGTCAGCTCGACCGCACCGCCAATACCGGCCGGAATCGTCCAACCCTGCTGCCAACCAGAGACCGTTACCGGCTTCATGGCGGCGCCTCCGACACGGAGCTCATGGCCAGCATTGACAGAGATTGGCAACCACACGATGCGATCGTGGTCGGCAGCGTCAATGGGATTGTTCAGATCGATTGGCGTCACTTTCTGCTGCTCAGCTGACGGCGCGAAGTAGTCAGTCGAGGTGAGCGACACCCAATCGGACTTGGCATCGATGCGCCATGGCCCCGGTGAGAGCTCAATCTCTTCACCGCAGGTCAGCTCGCGGTGATCAGAGCCGTCACCGCGCTGGAGGCTGGCCCACGGGGCTCCGATGCTGCTGCGGCAGGTATCAGCATCGACCTTTACGTTTACCGGCTTTGGAACGGTGAACAGGCGCACCAGCGTGCCCTCATGAATCTCCTGGCCGAAGACCCAACGCTGAGCCAGCGACGAGGAATTCGGCACCACCGGGACACGAACCGGCGTGAGGTCCTCCGCTATATCCTCGGTGGAAAACTCTGTATCTTCATCGGAATCGGGGCTGCTGGATTCGAATGCGTCGAAGCCAGTGTCCCGCTTTGGAATCACCAGGCCTAGCTCGGAGATAGCAAAGCCTACAGGAGCAATCTTCGCTGTGATGAGCACCGATGTGGTCTTGCCGCCGGGCAGCGGAATACGAGTCGTCTCACCCGGGACCAACTGTACGGAGCTCGAAGCCGTATCAGTCTGGATGCGCAGTTGCACTGGAACGCGAGCACCGGTCAGGCTGAGCACTGCGTTATCGGTCGGTTCCTTCCACGACAGTTTGACCCACTCAGCCTGGCTCTTGCCCGCCAAGGGTTCCCACCAGGTGGAGGTGTCGCCGTCGAGCATTGCGTTGACCGAGTGGTCAGCCGATGCACCACCGACGTTGTATGGCTCAGAGGCCGACGACGAAACCTCAATTGTGGCGCGACCCGTTGCTGTCTGCGTCAGTGGCAGTCCCACGACGGGGTAGTCCGGAACGAGGTTGCGGACATATGAGTCCTCGTCTTCGGCCAGGATTGCTGACTCCGCACCGACGACTTCACCATAGTTGCGGCCGCGGCGGGCGGGGGTGTCGGTGACAGTGCCGGCATCCTTGCCAGACAGGATGCGCACCGGAGCATCGGAATCGACTTCGTCAAGCCGCGGGAGCACTTCGGGGCCGCCGGCGACCAGCGGTACCTGGGTAGTGTCCACCAACCGCGGTGAAAGTGCGTGATTGCGCAGCTCCTTCGGGCCCGCACCCCAAATCTGGATAGCGGTATGGCCGTCCTCGTCCGCGAACTCCGCCACCTTTTCCATGGTCGGAGAGTCCTGCAGCGTGGAAGTGATGGCGCGCAGCGAATCGCCCCTCGAGGTAACTCTCAAGTCGTGGCGGACCAGCACGTAGCCGATACCGTTGTTGCGCAGGGTGGCATCCAGTGCCGGTACCTCACGGCCCCGAGTCAGCGAATTGCGCAGACCATCGAGGCCGCGAATCGCCTCTGGAGGCACTAGCGGCACCGTATCGCGGACGGCCCAGGGCACGTCGGCAAGCGGCTGGAGCGGTTCGTCGCGAGTATTGCCCCATGTCTGATCAGCAAACGGCGATGACGGCACCACCAGCGTGCGGGTGTCCTCGCCCTGCTCATTCAGCCAGTCGGCCGCTTCGTGCCAGTAGCCCGGAACCTCGGAAAAACTACCTGTCGGGGCGAGGCGTGCGCTCCACGCAGGGGCGGTGGCACTGGCGATAACCACCAGAACCAGCATCGATGCGATAGCGCGCGGGTGCTTCTCCGGGTGTAGCCACTGCTGCCAGCCAGTGGTCGCTGAATCGCTCGCCGTCTCGTTCGTGTGCTCATTCGCCGGCTCTCGCCACGGCCATGGCAGCTGGGCTGTCGCATGAGCGAAGCCGATAACAAGTGGCAGACGCACAATAGTGTCAAATTTGTGCAGGTTGCGCACTGCTGCGAGCGTGGAATCGAGCACCTCTCGAGCCGATTCCCACGCCAGTCCGAACGGCTCCGTCCAGGCCGCCATGATGACAAGGCCGAGGAGCAGCATCATCAGCCACATTCGACGCAGCGGCAGCGAGCGCATGACCAAGCCAAGTAGGCCAATCGCCGCTACAGCCAGGGTGGCGTAAATGAGAATGGGCTCCGCGACCAGCGCATTTCCGCCGACTCGTTCGAAAGAGACAAACGGCGTCCACGAGGTGGAACCGCGGAGCGTCTCGCCGAGACTCAACCAACGAGTGGTCACACCGGAGGACTCAATGTAGTCCGTAAACGGTGGTGAGTACTTGCCCAGCAGCAGTAGCGGCACAATCCACCACATGCTGACCGCCGCACACGCAGCCAGCCAACCGCCGAGCATCGCCCACGCACGCCCGCGACGAGGCCCCGTAAAAGCGAAGAAGAGCAGCATCAGACCTGCGGGGATGCAAGCCGCCGCTGTACTGACCGCATTGACCGCGCCAGTGCACAGTACCGTTAGACCGGACAGCAATACGGCACGGGCGGTCGCACGCCAGGGCAGTTCCTCGCGCCGGGCTGCGACCCGCAGGAGCGGAAGCAGAATCCACGGTGCCAGCGCGACGGGCCAGGTCTCGGACGAAATCGCGCCCAACGTCGTAATCACACGCGGCGACAACGCGTACAACAATGCCGCCAATACGCGAGAGGTATGCGTGCCGACGTTTATAGCTTCGGCCACGCGATATGCGCCGGTAAAAGCCACGCAGAGAGTAAGGCTCCACCACAGCGCCTGAATCAGCCAGCCAGGCGCTAGGACATCGGGCAGCAAACTAAACAGCGCGAAGAACGCGCCCTGTGGAAAGAGATAGCCATATGCCTGGTTTTGGAGCTGTCCCAGCGGCATGGTGTCTGACCACATGTTGAGCGAGGCGGACAAAAACCCGATGGGGTCTTCTGTCAGGTCGTGCTTTGTGTCAGCGACAGTCTTGCCGGGGGACTGGATGAATGCCAGCAGGCACAGCAAAGCCCACCAAGGTACAAGCACGCGCTTACGCGCTCGAACAAAGGTGGGCATAGCTTTAAAGGAGGGTTAGCGTTAAAAACTTAACGCTGACCGTACTCGACACCGCCAAGCAGAGCGTCATCGGTGGAAACAGCCTGTGCTTCCGGAATTCGGTCTTCGGTCAGAGCCTGGCCGATGCCGAAGATAGCGGCACCACCGAGAAGGGCGCCAATGAGCGCCGAGGCCAGGGCAGGGCCAACGCTACGACGCTGCTCGGAATCAGTTTCGTATGCCATGTTGAGGACTCCTCGTGTGCATTAAGTCAATACTGTTTATAAAACTACACTCTGTGACTTCTGTAAACCAGTGGAACAGCTGGGATTCTCTCCCCGCCTTGAATTTTGAGCGGTTTCAGCGGTCATTGAGTTTTCTTAGTTGAGAGATTAACCCATTTTCTATCAGCTAAGTAAGTTTTTAAAAATTTTCTAGAAATTACTCCTTTTCCCCCGGAACGACGAGGACCGGGCGGCCAGCATTCTTCAGCAACGCGTCAGAGGTCGAGGCGGTGAACAGACCACGCAAACCAGTCACACCACGAGTGCCGGAGATAATCACGCCCGCATCGAGGTCGTGAGCTGCATCGACGATGGCCGACCAGATAGTAGTTTCAGTCTCTACCAAGTAGGGCTCCGCGACGAAGCCGGCCTCAGCGGCAATCTGCACACCCTCACGGCAAATACGGACGGCCTCGTCGTGAGCCGGATCGCCGTCTTCAGTCGTGGCATCCCAGTCGGGCTGCATCATGCCAGAGGCGCCAGCAGTGCGAGCTGCAGCGCGCTGCAGGGGTTCCCAGGCAGTCAGAATGTAGGCCTTCTTAACGCGCAGCAGTTTTCCGGCATAGGCCAGCGCCCGCTTGGCTTCGTCGGAGCCGTCGTAGGCAATGAGCATGGAATCAGAAATCGGTTCAACCATTTATGAGTTCAATCCTTACGTCAGAGATAGCCGAAAGACTGTCAATAGATAAAGAAGAAGAGATGTCGTTGTAGTCCAGGATAGGACAACAGCAACATTCAGCACGCTAGTTTTTTAAGCTTCCCCGAACCAGCGGGCTCGGGTCGGCTAGAGAGTCATTAGCAAGAAGCGGTAACGTCCATTGTTATGGCGATAGAAGAAAAACCAGGGCAACCACAGCCAAAGGCTGCTGGGTCCTCGAAGAATGCCATCGCGCTCAGCGTTCCCGTTCTTGTTATCGCCGTAATCGTCGCGGCGCTGAATTTGCGCCCGAGTATTGCGTCAATCGGTCCGGTGCTTGATCAGCTCCTATCCGACCTTGGCGCTTCCTCCGCCTTTGGTGGTTTGATTACAGCGATTCCGGGGCTCGCATTTTTCGCGATTGGGTTGTCCGCGGTTTCCGTCGGCAAGCGAATGGGCTTAAGCGGTGCACTCACACTGTCTGCGACGTTGCTATTCGTCGGCCTTGCGGTGCGCCCGTGGGTGAGCAGCATCTGGCTATTCCTTCTGTTTACGGCGTTGTCGGTTGCGGGTATTGCGCTGGGAAATGTACTGCTACCTGCGTGGATCAAGGTGCATGGCGGCCGTCATGCCGTCGTGCTGATGATGTTGTACTCCAGCATGCTCGCCCTCGGGGGCGGACTGGGGCCGGCGACGGCGTTTTTGATTAGCGATTCACCCGAAGCGTCCACAGGCGGCGTCGATATGTGGCGCTGGGCGATTGCCGTATGGGCGATCACCGCCTTTGTTCAGCTCGTTGTGTGGTTGCCGCTGCGTGCGCGCATCGGATTCGACTATCCGAAGGCCTCGGTCAGCTCCTCGGCAAACACGCCAATCTGGAAGTCTCCGACAGCCATTGCGCTGGCAGTTTTCTTCGGCGTGCAGTCGATGAACGCTTACGTGTTGATGGGCTGGATGCCGAAAATGCTTATCGACGCAGGCATCAGCGTCAGTGTAGCTACCGCGGCATCCATGATTGTTCAAGGGCTGGGCATCATCGGCGGTCTGCTGATGCCACCGCTGATTGCACGGCTCCGCACCATGTCCTACGTCGCTTTTGGTCTCGGCTGCCTTTTCTTCCTCGGGTATGCGTTGATGATTCTGATCGACCAGCGGGGAGCGGCGGAAACTGGTGTTGGATACGCGATTGGGGCTGCGTTCCTGCTGGGCGTGGGTGGTTTTTGTTTCCCCATGGCTATCGCGCTGATTCCGGGCCGCACGCGCAGCCATGAGCTGACCGCGCGGCTGTCCGGCTTCGTGCAGCCAATCGGCTACATTTTCTCCGCAGTCGGGCCATTCCTGGTGGGTGTGGCCGCTGGAACGACGGAAACGTGGACACCTATTCTGGTCGTACTGCTTGGTACTACGGTCGTGCTTGCAGTGCTTGGGCTGGCTGTCGGTCGGCCAACGTACATTGATGACGAACTGGCCGACCGAGGTATCGGCGAAAAGAAGCCGGGACGTATTCAGCTCGACTGAATTTAGAGGAGTTAGCTCCACTGTATTTGAACCCGGGTCAACTTAGCTTTGAACCTATGCCAAAGAAAAAGAATTTAATCGCGCTGGCCTGGAGTTTTATTCTCGGCCTGCTGTTCATTCCGGGTTTGATTGCCTCTGTTGTGCTTCTGCCGTGGATTCCGCTCATCGGCCGAGGTGCCGACTGGCTCTCTCGCTGGGTGGCATCGTGGTCCGGCACCCCGATTGCCAACCGCGTGACCAATCGTTGGTTCGACATCCGCAACTTCGTCAACCTGCTCGTCCAACTGGTCATTGGGTTCGTCACCTTTACAGCGTGGGTCGGCGGTGGTTTTACTGTCGGAGTGCTCTTCGCTGCACCTTTCCTGGTTGATGAAGTGCAGTTTTTCAGCTGGACTCTGACGGACCCAACACAGAAAATCGCTGTTGCCTGGGTTTTCGCAATTCTCTTTTTGGTGCTGACCATCGCCATCAACCTCGGTGCCGGCCTGCTGTCCATTTGGCTCTCCCGCGTCATCCTCGCACCATCCAGCGAAGAAGTTACCCAATCCCGCGACGTGCTCATTGACTCCTTCTCAGGCGAGCGCCGTCGCATTGAGCGCGAGCTTCACGACGGTCCGCAGCAACACCTAACCGCCTTGAAACTCAACATTGCCGCTGCTCGCATGGGTAAGACTGAAGAAGATGTAGCCGAGGCACTCTCCGCCGCCGACCGCAATGCAACGCAGGCTCTTGCACAGCTGCGCTCCGTGGTGCTCGGCATTGCCCCGCCGGTACTGTTTGAAAACGGACTGGTCGCTGCAGTGAGGGAGCTGTCAGCGCACTCCGGAATGCAGGTGTCCGTCCGTGAAAATGGTGTTTCCGACTTCGGCCCGATTGACGAAACCACAGCGTTACTCGCTTACCACAGCGCAGCGGAGGGGCTGACCAACGCCACCAAGCATGGCCATGCCGATCGAGCTGATATCACTCTCGCGGTTCAGACTCCGAAGAGGGCGCTCGTGTCTCATCCGGGTACGCTTACGGTCACTGTGCGCGACAATGGCGTAGGCCTGGAAGCACCATCGGGGGCGGACGCTGTAGACGTCGTAAAGCATGGCACGGGAACCGGCATTGCGGGCCTGCGCGAACGGGCGGCAGCGCTCGGTGGCACCGTGTCGCTCACCAACGCCGACGGTGGTGCCGAATTGCGGTTGGAACTGCCTGTTCGCCAAGGAAGGACACGATGAAAGTACTGCTGGCAGAGGACTCCGTACTCCTGCGCGAGGGGCTGACCGGCCTGCTGCGGGCGCTGGGACACGAGGTCGTCGCCGTCGGCGATGCGGATCAGCTGCTCGACACTGTCGAAGGGCAGACGTTCGATGTCATCGTCAGCGATGTCCGGATGCCACCGAACATGCGTGACGACGGATTGCTCGCTGTCAGCAAACTTCGCCAGGGCAACCCTGACCAGTCGGTTGTCGTGCTCAGCCAATACGTGGCGGCCAGTTACTTAGATCGCCTGCTGCAGCATGGTGGCTTTGGGTACTTGTTGAAAGAACGCGTCTCTGATGTCGAGCACTTCGTTGCGGCGCTGGAAGAGGTACGCGGTGGCGGTACCGTGGTCGACCCTGAAGTGGTTGCGACGCTACTGGCCGCAAAGCAGGACGGCATCGCCGCGCTGACTCCACGTGAGCGCGAAGTGCTCGACCTAATGGCGCAGGGGCTCAGTAATAAGGAAATAGAAAAACGCCTGGTACTAACCGCAGGTGCTGTGAGTAAGCATGTGGCGAATGTGTTCTTGAAGCTCGGCTTTCAGCCGGAAGATAACAACCGTCGTGTCAAAGCAGTGCTGCGGTGGCTGAGATACACTGCGCCGTCGCCATCCTCGTAAACCGCGACCACGTAAAAGCCCCACGCCAACTCCTCCGAAACGGGAGTCGGCGTGGGGATTATGGGTAATTGGTGCTACTCGGATATAAGAAAGGCGAGGGTGGAAGCCTCGTCATCGACGAGACGCAGGCTCCGACCGTGCGGTTGATCTACCAGCTGTTCCTTGATGGGATAGCGATCAGTGAGATTAAAACCGAGCTCGCTGCCCGCAAGATTCTCACCCCGCGCGGGAAAGAAGTGTGGTCAACCTCGACAGTGTGCTCCATCCTGTCCAACGAAAAATACAAGGACGACGCCCTGCTGCAAAAGACGTTCACCACCGATTTCCTTACTAAGAAGATGAAGGTCAACGAAGGCGAAGTACCCCAATACTATGTATCAGGTAATCATGAGCCGATTACCGAACCGCGTATCTGGGATCAGATGCAATACGAACTCGCCACCAGGCATGGCAACATATAGTCAGCGAAAGTCGGGTTGTTCTCCACCCGGCTGGAATGTGCTCGGTGTGGGGCGTGGTATGGGCGTAAAACGTGGGCGTCGAACACGAAATGCAAAGACGCAGTTTGGCAATGCAACCATAAATACACAGACGAACATCCCTGCAGCAGCGCGACGGTGAAAGACGAGCAGATCGAAGCGCTGATTGCGGAAAACCAGCGGTGTGCGCTCGACCAGGACGCCTGCCAATCCGCGTACGCCGAACTCGATACTACCTACCGTAAGACGCTCGCACGTAGAACAAGCCTGGAAAAAGATATCGCAGCGAACACCGCCAAGCACGCCGCCATCACCACAACCCTGAATGATCTGACAGGGGAACCTGTGAGCGAGTTTCACCCCGCACAATGGAGCGCACTTATCGACCACGCCATTGTCACCGAGGACGCGATCCGGTTCGTGTTCCGCACCGGTGAACAGGTGAGGATTGCCCTGAAAGGGTGATGTTCGTATCAGTTGACGTGCACAGTAGACACACCTCCCAGAAATATAGTAAGGTTAGGCATGCCTAAGAAGGATGGTGCTTACGTGAACGAAAGTGCAACGGATCAGGTTGTTGAAGGCGAGTATGGGTCGGCGAAGGAAAAATCAGTCGCTGGCCAGAACGCGATCCGTCAGCTATCGCAGCCGGTGAAAGGCAAACTGTTTATCGCGCAGGCCTTAACGTTCGCCTCTGGGGTGTTGGCTATCGCACCCTATGTGGCTTTGGTGGAGCTGGGAGCTGCGCTGATGCAAGACCGGGTGGACCCGGCGCGGGTGAACTGGATCGTGATGCTCCTTGTTTCTGCTTACATGGCGCGGTTGACTTTGTATTTTGTTGCGTTGGGCGTGACGCATTTTATTGACCTGTCGTTGCGTAATCAGATGCGTCGGCAAATTGCCGCCCGAATGTCGACTGCTCCGCTGTCGTGGTTTACCCGCGAGGGCGAAGGGAAGATCCGCAAGACCATTCAGGATGATACGGCCACGGTGCACACAGTGATCGCACACGGGCCGATCGAGAAACTGAACGCAATCGTCTCCCCGCTCGCCTTGTTGGCCTATGCGTTCGTGGTGGATTGGCGGCTCGCTCTGCTGTCGATTGCAACGATTCCGGTTTATGTGGGCATGTATGGCATGTCGATGCGAGGGATGAATGAGAAGACCGCGGAAATGGACACCAAGCTCGCTCAGGTTTCGGCAACGATGGCCGAGTTCGTTGCCGGTATCTCAGTGGTGAAAGCGTTCGGCAAGGTCGGCCAAGCACATAAAGCCTATTTAGATGCAGCTAACGAGTTTTCTAAGTTCTACCGGGCGTGGTGTATGCCGCTGGTGTCGATGTCGGTCGCCTCATTTTCGTGGGTGTCGATCCCGGTGCTGTTGATCGTGAACCTTGGCGGTGGCGCGTTGATGATGAACGCCGGTTGGGTGAGCATCTACGAGGTGATAACGACGACGTTGATCGCCTTGGTGCTGCCGGGAGCGTTGATGGCAGTCGCAACCATCGCCTGGTCTTATCAGCTCGCAGGTTCAGCGGCAGTACGGCTGGTGAATGTCATGGAGCTACCGGTGTTGAGTCAGCCCGATGCGCCACAGACACCACACGGTCATGATATCGAGATTCGGGGTGTGTCGTATGCCTATGACGACACCCAGGCATTAGACGAGGTGAGCCTGAGCATTCCGGCAGGCACGGTGACCGCGCTGGTTGGCCCGTCGGGTGCGGGGAAGTCGACGTTGGCGAGTTTAATTGCCCGCTTCGATGACCCGGACGCTGGCACGATCACCATCGGCGGGGTTGATCTAAAGAGCATTTCCCAGGATGTGTTGTATTCGACGGTCGCATTCGTCCTGCAAGATGCACAGCTTATTCGCGACACCATCCACAACAACATTGCCCTGGGCGCGCGAGACGCAACCTTGGAGCAGGTGCGGCAGGCAGCGAGAGCAGCGCAGATCGACGAGTTCATCATGAGCCTGCCCGATGGTTACGACACTGTGTTGGGGGAGGACACCCACGTTTCGGGCGGGCAGGCAGCCCGTATCGCGATCGCCCGGGCGCTCATGGTTGATGCCCCAGTGTTGGTGCTGGACGAGGCGACGGCGATGGCGGACCCGGAATCGGAATCGAAAATCCAACAAGCTCTCTCGACTCTTGCCAAAGGCAGAACCGTGATTGTGATCGCCCACCGACTGGCCTCGATCAGAGGGGCAGACCAAATTGTCGTCATGGAACGCGGGGGCATTGCTGTGGTCGGTAAACACGACGAGCTGTTGGGTAATGCGCACTATCAGGCACTTCTTGCCCAAGGTGCATGCGAGGAGATGAAACGATGAATCAACTATTGCTGCCACGCTTTAAGCGTTTGATGGAACCCACCTCGTGGCGAGACCTCTCGGTCGGTCAAGCGTGGGGTGCGGTCTCAGGACTGTGTCACGGCTTTGCCCTGCTCGCGCTACTCCCTGCAGCAAGCGCCTTGGCGACCGGAATGCCGGTGTGGGGGCTGTCGTTTTGGGGCTGGCTCATCGCCTTGGCGGTGTTCGCGGTGCTGGGCGTGGGCACGGAGTTTTATGGCATGCGCACCGGCTATATCGGCGCGCTTGGATTCATTCACGACGTCCACCAGGCAGTAGGTAACAAAGTAGCCCGCCTACCACTGGGAGTGTTCGATTCGGGTAGCTCTGGCCGACTGTCGCGCATGGTCACCAAGGAAATGATGGACTTGGGCGAGTCGGCGGCACATTTCATTTTCTCCCTCGTCCAAAAACTCTCAGCCGTGCTCGTAGTCACTGTGGGAACCTGGTTCTGGGATTGGCGGCTGGGACTGACCTTGACGATCGCGTTCCCGATCATGCTTGCCTTCCTCCATATCTCCCGTGTGCTTCTCGATAAGGGCAAGAAGGTTTCCGAACCAGCCGAGTCAGAGTTGGCGGCTCGCATGGTCGAATTCGCCACCTGCCAAGGTGCATTGCGTTCCTGTCACGTCGCCGACGACTACCCGGCCCTTGATCAGGCTTTCGACCAGGCTGACCGCAAGGGCCGCAAAGCATTGTGGTTCGAAACACTAGCGAACCTGATTAATGGGATGTTCGTCCAAGCGCTCATTGTGGTGATGATCTGGCTCACCGCCCAACTCACCCTCGGCGGGCAGATGAATGCGCTGAACGCCTTGGTGACAATCGGCATGTGCCTGCGGTTCACCACCATGCTCCAAGACATTGGCGGAAATATATCTGGGCTGGAAGAACGCCGCCAGCAGATGAACCACGTCGACAAGGTCATGGACGCTCCCGAACTGTCCGAACCTGTCACCTCCACACCGGTGAGCGCTCCTGGTGATGTTCGCTTCGATGATGTGACCTTCGGCTACGATCCGGACACCCCGGTTCTCCGTGATTTCTCCTTCCATGTCCCGCAAGGCGGCATGTGTGCCCTGGTTGGTCCATCTGGGTGCGGGAAGACGACGATCGCCCGGTTGGTTGCACGTTTCTGGGATGTGCAGTCCGGCAGCGTGCGCGTTGGCGGGGTTGATGTGCGTGAGCAGACCACCGAAGATTTGATGCGCCAGATATCCCTGGTCTTCCAAGACGTCTACTTATTCAATGACACGCTTGAGGCCAACATTCGCCTTGGCAACCCAGAAGCTACCGATGAAGAAATCAGGTGGGCCGCTGACCTGTCGGGCGTGACGGAAATCGTCAACCGCCTCCCAGATGGCTGGAATTCATTGGCGGGCGCTGGCGGGCGTGCACTGTCAGGTGGGGAACGCCAACGAGTGTCCATCGCTCGCGCCTTGGTGAAGAAGGCCCCGATCGTGCTGTTCGATGAGGCCACCAGCGCATTGGACGCGGAAAATGAAGCCAACATTGTTGCGGCGATGAACGAGCTACGCAAGCACTCCACGCTGATCGTGATCGCCCACAAACTGGAAACCATTCGCCAAGCTGACCAAATTATTGTGCTCTCCCACGGTGGGCGTATCGCCCAGCGCGGGCCTCACGACGAGCTGGTCAACCAGCCGGGTCAATACCGCGATTTCTGGCAAGAGCGCATCAACGCAGGCGGATGGCAACTCGTCTAAACACAGCGCATATCAGCACATAAAAGGAAAAACTATGTCCACACGCACATCCTCGCGCCTCAACACGCGCGACTTCATCAACATCGGCGTCTTCACTGCCTTGATGTTCGTCATCGTGTTTGCATTCGGAATGCTCGGGTTCATCCCCGTCGCCATGTATGCCGGCTTCTTGCTTTCTATCCTCGTTAACGGCATCGTCTTTGCGCTGTTCACAGCACGCACTCCGAAGATGGGGGCATTGACCATCATGCTGATCCTCATCGAAATCCTCTTCTTCGTGACCGGCCACTGGGTGGGCGGCATCGCGATCGCCGCTGTATTCGGCCTGCTCGCCGACCTAGTCATCACCAAGGGGCCGAAGAGCGTGAAGGTTCGCGTTCCGCTGGCATACGCACTGTTTATTCTGCCGATCTACGTGTCACCGTGGATGCCGCTATTTATGAACCGAGAGGCATATATGTCGCAGATCGCCGAACAAATGGGCGCCGAGTATGCCGCGAAGATGGCCCAGGTTGTCACTATCCCGATTCTGTTGGGCTTCTTCGTCGTGATGCTCATCGTTGGCTGGCTTGCTGGTCTGTTGGGAACCAGGGTCGCGCGCAAACACTTTGAACGGGCCGGTCTTGTCTAAACTTCCCGACCCGCGCACGATTATCGTAGCGCTCGTCATCGTCTCCACCACGATCTACAGTTCCTACTCGCCGTGGTTCGTGTGTGCTCTGGGCGGATTCGCTGCCGTGATGCTGGCGAGCGCCTCGATCAACCCCAACACGCTCGTGCGCCCGAGCTGGGTGGCCGTCTACCTGGCCACGTTTGCGGTCCTCGGTGGGCTCGTTTATGTGATACCCCTGGTCTGGAAATCAACAGCCAGCGCATTCCTCGTGCTGTTTCTGCAGTGGATGTGGCGATTCAGCGTCAGCGCAGGCATGGGCGCATACGCGATCGGTGTAATCCGACCTGCCACCTTGCAAAAAGCACTAGCCAGCTCACGAATCCCGACTTGTTTGACGATCCCTATCTCAGTCGCGTTACGGGTGCTGCCCGTGATCGGCCACGAGGTTAAAGCGATCTCAGATGCGATGAAGCTTCGCGGGATGTCCGCGCTTTCCCTGCGCGCGGCCCAGTACTTCACGATCCCGCTGCTATCGACCGTGGTGCGAAGCGGGGACGAACTGGCATCTGCTGCCCTTGTACGCGGACTGGGCGGAACCGCAAAGCCTACCTCAGTCACGGTCGTGAAATTCCGGGTGGTCGACGCGGTCATTCTGCTCATCGTTATCGGCTTCGCGATATGGAGAATCACCCTATGACAACAGCCCAAGCCACCGGCGTCACCTTCACCTATCGGGGAGCAGACCACCCCTCAATCACAGACGCAACCATCACCATCACACCTGGAACCGTCACCTTGCTGTGCGGCGCGTCTGGGTCAGGGAAAACTACCGCGCTACGGCTGTTTAACGGGCTGATCCCGCACTTCCACGACGGCGACCTTACCGGAAGCGTCACAGTCGACGACATTGACGTGGCACGAGTAGATCTATCAGAGCTTGCCCACCACTGTTCGACAGTGTTTCAAAACCCGCGCACCCAGTTCTACACCACTCACGTGCGCCAAGAACTCGCCTTCGGCCCAGAAAATCTCGGCCGCGACCCGCAGGAGATTAGTGCCCGCATTGACGAGGTTGCCGCCGAGTTAGGTATCGCCGACCAGTTGGAATCCCGCGTCACACAACTGTCGGGTGGGCAGATGCAACGCGTGGCCTGCGCCATCGCCATGTGCAACAACACGTCGCTGATCGTCTTTGACGAGCCGACCGCGAACTTGTCCGCTGACGTTATCGACCAACTCGCCACGCTCATCGCCCGGCTCAAAAAAGACGGGCACACCATCATCATCGCTGAACACCGGCTGAGTTTCCTCGCCGGGATTGTCGACCGCGTCTACTGCTTCGACAAAGGCAATATCGCCCTCACCGCAACCGGCGAAGAGTTCTACGCTACCTCGGATGAGGAGCGCAAACAGCTTGGACTGCGATCCCTTGTGCCCGTGCCCATGCCGCAGCTACCGCAACCGGCAGGAGATGGGCTCACGATTGACAACCTCACCTTCGCCTACCGCCACGGAAACACAGTCCTCAACATCGACCATGTGCTCTTCCCGGAAGGGAAAATCACTGCACTGTTGGGCCCGTGCGGGTCGGGCAAATCAACACTGGCACGGATCGTCTGCGGACTTGAAAAGGCCAAGCATACATCCATCACACTCAATGGACAGAAATTCACCAGCCGTGACTCCTACCTTGTGATGCAAGACCCTACCCGACAGTTGTTCTCGGACACAGTCATTGACGAAGTCACGCTCGGCACGACCAAAGCCGAAAAGCAACGCATCGATGCCCACGCGATCCTTGAAGAACTCGACCTTGCCGACCACGAGGCTGATCATCCCCAAGCACTCTCTGGCGGGCAACGCCAACGCCTGGTTATTGCTACAGCGCTTGCTGCGAACAAGAAAGTTTACATCTTCGACGAGCCCACGTCCGGTGTTGGCTACAAGCACCTTGTCGCGATTTCCCGGGTAATGCGTAAACTCGCTGACACTGGTGCCGTCGTCATTGTCATCACCCACGACGCTGAACTCGTTACCGAGGTCGCCGACCATAGCGTCCGCCTCGACCAAATCAACGCCTGCTAACGCAAACGCCTACTTATCATTTTCGACGTCATAGTGGAGCCGATGACGGGAATCGAACCCGCGCCGCCTGCTTGGGAAGCAGGAGTTCTACCATTGAACTACATCGGCACACAGTAGGCGGAATGATTAAAAGCACGCCACGAGATTGGCACAGTAGATGTGACATGCAGGCAATCAGTCGCCCTCTGTAACTTCAATGTAGCACTCTCGATTCGCGTCGAAAAAATTGGTTGGCAGCCGTTCCACTGAATTTAGTGGGGTTTATCCTGCAACCGACACACGCTGTGCATTACAGAGCGGTTAAGCTGGTCTATGTGTTGCTCTCAGATCGTGATATTCGTGCCGCTATCGATGCCGAAGGCTCCGGCCATCTCGGCATTGATCCTTTTGACCCGAAGATGATTCAGCCTTCGTCCATCGACGTGCGTCTGGACAAGTTCTTCCGAGTTTTTAACAACTCGCAGTACACGCACATCGATCCGAAGTTGCCGCAGGAAGAACTGACGTCCCCGCACGAGGTTCCAGAAGGGCAGCCCTTCATTCTTCATCCGGGCGAGTTCGTCCTGGCATCGACTTTGGAATACTTCACTATTCCGCCAAACTTGGCAGGCCGCCTGGAAGGTAAGTCTTCGCTGGGGCGTCTGGGCCTGGCAACGCACTCGACCGCCGGCTTTATTGACCCAGGCTTTTCAGGCCACATCACGCTGGAGCTATCCAATGTGGCGAATTTGCCCATCGCATTGTGGCCGAATATGAAGGTCGGTCAGCTGGCACTGTTCAAGATGTCCTCGCCGGCAGAGGTGCCTTACGGTTCTGGCAAGCTCGGTTCGAAGTATCAAGGGCAGCGAGGCCCGACGCCTTCGCGTGCATACCTCAACTTCCGCGATGAGGAATAAGGCATTGGGAACTCGGGGCATAAATGAATTGTGAATAGCCTCGAGTGAATTCTCGGTGAAGAAACGTAAACAAGTGTTCAATAAAGAGTTTCTGCAGGTCAAAGCTTTAAATATGGGCCTTTAGTTTACACCATTTAAGGGTTAAATCGGCTTGAAGGCCTTTTATCTTTCGATAAATAATAGCCCTTATGCGTATTACGGTTATTGGTACGGGCTACCTTGGTGCCACTCATGCTGCGGCGATGGCGGAGTTGGGTCACGAGGTTCTCGGCGTAGATGTTGATCCCGCCAAGATTGAGGCATTGTCCGCAGGCCAAGTTCCTTTCTTTGAACCCGGCTTGCCCGAACTGCTAAAGAAGCACGTTGAGTCGGGGCGGCTACGTTTCACCACTAACTATGACGAGGCCGTTGAATTTGCGAATGTCCATTTCGTAGGAGTTGGAACTCCGCAGGTTAAGGGCTCTTACGCCGCTGACGTTCGCTATGTGGACGCCGCTATTACCGAATTGGCTAAGCGCGTCGTCGGCAAGCATTTAGTGTTTGGTAAGTCCACTGTGCCCGTCGGTACTGCACCGCGTCTGCAGGCGCTGACTGCGAAGATGATTGGTGAGCGCGCCGCATCTGGTGATGAGCAGTTGAAGGATACCAGCCTCGAGATTGCCTGGAACCCGGAGTTCCTGCGCGAGGGCTTCGCGGTAAAGGACACTCTCGAGCCGGACCGTGTGGTGCTGGGCACCCAGAAGCCGGGCATGATCCTCAATGGTGCAGGTCAGGAAGTCGAATCGATCGCTGAGGAAAGTCTGCGCGAGTGCTTCGGCCCTATCTTTGAGCGTGAGACGCCGTTTATCGTCGCGGACACCGCCACCGCAGAGCTGGTGAAGGTGTCGGCGAACGCATTCCTCGCCACCAAGATTTCCTTCATCAACGCGGTCTCTGAAATCTGTGAGGTCACAGGTGCGGATATCACCACGCTTGCCGACGCCATCGGTATGGACGCTCGAATTGGCCGCCGCTTCCTCAATGCGGGGCTGGGCTTCGGCGGCGGTTGCCTGCCGAAGGATATCCGCGCATTCATGGCCCGCGCTGGTGAGCTGGGCGTTGACCAGGCGCTGACTTTCCTGCGCGAGGTCGATGCAATCAACATGCGTCGCCGTGAAAAGACCGTTGACCTGGTACGCGGCAGCTTCGGTGGCTCGTTGCTCGGTCACACCGTGACCGTGCTGGGTGCGGCTTTCAAGCCGAACTCTGACGATGTGCGTGACTCCCCGGCGCTGTCGATTGCTGGTTCGCTGTCTCTGGCGGGCGCTTCGGTGAGTGTTTATGACCCGCAGGCCATGGAGAACGCCAAGAAGAATTTCCCGACCTTGGAGTACGCACCGAGCATCGAAGCTGCCCTGGAAGGCACGGAGATGGTTGTCGTCGCCACCGAGTGGCAGCAGTTCCGCGACATCGACCCGGTGGCTGCGAAGAAGCTGGTCAAGCGTGCAGCAGTGCTCGACGGCCGCAACTGCCTGCCAGCCGACCAGTGGCGTGCCGCAGGCTGGGATGTCACCTGCCTCGGCCGCGGCTAAATGCTAGCCGCCCTCGAGCGCTTCGGAAACTTCATACCCTCCGGGGCCACGGTATAGGCGGCGATGAGGGTGGTAATCGGCACTGCGAGTACCAAAGCCACCGCACCGATGGTGGAACGCAGCAGCTCTGTGGCCACGACATCGGAGGTCAACGACTGCATCAGCGGCCGGTCGGAGACGCTTAACAAAATCGATAGCGGTAGTGCGGTGCCGAGGTACGCCAGTACCAGTGTGTAGACCATCGACGCGATGTGATCGCGACCGACGCGCATTGCCGAGCGGAAGACCTCCATAGGCCGCGACCGCGGAGCTGCTTCGTAAAGCTCCTGGACGGTCGATGCCTGGGCGATGGTGACGTCGTTAAGCACGCCCAACGCGCCGATGATGAATCCCGCCAGAAGCAGACCTGTGACGGAGACGTCAGGCAGGTAAAGCTGAATGAGCAGGTTGTCCTCGTTGCCGAGACCACGTAGCTGTGACGTGGAGATTGCGAGGTTGGCCAGGCCCGCCGCCAACACCATCGTGGTGAGTGTTCCCGCCAGTGCGGAAGCTGACTTCCAATTGATGCCATGTACGAGGAAGAGCACCGGGAAGAGGATCGCCGCGCCCGCCGTGATGGCTAAGGCCACAGGATCGCCACCGCGTAGCAGTGCCGGAACCAGGAATCCCATCACTGCGGCCAGCGTGATGCCAAGACCAATGAGGCTCAAGACTCCGCGAGTCATGCCGACGAGGATGATGAGCAGCACCGCTGCGCCGAGCCACATCCAGATGGTCGTGGTGCGATCCATGTCCAGGAAGGTGTAGGTGTTGCCGATGCTAGCGGTGTCGACAACCTGATGAGGTGCGAGGTCGACGACATTAGTGTCGGTGGCAGGAGCAGGAGCTTCGGGGGCAGCGGGGGCAGCGGGGGCTTCTGCGTCGGATTCAGGTGCTGGTTCCTGCTCCGGGGCTGGAGCTGGTGCCGGAGCCTCTGCATCAGGAGCAGGCTCACCCTCTGCGCCCTCAGGGGCAGGCGCGGGAACAACGCCGGGAGCCGGTGTCATCAACCCCGGATCCGGCACGGCACCATTGTCGACAGCTCCGGTACCGGCCGCGTTTGGACGGTGAATTGCCAGGACGACCTTGTCTCCCTCCTCCAGCTCAATCTCGCCGGGAAGGCCGGATGCTTCCAGCAGAGTCTTCTTGCCCTCGTCTGGACCCGAGGTCAGCTCAATGACCGAGAGCTGGCACTTCGGCGCCGCGGGGTCATTGAGGGAGGCCGCCAGTCCTGGCCGCGGCTGGTCATCGAAGACGCGTCCGTTGTCAGGCGAATTGCACGCGCCGACGCTGTGCTTTACGACGGTTCCCTTAACCGTCTCTGCAGCTGACGTCTGTGACTGCAGGAATCCCGGCCCTGGGCTCGGAGCTTCACCCGATGGCCAGAGCCCAATCACTGCGAGGAAAGTGGCAATACCAGCAACTGTGAGAACTGTGGCCAGCAAGCGACGTGCTCTTGTGGGGTTGTGCCGCGGTTTCGTTGGTTTTGGTTTGGCTTGCGCAGGTTCGTTTTGCCGTGCCGGTGCTGGTTTTGAATGTGCGGCAGGCTCTGCATGTCGTGCTGGGGCAGCCGAAGTTGCAGAGTTGGGTTGATTCGCGGCATTGACAGCCCGGAACCGGCCGGTAGGGGAGCCGTTGTTCGAGTTCTTCAGTACGTCGAGATGCGCACCTATGTCGGAACCCGGAGCAACGCGAAAAGGTTGCTGGTTGTCAGAGTTCATTGAATCTTTTGAATGCCTGCCCACCCTTAATAACCTAATCGCTGCACCAGCACCGGAAGGCGTACCGCCATTCCGGCGCGCCGGGCCGTGGTCATCAGCGCTATGGCCCACCTATCGATGCAATACTCACTCATCGATGCGCTCCAGTGTGTCCATAAGTGAATAGCGCATCGATATGTGAGAAGGGCAGAACCAGTAGCGTGCGCAACCTTAAGTACTGCTATTGCTTGTAGCTGACCAGGAAGTTGCCTAGGCGCTCGATAGCTTCCTTCAGGTCGCGTGCCCACGGCAGGGTGACAATTCGGAAGTGATCCGGCGTCGGGTAGTTGAAGCCAGAGCCGCCGACCATCAGGATCTTCTCTTCACGCAGGATGTCGAGCATCAGCTTCTCGTCATCGTGAATTTCGTAGACGTTCGGATCCAGCTTCGGGAATGCGTACATGGCGCCCATCGGCTTTACACAGCTCACGCCTGGAATTGAGGTCAGTCCCTCGTAGGCGACATTGCGCTGCTCCAGAAGGCGACCGCCTGGCAAGATCAAGTCCTCGATGGACTGGTAGCCGCCAAGTGCCACCTGAATGCCGTGTTGAGCAGGGACATTCGGGCATAGACGGGTGCTGGCCAGCAAGTTGATGCCCTCGATAAAGCCCTCTGCGTGGCGCTTCGGGCCAGTCAGCACCATCCAGCCAGCGCGGTAGCCGGCCACACGGTAGGTCTTGGACAGGCCGTTGAAGGTGATACAGAGCAAATCCGGGGCCAAGGAGGCAGTGGAAATGTGCTCTGCATCGTCGTAGAGGATGCGGTCGTAGATTTCGTCGGAAAGCAGCAGGAGTGAGTGCTCACGAGCGATATCGACGATGGCTTCGAGTGTCTGGCGTGTGTAGACCGCGCCGGTCGGATTGTTCGGGTTGATGATGACAATCGCCTTCGTGCGATCCGTCACCTTCGAGCGAATGTCTTCGACATCCGGGGCCCAGTTATTCTCCTCATCGCACGTGTAGTGGACGGCCTTGCCGCCGGCGAGGGTGGTTGCTGCAGTCCAGAGCGGGTAATCCGGAGCTGGAATGAGGACCTCATCGCCCTCGTTGAGCAGCGCCTGCGTGGTGATGGAAATCAGCTCGGAGACGCCGTTGCCCAGCCAGACGTCGTTGACGTCGAAACGGGGGAAGTCCGGGTCCATCTCATAGCGCGTGACGACGGCACGGCGTGCGGAGTAAATACCCTTGGACTCGGAATAGCCCTGTGCGTGGGGGAGAGCGCGGACCATGTCCTGCACGATGGTGTCAGGTGCATCAAAGCCGAACTTCGCCGGATTGCCAGTGTTGAGCATCATGATGCGGTGGCCGTCGGCCTCCATCTGCTCGGCGAGAGTAGTCACCGGACCGCGAATGTCGTAGAGGACGTTCTGCAGCTTGGAGGATTGGTCCAGTGTCTTCAGTGGAGTGCGGCGAGGTGCCCTGATGTTTCCACGACGGGCGGCAACACGGGCAGCACGGGACTGCTCGGCCTGAGCGGCCTGCGCAGCCTGAGCGTCCTGCGTTGTCTCGTTGGTGGTTTCGGTGCCCTGGGAAGTGTCTTTACTGGAACTCACCTGTCTAAGCATGCCACTTTTTTGCTCCCGCACCATGCTTTTCTCACAGCGGGGGGCAGATTAATTGCACATTGATTGCGCAAAAGCGCCCTGCATGAGGATGCAGGACGCTTTACTGGGGTGCGGGCAGCTGGGGTTCTGGCTGCTAGTTACTGCTTAACTGCGGAGCCGTCGATCTGCAGGGAAATCTCGTTGCCAAGGAGCAGGCCGCCAGTCTTAATAGGAGCGTTGTAATCGATGCCGAAATCGGTGCGGTCAATCTTGGTGGCTGCCTCGAAGCCAACGCGAGTCTGACCCCATGGGTCTTCAGCGGAGCCGAAAATGTCGACATCCAGGGTGACCGGCTTGGTGATGCCGTTGATGGTTAGGTCGCCGGTAACGGTGGCCTTTTCTTCGCTCTGGAGCTCGATAGCGGTGGAAACGAATTCGAAGGTCGGGTTTTCGTCGGTGCCGAAGAAGTCCTTCGAGCGCAGGTGGTTGTCGCGCTCTTCATTGTTGGTGTTGATGGAGTTCGCCTGAATGGTCGCCTTTGCCGTGGAATTCTCCGGCTTGTCGGCATCAAAATTAATAACGGACTCAAACTCAGTGAACTGACCGTGGACCTTAGTGATCATTGCGTGACGAACGGTGAATCCAACGGTGGAGTGCTGTGCATCAAGAACGTAGTTGCCAGACTGAAGAGCCATAGTGAATCTCCTAAAAGTTAAAAGTATCTCGAATGTTTCGAAGTATTTTTGTCCGCCGGAACCAACTTCCGGTGTTGACGTGTCAACGATAACTCTAGATGTGATGATGTGTCAACAAAGGTCAAAGAAAATGCCGAATATTTTTTAGAAGCGCACATCCGGTCGGGCGATCGGTTCGGGGTTTTGTCATGGCTGGGCGAGGCTCCTTTGGTTGGAGGCGGTTCATATGGAGTCGTTTTAAGTGCTTATGCCCAGCATAACAGGCGTTGACATGTCAACAACTGCTATTTAGGATTGAGAATTATGCAATTCGGAATTTTTACAATTGGCGACGTCACAAAAGATCCCACGACTGGACAAATCCCTACTGAACATGAGCGCATTAAGGCAACTGTCGCCCTAGCGAAGAAGGCCGAAGAGGTCGGCCTCGATGTATTTGCTACTGGCCAGCACCACAATCCACCGTTTGTGGCACCGGCGAATCCGCCGATTTTATTAGCCAACCTCACAGCACAGACCGAAAATCTGATTCTGTCGACCTCGACAACGCTGATTACCACCACCGACCCCGTGCGCATCGCCGAGGATTACGCCTACCTCCAGCACCTTTCCGAAGGTCGCATTGATCTGATGATGGGCCGCGGCAACACCGGGCCGGTTTATCCGTGGTTTGGCAAGGATATTCGCAAGGGAATTCCGCTGGCCATCGAGAACTATCACCTGCTGCGCACCCTTTGGCGTGAGGAGAATGTGGATTGGCAAGGTCAATTCCGCACTCCGCTGCAGTCATTTACGTCCACACCGCGCCCGCTCGACGGTGTAGCACCTTTCGTGTGGCACGGCTCAATCCGCTCCACTGAGATTGCTGAGCAGGCCGCCTTCTATGGGGACGGCTTCTTCCATAATCACATTTTCTGGAATATCGAGCACACCACAGCCATGGTCAATCTCTACCGCCAGCGCTATGAGCACTACGGTCATGGTGCTGCTGATCAGGCAATCGTCGGGCTTGGCGGTCAGGTCTTCGCCGCTGAGACGGAGAAGAAGGCCAAGGAGATTTTCCGCCCATACTTCGACAATGCCCCGGTCTATGGACATGGGCCATCTCTGGAAGAATTCGAGAACATCACTCCACTGACCGTCGGCACGCCTGAGCAAATCATCGAACGTTACCTGGGCTATGCAGACGCCGTTGGCGACTACCAGCGTCAGCTCTTCCTCATCGATCACGCCGGCCTGCCGCTGGAAATGGCGTTGGAGCAGGTTGAAATCCTGGGAACCGAAATCGTTCCGGTCCTGCGTGAAGAGTTCGAGCGCCGCCGTCCGGCGCACGTGCCTTCCGACCCGCCGACGCATGCCTCGCTGGTTGCCGAGGGCGCAGATTCCCCGCACCTTCTCGTCCGCCCGGCTGAAAGGAATCAGTAGCGAAAAAGCTCGTCGTCGTAAGTGCCGGTGTTTCCGATCCATCAACCACGCGCATCCTTGCCGACCGCATCGCGGAGGCCGTCGAGGCGCAGGTCTCCAAGCGTGGCGAGGGGCTCCAAATTGAGTACGTCGAGCTGCGCGAACTCGCTGTCAGCCTCGGCACTGTGATGTCCACAGGGCTTTACGACGAAAAATTGCGCGCCGCCCTCGATACTGTCAGCGGTGCTGATGGATTGATTGCCGCGCCCCCGGTGTTCGCAGCGTCCTACTCGGGGTTGTTCAAGATGTTTTTCGACGCCCTGGATAAGGATGCGCTGACTTCCATGCCGGTCATTATTGCTGCGACGGCTGGCACAGCACGACATTCGTTGGTGCTGGAGTATGCGATGCGTCCGCTGTTTAGCTACCTGCGCGGCACGGTTATGCCGACTGCTGTATTTGCAGCCACTGAGGACTTTGGTGCTGGCGATGGTGCCGGAAATGGCGCCGGCGGAGTGTCCGGCGCGGAGATGAATAATCGCGTGGTGCGTGCAGCTCGTGAGCTTGCCGAGTACCTTGTCGGTGTTCGCTCGGCCGTAGTCGGTTTTGGTCCAGATTTTGGGAACGAAGCTGAAGAAAAGGGTGCGGAGCATTCAGCGGGCGGGGCCAGCGAGGGGAATCGGGGTGTTGGCGAGCCGAACCAGCGACGCAGTACAAACACGCGGGTGGATACTAATGTCACGGATTTTGCCACACTGCTAGAGGGGCTCGACGGCACCGCGAAGTAGCCGCGCTCACGTGAAGGGGCGGCAGAGGAGGGGTAGGGGGTCAGCGCTCTTTAGCGGCACCACGGGAGGTTGTAGTAGTCGCAAGAGAAGGTATCGGAAAGAGCGTATTCCTTAACCTGCAGGTCGTCGCTGCTGGTTGTAGCTGTCGGTGCTGCGGTAGCGGCCGGAGCGCCGGTCAGCGCGCTCAGGGAAAGTGCTGCGGATGCAATGGTGGTAGCAAGAACGGAAGTGCGTCGAAACATTAGGTAGTACTCCGAAAGATATCTGCCTCGGCAAAGTGTCAGGGCTTTGTGGACTGCCGGACTTCGCCAGTGATTAATAAAGAAATCATAACTATTTAATCAAGAGTGTGAAGTGTGGAGGTCTCTCTACCTGCCCGCGCCTGGGGGTGGCCATTCGGCTACTCTCTGGTGTCTTTATGTAGGTGGGCTAGTGGCCGAAATGTTGATTGTCTAGTACCAAGTGGCCGACCGAGGCATTTTTGAATTGGTTCAAAAGGCGTAGTTCTAATGCGTTTAAATTGATCGACGAAATCTTATTGTTGCGCCCATAATTGCTGGTCAGGGTCAATTAGATGTCGTATTTTCGCGTGACAGAAATCGGTGGGATTCCATTTTTACTATGTGGATAATCGCTGCGGCCGTCGTAAAGTCAGTCGAAAATTTTCCATTACAAAACGCTGAATTTCGACTTACCTTTGCAGGTGTCAGTTCAAGTATTTCCTTACGAGTTGCTCGTCACATCCTGAAAGGATTTCGCCGTGAAGAAGACCCTGCTCTCCGGCTCCATTGCAGCCCTGGTTACCATGTCCTCGCTGGCTGTCGCCCCGATGGCGGAAGCTGCCCCAGCCCCTACCCCGGGCACCGTCGGTGGCACCTGCTCCGTTGAAGGCCAGTCCGGCCAGTCCCTGAAGATCACCGGCTCGAAGTTCGAGGTCGAAGGTACTGCGACTGTCGCTAACTACGGCGACACCGACCTGCCGCTGACCCAGACCCTGAAGGAGGGCAAGACCAAGTCCTGGAACGTCGGCGGTTCGGTCGACTTCGACCTGCTCAAGCTCTTCCATGTCACCTTTAGCGCCGGCTACCAGTCCACTCAGACCTGGGAAGTTGGCCAGACCCTCGGCCCGTACCCAGTCAAGCCT
This sequence comes from Corynebacterium sp. LK26, assembly GCF_014335085.1. Classification (NCBI taxonomy): domain Bacteria; kingdom Bacillati; phylum Actinomycetota; class Actinomycetes; order Mycobacteriales; family Corynebacteriaceae; genus Corynebacterium; species Corynebacterium sp. LK26. The sequence continues at coordinate 136,603 of NZ_PDHB01000011.1, forward strand.
GGCTACACCGGTGTTCTGGAGTATGGCTTCCTGAACCAGTCCTTCGAAGGTACTCACCTGACCTGTAAGGGCGGAAAGTGGATCGACGCAGGTCGTCCGTACTGGGGCACCATCCCGAAGGAGCGCCACATTCGCGTTTCCATGCGCGCCAACGAAGCTGATCGCTCCGTCGACGGTGCTGCTCCGGCACAGGTCAAGGAGTACGCCGTCTAAGACGGGCTGAGCCTCTTTAAGACCTCGAAGCAGAAGGAAGTTTCTCCATGTTGAGCCTGAAAAAGAAGGCCCTGGCCTGCGCGGTGATGGGTGCAAGTCTTCTTGCACCAGGCATCGTTGGACAGGCCGCGGCGACCCCGCTGACCCAGACCCCTGACCAGGATGAGCACCACACCGGTTTCACCAATACGGATAAATGTGACCCGGTCAAGGATGCCAAGCGTCACCCCTGGGAACAGTGGATTACCGACGAATGGGACCGCTACAACGGCACTAACTCATTCACCAACCGCACTGACCGCCCTATTCAGTACACCCTCGAGGTGACAGAGGGAGTCAACGAGTCTGTGAAGGCCATGAGCTCCGGAAATATGTGGGACGTGTTCCTCCACGGGGTGAAGAACAAGTACGGCATCGTCGAGGTCAGTCAGTGGTCGGTTGGCGACAAGCTGGGCCCGGTGACCGTCAACCCCGGTGAGACTGTTCGCGCAGACTACGGCGTGCACATGAAGTCCTTCATTGGCCGTGTTCGCACCTGTGACCAGAAGACCGGCCTGTGGCGCGGTGAGCCCTACTTCGGTGAGTACAACGGCAAGGGGCCGTCGACTCGCTTCGTGGTCTGGCACAAGACCACCAAGGAGGGCGAGCACCGTCAGCAGTGGGCGCCTGTCAGCGGTAACTCCGGTGACGGCGGCCCGGCATCCGCCACGATTAACGACTAGGAGCAGTTATGAAAAAGCGTGTTGTCGCCATGTGCTTGACGACGGTCTTTGCGCTCGGACTCGGTGCTCCGACAGCGGTGGCCGCCCCGAATCCAGGAGCCGGTGAACCGTTCGCGCCGGAGGAGTGGGTACCAGTGCCCAAGCCGGCGGCAGTTGACCGCGGTCCGGCACCGGGAACCACTTGTGAAGCTCCGGGTTCGGTGGCTGAGTTCGTGGAAATCACCGGCTCTCGCTACGACGTTGAGGGCGTTGTTTCTACGAAGAATGACATCGGTGATGAGCCGATTCCGCTGACGCAGACCATCAAGGAGTCCAAGACCAAGAAGTGGTGGACCAATATCTCTGTCAGTGTGAAGGTCAGCAAGGAGCTCAACCGCAAGTACTCCTGGGAATACTCCCGAGAGATGGTTTGGAGCCTCGGGCAGAAGATCGGGCCATACGAAGTACGCAAGGGTGAAACTGGTCGTCTGAGCTGGGGATTCCTGGTTGACGAGTTCGCCGGACAGACTGTTCGCTGCAACGCCAACTCGAAGACGTGGGAGCCAATTGGGCGCACCTACTTCGGTGTGGCTCCGCGCGAGCGACATGTCGAGGTGACCATCCAGTAGTTACACAGTTCTCTCTCCACACTCAGCACGGGTAAAAGGGGCATATTCGCGAAAGTGAATATGCCCCTTTTTGCTATCCATCTCGGGCCTGCAAAGGCTCAATTCAGAGCCGCTAACCGGCCAAATCTCAGAGCCCCTGGTTATTCTGCGGCAGCGGATGCCGGCGGGTGGAAGCCTGCGTCTATTGCTTTCAGCGCCAGGTCCAGGCGAGAGGTAGCTCCAAACTTATTGAACATGCTGGAGAGGTGCTTCTTGATAGTGCCCGGCGACTTGCCGAGTTCCTTGGCGATGTCGTGGTTTGACTTACCGCGGCAGATCAGGCCGAGAACCTCTCGCTCGGCTTGAGTGATCCTGTATGAGGAAATGTTGCGGGACGGCAGGGTTTTAATCAGCCGAGTCGCAGAAATCGGTGAGATGACGGTGCCGCCCTGGAAAACATCTTCAACGGTGCCAATGACGGATTCCGGGCGGGCAGTTTTGAGAATGTAGCCATTTCCGCCGAGACTCAAGATTTTCAGCATTGTTTCATCGGTATCAAATGAGGTGATAGCGATGAATTTCGGTGGATTCTCCACCTTCTTAATGCGCTCAAGTAGCTCAACGCCGTCCATGTTAGGCATATGAATATCGGTCAAAACTACGTCAACGCCACCACGGGCAATAATGTTGAGAGCCTCGTGGCCATCGCTGGCTTCATCGACCACGGTGATATGCGGTGCCTTCTTGAAATAGGTTCGCAGCGTCGAGAGTACAAGTGGGTCGTCATCGACAATGAGAACCTTAATGTCAGACATCCGCGAACCTTTCATAGAAGTTATAAAAACCGAACAATATCTGTCATCGTGTGATATTACTACGCTAACCAGGACTTTTCGAGAGATATCTTCGTCACAGGCAGCTACTGCACCAATCTTACGCTAGCGTAACCTACTGGTTGGTAGGTGGCATGTGGAGTTTGCAATTCCACACATTTCCTTCTCGTTCTGACGTGATGGAACCGTCCCATGGTCGCACTCGCCGATGCAGTGAGGAAAGCCCCAAACCGCTCGAGAGCATCGCCCGCGGCAGAAAATGCGGTAGCGCCTTCGATATCTGATTGCTGATGTCGAGCGTGAAGCCATCTTCCTCGTTGCTCAGCGCCAGAATGTGAACGTTCGTTTGCGGTTCGCCGTACTTCTGAATGTTCGTGCAGAACTCCGACAGCGCCGGCGAGATAACCTCTGAAATCTGCGTCAAAGAGGGCTCGGTTTCAATCTTCGTGGCCAGCGAAACGTTAAACCCAGCTTCCTGCAGTTCATCCTTGGCCTGTTGAAGCACCCTGCTCATGCTGGGGACTCGCTCATCCTGGCCGATAGCGGAGGTCAAAGAACTCTCGTCGTCAGCTGATTTCAGCAATGAAAGCAACTGGCGAAGCTGTAGCAGGCCTTCTCGGGAGGTCTCTGCGATGTCCTCCAGGGATTCTTCAAGTTTTTCATCGGTCCCTTCTCGCTCGATGGCGAGCGCCTGCGCCAGCATGGTTACGCGAGTAAAGGACTTGGCAGTGGAGTCGTGCAGTACGGTCGCCAACTCAAGGCGTTGCTCTTCCAGAGCGCGGTTAGATTCAATCGTTGCCCGCCGGCGTTGTTCTTTGTAGCGACTGCGCATCATGCCGATGGCGTAGGCAATTACAAAAAGCAGTGTTGTCACAAAGGTCGCGACATGGTCACGTGCGAAAGTACTTGTGTTGACGTCGTAGTTTGAGATCACCAACAAGAGCAACGCAGTGATTCTCGCCGGCATCTTGTTGTTGTTAGCACGCATCACTTCCACGATGAGAAGCGCGCAGAAAATCTGCATTGGAGCCTGCTCTGTGGGAAGGAAAGTCAATGCCAAGAAATTCGCTGGGACAACCACCATGGCAAAAAGTGGCAGATAGGTCGCCACTGCAACAAGAATGACCTGAAGGCCACCGATAATGGTCGGCAACAACAGATCAGAGTTGCTCTCGCGGAAAATTAGCGCATCGAGAGCCGTGAGAACCAGCGCAATGACCATCTCCACTGACCCCGGAGTCCTCAGAAAGTCCCTTATCTGTGACAGCGATTTCTTAATCACTACGCCAAGACCTCTTTCCACACCACAACGCGGTCATCTCTAACGGGATGCAGTAATCAATATGCAGTAATCAATATATTGTCAGTGCGGTTGAGAGTGCCATTTGCATGATTAATGCCGTGGCGCAGGGATCGTCGTAAAGCACAAAAAATCCGCCCGGGAAGAATAACCTCTCGGGCGGATTCCTGCTTACTTAGCGAGCGCTACTTACGTCGCGCCGATCCTGGCAGCGGAACTCCGTGCTGGTTGCGCGGAAGGTTCTTAGCGCTTGCCGACGGCGCCTGCGTCTCCTCGGCTGGGGTCTCAGTGGCCTGCTCGGTGGAGGTGGCATCTTCCGCCGACTGCTGTTCGGTAACCTCTGGTTGCGCCGGAGCCTGCTCTGCCTCTGGCTGAGCAGGAGCCTCCTGAGCTTCGGTTTCCTCTGCTGCCGGGGCAGGGGTGCTAGCGACTGGCTTGGCCTTGCGTGCGCCACCTGGGATTGGAGCGCCCTTGCGTGCGCCGCCCGGAACCGGAGCACCGGATGCGGTCTTCGGCTGCTCAGCTGCTGGCTGGTCAGCTGCTGGCTGCTCGGACTCGGTGGCCGCTACTTCAGCAGCGGTGTCCTCGGCGGGAGCGGTTTCCTCGGCCTTCGGCTTGGCGGCCGGGGCTGCCTTCTTAGCACCACCTGGAACCGGGGCACCCTTGCGTGCGCCACCCGGAATCGGAGCGCCCTTGGTTGCCTTCGGAGCCTCAGCCGGAGCTTCGGTTTCTGCAGCTGCTGGCTCTGCCTGCGCGGCCGGCTTAGCGGCCTTGGCGCCGCCCGGAACTGGAGCGCCCTTCTTAGCGCCACCTGGAACCGGTGCGCCGGCCTTTGCTCCGCCTGGCTTCGGAGCGCCGCCCGGAGCTGGAGCACCCTTCTTGGCACCGCCTGGGGTCGGGGCGCCGCCCTTTGCACCACCTGGAACCGGGGCGCCGGCCTTGGCGCCGCCTGGCTTCGGAGCGCCACCCGGAGCAGGAGCACCCTTCTTGGCGCCACCCGGAGTTGGTGCGCCGGCCTTGGCACCGCCTGGCTTTGGAGCACCACCCGGAGTCGGAGCGCCCTTCTTGGCACCACCTGGGGTCGGTGCGCCGCCCTTGGCACCACCCGGCTTCGGAGCACCACCCGGAGTCGGAGCGCCACCCTTGGCGGCAGCGCCTGCAGCAGCACCAGCAGCTGCGGCACCAGCGCCGGCAGCGGAAGCCTTCTCTGCCTTCTTCTTCTCGGCAGCCTCAGCCTTCTTGCGCTTAGCTTCCTCTTCCTCGAGGCGCTGACGCTCTTCCTCTTCAGCCTTCTTCGGATCGACCCAGCCACGCTCCGGCTGCTCAATCCACTCCGGTTCGCGTGCCTGCGGCAGCTCGCCGTCGACCTTCACGGAGTCGCGGAGCATCTGGGCGATGTCCAGGACCTCCGGCTTCTTCTCGTCGTCCTCGATGACGTTGTTGACGCCATCGTTCATCATCGTCTTACAGAACGGGCAGCCGATGGCAATTGCCTCAGCGCCGGTTCCGACAGCCTCTTCGGTGCGGTTTACGTTGATGCGCTGACCGATGGTCTCTTCCATCCACATGCGAGCGCCACCAGCACCACAGCAGAAGCCGGTGTTCTTATTACGTGGCATTTCGACGAGGTTGGCGCCGGACGCGCCAATCAGCTCACGCGGAGCTTCGAATACCTTGTTGTGGCGGCCCAGGAAGCATGGGTCGTGGTAGGTGACCTGGCGGCCCTGACCCGAAGCAACCGGCTGCAGGCGGTTAGCACGAACCAGCTTGTTCAGCAGCTGGGTGTGGTGGACAACTTCGTACTGTCCGCCCAGCTCCGGGTACTCGTTCTTGAAGGTGTTGAAGCAGTGCGCACAGGTGACGACAATCTTGCGCTGCTTAGGCGGCACACCGTCGAAGACCTCGTCGAGCTGCTCGATGTTCTGCTCAGCCAACATCTGGAAGAGGAATTCGTTACCAGCACGGCGAGCGGAGTCGCCAGTACAACCCTCGGCCTGGGAGAGCACAGCGTACTTCACACCTGCGGTGTAAAGCATCTCTGCAACAGCCTTGGTGGTCTTCTTCGCATTGTCGTCGTAAGCACCGGCACAACCGACCCAGAACAGGTACTCGGTATCGTCGAAGCTCTCGACATCCTCGCCCCAAATCGGGACAACGACGCCTTCCTTGCGGACCTCATTGATCCAGTCGGCGCGAGTGGAAGCGTTCTGGCCCCACGGGTTGCCCTTGGTCTCAAGGTTCTTGAACAGGCCAGCCAGCTCGGTCGGGAAGTCCGACTCCACCAGGACCTGGTAGCGACGCATATCAACGATGTGGTCGATGTGCTCAATGTCAACCGGGCACTGCTCAACACAGGCACCACAGTTGGTGCAGGACCACAGAACGTCCTGGTCGATGATGCCCTCGTCGCCGTCGCCAACCAGCGGCTTGGTCAGGAGTGCTGCGCCAGCACCTTCGCCCTCGCGAGCGGTTTCGATGGTCTCGCCAGCCAACAGGTACGGGGCAGAAGCGTAAGCGTGGTCACGCAGCTGGTTAACCAGCAGCTTCGGGGACAGCGGCTTGGAAGTGTTCCATGCCGGGCACTGCTCCTGGCAGCGACCACACTCGGTGCAGGAGGTGAAGTCCAGCAGAGCCTTCCAGGAGTGGTCGGTGACTACGCCGGTGCCCATGGAGTCAACCTCCGGGTCAGCCTCTTCCAGGTTCAGGATTTCGCCGTTAGAGGTCATCGGCTTAGCCCCAGCGAGGGCGTTGTAGCCGTCAGCGTTGCGCTTGAGCAGGATGTTGGCGAACGCCAGGAAGCGGTGCCATGCGACACCCCAAGTTAGGTTGCGGCCAACAACGAAGAGCCAGACCATACCGGACAGCAGCTTAATCAGCGCGAAGATGGACACCATGACTTCGGAGGCCGGCAGAATCTGTGCGATACCACCGGTGACGAAGTTCGCCCAGGTCCAGACCTCGGCGCCAGTGTGACCGTGGTCGCCGTAGGTAGCCAGCTTGGCAGCCTTGACGAACATCATGCCCAGGCCCTCGATGAGGACGACGGCCTCAACGAAGTAGGCAGCCTTGGCGTTGGATCCGTAGAAGCGGCTCAGACGCTCCTTGCCCAGGTTGGTCTGGCGGACGAGAATCAGTGCCAGGATGCCCAGGGTGGTGCCCAGGCCGAGCAGTTCGTCGATGAAGTGCCAGGCGGTCAGATTCCTGAGGATTGGCCAACCACCGGCTGGCCAGAAGGTCTGAATGTACGCCTCGAACCACACTAGGGAACCGAGGAGGAAGCCCACCATGACGAACCAGTGAGCCACAGCAACGCCGGGCTTCTTGGCCATCTTGGTGTGACCGACGATCTCTCGGATCATGGTCCAAATACGGGTTCCCCATTCACCGGTGTGACCGTACGTCTTTTGGCCCACCATGATGGTCTTCACCATATGGGTGAATCCCTTAATAAAGATGAACCAGCAGGGCAGGGACAACAGGACGCCAATAACGCCGACTGCGACGGTGAATCCGGTAGATTCCGGAATCGCCGTGTCAGCCGTCGCCGCGGCGAGGTTGAGCACGCTCATAATGTTCCTTCTAGGCTGGCTCAGCCAGGGTGATGGCTGAGTGAAAATAGTTCTCTTGTGAGTTCTATCACGAGCCGCGGACGCTTACCTAACTAATGTGCAAAATAGTGCTGAATTCATCGATACACGGTGTAACCAGCGGTTATTTGACGAATTACGCAAAAAAATCGTTGTTTTATTCGAGAGGGGTTCGAGGGGGTTGACGCCTTCGCTTGACGACGGCGCGCGGCACTTTCGTCGTCACGCATTTGTAGGCGGAAGTGGCGGCGGAGTTGCGTGTATGTAGTTGTCGAGTGTTGTCGATTCGATGTTTTGCGGACGCATTGTGGGGGTAGTGCTGGAGTGCAGGGGTGGGGCTGTGTTGCGAGGTGGAGAAGATGTTCGGTGGCGTGTTGATTTTTGAAGATTGACTGAAGCGGACATCTATTCACATGCGTTACATCCTTAACTTAAATAACAATAGTGACTTCTGTACCTGTGTTTTGGTGGATAATTTGCTATTGGATCCCGGGATTTGCTGGCAGTTAACGAAAAAGTCATTAAATGTAACTCACTTTTATGAATCCCAAGTGGATTTAAAAGCCTCTACGTCCGCAATTTACCTGGTAGGCGGCGTGCTATTTTGGTGGCGAAGAGAGTGCCTGGCCACCCCCGCGTAATTCTTATGTAGGCGCCATTTTGTGTAGCGCCTAGTATTAGCGGCGTGATACTGCGGATTTATCCGCCTGATTCTAAATGGCATGTGGGGTATGGATTTTTCCGTGCCACTTTTCTTGAGAGGGACTTTAATGGCGCGATCTTTCCGTGCAATCGCTATGGCTGGAGCTGGCCTTATTCTTACTGCGAGTGCGGTCTTTGGCTCGGGCGCAGTGGCAAACGCCAATCCGGTCAGTGCAGTCGCAGTCAAGGCGTTCAATAGCTCGCTTGCGACTCCAGTGGTGGTTTCCCCGGTCGGACGTGCAGCTGCGGAGACTGCGTTACTTGATCCTCAGGTGCCGATTATTGTGCTCGGGGCCCGTCTCAATCCCGACTGCAGTGCTCCTGCTGTGTTGACGTCCCGATTGGAAACTGCACGTTCGCTGGCGCTGCGTCATCCGCTTAACCCGGTCGTCGTCACGGGTGGTCGTACTCGGCCGGGCTGCCAGACTGAGGCTGAGTACATGCGTGATGCGCTTGCATCTATGGGAGTGTGGAAGCGACGAATCACGATGGAAACAAACTCAGACTCCACCGTTGAAAACGCGGCAGGCACTGCATACCTTGCAGGATCGGGAGCCCGTGGCGTTCGTGCTGCTGTCATTGTGACTTCTCCAACGCACACACCGCGTGCACGAGACACCTATGCTGCCGCCGACAACTCGGCTCTGTGGCTGGCAGTCCCGTCGACTGTGAACTAGCAGTTTCTAGGAATTGGTGAAGTTTGCCTCGCGCTTTTCAGTGAAAGCGGCCATGCCTTCCTTCTGGTCATTGGAGGAGAACAGGGAGTGGAAGGTGCGACGCTCAAAGAGCAGTCCCTGCGACAGCGTCATTTCGTAGGCCTGGTTGATCTGTTCCTTAATCTGGGTAGTGGCAACCAGAGACTTCGACGCAATGGTGTCGGCGACTTTCAGGGCCTCGTCGAGAAGCGCGTCCGGCTCGACGACGCGGGCGACCAGACCTGCGCACTCAGCTTCCTCGGCACCCATCATGCGGCCGGTGAGGCACATCTCCATTGCCTTAGCCTTGCCGATTGCGCGGGTGAGACGCTGCGAGCCGCCCATGCCCGGAGAGATGCCGAGGTTGACCTCAGGCTGACCGAACTTGGCCTTAGCGCCAGCGATGATGAGGTCCGCCATCATAGCGACCTCGCAGCCACCGCCCAGGGCGTAGCCGTTGACGGCGGCGATAACTGGAGTGCGGACGGAAGTCAGAACATCCCAACGTGCGAACCAGTCAGAGACATACATCTCGGTGCCGGACTTGTCCGCCATCTCCTTAATGTCCGCACCTGCGGCAAACGCCTTCTCGGAGCCGGTGATGATAATCGCGCCGATTCCCGAGTCGTTGTCGAAAGCGGTGGCTGCTGCGCCGATCTCTTCCATGGTCTTGTGGTTCAGGGCGTTCAGTGCCTTCGGGCGGTTCAGGGTGATAATGCCGACGCGACCTCGGGTTTCGGTAAGGATGTTTTCGTAGGTGGTCATTAGATACTCCTTTGGGATGGCTTGAGTTTGGTGAAAGTTGTGTATGTAGCCCGCAATTCCAAAATCTGAAGAACGTGGCTGCGGCTTGAAAAGTCTTTCCTGTATGCGAGGGTACCTGCGGTAGCGGGTGTCGTCAGGCTGTTTGAGCTGATAGGTGCAGGGTGGGGCGAGTTGGTGTCTTTTAGTGCTCGATGTGCCGGTGGCCATATTGGCTAACTAGACAGCTTTGTCTATATACTTCGCTTTATGTCGAACAAGAACACCGCAAACACGCACGAACTATGGGACATTGCTCGCAAGCTTCGGGAAAACCACACCTATGTTGACTTGACTCACGCGTTTCACGCCGGTCAGCCGAAATTCCCTGCGCTTCCCGACGAACAGCGAACACGGCTTTTCACCGTTGCTGAGCATGGATTTGAAATCGACCAGTATCAGTTTGTTGGCCAGTGGGGTACGCATGTGGATCCGCCTGTGCATTTCGTCCAAGAGACGAGAACTCTTGACAATATTGGCGTCGAGCAGATGATCCTGCCTTTGGTCGTCCTAGATTTCACTGCTGAAGTCGCTCGGGATAATGATTTCTCCCCTTCGATTGCTGATGTCGAGGCGTGGGAGGAACGCAATGGTTTGATTCCGGGCGGTGCATTTGTCGCATTTCGCAGTGACTGGTCAAAGCGGTGGCCTGACGCTGAGGCAATGGCCAATGCGGATGAAGAGGGCGTGACTCACTACCCAGGATGGAACGTTGAGGTTGTCGAATGGTTGATAGACAACCGTGGCGTTGTGGCGATTGGGCACGAGACCACTGATACGGACCCCGGCATCGTGGCTCATGGTGGCAGCTTGCCGACGGAACTCTATCTATTAGGGCGTGACCGATGGCAGATTGAACTTCTGGCTGGGCTCGACCAGGTGCCGGAAACGGGGGCTCTCGTGGTTGCCTCCTGGCCGAAGCCAAAGGATGGGACGGGGTTCCCAGCTCGAGTTTTTGCTGTTTTGCCAGTGTAATCCTCCCACTGCCTTCGAACGGTTTTCGAATACGCCATAAAGCTTCGCCTAACTCAATCCGAGCCTAGATGCGTGATTCAGCCGTCATTGTTTGAGAGCTTTGCATTGTCCGTTCACTGCGTCGACCGAAACGACGAGCCGACAGCACGGATTATCCTCCGGCGTGCATTGTCAAGATCGGCCGGCTCTATGTGCTCGCATGGGGTGAGCTCTGTGAAGGCATGGGCGGCAGTGCCGCGGTGAAGGCGGATTCCCGAGTGGCAATCCGCCTGTGGTCTTAACCTCGCTTACGCAGTGAAACTACCAATGCGGCAATACCGGTCAGCGCGCCCACGAGGCCGAGCCCCAGGCCCCAGCCGCCAAGCGTGCTGCTCGAATCCTCGCTGGTAGCAGCTGCGGAATGCTCCACGTCGTCTGAGCGGCTATCGCCGTGGTTTGTCTCGCTGGTGCCATGGTTGTGGCTGTGGTCGTGGCCGTGGCTATGTTCATTGTCTTCCGACTTCTCAATCAGCTCCACAGTTGGAACCGGGTAGTCACTATCGTGGTCCTTTTCAGCCCAGTTCATCGAACCCTTTTCACAGGTTTGCAGCGTCGGCACCTCAACTGTCGACGGCTTTGCGTCATCAGCCACCTTCACGCTGAGCGTCAGAGAATCCTTCAGGTCCGACGGCAGTGGAGTCTTTGCGGTGTAGATGACCTTCTGCACCTTTTCATTCTTGCCAGAGCCGGTCGACTCCTTGGTGACATCCCAGTTCGCGTTCACGTTCGGCGTAACCTTTTCGAACTCCTCCGGGATGGTGAACTCGACCTTCGTCGTCGGCGAACCGTCGCAGCCATGGCCGACCCCGAAAGCCAGATCCGCGTAGCCGCCAATCGGGGCAGACGACGGGGTTGCATGCACATGTGCGGATGCAATGGCAGGGAAGGCGAGGGTTAGTGCGGCGCTTGCCGACGCTACTGCGAGCCCACGGAAAAAGGGGAAATGGTGTCGCTGTGCATTCTGAGGCACGAAAAACTCCTAAATAAGTGGGATGAATTCTTGGCTCAATCGCCCCGTAAATGGGGAGAATTTAGACATGTATTAGTGGAGCCGCCAGAGCTGATTCGGTGTCAGGCCATGGGGTAACAAGGGCATGGCCTGTTGATGAGCCGGTGGCTGCAAAACACGTCAGGGGATTAGTCGGTTCGCTGTGCAGGAAAGTTCCCAGGGCTAGTGCTAGGAAATTCTTTGTCCCCCTGGAGTCCAGAGGCAGGATTCTGTATAGAAAATTGCGCTGTCGGCTACCGTGAGTGGCTTTAGAGCATAGTCTTGTAAAAATCTTTTATCGCGGTGACCTGCGGTGATGACGGTTTTTTTAGAAAAGTTGAGTCGGGTTGGAATAACTTTGTCCCATAGTCCGTTGCATAGCATGACAAACATTGAGTCGGACACACTCAAGTTTGCTTGACAGATTTTCTACGGCAATGCAGACTTGAGCGCGTAAGACTTAAGGGCAATTCTTTTACTCTTCTAGAAAGGTGTTCATCATGGGACGCGCTGTTGGTATTGACTTGGGTACGACGAACTCCTGTGTCTCCGTCCTCGAGGGCGGCGAGGCTCAGGTGATTGCGAACGCTGAGGGTTCGCGCACCACTCCGTCGGTGGTTGCATTTGCAAAGAATGGTGAGGTCCTGGTTGGCCAGTCCGCTAAGAACCAGGCTGTCACTAACGTTGATCGCACTATTCGTTCGGTCAAGCGCCACATGGGTACTGACTGGAGCATCGAGATTGATGACAAGAAGTACACTCCGCAGGAGATTTCCGCTCGTACGCTGATGAAGCTGAAGCGCGACGCTGAGTCTTACCTGGGTGACGACGTCACTGATGCGGTTATTACCGTTCCGGCTTACTTCAACGACGCTGAGCGTCAGGCAACCAAGGAAGCGGGTCAGATTGCTGGCCTGAACGTCCTGCGCATTGTCAATGAGCCGACTGCTGCTGCACTTGCTTACGGTCTGGAGAAGTCCGACAAGGAGCAGACCATTCTGGTCTTCGACCTCGGTGGCGGTACCTTCGACGTCTCCCTGCTGGAGATCGGCGACGGTGTTGTTGAGGTTCGCGCAACTGCTGGTGACAACAAGCTCGGTGGCGATGACTGGGATCAGCGCATCGTTGACTGGTTGGTTGAGAAGTTCCAGTCCAGCAACGGCATTGACCTGACCAAGGACAAGATGGCTCTGCAGCGTCTGCGTGAGGCTGCTGAGAAGGCCAAGATTGAGCTGTCCTCCTCGCAGCAGGCATCTATCAACCTGCCGTACATCACCGTTGATGCTGACAAGAACCCGCTGTTCCTGGACGAGACCCTGTCCCGTACTGAGTTCCAGCGCATCACCTCTGATTTGCTTGACCGCACTCGTAAGCCGTTCCAGCAGGTCATTGCTGACGCTGATGTTTCGGTTTCCGACATTGACCACGTCGTGCTGGTCGGTGGTTCCACCCGTATGCCGGCAGTCTCCGAGCTGGTCAAGGAACTGACCGGTGGTCGTGAGCCGAACAAGGGCGTTAACCCGGACGAGGTTGTCGCAGTTGGTGCTGCTCTGCAGGCCGGCGTTCTGCGCGGTGAGGTCAAGGACGTGCTGCTGCTCGACGTCACCCCGCTGTCGCTGGGTATTGAGACCAAGGGCGGTGTCATGACCAAGCTGATCGAACGCAACACCACTATCCCGACCAAGCGTTCGGAGACCTTCACCACTGCTGAAGACAACCAGCCGAGCGTTCAGATTCAGGTCTTCCAGGGCGAGCGTGAGATGGCTGCAGCTAACAAGCTGCTGGGCTCTTTCGAGCTGGGCGGTATCGCTCCGGCACCGCGTGGTGTCCCGCAGATTGAGGTCACCTTCGACATCGACGCCAACGGCATTGTCCACGTCACCGCTAAGGACAAGGGCACTGGTAAGGAAAACACGATCACCATCCAGGACGGCTCCGGCCTCTCCAAGGAGGAGATCGACCAGATGATCAAGGACGCTGAGAAGCACGCTGACGAGGACAAGAAGCGCCGCGAGGAGCAGGAAGTCCGCAACTCGGCTGAGTCCATGGCTTACCAGACCCGCAAGTTCGCATCGGAGAACGAGGACAAGGTTTCCCAGGACATCCGCGACCGCGTTGAAGAGGCTGCCAAGGAAGTCGACGAGGCTCTGAAGGGCTCCGACATCGAGGCCATCAAGTCCGCCGTCGAGAAGCTGTCCACCGAGAGCCAGGAGATGGGTAAGGCTATCTACGAGGCTCAGGCAGCTGAGGGTGCAACCGCAGCCGAGGGTGCTGAGGCCGCTGACGCTGACGACAACGTCGTTGACGCTGAGGTCGTCGACGAGGACGAGAAGGACAAGTAAGAATGACTGACCAGGATCAGGGAAACCAGCCCACCCCGGAGGAGCCGGCCAACCTGGCCGATCAGGTCAACGAGGTCTTCGAGCAGGCCAAGCTTGACGACGACGTGGAGCCGGCGACCGAAGGTGCCGCCGGCGACACCGCCGCGGAGGAAGCTGCAGACCCAGTTGCAGCCATCCAGCGTGAGTTGGATGAGCGCACGGAGGACCTGCAGCGCCTGTCGGCGGAGTTCGCAAACTACCGTCGTCGAGTTGACCGAGACCGTGAAGCCGAGCGCGTACAGGCGAAGGCAAAGCTGGCTGGAGAACTGCTGGTTTTGGCTGATGACCTCGACCGGGCTGAAGAGCACGGCGACTTGGCAGACGGCACGCCGCTGAAGGCTTTCGCGGATAAATTCCGTGGCGTGCTGACCGCACAGGGTGTTGAGGAATTTGGTGCCGCAGGAGAGGAGTTCAACCCGGACATCCACGAGGCTGTCCAGGATCTCTCTGAAGGGGATGACAAGGTTCTAGCCAATGTGCTGCGCAAGGGCTACCGAATTAATGACCGTGTCATTCGTACGGCGATGGTAATCATCGGCGATCCGCAGTAGCGGAGACACAAGTGACGCAGATTTCTTTGAATTAGTTTTTCTGAAAGGAGGAGATGCACCATGACTCAACGGGAATGGGCAGATAAGGACTATTACGCTGACTTGGGCGTCTCTAAGTCTGCGTCACTCGACGAGATTAAAAAGGCCTACCGCAAGTTAGCCCGGGAGAACCACCCGGACAAGAACCCGGGTAACAAGGCCGCTGAAGATAAGTTCAAGCGAATCTCCGAGGCATACTCGGTGGTCGGTGACGAGGACAAGCGCCGCGAATACGATGAGCTGCGTGCAGCTCTCGCAGGTGGTTTCCGATTCCCCGGTGCCGCAGGTGCCGGCGGAGCCGGTGCTGCCGGTGCACGTGGATTCGACTTCGACGTGTCGGATCTCTTCGGCGGAGGTGCCGGATTCGGTGGCAATGCTGGTGGTGCAGGTGGCCTAGGTGATTTCCTGGGCGGCTTCGTAAACCGCAATGGTGGCGCTGGTGCTGCCGGGCGGCAGAAGGCCCGCCGTGGTGCGGATGTGGAGACAGAGATTACGCTCGATTTCCGCGAGGCTGCCCAAGGTGTCACCATCCCGCTGCAGCTCACCAACCCGTCGCCATGCACGAACTGCAATGGTTCGGGTGCAGCGCCGGGAACCTCACCGGTGACGTGTACCACCTGTCATGGTTCGGGATATGTCAAGGAGCAAAAGGGGGCCTTCGGCTTCTCCAGTCCGTGTGCGGACTGTGGTGGCCAGGGCACTCGTATCGAGAACCCTTGCTCGCAGTGTAACGGCACCGGTGTGACCACCCGCCGTCGTACCATCACCGTTCGCGTCCCCGCAGGTGTGGTGGACGGCCAGAAGGTCCGTCTTGCGGGCCAAGGTGAAGCGGGACTGCGGGGACGTCCGGCCGGTGACCTCTTTGTCACCGTTCATGTTCGCCCGGATGAAGTCTTCACCCGCAGCGGCAACGACCTTGAGGTCACGGTGCCCGTGAGCTTCGGCGAGCTCGCACTCGGCGGCACCATTACCGTGCCGACGTTGGGTGACAAGATTCGCGTGCGTGTCCCGGCTGGCACAGCCGATGGCCGAACACTGCGTGTGCGCGGTCGAGGAATCCCGAAGCGCAATGGCACTCCGGGTGACCTGCTGGTAACCGTGCGTGTGAAGGTGCCGACCAATTTGGACGACAATGCCACTTCGGCATTGCGCTCCTACGTCGAAGCGGAACGTGCCAGCGGGTTCAATCCTCGTGAGGGTTGGGCAGGTGCGAAATAATGTCCGACAACACTGAGGTCTATGTCATATCCGTAGCCGCGAATCTCGCGGGCATGCATGCGCAGACGCTGCGCAATTATGACCGACTCGGGTTGGTAACTCCGCAGCGAACCTCCGGCGGAGGTCGGCGCTACACCAAACGCGATGTGGCGCTGCTGCGTGAGATTCAGCGTCTGAGTCAGGAAGACGGCGTCAACCTGGCCGGTATTAAGGCCATCATCGACCTGACTGAGCGGGTGGATTCGCTTGAGCAGGAAAATGCAGAACTGCGAGAGCAGCTCTATCAAGCAAAGGCACAGGCTCGTCGTTCGCGAGGCGAACTGGTTCACGTCCCACGCTCTACGGCAGTGGTGATGTGGGAGCCGCGCACACGACGCCGGCACAAAGACAACCGCGGTGGGGAAAGGTAATCCCACACGGCTGAGTGAACGGACTAACCAGCGTCGCCTGGTTAGTCCGTTTTCTTTTGGCTTGTTAATTTGGGCCGTGGATTCGCAACCGCTGATCTGAGAGACCGGTCAGCTGTCAGTTAGCCACCGGTTGGCCTCGCGGGTGAAAACTTCGTCGTCAAAGTAGTGTTCGATGTGTGGGTTGCCCTGGATGTGCCGATACTTTTGAGGAATATCCTGCACGGGAGTGACCATGAATTCGGCCAAGTCTCGCATGGACAGGCCACGCTCACTCAGGTTGAGTGCGTACGCGCCGAAATCCTTATCCGCTGGGTTTTTCCCATGAATCCCCAGTTCGGCAGGAATACGAATGGGGTCCATCGGGGACGTCGCCACTGCCACACGGTGGCTATTTTCATCTTCGGGTCGGACTGTGCCGTCCGGCTTGAGTAGTTTCATGTCGTTTGCGCGCTCCAGTCCGGGGCCAACACCTGGCGGAGCTATGAGCAGCACCCTATCCGCGTAGAGGCCACTACCAAGGGAAGCCTGCGAGACCACCGTCGCCCCATAGCTATAGCCGGCAACAACGTGCCGCTGAGTAGAAGACGTGCCGTGGCTAGTAATGCCACCGGCAATCGCAGTGTCACCACTATCGACACCACCGGAACGTTCAATCAAACCAGCTTGCAAATGCTGCAGCCGCTCAGCGGCAAAATTGTGATACTCGGTGCGTATGGCCTCACGGAGGTCGGGCGGCGCGTCATAGGAAAACAACACCACCGCCACATCCTCCGGATCTTCACCGGCGGCGTGGAAGGTCGCGGCTACGCGCTCGAACTGCCTGCTAGCATCCTCCGCGCTAGAGCTGGTGCCGGGGACGAGAGTAATCACAGTCGATGCTCGCTCAACGTCACCGAACGCAATCGCAGAATGTCCAGGCGAGGACTCCAATAGTTGTCCAGGAGGCAGCCCCAAAGCCCGGGCGCGAGCGGACATGGCAGCGTCTATCTCCGATAGCGGTCTACTCGAATACGCCCCAGTCAATCCGCTCCCAACTTCCAAGTCCCAACCACCGTCAAGCCCTCTGTCAGCAGGGTTGCCAGTACCACTGCCAGCCTGTGATGGCTGCAATCTACCCGAGCCGCTAACTTCGCTTGCCACCAGTGGTGAAAGAGCTGAGATTGCGCCCGCCGCCTTCTCATCGAGTCGGTTGAGTTCAGCCAAAGCCGACTGAATCCGAAGCTGCGAGGTTGCACGCCATTCGGCCATGGTGAAAGGCCCGGCAGGAATTTTGGGATGAACGAGGCTGCGCGCAATCGCAGACAGCATGCCCTCCGGCGGAGTCACCGCACCAGAAACCAGGTTCACCTGAAACCCCAGGTTGGTTGCCTGGTTTACCGCGGCGGTAAGTTCGCGGATGACGTCGTTAAGCATGGCGGCGGTGTCGCTGCAGCAGGCGGCGAGACGTTCGAGCGCGACGCTGCTTCGGCGCAGACGCGTGGAGCTGTGGGTGACAGAAACCTCGGCGGCGCTGCGGTTGTCGCCGGCGAAGTCATCCTCTGAAAGCGCGTTGAGTGCGGCCTGGGAACTGTCGGCGGAATCGGCGAGGGCGCGCGCCCCGGAACGCAGTGCCCGGGCAAGCGTCTCCAGCGAATCCACACGCCACAGCAGCGCTTCGCCTACCGTGACCATGACAGCTTTTCCAAGGCGGCGGACTGGTCATGCTCGTGCGCGAGAGCGCTGACAGCGAGGGCATCGGCAGCCTGCGCAATAACGTCGATGTTTGTGCACGCGGCAAGCAATGATTCCGACCACTTCCCACAAGTAGTGGAGACCGCGGGGACAATCCGTGAACCGGGCAGGGCAGAGGTGAGCCCGGCGCTTCCTGGGGCAGCTGCGACGATGGTGGAAAGAGCATCAATACGAGTGGAAATCTGCTGGTAGGAACGACTTAAGGCGGATAGTTGAGCTGGGTTGACTGTGATGTGTTCGGCCATGTTTTTGATTCTGCTGGGTGGAGTAAGGCAGCGGAAGACCATCTTCAGCGAACTGTGGATAACTCTGAGCGGAAGCAACGCAGGAAGCCGCGCTGTGGATAACTTCAGGGCGGTCAATCCGGGGTAGTCGGTAACATTTAGGCATGCGTATTGCACTGGCTCAGTTGGAATTGTCAGCGTCGGTTGAAGAGAATCTGAACGCGGTGAAGGTGACTATCGCGCGGGCAGCACAGGACAACGCCGATTTGGTGGTTTTCCCCGAAGCCACGATGAAGGCGTTCAATTCCGGTCGCCTGGATGTCGTGGCGGAGTCCAGCAGCGATAGGTTCGTAGCGGAGGTCTCGCAGGCCGCTCACGATGCCGGAATCAGCGTGGTGGTCGGCATGTTCCGGCCGGCAGATGAAGTGGAGCGCGACGGTAAGACGATGCACCGCGTCTTCAATTCGCTGCTTCTGGCTTGGCGTGATGAGGACGGCCCCGGTGTCGAGTTCTACGACAAACTCCACCTCTTCGACGCTTTTGGGTTTCGCGAATCGGATACTGTCGCGCCGGGCAACGCGCACGTGGTCTGTGATGTCCCGCTTGCCGACGGATCGTCGGTCGCCCTCGGTCTTGCGACATGCTTTGACATCAGGTTCCCGGAGCAATTCATTCAACTGGCCAACCTGGGCGCAGAGGTCATCGCGCTGCCTGCATCGTGGAATGATGGCCCGGGCAAGGTAAGGCAGTGGCAGACGCTGGTGTCGGCACGCGCACTGGATAGCACTTGTGTGATTGCGGCAGTCGATGCGGCCCGGCCTGGTGGGGCGAAGGCCGCGGGGAAGGATGAGGGGCCGACCGGCGCGGGGCATTCCATGTTGGTCAATGCGGACGGCGGAGTTATTGCCTCGGCGGGCTACGGCCCGCAGTTGCTTGTGGCCGATGTGGATATAGCGGAGGTGGAGCGGATTCGTCGCTCGATTCCGGTGCTGGAAATTCGCGATTAGGGCTAGCCGGGAAGCAATGAAGCGGGCCGAGTCGAGGGGGCGAAGATTGCGGGATATTAGCCTATAGTTCTACCGATTCGGGCGAAGTCCTTTATATTTCTTATCATGCTGCTCCACATCCTCTGGGTCATCGGAATTACGGCCGAAGGCGTCACCGGCGCACTAGCGGCCGGTCGAATGCGCATGGATCTCTTTGGAGTTTCAACAATTGCGTGCATGACTGCTATCGGCGGCGGTACCCTGCGCGATGTCATTCTCGGTCACTATCCGTTGGTGTGGGTTGCAAGCCCACAATATTTGCTGGTTATTGTCGGTGCAGCACTGATCACGGTGCTGTTGGCCGACTTCCTGATGAAGCACTTCCGGGTCGTGTTCTTGGTCGCTGACGCAATCGGTTTGTCGGCGTTTTCCATCATTGGTGCCCGCGTGGCCATGGAAATGGGGCACGGCGTCATCATCGCTATTGTCGGCGCCGTTCTTACCGGTGCGTTTGGAGGTGTGCTCCGCGACCTGATGTGTGACCGCGTCCCGCTGGTGTTTCAAAAGGAGCTCTATGCCTCCATCGCAGTCGTCGCGGCGACGCTTTACTACGTGCTCGACATGGTTGGCCTGCACGAGAACATCAACATCATCTGTGCGGTGCTGTCCGCACTGTTCATTCGACTAGCGGCGCTTTGGCGTGGCTGGTCGCTGCCGGTATTTGACTATCAGGGGCGCGATTAAAACACAGTACCCAGAAAAACTCTCAGCAAAATACTCTAATTAGCTCAGCAGAATCGATAGTTGTTGCTGAAAAGATTGCCGTTATGGATTTTTCTGGATTCCTCTCCGGTATCGGAGACCCCGAAGCTCTACTCCAGGGGTTTGGCCCTTGGGTGCTTGCGGGGCTTGGACTCATCATCTTCATTGAGTCCGGTGTGCTCTTTCCTTTTCTGCCCGGTGACTCGCTGTTGGTCACTGCTGCCGTCTTAAGGTCAGAGCTAGATGTCCACACTTGGCAGGTGCTGGTTATCGGTATTATTGCCGCGGTGCTGGGCGATCAAGTCGGTTACTTCTTAAGCCACTCCTTCGGCCGCAAACTGTTCAGCGACAATGCAAAGGTGCTGCGAACTAATCGTCTGGAAGCGGCCGAGAAGTTCTTTGCCAAGTACGGACCTCTGTCGTTGGTGCTGGGGCGATTTGTTCCCATTGTGCGCACCTACGTTCCGCTGGCTGCGGGCACTGCGAATATGCCCTACGGAAAGTTCATCGGCTGGAATGTCGCCGGTGCGATTGGCTGGGTCGCCAGTATGGTCGCTGTTGGTGTGCTGCTGGGCAACATTCCGGGAATCACCAGTTCCATCGACAAGATCATGTTACTGGTGATTGCAATTTCCGTGCTACCGGTTGTCATTGGTGGTGTGAATGCGCGTCGTAAAGCAGCTGTTGCGAAGCGCTCGGTGTAGGACGGTGCTGTCGTAAGGGCAGAGGCGCCGACAGAAAAACTCCCGCACCAGGTTTTCTTGGTGCGGGAGTTTTTAGTTGCGCTAGCGGCTACCTAGAGGCGCGCACAAGCGCAGATGCACAGCGCGGACGATTAGGAAATCGAAGCCTCGTAGATGCCCTTGACGGACTCAGCCATAGTTGCGTTGAACTCTTCGTCGGACTGCTGAGCGGACAGGCCCTCAGACAGTGCACGGGAGAAGGAAGCAATCATGCCGTGGTTGCGGGACAGGCGCTCGTTGGCGTCCTCGCGCTCGTAGCCACCGGACAGGGCGACAACGCGCATGACCTTCGGGTGCTCAATCAGCGGCTTGTACAGGTCATCCTTGGTCGGGATGGAAACCTTGATCATGACCTTCTGGTCATCAGCCAGGTCATCCAGGCCAGCGAGCAGTTCGCGCAGGACGATGTCCTCAGCCTCTGCCTTGTCAGCAGCGTTGATGTCGACCTCCGGCTCCAGGATCGGAACCAGACCGTGGGACAGAACCTGCTTGCCGAACTCGAACTGCTGGGCAATGTTGGCCTTGATGCCCTCTTCGTTTGCCTCGGCAATGAAGGAACGCATCTTGGTACCGAAGATGCCCTTAGCGACAGCGCGCTCCAGCAGCTCATCCAGGCCCGGGCACGGCTTCATAAGCTGAACGCCGTTTTCCTTGTCAGCCAGGCCCTTGTCAGTCTTCAGGAACGGGACGATGCCCTTCTTTTCCCACAGGTACTGAGCGGTCGGGATTCCCTCAATGTCGCGATCCATGGTCTGCTCGAAGAGAATCGCGCCAATAATCTGCTCAGAGTTGAAGGACGGGGAAGTGATGATGCGGGTACGCATCTCGTGAACCAGGTCGAACATTTCATCTTCGTTCGAGTACTGATCCTCGTTGATGCCGTACAGGCGCAGAGCCTTCGGGGTAGATCCACCGGACTGGTCGAGAGCGGCGATGAAGCCCTTGCCCTCAGTCATCTGACGTGCCTGCTCGATGTTCATTCGAGTCCTTTCGTGAGAATGAAGGAATGTCACCTACTAGGGTAACCAAAACAGTATGAGTGCGCTGTCCACCCATCACTCACATGGGGGAAGTTGAATCCGGCGGGAGTGTGCTGGTGAGGACGTCGGGCGGTGTGTCGGAGTGTGTTCGCACGTGGTTTCTGGAGCTTTCCAACGTTTTCTAGTGCTTTCCGGCGCGCTACTACGCTTAACGACGCTGCCGAGCTCAATCCTTTTTGCTATAGGTGTGGTGTGAATCACGGTCGGGAAATTGAAAAATTTGAAGTTGAGTGGAACAGACTCAAGGCTGAGTGCGTTATGGGTAGTGAATGACAAAGTTGAGTCAAAGGGGCGCAAGTTATGAGTTTTACACCAACAACTAAGACTGGAGAAGTTCTCCAGGAAGCTATGAAGGCCGCGACCAGCGCGGGTAACCCGGATATCCGGCCTGGGCACATTCTGGTAGCACTGCTGGAGCAAAAGGAGGGTATTGCGGCTCCACTGCTTGAAGCAGCGGGCGTTAATCCTTCCGGGGTTTTGACCCGCGCTAAGGAGTTGGTCGCGGGGTACCCGTCGGCAAGCGGGGCGAATATGGCGAACCCACAGTTTAATAGGGACGCCGTTAATGCTCTGAACGCCGCCGAGGAGCTGGCGGGGGAGCTGGGAGACGAGTACGTTTCCACGGAAATTCTGCTTATCGGTGTAGCAACTGGCCAGTCGGAGGCGGCAACTGTGCTGCAGTCGGCGGGTGCTACTGCCGAGGCGTTAAAGGGTGCGCTGACTAGTGTGCGTGGATCGAGGAAGGTAACAACGGAGAATCCAGAAGAGCAGTACCAGGCTCTGGAAAAGTATGCGACGGACTTAACCGCGCGGGCACGTGAGGGCAAGATTGACCCAGTTATTGGCCGCGATGCGGAGATTCGTCGCGTGGTACAGGTCTTGAGTCGTCGTACCAAGAACAATCCGGTGCTCATTGGTGAGCCGGGCGTTGGTAAGACGGCCATTGTAGAGGGGCTGGCACGACGCATTGTTGCAGGTGATGTGCCGGAATCTCTGAAGGGCAAGACGCTGATGAGCCTGGATCTGGGCTCTATGGTCGCCGGTGCGAAGTACCGCGGTGAGTTCGAGGAGCGCCTGAAGGCGGTTCTGGACGAGATTAAGGAGTCCGACGGTCAGATTATTACCTTCATCGATGAGATTCACACCATCGTTGGCGCTGGCGCCACGGGTGATGGCTCGATGGATGCGGGCAATATGATTAAGCCGATGCTGGCTCGTGGTGAGCTGCGGCTGGTCGGTGCGACGACCCTGGATGAGTACCGCAAGTACATCGAGAAGGATGCTGCGCTGGAGCGTCGTTTCCAGCAGGTCTTTGTCGGTGAGCCGAGCGTTGAGGACGCCATTGGTATTCTGCGTGGCCTGAAGGAGCGCTACGAGGTCCACCACGGTGTTCGTATCCAAGACTCCGCGCTAGTGGCTGCAGCAACGCTGTCGGATCGCTACATCACATCCCGCTTCCTGCCGGATAAGGCTATCGACCTGGTTGATGAGGCCGCATCGCGTCTGCGTATGGAGATTGACTCCTCGCCGGAGGAAATCGACTCCGCGGAACGCATCGTGCGCCGCCTCGAAATCGAGGAAATGGCCCTGGAGAAGGAAACTGACATCGCGTCGAAGGAGCGTCTGGACAAGCTCCGTGAGGAACTTGCAGATGAGCGCGAGAAGCTCAACGCTCTGAAGACTCGCTGGCAGAACGAGAAGTCCTCGATTGATGATGTCCGCTCCGTCCGCGAAGAGCTCGATGCCCTGCGCACTGAGTCCGAAAAGGCTGAGCGCGAAGGTGACTACGGGCGCGTCGCAGAGCTGCGTTACGGACGCATCCCTGAGTTGGAGAAGAAGCTGGAGGCCGCCGAGGAATCGGTCGCTGACGCAGAGGAAAACTCCATGCTCAAGGAGGAGGTCACGCCTCAGGAAGTCGCTGAGGTTGTCTCCGCCTGGACGGGTATCCCGGCTGGCAAGATGATGCAGGGTGAGACCGAGAAGCTGCTCGAAATGGAGCTCAACCTCGGCCGTCGCGTTGTTGGTCAGAATGCCGCTGTGGAGGCTGTCTCCGATGCCGTCCGCCGTTCGCGTGCGGGTGTTGCCGATCCGAACCGTCCGACTGGTTCCTTCCTGTTCCTCGGTCCAACTGGCGTTGGTAAGACAGAGCTGGCCAAGGCGCTGGCGGAGTTCCTCTTCGACGATGAGCGTGCGATGGTGCGCATCGATATGTCCGAGTACGGCGAGAAGCACTCTGTCGCTCGTCTGATTGGTGCTCCTCCTGGATACGTCGGCTACGACGCTGGCGGTCAGCTCACCGAGGCTGTTCGTCGCCGTCCGTACACCGTCGTGCTTTTCGACGAGGTCGAGAAGGCTCACCCGGACGTGTTCGATGTGCTCCTGCAGGTGCTCGATGAGGGTCGCCTGACCGATGGTCAGGGCCGAACCGTGGACTTCCGAAACACGATTCTGATTCTGACCTCCAACCTCGGTGCTGGTGGTACGCATGAGCAGATCATGGATGCGGTCAAGATGGCCTTCAAGCCGGAGTTCATCAACCGTCTCGACGATGTAGTGATCTTCGATCCGCTGACCTCCGAGCAGCTGCGCGGCATTGTGGACATTCAGGTTCGCAACCTGGCAGAACGCCTGGAGGCACGTCGTCTGGTGCTGGATGTCTCCGATGAGGCACTGGATTGGCTGTCGGAGCGCGGCTACGACCCGGCCTACGGCGCCCGTCCGTTGCGTCGTCTGGTGCAGAAGGCAATCGGCGATGAGCTGGCACGTCGACTGCTCGCTGGTGATGTTCGCGATGGTGACCGCGTAGAGGTCACGGTTGCTGACGATGGCGAGTCGCTGAAGGTTGTCGGCTATGACGAGGATGGCGTAGCCCGAATCTAGGGCGCCTGATACTCAGGGCGATAACTGCTGAGCAGGCTGTCTGTTTGTTGGGGCGGTTTGAGAGAGTTTTCTCCTGAACCGCCCTTTTTGTGCTTTTATTGTCCAGATTTATGTGTCTTGTGACCGACCGTGTGGGCTTGTTGCATTCCGGTCAGTCTGGAGTGCGCCGGTATAGTGCGCAAATATGACTAACTTTCAGTGGCGACCAGCGACAGACTCCGACCTCCCCTTCATTGCCTGGATGGACGAACTAACGGAAACATTCGGAGATGAAAGTCAGCCACTGCCGGAAGATTATGTAGTCACGAGGCGTCAGTACGTCGACCAGTGGGACGCGAGTCAGGGCGGGGTTATCCTTTTCGCCACTTCGCTTGACGACGCTGACCTCGAGTCGCTCAGTAGCGACATGACCCGCACTGACCCATTTGAACCGAGGGTTTCTCGCGAGGCTACCTACAGTGCGGCCGCCATTAAGACGGAATGGTTGGAGCGCGGGGATTCGTCGTCAAGCGAAGAGCACGAGAGCTATGAAGTGCCGGTGGGGGCAGCCTGGCTGCGTACGTTTACGCAGGACGATCCGGGGTACGGGTTTGTGGAAAATCGGATTCCTGAGGTAGCGATTGCGCTGCGTCCGGGTGTTGTTGGGCGCAGGCTGTCGCAGCCGATGATTGCAGGACTCCTTGAGTATGCGCGTGAGCTGGGGTACCCGGGGGTTAGTCTGGCTGTCCATGATGCCAACCCGCGGGCGGCGAAAGCCTATGTGAAGGCGGGATTTGAGCTAGTGGGGCGCTCGAGCTTCCCGGACCATGATGTGATGGTGGTGCGGTTTTAGGTTTTCGGCGTGCAGTTTTTGGTGGGGGCTGCGCGGGTGGTGAGGGACTGCGCGAGTTGGTGGGGTTTTCAGGGCGGATGGTGGGGGGGGACTGCGCGGGTGGTGGGGTGTTTAGGTCAGGAGCGTGGCAGCGTTTCGGAAAAAGGTTCGAAAAAGTTGAATTAGGGGGTTGTCGGGTGTCGAATGGGTGTGCGATAATGTGGGGGAGGGAAATTAGTTAGTCCATTTGGGGATTCGGATTGCTAGCGTTTTAAAAGGGGGGTGGGGAAATGTCTACACCATCGGCGTCAAACGGCGGTGGACCGCTTTCGACATCGCAGGTTTTAGATGCGGTTGCGCAGTTTGAAGCTCTGTCGACAGTCATCGTGGAGAACTTCGAAGTACTTGCACCGGATCATGCGCACGACGCATATAAGTCGATTGAGAAAGCGCGAAAACGACTCGCAGTAATTGATGCGACTTATGTGGAGACAATGAAAGGGCGGATGCCCAGCGCGGAGCACCGAAGGATCGCGTGGCTAGCGCAGGAGATGCGAATCTCGCGAGCAGAAGCGAGGCAGCGTATCAATGTCGTCGGACGTCTGAGTAGGAATGTTGATCCGTTTGCTCCGGCGAATGAGGATGTGCGAATGCCGAACCTTCGTCAGAAAGTTGAGGAAGGTGTTGTCGGTGCGGATGCTGTTGCGAAGATTGACAAAGCCGTTCGCGAGCTGCCGGCAACGGAGCATGCACAGCTGTCTAGGCTGCTGGACAAGCACATTGCAGATTTAGTGGACAAAATCCGTGTTGATGATCTCAATAAATTGCCGAACCGTCTGCGGGCGATGCTGGGGGTTGATGACCCGTATACGGATGAGGACCGTGCTCGGAAACGAAGCCTAAAAATCGGTGCTCAAGGGCCGGATGGCATGAGCCGGTTGAGCGGTGTGGTTACGCCTTCGTTTGCGGCGGTGCTCAAAAGGCTGCAGGCAGATTATGCGCGACCTGGCGGGTTGCTCGAAGAAGGTGCCGATGACCAGCGGAATCCGGAGCAGCGTTTCCATGATGCCGTGGAAGCGGCGGTGAATGGGGGCTTTCAACCGGGCGGTGAGCTTCAGCCGGCGCGGGGGACGACATCGGTGGTCACCGTCGCGCATATCGCAGATGTGGCAGCGTTAGCTGGAGTCTCCCTGCCTGAGGGGGAAGATTTTGTACTTCCTGGATCGGGTAAAGCGGTCTCAGACGCGGGAGTGCGAATTTCCATTAGTCAGGCCGTGCAACAGATGGTCGATAGAAATTCGTTCCTCCAAGTCTTGGGGAATGAGGGGCAGACCTTGTACTTTGGTCGATCCCGCAGGCTGGGGACTTTGCCGCAGTATCTGGCCCTTCTTGGAGAGGAAGGAGGTTCCTCCGCGCCGGGCATGGGCACTCCGGGAGCTATGTGCGATGTTCACCATGTGCAGTCGTGGGCTTCCGGTGGTGGCACTGACCTGGATAATCTCACGTTGGTGGATCCGGGTACGCATCGAAAGATCGATGATGCTCGATGTGATGAAAATGCTTGGTGGACGCTCCGGCCGGATGAGGTGCCGGAGATTCTAGGAACTGACGAAGGGGACGGGGTTAGCGGGGAGTGTGAGCCGGCCTCTACTGATCGTGTGGTCTGGGTGCCCCCGAAAGACGAGGAAGGAAACCGGAAAGCGGAATCCAATGAGGACCCCGATACGTTCGATAGCCCGGGGCGCTGGTTGCGTCGTAAAGCGCGAGAGAAACGGACGAGGGACACAGCGGATGGCAATGGTGGGACGGGACAGGATCCCGGTGGGTAGTCGGATTGGGAGGCGGGGCCTGGCTTAGAGGTTGATCTTCCGTTTCGTAGTCAGCTTTGCGTTAATGAAGCGGTTAAGAAAAGGGGTGCCGACGCTGGCGGCATAGTGCAGTAGTTTTTCTGCGGTGGCACAGCCGATTCCATGGCCGGTGCCTGAGATGAAAACGGCCATGTGGGCAGCATCTTCAGACACCTTCCCAAGCTCCTAGTTTTAATAACGTACATATCGCGCTACCAAGTCAATCGATTTAGAATCCGGAATTATGACAACATCCATCTCGGTACAAGAGCTTCGTGACAAGATTGCCGGCGGCGGTCGCATCGTCGTCGTTGACGCACGCTGGTCGCGTGCTAAAAAACCATATGACTCCTACGCCACGGCTCACATCCCACTGGCCGTGTTCTGTGATCCCGAGTTGGACCTAGCAGGTGTTCCAAGCCGAGAAGCTGGTCGCAACCCGTTGCCGGATATCGAGCGTGTGCGCGATGCCGTCCGTCGATGGGGAGTCCGCTCGGAGCATCTGGTGATCGTCTACGACGCGGGCGATGGACTGTTCGCGTCACGTGCTTGGTGGATTCTGCGCTGGGCAGGTTTGGAGAATGTGCGTGTCCTCACCGGTGGGCTAGCTGCTTGGGAAGCAGATGGAAACGAGACTGCCTTCGGGCCCGGAAATCTGCCGCGGCCTGGAACGATTGCAGTGAGTGAAGGCAATATGCCTGTTGCCAGCCTCGATGACGTGCGCACCTGGTCTGAGCGTGGAATTTTGGTGGATGCGCGTGAGCCCAGCCGTTTTGAAGGTCGTAGTGAGCGCGTTGATCTGCAGGCAGGTCACATCCCGGGTGCCGTGAACCTGGCGGCTCGCAGTCTGCAAAATGCCGACGGCTCCTTCCTGCCTGTTGAGCAGCTCCGTGAGCGCTTTGCCTCCGTCGGTATCGAAGACGGTCGCAATGTAGCGGTCTACTCCGGTTCCGGTCTTCATTCCTCGCTGTTCATTCAGGCTATGGAAGAAGCGGGCATCACGGGCGCCGCTCTGTATGTCGGCGGCTGGTCCCAGTGGGCTGGCGATCCGAGCCTGCCTATCGTCCGCTTCTAAGCGGGCCCGGGCCAGGGCGACCGCCCCGGGGCCCTTGATGTGCCGTCCATGTGGCTTTTGCCCCTCGCCCTTTACCGTCCTAGAGAGTCCCGTACGCTCTCTCCTCGGGCATTGGCATTGCGCCAGACGGGGGACGGCATCTTGTCGCTGACCAAATAGAACTGCTTCTGGCTTAAGCTAGGAGATTAATGATTCCCCTAGTATTCACCCTCGCAGCGATTCTCATCATCGCCGCAGTCGCGCTGTTCGTTGTCGACCGCCGCCGTCGCAGCATAAGTGAGACTGCTGTGGCGTCTCCGTCATCGCCATCGCTTTACGACGAGCCCTCGGACTTCACCGGCGAAGTAACCGGTGTGGCGGCAGAAGATGTTGTGCCCGAACTGCCGGATTCTTCAGAGCAAGGAAGCTCCGAGACAGCTTCTGTGGCGAGACCGAATATCGCAGCTGATGCTGACTCTCACTCTGAGGTTGCCGCTGAGACTGATAGCGCCGCTGAAGTTGATTCTGAAACTGAGGTTTCGACGACAGAACTGGGGACTTCAGCTGTAGAAAAGACACCGACGGAGCCTGAATCTGTCTCGGGAATCGAGCCGGCGGCCACTGCTGAAATGCCCGAAGCAACAGAAGACGCGGGTGCTGCCGAAACATCGGAAGCAGCAGCTGATCTGAATGCGGGAACGGACGTGACTCTCCGAAGCGGCGCGGAGTCTGGCACAGAATCTGGAGCAGGGCCTGGCGCGGAGCCAGCCGAGTCGGTGACTGCTGAAGATACCGATACCGCGGATGAGCCCGAGACAGGTTTAGTGGGCGATGCCGTTGCCACAGGGGCCGACAGCACCACCGCTGCTGACGCTCGCACTGGAACTGTTGGGGGTACAGAATTCCGGGCTGCAGCCGGCGAAAATGCCGAGACTGACGAAGTGCCGCAATCATCCGATCGTGCGGCGCGCACCCAGGCCACCCAGGCCACCCCGCACACTGAGCCCACCCAGCCCGCGCAACCGCAGCGCGCTCAGCAGCAATCAGTGGCCCCTATCCGTCGACGTATCAGCGGTCGCCGTGTGCGTCACTTGCGGAAGGCCTGGGCGCAGGAACGTAATTCTGTCTACAACCGTGTGGACCATGAGCTGCCGTCGTACTGGCAGCGTACGCCGGACGGCGATGCCAAGGCCGTGGTCTCCGGTTTCGCTTTTGGCCGGGAAATGCACCTCGCCGATGTCGGCGGCATCACCACCATCGCCATCCGCCGTTCTGTATCCAGCGATGAGGTTTTCGAGTTGCGCCGCAGCGGCGGCACGACGCTGCCTCACGTAGCTACCGAAGCCGGCCTGGTAGTCGCAGCTACCGACCCAGAGCTCATTCATCGCATCTTCGACGACCGTGCAACCCGCATGCTTGCCGACGTGCACCTGGCCATTACCCGCATGTGGTCCGAAAACTCCTGGTCCTTGGCTCAGCTGATTGATAATTCAGTGCCAGAGGACTGGGACGGTGCACTGGCATCGCTGTCGGACTTCTCCGACATCGCGCGCAGGTTGCCACCGGCGGAAGGCGAAACCGTCGCTCCGGACACTAATCAGTGGGATCCCACTCGTTTGCAGCTCACCGAGCAGTCCGTTGACTCTGGTTCCTTGATTTCGGATGGAACCGGGCGTGGGCACTTGCACGCGGTACCAGATCAGCGTCGCAACGGTTCTGCTAACCACGAATCGCAGGATCACAGCTCACAGAACGGGCATGCCCAGAGTCACAGCGCGCAGAATAGCAAGGGCGAAGAGCCGCTGGACGTTGAGGAAATTGTTTACGCAGATTCTCCTTCGTCCTCGTCCGCTGCTACCGCGGATGCAACCACGGATGATTCGCAGTGGCCGTCGCAAAGCAATGCACAACCCACGGTGGTGCAGGCGATTGACGGTTCGTCGTGGCGCCCTACGCGGGATATACCGCTGGATCCGACGGCGCTGCCTTCGCGGTCAACGGCACGAAAGATGGGTGCAAACGTTGGTGAGTCGGAGGACATTGGGGATTCTGGCCAGCAGATTCCTGCGCTTGGTGAGGACCCCGAACATAGCCGGATGCGCTCGAGCCAGGGGCGTGTGGTGCGATCAATTGTGAAGCCCGCCAGTATTTTTACCGACGCCGCCCCAGACCTCGACAGCAGCGACGACCCCACCGAATCTGTATCCGAGGACAAGGGCGCAACCCCTGATTCCGCGGACGAGTAGAACCAGACATATCCTTGAGCACACAGTCGTTTATTTAGGAGACAACCTCAGATGAGCATCCACACGAGCAATGTCAATCAGGAGAAGCTGCAGCGTTTGGCCGAGTTGGTCAAGGAGCTGGCGGTTGTCCATGGCAAGGTCACGCTGTCGTCTGGACGTGAGGCTGACTACTACGTTGACCTGCGCCGCGCCACCCTACATCATGAGGCCTCGCGTCTGATTGGTTCCCTGCTACGGGAGCTCACTGCAGACTGGGACTACGCGCACGTCGGTGGTCTGACGCTTGGCGCGGACCCGGTGGCTACCTCTGTCATGCACGCCGAAGGGCGCCCAATTGATGCCTTTGTGGTGCGTAAGGAAGCCAAGAAGCACGGCATGCAGCGCCGCATCGAGGGGCCGGACATTGTGGGCAAGAAGGTCCTGGTTGTTGAGGACACCACCACGACGGGCAACTCTCCGCTGACCGCCGTCGCTGCCCTACGTGAGGCCGGTGCTGAGGTTGTCGGTGTCGCCACGGTGGTTGACCGCGCGACGGGTGCCGGCGAGGTCATCAAGGCTGAAGGCCTGGAGTACCGTTATCTGCTCGGTTTGGATGACTTGGGTCTGGCCTAAGAATCTGAGCGCTAGAGCTATCGCCGAGCCTCACCCTGCTCGCCGAGCCTCACCCTGCTCGCCGAGCCTCACCCTGCTCACCGCCCCAACGCAGTCCCACGAAAGAGGAACATCCCCATGACCACCAAGCGCGCAGGACTCCTGTCCAAGCTCACCACGACCAAACTTCCCGGCACAAAGGAAACCGTCGCTGACATGTTTGTGCGTCGCACGGGCGAGGGCCTCGGCGCACTCGTCGGTATCGCCAGCGCGAGCTCCGACACTCGCCGTGCCCCAGAAC
The DNA here is from genome assembly GCF_014335085.1 of Corynebacterium sp. LK26. Taxonomy (NCBI): domain Bacteria; kingdom Bacillati; phylum Actinomycetota; class Actinomycetes; order Mycobacteriales; family Corynebacteriaceae; genus Corynebacterium; species Corynebacterium sp. LK26. The sequence continues at coordinate 167,860 of NZ_PDHB01000011.1, forward strand.
GTGCCGGCTACATCGCCGCCAGTGCGGTCAACGTTGTCTCCAGTGCCTTCGGCTGGGAGACTCCACGTCGAGTTTCCAAGACTGTCCTCATGCCACTGTTGGCGGCCAATGTTTGGCGCCGTCGCCACGAGACGTCTCGCTTTACGACGACCACCCTGCTCATCGGCCTCGCCGGCGGTTGGCTGGGCGACTTGATTCTCATGCCGAATAAGCCGAACCTGAACCGCGGTTCTGTGCCGTTCGCAGTTAACCAGGTTGCCTACCACGTGCTGCTGTGGCGTGCCGGAGCTCGGATTAGCGCGCTGCGTGCTGCCATTCGCTTCCCACTGTGGGCTGGTTCGGTACCGCTGGTCGGTGCTGTAAAGCCCGAGGCGCTGCCCGCTGCTGTTGGCTACGGTCCGCTGCTGGCTGTGACCTCCGCACTGGCCGATGACCCGGCGCTGCTGGAGGGTGCCGGTGCTGTCGGTACTGATGAGCAGACCGGCCTACCGATTGCCGATGCCGCCTACGGCCTCGGCCACGGTGGCAACCTGTTCCTCGTCTCCGACACGCTACTGATGGCTCGAAAGATGTTTGCGGAGGAGGGCGTCGTCGGCAAGCTTCTGAATGCGGCAGTGATGGACACCTACACCGTGGCGCAGTTGTTCCTGGTCGAGGGGCTGTTGGCTCTTGACCGCGCCTGAGCCCGGGAAGGGGCCGACGGAATGGTTTGAGGCTCGTGTCGGGGTGGGGCCGTGGGAGCAGGAGCACCCGAACGAACCCCGACCGACCGGCCCAGAATACGATGAGCAGCTTCTGGATGAGGGCGACCGACGTAATGTCGTCGATGCTTACCGCTACTGGACGATGGAGGCTATCGTCGCGGAGCTGGATAAGCGTCGTCATCCGTTGCACATCGCCATCGAGAATTTTGAGAATGACTCCAACATTGGCACCGTGGTACGCACCGCAAATGCCTTCCTGGTGGAGGCCGTGCACATCGTGGGGCGCAAGCGTTGGAATCGTCGCGGCGCGATGGTGACTGACCGCTACCAGCACTTGCTGCACCACGAGACGGTGTCGGAGGTCATTAGCTGGGCGCGCGAGCATGATTTGGCTGTCGTGGCCGTGGACAATGTGCCGGGCTCCGTACCCATCGAAACCGTTGAGTTGCCCGAGCGTTGTCTTTTGCTCTTCGGCCAGGAGGGGCCGGGAGTGACTGAAGAAGCACAGCAGTCGGCGGATTTGACGGTGTCGATTGCCCAATTTGGCTCGACGCGTTCGATAAATGCGGGGGTAGCGGCGGGTATTGCCATGCACTCTTGGATTCGTACTCATGCAGATATCACCGCGGCCTGGTAATTGTCTGCTTAGGTGTTTTATTTCGAAGGCTGTTTTAGAGCTGTTTCACAGCCGTTTTAAGGAGAGCCAGTGGTTCTAAAAATGTCGCGTCCGGAGGCCGAAACGTGGGCCTATCGTGCGGACGTGGCTGAACAGGCGATTCGCAACCGTCATGCGGCGAAGCTGTGGGGTCTTCCGGGCACGAATTTGGCAATGGCTTCCTGGCCCGCGCCGCTGCGACATAAGGTCTTCATCAACTGGCATTACTGGTGGCAGGCGCAGTATCTCGACTGCCTGGTAGACGCAGCCAAGCGCGTGCCTTCTAAGGAGAAGTACCGCGCTATCCGCCAGACCACTCGGGGTATCCGCATTCGCAACCTCACGCTGCTGACCAAGAACAAGTACTACGACGATCGCGCGTGGATGGCGTTGGCGCTCGGGCGTGCCGACGCGGTCCTCGGCGCATCGGTGCCCAAGAAGACGACAGCACGGCTGATTTCATGCTTGGGTGATGGTCGGCAGGAGTCCACGGGTGTGCTGCCGTGGCGTGAGCAGGACCTCTTCTTCAACGTTCCCTCGAACGGTCCTGCAGCCATCGCTCTGGCCCGGGCTGGTCGTATCAAGGAGGCAGAGGAACTTATCGATTGGGTTTACGCCAACCTCCTGGCGGACTCAGGGCTGCTCTACGACGGCATTCGCTTGTCCATGGCAGGTGCCGTCGTACAGAAGGGCATGTTTACGTACAACCAGGGTGTCATGATTGGCGCTTGCCTCGAAGTGGGACTTGCGCTTCGGGCGCACGGCCAGCGTGAACAGGCGACGAAGTATTTCACGCGCGTGCAAAACCTCATCCACGCGGTGGCAAAGGATTTGGCGACCACCGACAATGTCATCGCCGGTGCCGGTGGCGGCGATGGTGGTCTGTTCAACGGCATCCTCGTGCGATACCTCGCCGATGCGGCGGTGCGTTTGCCTGGAGACAATCGCATGAATCGCGCGGCGGCCCGCATTGCTCGCCGACTGGTTCTGGCGTCGGGGGAGAAGTGCTGGTACCACCGCCTCGAGGTTGATGGCCTGCCGCTTTTCCCCGCAGATTGGAACGACAATGCTCAGTTCCCACAGGGCGGTTCGGTTGCGCAATCAGTCGGTGGCGCGGTTCGCGGTTCGGCGATTAAGGAGCGTGACCTCTCTGTCCAGCTGTCGGGTTGGATGCTGATGGAAGCGTGCGCCCGAGTGGCCGATTTTGTTGCGACCAAGCTGGAAAATGGTGAGTCGTTGGATTCGACGAAGCCGAGCTGTCCGGAGTAGTCGGGGAACGCTAGTTGGTCGTCATCTGGCGCTTGCCGACGTTGTACCACCACGCTGTGCCCGCCGTTGCCAACAGAGAGTCACATACTGAGCCCCTGCCATCGCCACGTGATGCCTGGCACAATAGGACGCATGAAACTCAATGACATGATGGCTCCTGCTCCCGTGAAGCTCCCCGTTCTTGACGAGGCCGTTGCTGCCCGCAACGGTGGCGCAAGCCCGGAGGCCGTGGTTCGCGCATGCCCGCGCGATTCCCAGGCTTGGGCGGATTTGGCTGAAAGCGCCTTGTCCGAGGGCCAGGAGATTCAGGCCTATGCCTTCGCTCGCACTGGTTACCACCGCGGTCTGGACCTGCTGCGTGGAAACGGCTGGAAGGGGTTCGGAGCCATTCCGTGGGAGCACGAGCCGAATCGTGGTGTGCTCCGCGCCTTCGCAGCGTTGGCTAAGGCTGCTAAGGCTATCGGCGAGGATGATGAATTCGATCGCATGATGGCGTTGCTGCGTGACAGTGATGAATCCGCGTTGCCAGAACTGGGTCTTTAATCGCGCACAGAGATTCAGCGGGCACATAAGAGTGCACAACAGCACAACGGGTACATAAAAAGCGCACAGTTTTTTACATGAGGATGGTGACTTCGGCATGGCTGGCATAGCTGGTGGGGAAGATAAGGATGCCGCAGCTGCCAGGAATCTAGAGGACCTTGCTCCCGCGCATGTCGACGACCTCGTCGAAGCTAAGGAAACGCAATTCGTCGAGGATAATCCGCGCCCGGATTTCCAAGATTTTCGCAATACGTACCTACATCCGGCCTCCCGCGCAGCAAACAAGTTGCGTCAGAAAGTGAGGCCCCGCACGCGTTTCCTCCATGCGATTGACCGTGTGCGCTCCCGTTGGATGCTCATTGTCCAAGCCACGTTAGCCGCTGGGTTGGCCTACTGGTTCGCACTTGAGGTACTGGGGCACCCCAACCCGTTCTTCGCGCCGATGGCCGCTTTCATCAGCCTCAACGTGATGACCGCAGGTCCTCGCTTAAAGCACTCTGTGGAGTTGGTGCTCGGTGCCTCGTTGGGAGTCGGCATTGGTGATGTGATTATCTCCATCCTCGGCTCGGGTATCTGGCAGCTGACCGTCGGTGTGTTCGTCGCCATGGTCATCGGTGTGTTTGTCGGTCGAGGACCGCTTGTGGTCAACCAAGCGGCATCTTCAGCCGTGCTCATCGCCACCATTATTCCGCCGGGCACCGCTGGTTCTTATTACCGAATGATCGATGCTCTCGTCGGTGGTGTGGTGGGCATTATTGTGCTCATGATATTGCCGCGAAGCCCGCTGGCGGGTGCTCGCCGCAAGGTGGCCAAGGTCCTCGACATGGGTGCAGATGTACTTTATGACATCGGCATCGGCATGAAAGAGGGCGACACCGATCGCATCCGCACCGCACTGAGCGTGGTGCGCTCCATGCAGGCGCAAGTCTCGCTGATGGACCGCACTGTCGCCGACGCGGGCGAGCAGGTCCGTATCTCGCCGTTGCTCTGGCGCTCCCGGGATCGAATCCACTCGCTGTCACGTATGGTTCATCCCGTCGACAACGCCATGCGCAACATCCGTGTGCTCGCGCGTCGCGCTATCACAGCACGTGAGGACCACATCGACTTCTCGTCCGAACTGTGCGCACTTGTTCTCGGCGTGTCTGAAGGTACGCGTCTGGTCAGTCATGTGCTTGACGACGAAGCCGCCGTGCGCCGAATCCCAGAGTGGGGCGAGTTGCCTTTCGAGTCCGGCGACATCGCTATCGCTCAGCTTTCCGAGGGATCCGGAGAGGTCAAGCTTGAAGACGTGGTTCGGTACTTGCGTCGTCTAGCGGCGAAAATGCACCCGCGCGTGATCGAGGACGCAACGCTGTCGGAACAGGTTGTGTTTGCGCAGTCCCGCTCCTTGGTGGTGGACCTGTTGCAGGTGTGTGGCCTGTCCAGACGTTCAGCTGTGGCAACGCTGCCGCCGACGACGCCGTTCCCAGCAATGCCACCGGAGGTATGGGACGAGTAGCCGGTGAGGCGTGGGCGAGTAGTGGCTCGCTAGGCGCCAGGCGGTTACTGCCCACGTGCTCCGGCGCACATGCTACTGCCCACGTGCTACTGCAGCGTGCTCTAGTGCGGTACGCGCTTGACCTCGACGCCACCGAAAGCGACGAAGCCGCGCACAATAATCTTCGGAGCCTGTCCTGCGCCAGGAGCAGGAAGGTTACGTCCCGGGTTTCCAGTAACATCCGTGCCTCCGAAGATGGGCAGCACGTCGACATCAACCTGGTAGTGGTCGGGGACAATGACGTCGACTCCACCGAAGGCGCAGCCAATGTTGACGACAGTAGCTTCCGCGGTCAGGATGGCCTCGCGGAAATCCAAGCCAGTCCCGCCGAAGGCCGCCACCGTGGTGTGCGTGGGAGCGCACGTCCATGGGCCTCTCTTGTCGGTGCCGCCGAAGATGCCGATGGAGAGCTTCGAACCAGTTGCCGCGGCGGAGCTATCAATCCGAGCTGGTTGATGATTGTTGGCTGCATTCGGTGCCACCGAATGGTGCTCGTCCGGGACGCTGTGTAGGTTCGGGCGCAGGTTAGGGTTTGGGTGCGCATGTGGAGTCGGCTCGGCCAGGTTCGCGGGCAGCGACAAGTCCTGTGTCAATGCGGGCAACTCATCGATGTACGTCGCCTTTTGGGCTTTCTCGGTGCGCTCCTGCAATTCCGCAAAGTCAATCTGGCCATCGCGGAATGCCCATTCCAAGCGTTCCAGCGCAGTGTGGCGGGCTTGGTCGCCAGCGCGTAGCCGTGGGGTGTTGTCAGTCATGATGCTGTCCTATCGAGGCAGTGGCGGGCAGTGGCTTTAACACCCAAATGTTATCTGTACTCGAACTTTCGCGCAGGTCACTTTCATGCACGCCACTTTCGCACAGGCAGACCGTGGCTATTGCCCGCCGCAGTTAGTGCACAATCTGCAAGTCGCGAAGGTGTCGGTACAGAGTTGTCTTCTCTCTCGGCTTTCGTGACTCCACGCCATCGCGCACATATCGGAAGCCCAGGCCACCAACTTGAACTGCCCGACCCGTCATCGGACGGTGTAGCTCGCGGGCCGGGGCTTCTTTCGCTTTACGACGGCCACCGCGCCCCAATCCGAGTCGGCTCAGCAGGCCTTTGCCGCTCTCACCCTCGTTACCGTTTTCCGCATCCGGCGCCGGAACTTCGGCCGCAACGATGCCCGGGGCATCGGGGGTAGGGCGAATCTGCAGGCCGGTGGATGTGCCGGAGAACATCTGATGCTCGTCGACATAGACCTCGCCAGTAAACCCGTTTGCCGAGGACACTCCGGTAATTCCCGGCTCTGTCAGTAGGGCGTAACCAACAATTGCGTGGCCGGTGTCGTCGCGAATCAGCGGCACTGGCGTCGTCGGGCGTGTGAGCGCGGCCGCCGCATCGAGCCCTTCTCCTCCTTCGATGCCCCAGTTTTTGGCCGCGGTCGAGGGCGCGGTGGGGACATGTGCCACTTCAATCCACAGGAGGTTCTTGCGCATCAGGTAGGTTGCCACGGTAGCCAGTGCCGCGTCGGTGCCAACGACCACAATTCGTAACGGCTCGCTCGGCTTTTGCGGAGCGGGTTGCGGAGCGCCTAAGTGGTCGACTTTCTTCTGCTTGGAGATTTCCTCCGGCGTCGGAGCTGTATCGACAGGCAGTACGTCCTTGGCCAGGTCGTCGATGAAAGCCAGCTCCTTGCGGGTGGGGATCATCGCGACGTCGTGAAGCGCATAGGCGGGTGGTGCCGGAGTAGCTGGTGCTGATGGTGTGGACGGTGCTGATGTAGACCATGATTGGCGGAGCAATTGGGAAAACGCGGGTACATCGGGGCCACACTGCAGCACAACAATACGCATAGGACTACACTCTAATGCGTCGTCTGCAATCCCAGGAGTTGAAGTAGGACTATGGCCGCAATCATTATCGTCGGTGCCCAGTGGGGCGACGAGGGCAAGGGCAAAGCAACCGATATTCTCGGTGGCCGCGTCGACTACGTCGTCAAGCCCAACGGTGGCAATAACGCCGGCCACACCGTTGTCGTTGGCGGTGAGAAGTACGAGCTGAAGCTGCTTCCGGCGGGTGTACTGTCGGAAAACGCTGTGCCGATTATCGGTAACGGCTGTGTGGTCAACCTCGAGGCGCTTTTCGACGAGATTGATGGCCTCGAAGCTCGCGGTGCAAAGGCCTCCCGCCTGCGCGTTTCCGGCAATGCCCACATGGTTGCTCCGTACCACCAGACGCTGGACCGCGTGACCGAGCGCTTCCTGGGTAAGCGCGCTATCGGCACCACTGGCCGCGGTATCGGCCCGACGTATGCCGACAAGGTCGGCCGTACGGGCTTGCGTGTCCAGGACATTCTGGATGAGTCGATTCTGCGCCAGAAGATTGAGTCTTCGCTGGCTCAGAAGAACCAGATTCTGGTCAAGCTGTACAACCGCCGCGCTATCGACCCGGATGAAGTCTTTGATTACTTCATGGGCTTCGCCGATCGTCTGCGCCCGATGATTATCGACTCGGAGTTTGAGCTCAATCAGGCTTTGGATGCCGGCAAGCACGTCCTCATGGAGGGCGGCCAGGCCACCATGCTCGACGTCGACCACGGCACCTACCCGTTCGTGACCTCCTCGAACCCAACCGCTGGTGGTGCCTGCGTGGGCACCGGCATCGGCCCGACGAAGATCACTTCGGTGCTGGGCATCATGAAGGCCTACACCACCCGCGTCGGTGCTGGCCCGTTCCCGACGGAGCTGTTCGACAAGTGGGGCGAGTACCTGCAGACCACCGGCGGTGAGGTCGGAGTCAACACCGGCCGTAAGCGCCGCTGTGGTTGGTACGACTCGGTGCTGGCTCGCTACGCCGCGCGCGTCAACGGTTTCACGGATCTGTTCATCACCAAGCTGGATGTCCTGACTGGTATCGGCGAGATTCCGATTTGTGTCGCTTACGACGTTGATGGCGTGCGTCACGACGAAATGCCACTCACCCAGTCGGAGTTCCACCACGCTGTCCCGATTTACGAGACCATGCCTGCATGGGACGAAGACATCACTGGCTGCCGCACCTTCGATGAGCTGCCGGACAAGGCCAAGGATTACCTGAACCGCCTGGAGGAGCTCTCCGGCGCTCGCATTTCCTACATCGGTGTTGGCCCGGGTCGTGACCAGACCATCGTTGTCCACGATGTGCTGGACAACTAGCGCTGGGCAACTAGCGCTGGGTACTTAGCCTGGGGGGCAGTGGCGAACTAGCCGGAAAATAGTCCGGCTTTCGACCCGGCTTTATCGAACTGTTAGATAAAAAATCTTCGGTGTCGAAACTGCTGGCTGCTGTAAAAAAGAACATTTGCTAACCACGAGAAGGCTCTGGGAATTGTCAGTTGACACTGGCATCCCAGAGTCATTTTTGTATCGTAGGCCTCACCGCGTGGTCCAACGACAGAAGTCCAAACGACAGAAGGCGTGTGGTTTTCATGCAAAACACAGGACACCGAGTACAACGATTGGCAAGTTCCGCCGTACTTTCCGGCGCGATGGTTTTCTCCGCAGTAGGTGGAGCCGTTGCAGCTCCCGCGGCTCAGGCGGAACCGGCCCCAGTGCCGGCACCGGCTCCGGCGAAGGCAGATAGCTGTACCCCGAACCCGGCAGCACCTGAAATCCAGGAGGCCCTGGATAAGGTCAACAGGGAGCGTCCGAACAACCATGATGGGTGGAAGTACACTGGCACCTCCAACTTCAGCCCGTGTAGCGATTTGAGCTTTGCTCTCGCAGATCAGGCCAAGCAGGGCAACGCTCAGTCCTCCACTGTGCTGTTGATGTTCCACAAGGGTGAGTTCATTGGTACGGACTCTGACCGGCCTCAGCACATCAACAAGGTGACGCCGACCCCTGATGGTAAGAACATCTCGGTCATCTACCACGACTGGGAGGCCCAGGAGGCCGCAGGTGCGCCGAACGCTGATGCGGCCAAGTTCACCTCTAATGTTCACTTCTTCTGGAACGGAGATCACGTCGTCCACGAGGGCAAGATTCCCGGCGGCGCGACACCCGCTTCCTAAGGACTCCCGAGAATTTTCGAGAGCTTTCGAAAATTCTTGGACACTCCCGGGGTCTCTTGAGTTTTCCCAAGTAAACTCAATTCAGAGTCGGACATGAGAAAGTAATGCTCCGTCGTAGCGCAGTGCTTGAGAAAACTTGAGAGAACAGAAGAGGTTCCAGCCATGAGTGGTCATTCAGTTCGTCGCGGGTCGATGCTGGTTAGCGCGGCGGTCGCAGGTGTAGTGGCTTTGTCCGGTTGCTCCACTGATGAGACCGCAGCACCGACCTCTGCTTCTCAGGTAGATCAAGAAACGACGACCATCACTACGACCACCACTGTCGAGGATGACAGTGAAAGTGCAGATACCCCCAATCCGGATGTCGATGACAACGACTCCGATGGGGGTTCTTCTGCGCCAACCCAGGAAGAGGCTTTCGAAGAAGCGGTTGCCGACCTGAACTCAATGGAAGGTGGCAATGGCAGCGGTTGGACAGTCACGGACGATACGAACTGGGATACCACCAGCGAGTTGACCTTTGCCTCAGCAGTACAGAATGAAATTACGCATTCAACTACCGCTGGTGCAGTGCTGCTGTTTCATAAGGGCGAGTACGTGGGTACCGCCGGTGGTCCGCAGACAATCAACTCGGTCGAAGGCGATGGCAAAACTGTGACCGTCAATTTCTTCGATGTCAATAAAATGATCGAAGACGGCGGTGCCTTCGCCTTTAAAGACCAGTACAACGCTCCCGTTACGTACTCCTGGGATGGGTCAGAGGTCGCTCAAGACGGCGAGATTCCAAAAGCAGAGGGAAATTAAACGCTCACCCAGCACTCGCTCCAGATGCGAGTGCTGTCAGGCCGTTTTAAAGTAGTGGCGCACCACACAGTTTTCACCCAGATTTCTGTGTTCCGTAAACCTCCGACGGTAGTTTGTCGACACTGTGTTGTCGGTACTATGCCGTCGCTATGAAGTCGCTAATACTACGCCCAAAGAGGAAAAATCACCGGCCATGTCTTCTCGCAACTCATCTGACTCCATGTTTGACGAACGGACCAAGCAGAGCGAGCAGCCTCAGAATTCACGCGTCCACGGCACGCGCCGCGCAATCGCGGCCATCGCTATGGGCGCGTTTGCTATTTCTCCTATTGCAGCCTGCAGCAATGATGCAGACAACGACGCGGCATCGTCGTCAAGCAGTGCAAGCGCGGTCAGCACTACGTCGAGCGAAGAGAAGACCTTTGAAAAGCAGCAGGTTGCTGAGCTGAATGCGGCCGCGAATGTGCGGCCGGCTGCGATGGCTAAGCTGCCGGAGGGTTTTGATCTGCAGTCGCACCGTGGTGGTCGCGGTGAGTGGACGGAGGAGTCCAAGCAGGCGATGATCAACTCGTTGGAGCTGGGCGTTACGACGTTGGAGCTGGACATCGTCCTGACGAAGGATGGCGTGCCTATGGTCTGGCACGATCCGGAAATCCAAGACGACAAGTGCTCGGACACCGAGCCAGTGACGGAGGGGGACCCGCAGTACCCGTACGTCGGCAAGCTCGTACATGATCTCACCTATGAGCAGGTACAAACCCTGGTCTGTGACAAGAAGCTCGAGGACTTCCCGGATGCGGAGCCAATCAAGGGCAATAGGATGATGACCCTGCCGAAGCTGTTCGAGCTGACTAAGGATAACCAGGACATCCACTTCAACATTGAGACCAAGATCGAGGGCGAAAAGCGCGCTGACTCGGCAGAACCGCAGGAGTTCGTCGATGTGATTCTCGACGAGATTGACCGCGCGGGTGTGGCTGATCGTGTGATGATTCAATCCTTCGATTGGCGCTCGTTGCCGCTGGTCGCGGAACGGAACCCGGAGATTCCGCTGGTCATGCTGTGGGACGAAACCACCTGGAAGAAGGATTCTCCTTGGATTGGCGATGTCAATTACGACGAGGTCAATGGCGACATCATCGAGGCCGCCAAGCAGCTCGGCGTGCAGGTGCTCTCGCCGACGCACAGCATTCCTTACGGCAAGACACCGTCGGATGCTGACTACCACCCGGTCGCCACGCCGGAGCTAATCTCCCGTGCGCATGAGGCCGGCATGAAGGTGGTGCCATGGACGGTGAACGAAAAGGAGACCATGCGCGAGCAGATTGCCGCTGGTGTCGACGGCATCATCACCGACTACCCGACGCGACTGCGCGAGGTCTTGGCCGAGCTGAAAATGCCGCTGCCGGAGTCCGCTCCGGTGGGTGATGCAGCGATGTCGACGAACTAGTAAACCCGGCCAGCACCAGCGGAAACTCGTCTGTATCCCTGTTTTGCCCATGTTTAGCTCTGCGGGCCGAGCATGTTTCGTGTCACACTTGACCTTATGACGCGTTTGAAAGTGCTTGCCGACGTTGACACGGGTATCGATGACAGTCTTGCTCTCGTCTACCTCGCGGGGTTGCATACCGCAGGCGAGATCGAGCTGGTGGGTGTGACCTGCGCAGGTGGTAACACCACTGCGGCATGGTCCGCTCGCAACACCAAGTACATGTTGAATCTCTGCGGTTGTCCGGAGGTTCCGGTTGTCAGCGGTTTCGAGGGGCCCGCTGACCGTGAACTGACCACCACGCCTGAGACTCATGGCCCGTACGGGCTGGGCTACAACCTGGCACCACCGGCCGTCATCTACGAACCGGGGCGCTCAGGAGCGGCGGATCCGCTGGCGCTGTGGCGACGAGTCATCGAGCAGGCACGGTCGACGGGGGAGAAGGTGCACCTGCTGGTCACTGGCCCTATGACCACCTACGTGGCCGCTTTGAAGAAATACCCAGAACTCATGCGGGAGCTCGACGGCGTGACCATTATGGGCGGTGCTGTGGACTACCACGGTAACGTCACCGAGTTTGCGGAATGGAACTTCTGGGTCGACCCCACCGCGGTCACCGAGGTGTTCGGCACCGCAGGTGCTGTGGCCGTCGAGCGCCCGGAGGATGCCGTGCGCAGCATCGCCACCGCCGCAGGCGCGCCGGTGCCGACGCTGGTTCCGCTCAATGTCACCGAGACCATCACCATTAGTGATACTGAGATTGAATCCTGGCGAGATGCCGGTATGAACTCGGAGCTGCTGCGTGTTCTGCGCCGCTCGCTGAAGTTCTACTTTGAGTTCCACCAGGGAGTTGGAGTCGGTTACAAGGCGCAGGTTCATGACCTCTTCGCTGCGATGGTGGCCGTCGGTGCGGTGACAGGGGAAGTGGAGAAGATGCGTCTCGTGGGCGTCGATAAGCGAACCTTTGCAGCTGAGCCAGCACGCCGCGGCCAGGTGGTGGAGGATTCAGCCGGAGCGGTGGCGAATGTTGTCCTGGCCGCTGACCGTGAGGTGGCGCTGGCTGAGTTCCAGCGGGTGTTCCCGCGCTAGGTTCCCGCCCGTGCCCGCCGCGGTGAATCAGCTCGCTGTCGTATGCTGGAGGCAATCAATTTAACAGCTGCTGGTTGCGCAGCGTATGTGCCGTAGACGAAAGCGAATTTATCTCGATGTTCACCCCTGAAGCCACCGGAACCCCGTACCAGCCGGGAGCAACGCGAGTTCTGCTGCTCGGCTCTGGCGAGCTCGGCAAGGAGGTGACCATTGCTTTCCAGCGTCTTGGCGTTGAGGTGCACGCTGCCGATCGCTACGAGCATGCACCGGCACACCAGGTAGCTCACCACGCCTACGTGTTGAATATGTCGGACCCTAGCGCACTGCGGGACCTAATTCTCCAGGTCAAGCCACACTTCATCGTCCCTGAGATTGAGGCTCTGGCAACCGAGGTGCTGGCAGAGGTCGAGGAAGATGAGACGCTGGACGTCACCGTTATTCCGACCGCACGGGCGACTCAGCTGACCATGAACCGAGAAGGTATTCGCCGCCTGGCTGCGGAAGAGGTGGGACTGCCGACTTCCCGCTATCACTTCGCCTCCAGCTTTGATGAGTTCACCGCAGCTGTTGATGAGATTGGCTTCCCATGCGTGGTCAAGCCGGTCATGAGTTCCTCGGGCAAGGGACAGTCCACGCTGCGTTCGCCGGAGGATGTCCAGGCCGCGTGGGATTACGCCATGAGTGGCGGTCGCGTTGAGTCCGGTCGCGTCATCGTGGAGGGCTTCGTTGATTTCGACTATGAGATCACGCTGCTGACCGTGCGCTCCGTTGATCCGGAGACTGGCGAGGGGGCAACGTGGTTCTGTGAGCCCATCGGCCACCGTCAGCAGGATGGTGACTACGTTGAGTCCTGGCAGCCGGCAGCCATGAGCGAAAACGCCCTGGACAATGCGCGCTCTGTCGCCGCGCGCATCACCAACGCGCTGGGCGGTCGCGGTATCTTCGGCGTCGAGCTGTTTGTCCGCGGCGATGAAGTGTGGTTCTCCGAGGTCAGCCCGCGCCCGCATGACACCGGCATGGTCACCATGGGTACGCAGCGTTTCTCCGAGTTCGAGCTGCACGCGCGCGCAGTGCTGGGGCTGCCTATCGACGTCACGCTGGTGTCCCCGGGAGCTTCCGCTGTAGTCTACGGCGGTGCTGACATCGAGCAGCCGGGCTACACCGGCCTAGCTGAGGCCATGGCTATTCCGGAGACAGACATTCGTATCTTTGGTAAGCCGTTTGCCGGTCCGCGTCGCCGCATGGGTGTTGCTGTTTCGACCGCAGATTCTGTCGACGCTGCTCGTGAGCGTGCATCGGAGGCGGCATCAAAGATTAAGGTCGTCGAACTGGGGTAGTTCGACGACCTAGTGTGCGCTGCTGGTGTTGCTTGGGAAAGGAACGCTGCAGCGCACTTTTTTGTGCCCGCTGTGGTGCGTAAGCTACTTGATCTACTTGGACTTCTGTACCGGTGGCTCGGCCGACCAGGGGAAGACGATCCAGTCATCGGTGTGCTTCCAGACGTAGTCCGGTGCAATCTCCGAGCGGGACTTGCCGTAGAGCACAGCGGAACGGACTTCAGCGCCGTGCTTCTTGAGTAGGTCGAGCACCAGATGCAGCGTGCGACCGGAGTCAGCCACATCGTCGACGACCAGCAGGCGGCGGTTGGAAATCGATTCGATGTCCAGCAGCGGCTCCAGCAGAACCGGATCCGGCAGGGTCTCCGCCACGTCGGTGTAGAACTCGACGTTGATGGCGTCAGAGAGCTTGACGCCCATGGTGTAGCTGAGTGCGCCTGCTGGCAGCAGGCCACCGCGGGCCACGGCGATAATAATCTCCGGGTCGAAGTCCGAGTCGACAATCTGCTGTGCCAGTTCACGGGAGGCGACGCCGAAGCCTTCCCAGGTCAGAACTTCCTTGACGTCCAGGTTGGATGAGTCTGCATGATAAGCCATGTATTAACTCTAATCCGAAAATCGACTGACGTGCATAATCAACTGTCCGGTTAGACCCGATGCGCTAGCTCGCGACGGTCTCCACAACAGCTTCGTGCACAGCTTCGGCCACGTCATCGGCATCTGGCTGCTTTGCGACGACCGTGGAGGCCGTAACCATGTCAGCCCACTCGACCAGCTTCTTGCGCTCGCGGCCTTCGGCTTCGCCCGCGGCACGCTCGGCGGCGTCGAGTGCGTGCCAGCCCTCCCAGGTGGTGACCTGGAGGCCCTTGTCGGCCAGGAACTCGTCGACGTCGTTATGCGTGGGCTTTGCAGGTGCGGCCAGGCGACCTGCCTCCCAGTCGGCGATGAGGTTGCCGACAGCTTCGTTGGCATCGCCCTTGGTGTTACCGATTAGGCCGACCGGGCCACGGCGAATCCAGCCGGTGGTGTACAGGCCCTGGATGTGGTTGCCGTCGATGTCGTCAAGCACGCGGCCGCCGGCATCTGGGATGGTGTGCGTGCCGGTGTCGAACGGTACGCCGGTGACTGCGTCGGAGCGGTAGCCGACTGCGCGGTAGACCGCACCGACCGGCCATTCGGTGAACTTGCCGGTGCCGCGGACGCCACCCTCGCCGTCGAGTTCGGTGCGTTCGGTGCGGATAGCGCTGACGTGCTGTACCCCATCTTCACCGGTCTCGCCGATGATTTCGACCGGGGACTCGAAGAAGTGGATGAAGAGCTTGTGCGGGGCGCCCTTTGGCTCGCGGATGGCGTAGTTTTCCAGAATCGTACAGACCTGATCGGTGATCTTGGACTCGCGACGGGACGTTTCGGAGGCGGCATCGTACTGGATGTCCTCCGGATTCACGACAACCTCAATGGTGTCAGAGTGGTCCAGTTCCTTCAGCTCCAGTGGAGTGAACTTTGCCTGAGCCGGACCGCGACGGCCAAAGACATGGACTTCGCGGGCGGCATTCTTTGCCAGGCCGTCGTAGACGTTGTCGGCGATTTCGGTGACGTGCAGCTCATCGGCAGTCTTGGCGAGAATACGGGCGACGTCGAGGCCCACGTTACCGACGCCGATCACAGCGACCGACTCAGCAGAGAGGTCCCATTCGCGAGCAAACTCCGGGTGGGAGTCGTAGAAACCTACGAACTCACCGGCGCCGTAGTGCTCCGGCAGGTCCGAGCCCGGGATGTTCAGATCACGGTCGCCGGTCGCGCCAGTGGCGAAGATGATGGCGTCGTAGAACTGGCGCAGTTCATCAACGCTGACCTGCTTGCCGACGTCCACGTTGCCCAGTAGTCGAACCTGCGGCTTGTCCAGCACTCGGTGGAGGGACTTAATGATGCCCTTGATGCGCGGGTGGTCTGGCGCAACACCGTAGCGGATGAGGCCGAACGGCACTGGAAGGCGCTCGTAGAGGTCGATGGCGACATCGCGGCCGGACTTCATCAGCGCGTCGGAGGCGTAGATACCGGCCGGACCCGAGCCAACCACGGCTACACGCAGCGGCGTGGTGGAGTTGGCGAGATCGGGCAGTGAGGAAGCGGCCGTGTTCTGGGCTGCAGTCTGGTCGTTGGTCATTGGGTGGAATCCTTTTTCTACGTTTTCTTTGTCGCGATTGCTTATCGTAGACCAATCGGTCTATGCTTGCTGAAACAGAATATAGACAAACTGGTCTACAAAAAGCAAACACAAAACACCGCAAGAATCACTGCTTTGGCTTGAGAGGGTTTTGCTGCGCATCGCTTCTGCTGAATGAGCTCTGAAAGGGGCTCGGCGTGCGGGCATCGTGGCAACGGCAGGCTCTGGTTGGGTAAGCGGGGAAGGGCTTGTCATGGAAAAACTCATAGTCTTCGTGCTAATCGGCCTTGGCGCGCAATTAGTCGACGGCACTCTGGGGATGGCTTTCGGTGTCACCGCTACTTCGCTGTTTATTGTCGCTGGTAGTAGTGCTGCCACTGCGTCGGCGGTGGTTCACGTAGCAGAGGTGGGTACGACACTGGCCTCCGGTATTTCACACTGGCGATTCGGCAATGTCGACTGGCGACGCGCGCTGAGTCTTGGCGTGCCGGGTGCTATCGGTGCCTTTATTGGTGCGACCTTTTTGGCGAATCTCGACGGTGATGCTGCGACGCCTGTGACCTCGACAATCTTGCTTTTCCTCGGTCTGTGGGTGATTATCCGCTTCGCCTTTTTGGCCAGTGTTAAGCGCAAGAAGAAGGCCTGGGGGGCGAAGAAGCTCGCTCCGCTGGGGCTCTTTGGTGGCCTGCTTGATTCCACGGGAGGTGGTGGTTGGGGGCCTGTTACCACCTCAACTTTGCTCGGCGCTGAGGCTGACCAGCCGCGCAAGATTATCGGTACTGTCTCTGCGGCGGAATTTCTCGTTGCCTCGGCGGCTGTACTGGGCTTTTTGCCCAAGCTGCGGGAGGAATTTACCCAGCATGCCGCACCGGTAATTGGTTTGTTGTGCGGTGGTGTGATTGCGGCACCCTTGGCTGCGTACCTGGTGGGGCGCATTAATCCGCGGCTGCTTGGGATTGCGATCGGCGGCGTGTTGGTGGGGCTGAATATTCGCACTCTGTTTTTGTCGCTGGTTTCTGGTGGCGTGCTGGCAACGGTTCTGCTCGTGTGGGCTTTTGTTGTCGTCGCGCTGGTGCTGTGGGCGCGTTCGCACGACACTCTTCCGGGGCTGCGTCAGCGGATCCAACTTGAGCCGACTTCTCAGTCTCCCTCGGCTGATGTGTCTAGTTCTGGATCTCCATCACCCGCTTCGGTTGATGTCGGGGCCGAGGATGCTTCTGAAGGTGTCCGCGTGGGCGAAGCGGGGGTCCGCTAGGTATCCGAGCGTGTCCCGGCTTGCACTAGCCAGACTGGTCGGTCTAATGTTGCCTGCAATGCAACGTAGACCAAACGGTCTATAAAGATTAGAAACTAATTCGGTCAACGAGAACAAAACGAAAGTGATTCGGTAGATTCCCCATGAGCTCTCCTACGAAAACCGCCGAGCGTCCAGCTTCCGCAGCGGCTACCCGACGTAAGAAGCGCGCACCGAAGCCACAGGGGCAGTGGCTTATCGACGGCCGCGAGCCACTTAACGACGACGAGCGCATTAAGAAAGAAGATGCTGGCATCGCCGTTAAGCAGCGTGTTATCGACATCTACTCCAAGCAGGGGTTTGACTCCATCCCCGCGGAGGACCTAGCGCCTCGCTTTAAGTGGATTGGCCTCTACACCCAGCGCAAGCAGGGGCTTAGCGGTGAGCACACCGGCGTGAAGACCAACGCCGAGCTGCAGGACAAGTACTTTATGCTCCGCGTCCGCCTCGACGGTGGCCAGACCACCACCGAGGGCATTCGCACCATCGGCGAGATTTCCCGCGACTTCGCCCGCGACACTGCGGACTTCTCCGACCGCCAGAACGTCCAGCTGCACTGGATTCGCGTCGAAGATATGCCGGAGATCTGGGAGCGCCTTGAGCGAGTTGGTCTCGACACCAACTTTGGCTGCGGCGACGTTCCCCGCGTTATTCTAGGCAGCCCGGTTGCCGGTGTTGCGGCCGATGAAATTGTCGACGGCACCAACGCCATCCGCCGCATCAAGGAGGAGTACCTCTCCGGCGACGAGTTCTCCAACCTACCGCGTAAGTTTAAGTCGGCAGTTTCCGGTTCCCCGCGTCTCGATGTCACCCACGAGGTCCAGGACGTTGCCTTCGTCGGTGTCAATCATCCAGAGCACGGCCCCGGTTTCGACGTTTGGGTCGGTGGTGGTCTCTCCACCAACCCGATGCTCGCCCAGCGTCTCGGCGCCTGGATCCCAGAGGACGAGGTTCCCGAGGTATGGGCGGGCGTGTGCCGCATCTTCCGGGACTACGGCTACCGTCGCCTGCGCAATCGTGCGCGTCTGAAGTTCCTCGTTGCCGAATGGGGCGCGGAGAAGTTCCGCCAGGTACTCGAAGACGACTACCTCAACCGCAAGCTTATCGACGGCCCCGCACCCGAACCTTTCGAGGGCGACCGTGACCACATCGGCGTGCACAAGCAGGCCGACGGTCTCAACTACGTCGGTGTTAAGCCCGCTGTTGGCCGTGTTCCGGGCTCTGACCTGGTCAAACTCGCCGACATCGCCGAGCGCCACGGTGTTTCCCGCGTCCGCACCACCGTGATGAAGGAGCTCATTCTCCTCGACGTCACCGACGACCAGGTCGACTCCCTGCTCGCAGAACTCGACGAAATTGGCCTGTCTGCCAAGCCCTCAGCTTTCCGACGGGGCATCCTGGCCTGCACCGGCCTAGAGTTCTGCAAGCTCGCACTTGTCACCACGCGCCAGCGCGCAATTGATTTGGTGGGCGACTTGGAGGAACGCCTCGGTGACCTCGACGTCCCAATCACCATTGCGCTCAATGGCTGCCCGAATGCCTGCGCCCGCACGCAGATTGCCGACATCGGACTCAAGGGGCAGATTGTCACCGACGACGAGGGCAACCGTGTCGAGGGTTTCCAGGTTCACCTCGGTGGTTCGCTGGGGCTCGATGCCAACTTCGGCCGCAAGGTTCGCGGACACAAGGTCACCTCGGCAGAACTGGGTGACTACATCGAGCGCGTCGTCAATCACTTCAAGGAACAGCGCCACGAGGGTGAACAGTTCCGCGAGTGGATTGTCCGCGCTGATGAGGAGGACCTGAAGTGAGTGAATCTCCCAATGGGGTTCGGTCGCAGGGGCCGTCGTCAAGCGAAAAAGACGAGACGCCAGCGCGACTGGGAATCGGTGGCCGAAGCGCACACCCCAATCCGAACCGGGGTGCGGTGATGCATTGCCCTTACTGCGGCGGTGATGATCTGTGGCCCGACCTGGAAACCGATTACGCCTGGCAATGCCGCGAATGCTGCCGGGTATTCACAGTGAAACTGCACGGACATATCGATAGAAAGGTGGCGTCATGAGCACGGGACTGAAAACCGCTGAAGTCATTAAGACTCAGGAGGCGCTCGCGCGTGAGGATGTGCTGGACAACCCGGAAACTGCTCGCCGTCTGATTGAGCTTGCACTGGAGTGGGGCTCCAAGCTGGAGACTGCCACTGCCGGGGAAGTACTGGAATGGGGTGCGGAGCACCTGCACACGCCACTGGCTGTGACCCTGTCGATGCAGGACACGGTATTGGCGGAGCTGGCTGCTCGGCACGCGCCGGAAGCCGACCTGGTTTTCCTGGATACGGGTTACCACTTCCCGGAGACCCTCGACGTGGCAGAACAGGTCGCACAGCGCTACGACAACCGACTGCTGTCGATTGAGCCGAAGCGCACCCGCGCCGAGCAGGATGCCGAAGAGGGCGTAGATCTGTACAAGACCGACCCGACGCGATGCTGCGCACTGCGGAAGGTCGAGCCGCTGTCAGCTGTGAAGCGCCCCTACGAGGGCTGGGTCACAGGTCTGAAGCGCGTCGACGCGCCGACCCGCGCACACACGCCGGTACTGGAAATCGATAAGACCGGTCGCATCAAGCTCAACCCGCTGGCCACCTGGACGGATGAGGACGTTGCCCAGTACATCGAGGACAACGACCTCATTGTGCATCCGCTGACACAACAGGGGTTCCCGTCGATTGGCTGCGCGACATGCACCGTGCGAGTGGCAGAGGGTGCGGATCCGCGCTCGGGCCGCTGGGCGGGCAGCGAGAAGACAGAGTGCGGATTGCACCTCTAGTTTGAGTGGCTGGCGGCTAGACGATACTGACAGCCACTAGCCGCCCGCCGATAACCGATATCAGCTAAAACAGCGCAGTTACAACAGCCAACACAGCCCCAACAGAAAGAACCCCCATGACTAGCTCAACCACCGTTTCCGTACAAAACCGCCTCGACCCGCGGCTTGCCGAGCTGGAAGCCGAGGCCATCGACATTATTCGCCAGACCGCCGGTCAGTTCGAGCGTCCGGCACTACTTTTCTCCGGCGGAAAGGATTCCGTCGTCGTGCTCGAGCTGGCCAAGCGCGCCTTCGCACCGGCGGGTATCCCGCTGGAGCTGCTCCACGTCGACACCGGCCACAACTTCCCCGAAGTTATTGAATTCCGCGACAAGATTGCCGCTCAGCCGGGCATCAAGCTGCACGTAGCCAAGGTCCAAGACTGGATCGACAGCGGCGTGCTCACCGAGCGTGCCGACGGCACCCGCAACCCCTTGCAGACCGTGCCGCTGGTGGAGACCATTGCCAACCGCGGTTACGATGCCGTTCTCGGTGGCGCCCGCCGCGATGAGGAGAAGGCCCGCGCAAAGGAGCGCGTGTTCTCCGTCCGCGACTCCTTCGGCGGTTGGGATCCACGCCGTCAGCGCCCTGAGCTGTGGGGCCTCTACAACGGTCGCCACGCCGCCGGAGAGAACGTTCGCGTTTTCCCGATCTCGAACTGGACCGAGGCCGACGTCTGGGCCTATATCGAAGCCCGTGACATCGAACTGCCTCCCATCTACTTCGCCCACGAGCGTGAGGTGTTCAACCGCGGCGGCATGTGGTTGGCACCGGGCGAGTGGGGTGGCCCCCGCGACGGCGAGACCCTCGAGGTTCGCACTGTCCGCTACCGCACTGTCGGTGACATGAGCTGCACCGGCGCTGTCGAATCGACTGCCACCACTATTGCGGAGGTCATGGAGGAACTTCGCACATCCAAGCTCACCGAGCGCGGCGCTACCCGCGCAGATGACAAGTTGTCCGAATCCTCCATGGAAGACCGTAAGAAGGAAGGTTACTTCTGATGAGCCAGCCAAATTCCCCAGCTACCCTGATTTCCGCTGACCGCGCCACTCGCGCTCGTCGCACTCTTCGCCTGTGCACCGCTGGCTCCGTCGACGACGGTAAGTCCACCTTCGTCGGTCGCCTGCTGCACGACACGAAGAATATCCTCGCTGACCAGTACGAGGCCGTCGTCGCCTCCTCACAGGCGCGCGGTCAGGAAAACCCGGACCTGTCGCTGCTGGTCGACGGTCTGCGGGCCGAGCGTGAGCAGGGCATCACCATCGATGTCGCCTACCGCTACTTCGCCACCGACGTCCGCTCCTTCATCCTCGCCGACTGCCCAGGTCACGAGCAGTACACCCGAAACACCGTCACCGGTATGTCCACCGCCGAGGCCGTCGTTTTGCTTATCGACGCGCGCAACGGCGTCGTGACGCAGACCAAGCGTCACGCAACGGTGGCCGGTCTGCTGGGCGTTCGCCACGTGATTTTCGCAGTCAACAAGATTGACCTACTGGACTACAGCGAAGAGGCCTTCCGCGCCATTGAGTCGGATGTGGCAGCACTAGCAGAGCGCCTGGGTCTGCAGAACACCTTCGTTGTTCCAGTGTCGGCTCTGGTCGGCGACAACATTGTCGATTCTTCTGAGCACACTCCGTGGTACGAGGGGCCGACCGTGCTGGAGCTGCTGGAAAACCTCAACATCGGTGCCGACCTGGAAACCGATGCCGAGGCTGACCTGCGCCTGCCCATCGACTATGTCATTCGCGATCACGCCACTGAATACCGTGGTTACGCCGGCCGTATCGCCGCAGGTAGCGTGCGTGTGGGCGATGTTGTCTCCGTAGACGCCAACCGTCAGGCTACGGTCACGAAGATCACCGTGGCAGCTGAGGATGTCACTGAGGCCGTGGCCGGCCAGTCGGTGGCCATCAGCCTGGATGCCGAGTTCGACCTCGCCCGTGGCGACCTCATCAGTGGCACGCGCCCGGAAGACGTGCGCCGTTTCTCCGCCGTGGCCGTCCACCTTGCAGACAAGCCGTTGGCAGTCGGTCGCGTCGTAGAGGTGCGCTATGGTGCCGCACTGGTGCGTGGTCGTATCGCTTCCGTCGATGCGCTCATCGATATCGAAACCGGTGAGCCCACCGGTGTGGCTGATCAGCTTGCAGTCAACGACGTCGCGGAGATCACCGTCGAGGTCGCACAGCCGCTGCCGGTCGATGCCTACCGCGTCGGTGGCCGTGTCGGTGCATTCCTGCTCATCGAGCCGGGCACCGGTGACACCCTCACCGCAGGCCTCGTGCGTGGCGCTGCCCAGTAGAGCCGCCAGGTAGAGAAACCAGAAAGCACAGCTAGCGAGCCTGAGGAGACCATCGATGACCGCACTGATTCTGCTTGCGCACGGTTCTCGGCACTCAGAGACCAAACCGGTGCTCGAAGACGTGGTCGCGCTCGTGCGCGAGAAGATGCCGCTCACCCGCCTGGATGCGCCCTCTCAGATTCGCCTCGCCTGGCTGGACCTCGACGAGCCCTCGCTGGATACCGTATGTGCCGAGCTCGCCGCTGCCGGCGAGACTCAGGCACTGGCTGTACCGCTGCTGTTCACCGATGCGTTCCACTCGCGAGTCGACGTTCCCGAGCAGGTTCGACTCTGCGATCGGCATGGTGTTGACATCACAGTGGCTGAAGGTCTCGGGCTTGGCGACGGCACGAAGCGCGCCGTCGTAAAGCGAATCATCGAAGCGGCGGAGAATGCATCTTTTTCCTGGCCGGTCGATGCGCTGGTGATGGGGGTCGGCTCCTCTGATGAGGATGCCAATGCGGCGGTGCACCAGTTTGCGGAAAATCTTGGCGGGATGCTGCCGGGACATGTGAGTGCGGCATTCGTGGTCGGGCCTGAGAAAATCAAGGGAGCCGATGCTGTGGCCGCGGCACAGGAGCGTGCGGCCAAGCGCGGTCGCGGACTCGTAGTGGTGCCGCTGTTTACCGCGCCGGGCCTATTGTGGGATCGAGTCATCGAGGCGGGCGCTGCCGACGGTGCTGGTCAGGTGGCTTTTGGTGAGCCATTGGCCGAGCTGTTGGCGCCGATTGTGTGCTGCCGCTGGGACTCGCGCGCCGCGTACACGGACGTGAAGGTAGTGGCGTAGCCGACGCTTTTTATCCGTCCTAGTTACTCGCCGTTACTCGCCCTTGGAGTGGGTGACCATCTCATCCCACTCGACATACTTCTTGCGTTCGCGGCCCTCGGCCTCGCCAGCGGCGCGTTCCGCAGCATCGAGCTTGTGCCAGCCCTCCCAGTCCAGGTAGTCGATGCCTTTGGACTCCAGCAGCTCGTTGATAGCGGACAACTCCGGCTTCGACGGGTTGAATTTCTTGCCCTCTGCGGCATCGGCCAGCAGATTGGCCACGGCCTCGTTGGCATCGCCCTTGGTATTACCAATCAGGCCGACCGGTCCGCGGCGAACCCAACCGGTGGTGTAGAGGCCAGTGATGGCCTCGGCTGCTTCATCCTCGGTGTTGTCGGATTCGATGACTCGACCACCGACGTTGGAAATGACATTCTTCACGTTGTCGAACGGGATACCCGGCAGCGCATCAGAGCGGTAGCCCACGGCGGAGTAGACAGCGCCGACCTTCCAGTCGGTGGTCTCTCCGGTCGGCCGCAGCCCGCCAGCACCGTCGTATTCCATGCGCTGAGTGCGCAAGCCTGTCACATGCTGCTGGCCGTCGGTACCCTCCTCGCTGAGGATTTCCACTGGCGACTCGAAGAAGTGAATGTAGAGCTTGTGCGGTGCGTTCTTCGGCTCACGGATGGCGTAGTTCTCCAGGATGGTGCAGACCTGGTCGGTGATCTTGGAGTTGCGACGCATAATCTCGGATGCGGAGTCGTAATCAATATCGCGCGGATCGACAACGACCTCGACGTTCGGTGAGTAGTCGAGTTCCTTGAGCTCCAGCGGAGTGAACTTTGCCTGTGCCGGGCCGCGGCGGCCGAAGACGTGGACTTCCTTGGCCTTATTTGTCTTCAGAACCTCGTAGACATTGTCCGGAATCTCTGTGACGTGCAGTTCCTCACCGGTCTTCGCCAGGATTCGAGAGACATCCAGCGCGACGTTGCCGACACCGACGACGGCCACGGACTCCGCCGAGAGATCCCAGGTGCGCTCAAAGAGTGGATTGCCGTCGTAGAAGCCCACGAATTCGCCTGCGCCGAAGTGCTCCGGCAGGTCCGCTCCCGGCGTTGGCAGTGCGCGGTCGCCGACGGCACCGGTGGCGAAGATGACGGCGTCGTAATGCTCCTTTAATTCGTCGAGTGTGATGTCCTTGCCGAACTCAACGTTGGAAAATAGGCGCAGCTCCGGCTTTTCCATCACGCGGTGCAAGGCCATGATGATGCCCTTGATGCGTGGGTGGTCAGGGGCGACACCGTAGCGGATTAGACCGAATGGAGCCGGCATCTTTTCAAACAGATCGACTTCCACGTCAGTACTGGATTTCATCAGTGCATCGGAAGCATAAACACCGGCCGGGCCAGAGCCAATTACGGCAACGCGGAGCGGGCGATTCATGAAGTGTGTCCTTCTTTCTCTAATGCTTTACGACGGCCACGAGGCCGCGGCGTAAGTAGCTGCCAGCGGTGACCTCGTGGGGGAAAGGAGTTATTGGTGAGCTATCGGTTTATTCGACATTCCCAATGGTAGCGCCCCCAATCGTAGCGATAACTTACGAAAAATCGAGAGGCGAGCATCACATCATCGGTGAGATGCTTTTGGAGGCATACAAAACTAAATGTGACCTTAGTCACGTTCGATGTGGGAATCTGGGCTAGTTCACTAGAAAAACCGCATAAAAGCCGCGATTATGCGGGAAAATTGTTGGAATCTGTGGGGAAAAGTGTGGCTACCAGGGGTAACCAAAGAGGTTTGAGTCCGCCGTGAGATGTAAGGTGACTCACAATAAGATGAAAATAATGATTTGGGACTCAGCGGGATTAGATTCAGCAGGATTAGAAGCTCAGCATGATCTTGAGCCTCCGGCAGTCCAACGGCTCGAGCCAAGTCAACGTTTAAATAAGTCAACGATTAAGCGCAGTGCGAGAAAGGAACGTCGGTGAGCGATAAGAACGCCCAAGCGTCCACCAACAACTCCGCAGTCCTGATTACTTCAGTGGACCGCGCAGACAATCTGCAAGATGTCATTACGGCATTGTCTGAGGCACTGGGTGGGGCACGTTGCCTCCACACTGTCGGTGGGGCGCACGGCGCCACCGTGGATCAGGTTGTTGTGGATCCGGAATCCGCGCTTGACACCATCGTCAGTGCTGTTGAAGCTGATCGCGCTGCCAACGAGGGGGCGGCTGTTCTGACCGGCTCCGGCAACCTCGATTTTGACTTCCGCATTGCCACCGTCGCCGGCGCCGGTGTCATCGTTGTCGCTGGTGGCGAGGGCTGCCACACAGAGGCCGCAAAGGCTCGCGTTCGTTTGGCTCTCAGCAGTGCAGCTCAGCGTCACAGCGAGGTACTCGCAGTTGTCCTTACAGGGGAGGAGGCAGCTAAGGCTGCTAAGACTCTCGAGCTCGACGTTCCCGTTGTTGCCGTTGACGATGCTGAGGGGCTGCGCAAGGTCGTAAGCCGCGAGGTCACCGCAGTGATGACTCCACAGCGTTTCCAGTGGTGGCTATTGCAGCGCGCCAAGGCTGATAAGCGTCACATTGTGCTGCCAGAGGGGGACGATGACCGCATTCTTGAGGCCGCTGATTACCTCCTGCGCGAGGACATCTGTGAGCTCACTATCCTCGGCGACCCGGATGCGATGAAGGCACGCGCCGCCGAACTGGGTTTTGACATCGACGCCGCCCATCTCTGGAACCCGCAGACCTCCGAATATGTTGAGCAGTTCGCGGAGCAGTTCGCAGAGATGCGCAAGGCCAAGGGGGTCACGCTGGAGCAGGCCCGTGAGACGATGCAGGACATCTCCTACTTCGCGACGATGATGATTCACAACGGGCTTGTCGACGGCATGGTGTCCGGTGCAGCCCACACAACTGCGCACACCATTCGTCCGTCCTTGCAAATCATTAAGACCAAGCCGTCGGCTTCCACGGTGTCGTCACTGTTCCTCATGGTTATGGACAACTCGCTGTGGGGTTTTGCGGACTGTGCGGTGCTGCCGAAGCCTGCTCCGGAACAGCTGGGTGAAATCGCGGTAGTATCCGCCGAGACTGCAGCTTCCTTCGGCATCGATGCCCGCGTCGCCATGCTGAGCTACTCCACTGGAGCATCCGGCACAGGTGAGGATGTGGACCGTGTGAAGGCGGGTCTGGCCAAGGCCAAGGAGCTGGCTCCGGAGCTCGCTGTCGATGGTCCGCTGCAGTTCGATGCTGCTATTGACCCGTCTGTGGCTGCGAAGAAGATGCCGGATTCCTCCGTTGCGGGTAAGGCAACTGTTTTCGTGTTCCCGGATCTGGACGCCGGTAACATCGGTTACAAGATTGCCCAGCGCTGTGGTGGTGCATTGGCAATCGGCCCGATTCTGCAGGGCTTGAACAAGCCGGTCAACGACCTTTCCCGTGGCGCCACGGTGCCGGACATCATCAACACGGTTGCAATTACCGCTATTCAGGCTGGAGGAAACTAATTATTATGTCCCGTCACGTACTTGTTTTGAACTCCGGTTCCTCCTCTATCAAGTTTCAGCTGGTAGATCCGGAGAAGGACTCAACGCAGCCGCCGTATGTCTCAGGTCTGGTGGAGCGCATTGGTGAAGAAGACGGCATTATTAATCTGAAGTTCTCCGGACAGAAGATTGAAATCACTGAGCCGATCGCTGACCACGCCAGTGGTCTTGACCGCGCGTTCGAGCTGATGGATGAGCACGGTGTTGGTCCGGAGTCGGTGGATATTGCGGCCGTCGGTCACCGCGTCGTTCACGGTGGTCGCCTGTTCTCTGGACCGGAGCTGATTACCGACGAAATCGTCGGCATGATCCGCGACCTTATTCCGCTGGCGCCGCTGCACAACCCGGCCAATATCGTAGGCATCGAAGAGTCTCGCAAGCTGCTTCCGGACGTGCCTCACGTCGCCGTCTTCGACACTGGTTTCTTCCACACCATGCCGCCAGCTGCTGCTCTGTACCCGCTCAACGCAGAGGTCGCATCGAAGTTTGATATCCGTCGTTACGGCTTCCACGGCACCTCGCATGAGTTTGTTTCCAAGCAGGTGCCGGACCTTCTGAATAAGCCGGCAGAGGAAATCAACCAGATTACGCTGCACCTGGGTAATGGTGCGTCGTGTGCGGCTATCCGAGGTGGCCAGGCGGTGGATACCTCGATGGGGCTGACCCCGCTGGCTGGTCTGATGATGGGTACCCGTACCGGTGACATTGACCCGGGCGTCATCTTCCACCTCTACCGCAACGGCATGAGCATCGACGAGATCGACAATCTGTGTAACCGCCAGTCCGGTCTGAAGGGTGTCTCTGGTGTCAATGACTTCCGAGTCCTGCAGGAGCGCATGGATGACCACGACCCGGATGCTTGGGCTGCGTACCAGATGTATGTCCACCAGCTGCGCCGCTACATTGGCTCTTACATGCTGATTCTCGGCCGCCTCGATGCCATCACCTTCACCGCCGGTGTCGGTGAGAACCATGTCGGTATTCGCCGTGATTCGATGGCTGAGCTTGAGAACTTCGGTATCAAGATTGATGACGAGCTCAACTCCCAGCCGAATGACGGCCCGCGTCTGATTTCGGCGGAGGACTCGAAGGTCAAGGTCTTCGTGGTACCGACCAACGAGGAACTGGCCATTGCTCGCTACGCAATGAGCTTCGTGGAGTAGGTTTTGGGGCAGGGGCCCTGGCGAGTAGGCAGGACCCCCTGTAACCCTCCGTAATCGACGGCTGCTAGATGCCCCATCTGTTGAATCCGCAGCTGTGACCCAACAAAAATGAGCTCGCTCCCACTGTCTTCCAAACTGGAAGAACCTAGTGGGGCGAGCTCATTTTTCACCGCCGGGGCGACTGCGCCTATGCCTCAACAGGCTCAGTCACCCGGTCATCGTTTCAACGCATCAGCGCAGCTAACTACCAGATGTAGACGCCGTCGCCGACCTGCAGGGTATCGAAGTACTTCACAGCATCATCGTGGTTCAGGTGGATGCAGCCGTGGGACATCTGATTAACAGAGCCCTCGTGGAAAGCTTCGCCGTCGTTGGTGAAGTACACCGAGAACGGCATCGGACCGTTGTAAGGACGGGACCACTCATCGCGGACCTTGCGGGTAACGCTCAGGTGGCCGCGGGTGGTTTCGTAACCCGGCATACCGGAGGACATTGGCACCGGACCGTAGGTGATGTTGCCATTTTCCTGCAGCCAGGTCTTCTGGTTAGCCAGGTCAACGCATGCGCGGGCGCTCGGCGGGCACGGGTTGTTTGGCTCTGGGCGTGGTTCAGGGCGTGGCTTCTGCTCAGGCTGTGGAGCAGGGGCAGGCGCCGGCTCAGGCTGCGACGGCTCGTCCTGGCCCCCCAGCAAACCGAAAATCTCGTTGACAACGCGGGTGGCTTCGGCCTTCTGTGCGGCTGGCAACGGCAGGCTGTCGATGGCGTTCAGCAGCTGAGTTTTGACCTTGTCCGCCACCTGCTTGTTGTTTTCAGCGAACTTGAAGTTTTCATTAATCAGAGCGACGACCGAATCCGGCAGCTTCACCGAAGAGGAATCCAGTACCTCAGAGAGCTCAGGGGCAAGGTCGCCCGAATTCAGAGTCGAGATCTCCGGCAGCTTGAGGTCCCGAACACTCTGGCTAAGCGACTGCAGGTCTGGAGAAACCGGCAGGGCAACGGCAGTGCCGGCCCCAATACCAAAGGCGGTGGTGAGGGCTGCAGCGCTGATAATGACGCGCTTAGCGCTGCGGAGAGAGGATTTCGAAGAGGCAAACATAGAGGATATCTTAAACCACGAAAGGCAATTCTCTCTTTATTCACCAATTCTGGGGTGGCGCTCAGGCCCACAACAGCATGTTTAACCAGGTTCGGTAAGGAGCTGTTAGAGAGCTAACGCCAAGTCCGTGGCCGAATGAGATTTGCGATATCCACCAAGTTGTAGCGGTGTCGCGGAAACTGCGAAGAGCGTGCCAGCATCCGTAAGTCTTTTTCCAATCCTTCACGCAGGCCGGCCACGGTAAAGGGCGCATCGAAAAGACCATTGGAGCTAGCTGCATGGTCGAGGTTCGAGCTGCGCAACCAGTTCAGCGCGGACGCCATCACGGCGATGCGCAGCTGCGGCATGCGCGGTTCATTTGTTGGTAGCTCCACCAGGCGACGCGCAGCACGGCGAATTCTCGATTCGGTCAACTCGGAGGGCATCCCGGAGGTGAGCATCAGAATCGTCGTCAAACGTGCCATGCGATGGTGGCGGGAGTTACCGGGAACGCGGTCAAGCTGGGAGATAGCCATTTCGTGTTGGCGCTCAGAGGCCAGCTGACGAGCTAGCCCGAAGGCGGAGGATACCGTCGTCGGGTTGGCCGCCCACACGACGGCGTAGAGACGCAGGGTGTTGAAACGAATCGTCTGAGGCGACAGGGACTCGCTGGCCCAGGCGGGGGAGAAGATTTCGGGCGTATCGGCAGCGACATTATCCAGCGCGCTGCTCAAGTTCGCGGCGGCGCGGGCAACAGCGGGCTCGAGGAGAGATGCGTTGGCGATGCCCAAGCGCTGTTGAATCAACTCGAGAGTCGCTGCCAGCGCCAACTTCGGGGCGGGCTCGCCGGGCAGCATCGTCAGCACGTGGTGGAAGGAGGCGAGGGCATCGTTGAATTGGTCGAGAAGCAAATAAGTCACGCCCTCGTACCAGTGATAACGCCAATCGCGCTGCAAACGTTCAGAGACATCGCAGAGGCTGTCGCGGGCCTCATCAATTAATCCGAGGTCCAGTTTCGCACGCACGATGCCCAGTGGAATTTCCACCGAAGAACCATACTCGGGTTCGGACAGAGCATTGGTCAGTGCCTCGATAAGTTCGTTGGGCTCCGTAAACGACGAGGCACTCAAGATGCGCGCACCCGGATCTGTCGGGTTAATCAGTGGTACAGGCAGCGCGAAGGTCACTTCTTGCGGAGTGATTTCCACGCCGCGGGTGATGCCGTCGACAAGCTGATCGGTGCGGAACACCAGGTGCTTGGTGCCGTACGTGGAACGCTGCGGCGAGAAATTCGACACCGCCTGCGGGAATTGCACGCCGTCGCGCACCGCCAGAATCTCGCGCAATACGCCGATGAGCTGCACACTCATCTCTTCGGCAGAACCGAAGCGAGCCTCCGGGTTCTCGTGGCAAGCGCGTAGTAGGAAGCGGTAGAGCGAGTAAAAACGGCGGAATAGAGGCTCTTCGACAGGTGAGGGTAGCCCCGGGTCGTAGACGCCGTTGGTCGCCGGCAACTTCAGAATCAGCGAGGCCAGCGTGCGGCCGACTGTGTAGATATCGCTGGCAATCGTCGGTCCCGTCGTGGCAATCTCCGGCGCCTGGAAACCGGGCGTGCCGTAGATATGGCCGTAGGCGCCGATGCCGGTGACCGCGCCAACGTCGATAAGCGTGACGTGGTCTTCGCTGAGCAGCACGTTGTCCGGCTTCAAATCGTTGTAGACAACGCCGCGCGAGTGCAGGTAATCCAGCGCGGGGAGCAGTTCCAGGATGTAGCCAATCGCCAGGTCACAGGGCATGACGCCGTCTGGGTAGCTCCGTCGCTGCTTGCGTAATGACGGGCCGCCGACGTACTCCATCACAATGAAGCCGGTGGCGCTGTTGGCGTCCGTCTCATCGATGAAGTTGATGATCTTCACAATTCCCGGATGCGAGATTTCCGCGAGGAACTCGCGTTCCGCCTGGACTACGGCGAAATCCTTCTCGTTTTTCGCTGCCATCATGCCCTTGAGCACGACCCAACGATCCGAGACATTGTGGTCAATCGCCAGATAAATCCAGCCGAGACCGCCGTGGGCAATCGGGCCCACGATCTCGTACTGATCCGCCACGATATCGCCGGCTTTCAGGCTCGGCGCCGGCTTATTCGTCGCTCGAATCTTCTCATCACTCATTACTGCATCGCGCGGATCCTGCGTTGTGATGTACGGCAAGTGCACCATGCCGTCGGCGACAGTGCGTCCGCGGTGTGCATTCGATCGCCTGCGGCGGAAGTCCTCCAACGCTTTCCGGTGCGAGGCCATCGACGGATCTGGAGTCTGGGCGCTGGGTTGGGGCGTCGCGCTTGACGACGAGCTCCCGCGCCCCAACAATTCGGCGATATCGAACTCTTCGTCATCGTCATCATCGTCCGCAAAAGGGTCGAAGGCGACAGCGGCAGTGCCGGGCTCTTGTTCGTCGTCTTCATCGGCGAATGGGTCGAAGGCGACGGCCTGAGTGGCAGCTGCCTCTGCCTCTGCGTGAGCATCCTCTTGGGGCTCCGGCGTGTACTGGGGATGCTGGGCTTGTTCGGAGAACTGGTTTTCGTCGCTCATCGGTTATCCACCTCGCCTTCTGGAGCAGCTTCCGGTGTGGGGGAGATTCCAAGTATGTCTTCATCGTCGCCGTACTGTGGCGATGGCTGTGTACCGCTTGGCAGGAAGGGGCCGAACCAAGTGTCGTAGAGGGACTGCCAGGTGCCATCGCTGGCCATACGCTCCAGGGTCGCGTTGATTTGGCGAACTAGGCCTGGGTTCCCCTTGGATACACCGGCCGCGTAGCTTTCCTCGTTCAAGCCCCGCTGGACAATGGCGGTAGCCGGATCTTGGTCGTTGATACCAGCGAGGATGGTGTCATCGGCAACGACGATCTCTGCCTGGCTGTTTTGAAGTGAAATGAGGCAGTCCGACCAGTTACCGACCAACAGCAGCGTATTGTTCGGCGAGAGCCGTCGAATCAAATCCTCGGTAGTGGATCCCCGGGAAACGCAGATGCGACCGTCCTCGACGTCCTCGGGGGAAGCATCGCCACCCGGCGAAGAGACTAGAACTCCAGCTCGTGCTGTCAAATACGGTGTGGAGAACAGCACCCTTTCGCGCCGGGCATCGGTGACCGTCATAGTGCGCAAAACGACATCGACAGTGCCGTCTTCGAGTGCGGCAGTGCGTTCGTTGCTGTCGACGAACCGAAACTCGACAGCATCGGGATTGTCAAAGATGTCCCGGGCAATCTCTTGTGCCAGGGATACTTCAAACCCCGAGAGCTCTCCGGTGCTGAAGTCGCGGAAGCTGAGCAGGTTCAATGATTGGTCAACACCAACGATGATGCGGCCGCGCTGGTAAATCTCCGGGATTCGCTCTTCCGGTGTTTGGTCATCGGGGGCGAGCGTGGACAGATCTGGGGCGTTGGCTTCTGCCGCAGGCTTCCTCGAGGAGGCTTTGTCGTAGAACGCGCCCGGTGGCAGGGGGAAGTCACCGGTGGCCTCCAGGATTGTGCGCGAGTAGGGATCGTCGGCAAGCGAATCGGTCGCGCAGGCACTGACGGTGAGCCCGGCGATGGCGAGTGCACCAAGGACGGCCCTGCGCCGCCAACCGGCGAGACTGTGGAGCGACGGGGAGAACGAAACGATCATAGGTACTCCAGAAGCCGGTGTCGGAAGCCGAAAACAACCAGAACTGCCGCGATGACGGTCAGCGTAACCGTGACGAGGGACAGTGCCGCGATAGCGCGACGGGATTGGTCGAGGTTCTCACGGGCGGTCAGGCGGGACTCGGCGATGGAATTCTGTAGCGACTCATCGACCTGGTTGAACGCAGTCGCCGACGAGCTGGCATTATCCACATCGGTCGCGATGCGAACCGCACCGGCGTAGTCTCCTGAACTCAAGTGCTCCATCATCAGGTTGTGGCCGGACTCCCAGCTGTAGATACCGTGGATGGCGGCTCTGACATCGTCGTCCGGCGCGTTGGCGTCCACTCTTTCCAGCTCGCCGACCAGGGTGCGCACCGACTGCGAGAAGGACTCCGCATCCGCGGGCTGACGGCGCACTAAGCCGAGGGTTTCGCTGGCGCGTAGCTGCTGGGCATCAATGCGTACTTGGGTTAGGGCATGAACGTCCGGGCGCTGCTCTCCGAAGAGGGAGTTAGACTGCCACGGCTGAGTGGTGGCGATTCCCACACCGACAAGTGCGATGGCCATCAGCATGGTTGCACCAAACAGGCCGACGTTGAATAGTCGACCGGTGCGGCGAGTCAGCCACCACTGTGTGATTAGCAGCATCAAAATTGCCGCTGCCAGGCCTGACATCGGGAAAAGAGGTGGTTTCGATAGTTCGCGCTGCTCCTCATTAGTGGTGGTACTGGTGCGTTCGTAGAGCGATTTTGCAGCTGGCAGAATCTGGACCTGCATCAAGTTTGAGGCAGAGGCGAGGTACGCGACACTGACGGGGTTGCCCTGGCGCGCATTCGCGCGAGCTGTCTCGACCATGCCGGTGTAGACCGGCAACAGTCGCTGTACAGTCGCGACATCCTTCATCTCTGGATCATCGACGTTTTCAATGCCCGTAGCTGCGCGGGTAGCGGACATGGATGCTTGTGCGATGACATCGTCGAAATTGCTGACCAAGTCCTGGCTGCTGTTGAGTGTGCCGCGGGAAAAAGCGGTGTTGGCCGACGCATCAGCAATCGTCAGCGAGGCATAGAGATTCTGCGAGGCATTGGCCATCGGCTCGCTCAGCTGCGAAATGCGGGTGAGCTGCTGCTGGCGTTGCGAGGTTGTTTGCCACATGGATAGGCCGGCGGCCAGGATTGCGACGATGAGGATGAGGGCGACTATGGTCAATCGGCCCGGCGACGTTATCAAAAATGACGCTGACCGGCGCACATACGTGGCCGACGGGCCGAGCTTGTCGTAGAGGCGCTCACCGAGAAAACGTGTCAATCTCCGGTTGCGCGGGCCAATCTCCAGGGCATCCACGCGCAAGTCTGTATCGCGCGGAGAGTCTGCCAGGGCTGTTGGGGTTGCGGCCGTTGCTGGGGCATTAGCCGAGGACTCTGTAGTGTCCAGAGCAGTTGATGGTGCCGCGCTCTCGGGAGCCGGGGTGGCGGCGGGAGTATCTTTCGATTCCTTTGCCGCCTGAGCCGCAGTGTGTATGTCTAAGCTTTCGCCACCGGGAGTGGTGCGACCGCTGAAACGAGTTCGGCGTGGAGCGCGATTCTTGCGGTGGAATGGGTTTCGGCTTTTGTCGTGGGCGCGGGAATGAGGCGCACTTGAAGTGGTTTCACCCATGTGCACGTGTCCTTCCGACGTGACCGAAGTCGCCTGCGACAATCTCTCCGCTCAGAGCAACGTTAGTTCCTTGCAAATCTTAGTCGCTCGGGCTTGTGACGGAAAACACAAGGGTATCTGGCGTAGGGTGGAGACATGCTTCAGGATGGAAATGGTTGGGCGGCCGGCCCCAACGGTACGCGCTGCTGGGGACGCTTCGGAGCTGCAGGGCTGCTGATTGTGAGCCCTCAGCGCACTGTGCTTATGCAGTATCGAGCTGACTGGACATCGTTCCCCCTAACGTGGGGTGTTCCTGGTGGGGCTTGTGATTCTCATGAGACTCCTGAGGCGACCGCGCTGCGTGAAACGGCTGAGGAAACTGGGCTGCTGGAGCATCAGCTTCGCATCCTCGACACGCAGGTCACCACCGGCCCCTTCCCGGCCGATCCGGACCGCCCCGAGCTTGCCGGCGGCTGGAAGTACCACACGGTTTACGCACTAGCTGCCGAAGAGCTGGAGACGCATCCGAACGAAGAGTCCCTGGAGCTGCGCTGGATTCCGCTTGGCGACGTCGACAGCCTCGATCTGCTGCCGCCTTTCGTGGAATCGTGGCCCCGGGTGCGCGCGCACCTCGAGAAATTGCTGGAGGGCCTTGACTAGGTGGCTAAGGCCTGAGGTTTACACCGCCCATTGAGGCTGCACGCTGAGATTGGCGCACCAAAGCCGCTCCCCGGCGCGACTTTTAAGTCGGGAGAGTGGCTTGTCTACTTGTTGCTTACTTGGAGTCGGCAACTGCTGCTGCGCCAGCAGCCAGCGCGGTGACGGTCAGGACGGACGGCCATGCGCCAATCTTCTTAGCCAGCGGGTGTGAGAGGCCGAAAGCGCCGAGGTAGGCGGCCACCAGACCAGTGGCTCCCAGGGCGCCGGTCTTTGCGTTCCAGGTGCGTGCTGCATATGCGCCGGCGGCGCCCAAGATGACGCCACCGAGCGGGCGAATGCCTGTTTCGCGAGCGGTGAGCCAGCCGCCGATGAGGCCGGTGGCCACCAATGGAGCGGTCTTTACGTCTTTTGCCTTCTTCAAAGTAATAGCCATGAGCATCATCGTACCTAGTAAGAAGGGTTTAGCGGCGCGCTTTTAGAACGGCTCCTGGCGGCGCTGGTGCTCCTCAACATAGCTTTCCGAGTGTTCCGCCAGCTTCAGCAGCGAAGGCAGTGCCTTAATTAGCGCACGCACGTCCTTTTGCGACATCGTCCGCACAATTTCGTACACCAGCGCACCCCAGTGGTCGATAAGCTGCTCCAGCAGGGTCTCGCCATCGCTGGAGACATAGAGGTTCTGCGCACGGCGATCCTTTGCATTGTTCTCGCGTTCAATTAGCCCGTTGTCGAGTAGACGGCGGACTGTTGCCGAAACGTTGGACGGGCGCAGGAAACGCAGGCGTGCAATGTCGGATACGCCGCAGCCCGGGTGGGTCGAAATAAAGTGCAGTACTTCCATTTCCGACTGGGAAATGTCCATCCTGGCATTCGGGCGCTCAC
Organism: Corynebacterium sp. LK26; assembly: GCF_014335085.1. Classification (NCBI taxonomy): domain Bacteria; kingdom Bacillati; phylum Actinomycetota; class Actinomycetes; order Mycobacteriales; family Corynebacteriaceae; genus Corynebacterium; species Corynebacterium sp. LK26. The sequence continues at coordinate 203,382 of NZ_PDHB01000011.1, forward strand.
CGAGGCGGCGAGTCGACGCAAGGAAGTCATACAGGCCGATGGAAATCTTCTGCACGCTTTCGCGCAGGGATTCATCGGACTCAGTTGAGTCATCCGCGGTGGGGAAGCCGCTCGCTGGCTCCGGGGTGGTGGTGCGCTGAGGGGAGCGTGCAGAAGTCATGATCTTCCTTCCCGACGTAATGAATTGATGTTCTGAATAAACACCTTATATCGTCGAAATAACTTTCTGTGGTGAAAATTTGTAGATTGAACAAAAAGTTAGACTCATAAGTGTTGTGCGGGTGCTTTATCGCACATTTCTGCCCCTGATTTTAGGGGCTGGCAGCAAGGACTCCGCTTTACGACGGCCCCAGCGACACCCCCTAGTAGGAACTAGGCCTACGCGGTTTTCCGCCGCGTTTATCTACACTTCGTAATCCACAATCACCGGAGCATGGTCGGATGCGCCTTTGCCCTGACGCTCTTCGATGTCGATGAATCCGGCGGACGCCTTTGCCGCGAGGTCGGGGGAGGCGAGCTGGAAGTCGATGCGCATGCCCTCATCCTTGAAAAAGCGGCCAGCCTTGTAATCCCAGTAGGTCCACTGGTTTGGGGTGAATTGGCGAGTTACTTCCTTCATGCCCGCCTGCTCCAGCGCATAGAAAGCTGCGCGTTCAGGCGGTGTGACGTGTGTTTTCCCTGCGAAGGCTGCCATTGACCAGACATCGCCGTCGGTCGGGGCAATGTTGAAGTCGCCGCCCATCATGAAGGTGGCCTCCGGGTCGTCGTCAAGCGTGGCGATGATGTGCTGACGGAGCCGCTCCAGAAATTCGAGCTTGTACTCGAAGTGCGGGTCGGTGATGTCGCGGCCGTTCGGGATGTAGAGGCTATGGACGCGCACGCCACCGCAGGTAGCGGCGATATGGCGGGCCTCCAATGCGGGAGTTGCGTCGGGGTCCTTGTTGAAACCCGGCTGACCGGGGAACTCTGCCTGGATGTCCTCAAGGCCGACGCGGGAGATGATGGCAACGCCATTCCACTGATTCAGGCCGTGGTGGGCGACTTGGTATCCCAGCTCTTCAAAAGCAGCGGTGGGGAATTGGTCGTCCTTGCACTTGGTTTCCTGGACGGCCAGGACATCAATGTCATTCCGGCGCAGCATTTCCACCATTCGGTCGAGGCGAGTTCGAGCCGAATTGACGTTCCAGACACAGATTCGCATATCAACGATTGTAAAAGGGGAACGAAACGGCGGCCTCATGCGTTGAACAAAGCAGTGACAAAATAGGCGGACAAAAGCGGACTAGGTGGGCGGAAGCCCGGTAGGAAAGGGAGTTTCGAGGTTGGCTAACTGGGACGATCGCCGTTACGGCGGCGAGTACAGTCCGGCGGATTACCTGAGTAGTAGTGGCAGGAATGCTTATCGGGAGCACGACGCATATGCGGCGTACGATGCGGCAATGCCGTATCAGGAAGTGCCATATCCGGTAGCAAACATTCCGGTCGGCTACGAGAGCGGGTACCCCGCTAGCTACGGGGTGTCTTCCTTCGGTGAGCTCAGCACTAACCCCAAAGTTGCACCGCTGACCGCTCAAATGGCAGTACACCTGGGCTTCGATCCCAATCTGGCCAATGCCCCTGTGGTGCGTCGTGGTGGCGCGCTGCTGGTGGATTCTGTCATCTACACTGCGTTGATTGCCTCTATTGCAGTTCTCGCTAGCATCGCGGGGACATCCGACAGCGGCGTAATGGTGATGCTGATCAGCCTCTTCCTCGGTCCCGGTGGTTTTTACCTCTACCGCGTGGCGGGAGACTCCATCTTCGACGGTTCTCCGGGTAAGCACGCCATGGGCATGAAAATTGAAGGTGCACACGGGATGCCAGTTTCAGCCCGCGATGGTTTTGTGCGCAATGCCTGGATTCTGCCGTCGATGATTCCGGTCGCCGGTTGGTTTGTCTCTGCGGGCCTGGCTGGCTGGATTGCGATGGCTGCCTCACGCGATCCGCTGGGGAGAGGTCGTCATGAACTCTCGGTTCGCACTCGAGTGGTGGAAAAGCCGGAGACGCGCGAGCTGCAGCGCGGACAGCGCCACATGGACAATCGCATGGGCAGCAAAGAGCAGCAGGGCAGCCAGCTGAAGCGGACTAAACGGGTTAAGCGCGGGAAGTAGCGCGATCATCAGGGTGAGCGGGGAAGGGGCGAAACGTGCGCCCCGAGACCTAAGCCCCTGTCAACTCCGCGTAGCGGTGCCGGTGGTGCTCGGTAAAACCGAGCGTCCGGTACAGCGCGATGCCAGCCTCATTCGAGCCCAATACCTGCAGATATGCCGAATCTGCCCCGTGCTGCGCACCCCAGTGCATCATCTGAATTCCCAGTAGGGTGCCAAGTCCTCGGCGGCGCATATCGGCTGCGACTTCCACGGCGGAGAATCCGAGCCACACGCGGCCGTCCTCCGATTCGGTCAGTGTGCCGCGCGTAATAGCTACTGTGCGCATGCCCTCAGGTGCACTGTCATCAGGGACTTGGAGCCGCCCGAAACACATGCGGCCGTCAATTTCATTGCGCAGGAACTGCAGCGCATGCTCGGGCAGTGTAGTGCCGCGGAAGTGGTAGAGCTCCAGCCAGTCGTCGTCAGGCTGATCAGCGATGTCCACCTGCACGTCTGCCAACTCGGCGCTGTTCGGTTCAGTTGCCGATTCAGCAGGCGGCAAATCCCCATCGAGTGAGCGCGTCATAACCACAATGTCCGGCCCGACCGTCCACTCCGGCCCCGCGACCAGCGCCTGTGCAGGTTTGGCGATTCTATCCGGAATCGCAATCCGCACCGGCAAATCGTGGGAATCGTAAAACGACTTAATCTTCTCCAACGGCACCGGCTGAGTGCTGGCTCCGGGTTCGAGCGGCAGCGCGGAGTTGGAACGCTCCGTAATGCCATCGCCGGCTCGCAGCAGCCAGCCCGACTCCACCACATGCGCGATACCCGGGAAGGCCTTCGCTGTCGCAGTTTCCACGGCGCGAATATCCGAATTGCGCACCGGATGATCCGGCAGGGCCTTCACAATCAAAATGTGCTTATCGCTAAAGTCCACCGCTGCCACGGATTCGTCGGCACGCACGCCAGCACGAACCTGCGGACGCACGACGAACGGATCCATGCTGAGCACATGCCCAATGACGTCCGTAGTCTTCTTGCCGCTGGCCAATGCTTCTTCATCGGTCAGCGCGTGCCGCACAATGACACGACGTCCCACCGCCACTTCACCGACGCCCCAGCGGGAAATCGGTAGCTTCTGTGCTGCATTTTCGCTTGCCGACGACTCCAATTGCCTATCCGCCACGATCTAATCCTCGTGGCCGAACGGATCCGGATCCACGCCCGGCATCCAGGTCAGGCCGCCCTCGGTCCAACCGGCGCGCTTGATTTCCTTCTTGGCCATGCGCTTCCAACGACCGGTGAGGCAATCGGTGTAGAGGAACCCATCCAGGTGGCCGACCTCGTGCTGCATGCAGCGGGCGAAGAAACCGGTGGCCTCGATGCGGACCTCTTCGCCGTTTTCATCCAGGCCGGTGACAACAGCCTTCTCCGCACGGTTGGTGGGGAAGGACAGGCCGGGCACAGAGAGGCAGCCTTCGTCATCGGAACCGTCGTCGTTAGGCATGGTCTTCGGGATTTCACTGGTGGTCAGCACCGGATTGATGACGCAGCCGCGGTGCCAGACGTCGTCATCATCGGGGCAGTTGTAGACGAACAGACGCTTGCCGACGCCCACCTGGTTGGCAGCCAGCCCCACACCGTGGGCGCGGTCCATGGTTTCGTACATGTCCTCGATGAGCTCACGCAGCTCGGAGATGTCCTCGGTCACCGGCTGGGTAGGAGTGTGGAGAACGGGGTCTCCGGCAATCACAATGGGACGGATAGTCATGTCGCTGATTCTACTCGGCGTCCATCTTTTCTAAATCGCCTGGTGATGTCAGGGGTCTTGGAGACGTTGGGCGATGTCGGAAGTGGTATGTAGGGCTGGGTGGCTGAGCCTTACTATGTATCTTCACTAAGTATCTGCATAAGCAGTGTCGTGCAGAATAGAAAATCAGGGCGACTGAGAAGGAAAGCGGGGTGCAGAAAAATGGTGAGCAAGAAGCCCATAGGCGGCAGCCACGAACCTGAGACTGAGTTGCGGCCTGACTCATCCGAGCATCCCGGACTCGCGGGCGATACCGGCGGCATTGAGCCCATTTTGGCGCAGAAAATGCTGGATTTTGAGAAGGAATGGCTGAAAGTTGCCCGCCGTGGGCCGCGTATGGCCGGTGCGCGGCAGGAGGCAATTCGGCGTCGCTTTGCCGAGGACTTCGGCAACAACACAATCCGTTACCACCAGGTACTTTCGCGACTTCTCGATTCTCCGGCAGCCGAAGCGGCCGAACCCGTGTTGGTTCATCGGCTGCGCGCCGTGCGGGACAACCAAGACGCATAAGGTTCAAGTTTCACTTCACGGTTCGGCGGCAGAACATATAGGATGTGGGATGTGTCTGACCAACTAAACCCTCAGAATTCGCCGCGTCCGGGCCGTCATCGACTCGATGACGACTTCGACGACTTCGATGAGTACAGCGATTACGCGGAGGCTCCCGCCGCTGGCGGCGCCCATGCGTACTCCGAGCCGTCGGATGCTCAACACACAGCGCCAAGATCTGCGGCTCCCGCCGCTGGTGCAGCTGCTGCTGGTGCCACCGCCGCCTCTACCGGTGCCAGCGCTGGGACTGCTAGCAATTCCGCAGCTGCTGATGGTGTTGATGACGGCGACATCGGCGACGGTGCCGGTGATGGCCGCTACATGCGCGTTCTCGCTATCGTGCTGCTCGCTATCGGCGTGTGCCTGGTCGCCTACGGTGCCTATGCACTCAGCACACGTGGCGACGATGCCGAGAACACCGGCCAGAATGACACCTCGGCATCCGCTCCGGTTGACTCTGGTGCGCCTGCTGACTCGGCCAACGGCAGTGATCCGGCAAAGGATGGTGCTGCTGGAGATGGTGACGGCGAGGTTCCGCCGCCGCCACCGGCAAATGAGCCAGGCAAACCGGTTCCTCCCGCGGAGAATCCGCCGGCACAGGATGAGGCCAACGAAGCGCCACAGATTGACCGCAAGACTGTCAAGGTCAGTGTCCTGAATAACTCTGAGGTCGTGGGCCTCGCCGATGACCTGTCCAAGCAGATGGGCGAGCAGGGCTGGGGCGCCGGCGAGACCGGCAATGCTCCTGAAGAGAAGATGGGTGTGTGGGAGAAGACCACCGTCTACTTCGACCCGAGGAACGAAGAGGAAAAGGCCGCCGCTGAGCAGATCGCGCATGACAACGGTTGGGAAGCCGCACCTCGCGATGACCGCCTCCGGGACGCTCCGGCGGGAATCGTCGTGGTCGCCACTGACCCGGCTCACTAGACTCCCGGCCCACCAGGCTTTGGTCTCTCACTAAGGTTTGCGGCCTAAGCGTCAAAACCTGCCGCCGTGGTGCGAAGCCCCATAGCTTTCCAAGTCCCGCGTAAGCCACACATTTCATGGCCTACGCGGGGCTTTTGCATATTTTGCAGTCTCAAACAGATCACGGCTGAAAAAGGGGTACTAGTATTCTGCTAGTAGCCAGTGAGGTCTGTGAGGTTTTTATGTTCGCCGTAAAGCGTCGTCGTGTTGCTGTCGCCACCGCGTTGGGTTGTGCTGCAACACTGTTGGTGTCCTGCTCGGGGGTTGAATCCAGCAGCGACAAGGACGGGAACGCAGGCGCGTCGACAAGCACTGCGCCAGTGAGCGTAGATCCGGCTGCACCGAAGCTGACCGAGCGAGTCAGCGCCTATAACTTCATCCGAACAAACGACGACGGATCAATGAAAATGCTGGCAACTGTACAGGTCATGAGCGCCAAGGGATGGATGGGCCTTTCCGACGAAAAAGGTCAGTTCACTACCTTGGATAAGGGCAAGTACACAGTGCAGGCGCGTGGTGCATCTGGCTGCAGTGGCATCGGCAGCCCCGCAACCGAAGGGTTGGGTGTCATCGGCGAAGTGCACGTCGATGACAAACGGAATGCAGATGTCTGGAACGTTCCGTCCAAGGTGGATGAAGACAGTTTCACCACAGTTGCGCTTGTCGATTCCAACGGTGACCTTGCCTCGTGCGCAAAAACCGTCACCTGGACGGAGCCAACTGAGGAAAACGACTCCTAGTGTGAAAAAATAGCGGTATGACTGAGCAATTTTCCGGATCGGCGCAGCCATCTCTGGGAGTGGAATGGGAAGTGGCGTTCGTTGACCGACGAACGCGCGACACCGCCCCCGCTGCCGCCGAGGTGCTCGACATCATCGATGCGGAGCATCCCGGACATGGGCTCCAGCGAGAGTTCCTCGCCAACACTGTAGAGCTCGTCACCGGTGTGCACATGAACGTGCCCGATGCCGTAGCGGAGCTCCAAAGCCAGCTGGACATGGTTCTCGATGCCGCTGACCGCGTTGGGGTGGATGTGTGGTCATCGGGCTCGCATCCGTTCGCCCGCGGTACTGCTCAGCAGGTCAGTGCCAAGGGGCACTACTCCGAAATTATCAACCGCACTCAGTGGTGGGGGAACCAGATGATTATCTGGGGAGTCCACGTCCACGTAGGCATTAAAGACTCCGAACGCGTTTGGCCGATTATTCAGGCTCTGGCAACGAAGCTGCCGCACATGTTGGCGCTGTCTGCCTCCTCACCGGCCTGGAACGGCGAGGACATGGGTTACGCTTCCAACCGAAGCCTGCTCTACCAGCAGCTTCCCACCGCGGGTCAGCCGCCGGCGATTTACACGTGGCCCGAGTGGGAGTCCTACATGCACGACCAGTCCCGCTCCGGCGTCATCAATCACACCGGCTCGATGCACTTGGACATTCGCCCGGCATCAAAGTACGGCACCATTGAGATTCGTGTCGCTGACGCTACCTCTAACCTGCAGGAACTCGCCGCTATCGTGGCATTGACGCACTGCCTGACGGTTTACTACGACCGCATGTGGGAGGCTGGCGAGGAACTACCGTCACTGCAGTCCTGGCACATCGCCGAAAACAAGTGGCGCGCCGCTCGCTACGGGATGGACGCGTTGGTCATCGTCAATCGCGATACCGACGAGCGGTGGGTTCGCGATGAACTCCGTGAGCTTGTGGTTCAGCTCGCCCCGCTTGCCGACGAACTGGGCTGCCGAGCCGAACTGGAATTCGTCAACAACATCGTGGAAATGGGCGCGGCATACGAGCGTCAGCGCACTGTGGCGGATGCAGCCGGGGCGCTGCCTTCCATGGCTACCGAGGACGACGTACGAGCGAACGAAGAGCGCATTGGCCACACCCCGTGGCGGGCCGCTGTGGATCTTGCAGTGCAGGAACTGCGCGCCGGGCATCCGATAGCGCCTGCAGATTTCCACGAGCAGGTGAGCGACTAGCCGTCGTTAAGCGGTGTGTGCCTAGACAAAAATAGTGACTAGGCTTATAGCACTTTTGAGGTGCATAAACCTAGTCACTTTGTCATAAACCCAGTCAGTGACTTAAGGCCATTGTCCTCTCGTTATTCCCGGCTGTCATCGCGGGCCACGCTGTCCTCGTCGACGAGCCTCTCCTTGAACGCCTCGTGGCCAACGCGGTTACTAACAATCGGCGATGTACCCAGAGCAAACAGGATAATCAGGGTCAACAGAGCCAAGTCACTGCTAGTAGTTGTGTGAGCTGACGCGTGCGTGGCGACGTGTACAAGCGAGCCCGACAGCGTCAAAATTAGCCCCAGTGTTTGTGGCTTGGAGGATGCGTGCATCCGACTGATGGTGTCGCGGAAGCGTATCAATCCCACGGACGCTGCAACGCACAGTAGCATTCCGGTGAGAATCAGTGTGATGGCGATAATGTCTGCCACGAGAATCATTTGGATTCTCCCTTCGCTGTTTTCGGAGCCGTTGTCGGTGTTGCCTTAGGCGCCGCTTTCTGTGCGGTTTTCTTTGTGGCGACCTTTCCGGTTGCTTTCGTCGCACCCTTCCGGGAGCTCTTTGCGGGCTGCTTTCCGTCATCCGGAACACGGAACTTGGCGACCGCCAGCGAAGACAGGAAACCGAGCAGCGCAATGATGAGCATTGGGTAGACCACCGAAGTGTCCAAGCTCCAGGCCATGAACGCAGCGAGCATGCCCTGCAGCATTGCAGTCGTCGACTCCAGCGCCACCAGGCGGTCCAGCGAGTTTGGACCGGCAATCATGTGCCCGAGGGTAATCATCACCGCAATGAAATAGCCTGCGGCAGCCACTCCGAGCAGAGTGTTAAAAACTTCCGGGTTCATCGGCTACTCCTTTCGCTGCTCTTGTCACTGCTCACCTGGTTGTCACTTGGCACCGACTTGGTCGGTTGCTCGTTGACATCGCGGTTTTCAAACGCCCGAATAACCCGACGCTCGATTCGAGTCAGCTGGTTGATTTGCTCGGCTACCTTGCTCGTCGACGACGCGTCGAGAATGTGCATGGTCAGCGTCTTTTCCCGCTTGTCGATGTCCACGATGATTCCGCCCGGCTGCAAGTTAATCAGTGCCATTGCAGTCGTGAGCGAAATATCGTCATTGGTGCGCATAGGGACCTTGATGATGGCCGTCGGTGGTGGATCAGCTCGTCGGATGGCCAGCCAGGAGACACTGATTGAGGCCTTCACAAAGTCGATTGTCCAGGAACCGAACAGTCGCACCATGCCACCGAAGTTGATGTCCAGCGCGCTGTTTGGCGGGATAGGCATGGCGAGGTTGAGCAACGTGGCTACCAGGATTCCCGAAAGCACATTGGCAAATGTCACTTCGCCCCACAGCATGACCCAAATAATCAGCGTGAACAGGAACAACAGGATTGAAATACGCGGTGGTCGTTTTGCGGCCACCCTGGCGCGAGCTTTACTCATGAGCTTTCACCTGCTCCTTCCAACGTGCTGGTGGCATGTTCGGTCACCGGGTCCGACTCCCACGGGCTCTTGGTGCGGCCTGGGTTCTTCAGCTGCTCCAGTCCCTTGTCATCGGCCGAGTCGATACCGAGAACTGCCGCGCGGTACTCATCGACATTCGCGACATTGCTTGCCGCTGAGGTCGCCACATTGGACAGTGGACCGGCCAAAACAGTGACGCCCACGGAGGCAATCACCAGCAGGGCCGTCGGCATCACCATGCCGAGTGGCATCCTGCCGACGTCGTCACGCTCTGAGATAGCAACCATCTGAGTTTTTTCCCGAAGTGTGGCTGGGTGTGCCAGCACGGTGTCGCCCTCGGGGGCATCGGAACGGTCGCGCCAGAATGCCTTCGACCAGACGAGAATCATGGTGTAGAGAGTCAGCAGGCTGGTGATGATAGATCCCGCAACCAGGATCCACGCGGTGGCGGATCCGTTGTGCGCACCGGCCTCAATCAGCATGACCTTGCCCAGGAAGCCCGAGAACGGCGGGATACCACCGAGGTTGAGCGCGGGGACCAGGTATAGCAGCGCCAGCAGCGGCGACGACTTGGCCAGACCGCCCAGACTGCGCAGGGAGGACGAGCCCGCCTGGCGTTCGATAAGCCCGACCACCAGGAACAGCGCCGTCTGCACCAGAATGTGGTGGACGATGTAGAAGATGGCGCCGCCGAGGCCCAGCGTATTGCCGACGGCAATACCGAAGATCATGTAACCGATATGGGACACCAGCGTAAATGACAAGAGACGTTTGATGTCATTTTGGGCCATGGCACCGAGAATGCCCATGAGCATTGTCGCCAGGCCGGCCCACATCAGGACGTCGTCAAGCCTGCCGTCGGGGAAAACGACACTGCGCGTGCGGATGATTGCGTAGACACCCACCTTCGTCAGCAGACCCGCGAAGACCGCGGTGACCATCGACGGTGCGGTGGGGTAGGAGTCCGGCAGCCATGCCGACAGCGGGAACACCGCCGCTTTCACTGCGAAGGCGACGAGCAGCACTGCGAAGATTGCGGTGCGGGTGCCGTCGGGGATGGCTTCCATGCGCAGGGAAATGTGCGCGAAGTTCACCGTGCCGACCGCCTGATAAACCAGGCCAATCGCCAGCAGGAACACCATCGAGGACAGCATGTTGACCATCACATACGACACGCCTGCGCGAATGCGTGACGACGATGCCCCCAAGGTGAGCAGCACGTAGGAGGCTACGAGCAGAACCTCGAAACCGACATACATGTTGAACAGGTCGCCAGCCAGGAAGGCCATTGAGACACCCATGTTGAGCAGCATGTACGTCGGAACGAAGACGGAGATGGGCTCGTCTTCATCGCCATCGCTAATGCCCTGGCCGATGCCGAACCACATCACGGCGAAGAGGACGAGCTGCGAGACAGTAATCATCAACACTGCGAGGTTGTCGGCCACGAGTGTGATGCCGATTGGTGCGTCCCAGCCGCCAACCTGGACCGTGTGGATGCCGTGGGCATAAATCAGGTACACCAAGGCGCTGGCGACTCCCAGCAGGCTGCCGAGTGAAAACAGCGCGATCGCCTGCTGTGCTTTGGGAAAACGTGCCAGCAGCAGAGCAATTGCGGCGGTGGCGGCGGGGACGATGATAGGCAGCGGAATGAGTGCCAGAATTAGTTGCTCAGTCATCATCGTCGTCACCTCCTGGGGTGTTTGATGGTGGGGTCACGGGCTTTTCGAAACTGACCGGACCGAAGTTATCTCCGGCCTCCGTGGGACGACCGGTGGTGGGGTCGTCGGACTTGTCGTGATCCGGAGCAGCCGACGGGTCGCTGGCGCGACGCAGTGCCAGGTTGCGGTCCTCGTGGTCATCCTGCACGTGATCGCCGATGTGGTAGCGGTGCTGGCGATAGAGCAGAGCCAACAGGAAGGCGGTCATGCCCATAGAGATAACAATCGCGGTGAGGATAAAGGCCTGGGGCAGCGAGTCCGCCTGAGCATCGCTGACTAGCGATTCCCTATCCCAAATCGGTGGGCGCCCCGGCGAACCAGAGCCAAGCAGGATGAGCAGGTTGATACCGTTGCCCATCAGCAACAGTCCCATGAGCATCCTGGTCAACGAACGATCGAGGAACAGGTACACCCCGGCGGCGATCAGCGTGCCGACAGTAGCCAGCAGAACAAAATTGAGAATCACTGGTGAGTGTCCTTTCCTTCGGTCCTAGCTGGGGTGGTCGGTTGTGATGCCTCTGACTCGGTGGTGTTGGTCGCAGTCCGTGCATCTGCCGCTGTTTTGGCGCCTGCAGTCTTGGCACTTGCAGGCTTGGCACCGGTTGGCTTCGCACTTGCAGTCTTGGCGCCTGCGGACTTAACACCTGCGGGCTTAGCCGCCGCCAACTTGCTACGCAGCTGGCGGGACTGGCCGAGTGCGGCTCGATTCACACGACGTGAACGATCACGCTCAGCGCGAAGGTTTATCTGAGCATCGATGCCGCCGCCCAAACTGCGCAGGATGTAGACAATCGTGCCAACGACAATCATGTACACACCCAGGTCAAAGAGCATAGGGGAGACAACGGTGACGTCGCCGAGCAGCGGAATTTCCCGCGAGCCGTACCAGGAAGTCAGCGGAGCCCAACCCACGAACAGTGGCCATACGGCGCTAAGAGCCGACACCAGCAGACCGCCGCCGAGAAGTACCTCGGTAGGAATTGGCAGAGTTGCTGCCAGTTCACGATGCCCACCGATGAGATAACGCATGGTCAGTGCCAGCGCAGCCACGAGGCCACCTGCGAAGCCACCACCGACATCGTTGTGGCCGGCGAAGAAGAGGTAGATGGAAACCACCATCATGGCGGGGAAGAGCGCGCGCGATGCCACCAGAACCATGATTGGGTAGCGCAACCGCTCGGCTTCACCGGACTCATCGATGGTGTTCAACCAGCGGGTGTTGCGGCGAGCACGATTCCGCTGTGGCTTAATCTTTGAGCGCATGTGCATCGTGTGCGTGCGGAATACCAGCGAGGTAATCCCCAGCGCCACCATCACCAGCACGGTGATTTCACCGAAGGTATCCCAGGCGCGGATATCGACAAGAAGTACGTTGACCGCATTCTGGCCGTGCCCAATGTCGTGAGCCAGCGGCGGAATGTCGCCGGAGATTGGCTCAGTACGACGGGAGCCCATAGCGTAGGCGGCCAACACTGGGACAGTGACACCGACTGCGATGGCCAGCCATGCACGGTGTCGTATCCACCTCGGATTTGATGCCGGTGCCCGCGGCGAGAGCGTGCGCAGCACCAACACGAAAACAATCATTGAGACCGTCTCAACCAGCAGCTGCGTCAGAGCCAAATCAGGTGCACCGTACATGGCGAAGATAATGGCCAAGCCGTAGCCGGTCACACCTACCAGGATGACACCGGAGAGCCTGTTTTTCTGTTGGGTGGCGGCCAAAGCCGCGATGATCATAATCAACGCGACCGCGCCCTGCGGTGCAGAGTCCCACAGTTCCATCCGGAGCTCATCACGCTCACCGAGCAACAAGGCACCGATGGACAGCACGATGAGGGTCAGCAAAATGACCGCCTCATTCAACGGAAGGGAACCACGCTGGGTCGCAGCAGTGGCACGGAGAGAAAGACGGCGGGCCAAGTCCAGGATGCCGTCGTAAAGCGCATCGGCACTACCGAGAGCCGGCTGTTCAAACTGTAGCTGACGCACCAGTTTGCGCTGCCAGTGCATGATGCCACCTGTGATCAGAATTGTGGCTGTCAGCGCCAGAGGAAGGGTGAAACCGTGCCAGAGAGCCAGGTGCGATTCTGCTTCCGCATTCGGGTAGGCATTGGTGAGGTAGGGCGAGATAATCGAGTCGAGGACGCGGGGAACCAGGCCGAAAACCAAACCTGCCAGCGCCAACAGCCAAGCCGGGCCAATCTGATCCCACGTCGGGGAATCCATCTCTGCCACGGCAGGGGAAGTGCCACCGCCGCTGGCGTGGGTGCTGGACTTGGTCGCAAACGCGGCGCGCAGCAGGTACAGCGAGTACGCTACGGTCAGAATCGAACCCACGACGAGGCCAATGGTGGTAAACACCGACGGCATCCCATGCAGCGGATCAGCATTGAGCGTGGCCTCCAGCGCAGCTTCCTTGGCGACGAAGCCGAAGAACGGCGGCACACCCATCATCGATGCAGCGGCGAGAATCGAAATCACCAGCAACTGCGGCGACTTTCTACCGAGCCCAGAGAGCTCACGGATATCGCGCGTACCAGTCAGCCTGTCAATTGTGCCCGCGACCATAAACAGCGCGGCCTTGAACATGGCATGGCCGAGCGTCAGTGCCAGGGCTGCCAGCATCGTCGCACGCGTGCCTATCGACGCGACTGTGATGATGAATCCCAACTGGCTGACAGTGCCATACGCCATAATCAGCTTGAGATCCTTCTGGCGCAGGGCCATCCAGCCGGCCATGATCATGGTCAAGAGGCCGAGCGGGATGATGATTGGCTGCCACGCGTTGGTGTCATTGAAGGTCGGCGCGAGCCGGGCAACCAGGAACACACCGGCTTTGACCATCGCTGCCGAATGCAGGAAGGAAGAAACCGGGGTAGGGGCGGCCATTGCACCGGGTAGCCAGAAGTGGAAGGGCGCGATAGCGGACTTCGACAGCGCACCAACGACCAGCAGGATTGCGGCCGTGGATACTGCCGTGGAGTCCAGCTGTGCCGCTGTCAGAGCGCCAGGCGCGGTGAGTTCGGAGAAGTTCCAGAAACCGGTGGTCACTCCCATCAGAACGATACCGACCAGCATGATGAGGCCACCCAGCGTCGTGACCAGGAGCGCCTGGCCTGCTGCGCGACGGGAGGAGGCGCGCTCGGCGTAGTAGCCCACCAGGAGGAAGGACAGAACCGAGGTAATTTCCCAGAAGACGAACATCAGCATGATGCTGTCGCTGATGACCAGGCCGTACATCGCCGCAGCGAAGGCGATCATTTGGGCTGCGAAGGAACCTACGCGGCGACGTTTGCCGAGTGGCGGGTTGATGAAGTAACCGGAGCAGTACACCAGTACGAGAAAGCCGATGGTCAAAACCAGCGTGCCGAAGAGCGATTCAATAGGACCTAATCGCAGGTTTACATCCAAGTGGATAATGGGCATCCACGAAAAATGCGTGACGGCGGGTTGCGTGAGTGCGGAAGTTTCCCCGTTGCCATTGTCTAGAGCTAAGCGAACGAGATGGGTGCCGGTGTAGATGGCACCGCCTGCCAGCGGGAGGCTGAGTACGAGGAACCCGCGGGTTCCGAGCCACTTAATCGTCCATGGTGCAAGCGCTGCCGTAACGAACAGGATGCACAGGAGAGAAGTCACTATTCCATAATGATTGGAACACGCCAGTTCATGCAACCCCGTTTTAGGGACTTAAGCATTTGAAGCGGTGTTAACCGAGTGTGTGAAAACGGTCAATTGTTTCTGGGAAAGTGAAAATTTGGGGGTGAGTTGTGGGGGGCGGAAGTTGGGCATTTTTTGGGGCTTGAGCGGCTGACTGCTCAAGCCCCAAATCAGTGCCATTACTGCCCCCCCCCAACACCACCCCACCCCAAAGGTCAATACATTGAACTTGGTGATTCATTGAACTGACCACTATTCTTGGCTGCCATGAGTATTAGCGTCCAGAACTTGAGCGTGAGCTACGGCGCGAACACCGCGATTCGGAACATCAGCTTCACCCTCGACTCCCCCGGCATGCACGGCATCATCGGCCCCAACGGCTCAGGCAAATCCACCCTCATGAAGGCGATGCTCCAGATCCTGGACAAACACAACGTCCACGGCACAGGCCCCACCGGCGCCCCTGCCGGCTACCCCGTCACCCTCGACGGCAAGGCCCCCGCCGAGCAGCGCCGCGCAATCGCTTATATCGAGCAGCGCTCTGACCTCGACCGCAACTTCCCCACCAGCGTCTTCGACACCGTCCTGATGGGCACTTACCCGCGCCTGGGTCTTTTCCACCGCCCCGGCAAGGCCGAACGCGAAGCAGCCACCCAGGCTCTCAAGGACGTCGACATGTGGGACTTTCGCCACCGCCACATCAGCGAACTCTCGGGCGGACAGTTCCAGCGCGTCCTCTTTGCCCGCGCCATCGTCCAGGACGCGGAGTACATCTTCCTGGACGAGCCCTTCGTCGGCATCGACGTCCCCAGCGAGAAGACGATCGTGACCCTGCTGCGGCAGATGGCGGACGCGGGCAAGCACGTCGTCGTCGTGCACCACGACATGAACACGGTGCGCGGCTACTACAACGACCTCATCGTCCTCAACGGCGAGCTCGTCGCGGCGGGTCCCACCGAGGAGGTCTTCGTCCCCGACGTGCTGCAGAAGGCCTTCGGCGCGCTCGTCATCCGCGAGCCGTCAGCACCAGCCCACCCCACGCCACGGCAGGCAGCCCTCCAGGAGGAGACAGCATGATCGCGGAGTTCCTCGACTCACTACTCAGCCACGGCTACCTGCAAAAAGCGCTGATCACCTCGGTGATCGTGGGCGTGGCCTGCGGCATCGTCGGCAGCTTCATCGTGCTGCGCGGCATGGCCCTGATCGGCGACGCCATCTCGCACGCCGTACTACCGGGGGTCGCGGCCTCCTACCTGCTCGGCACGAACCTCTTCCTCGGGGCGGTGGTCGCGGGTCTACTCGCCACACTGGCGATCGGGCTGATCAGCGAACGCTCCACTGTGAAGAACGATTCGGCGATCGGCATCGTCTTTTCCACCTTCTTCGCGATCGGCGTGCTGCTCATGGCGAAAGCGCAGACGGCGACGGATCTGACGGAGATCCTCTTCGGCAACGTCCTGACCGTTCAGGACGCCGACCGCAACCTCTCGATCGGTATTGCCGCTGCCGTGCTGATTCTCACGCTGGTCTTTTACAAGGAGCTCAAGCTCAGCACCTTCGACCCCGTCATGGCGCAGTCGGCTGGCGTGCCCGTGCGGGCAATCCACTACGGGCTGATGGTGGTGCTCACGCTGGTGACGGTCATTTCCCTGCAGACGGTGGGCGTGATCCTGGTGGTCTCCCTGCTGATCACTCCGGCGTCGGCGGCGTACCTGCTGACGAACCGGCTGGGAGTGATGATCGGGCTTTCAGTGGCGATCTCGGCGCTCAGCTCCGTAGTGGGGCTGTTCCTGAGCTATAGCTACAACGTGTCCTCCGGCGTGACGATCGTGCTGACCGCCAGCGCGCTGTTCCTGCTGGCTTTCCTCTTCGCGCCAGGCAAGGGACTGATTGCTCGCTCGCTGGGCAATAAGCCACTGGCCGCGCTGTTGGCCCTCCTGGTGGGCGGTGCCCTCGTGTTCGGGGCCGTGACCTTCTCGACGGAGGAGAAGGCAGACGGTGAGCAGCTGAACGTCGTCACCACCTTCACGCTGCTGGCGGACCTGGTGGAGGAGATCGGCGGCGAGGCGGTGGACGTCCATAACCTCGTGCCGACCGGCACGGACCCGCACGACTACGACCCCCTGCCCGCGGACCTGGATGCGACGAGCGACGCCGACCTGCTGTTCTACAACGGGCTGAACCTCGAGGGCGGTGAGCACGGCTGGCTCGCGAAACTGAAAAACACCGCGGGCCTGGACGATTCCCAGATGGTCGAGGCCACCAAGGGCGTGGAACCGAAGTACCTCAAGGACGAAAAGGGCAATCAGGAGATCAACCCGCACGCCTTCCTGGACCCGACCGTCGGCATCGCGATGGCCGAGAACGTGACCGCGGCGCTGGCCGAGGCCCTGCCCGAGCGTGCCGAGCACATCGAGGAGAAGGGGGCGGAGTACAAGGCCATGCTGGAGAGCATCGACGCCGACTACCGCGAGCAGATCGGTGCGCTGCCGAAGGAGGATCGTGTGCTCGTGGCCAGTGAACATGCCTTCCAATACATGGTCGACACCTACGGCATGGAGCAGCTGTATATCTGGCAGATCGACACGGATGAAAACGGCTCCCCCGCGCAGATCGGACACCTCGTGCGCCAGCTGAAGGACAAGCGCCCGAAGCACCTGTTCGTGGAGTCGAACGTGGATACGCGCCCCATGAAGACCGTCTCGAAGGAGGCCGGGATTCCGATCTTCGACGAGCCACTGCACTCCGATGAGCTCGGCAAGCCGGGCACGGTCGCGGGAACCTACGAGGATTTCCTGCGCAGCAACTTGAAGACCATGATCGCGGGGCTGAAGCGCTAAAACGCGAATGCTCGAGGCCCACATGCGTTGGGCTTCCCCGGTCGCATTCCCCCCCCCGTTTACTAAACGAGCAGCATCCGCGTCCTACCCATGCAGGCGGTTAGCAGCGCAGACCAAAGCGGAGAGCACGGAAGCCTCCGGAGTCTGGCCGAAGCCCATGGTCCACACATGGTCATTGTTGTGACCTGCATAGACAAAGGTAGCGGTAGCTTCGAAGATTTCGAACTGGTGGAATTCCACGATTTCCACGCGGTAACCTGCATCAGCCAGCAGATTAGTGCAAGCCGACACCGGCCCCATAGCGGTAATCTCCTGGGTGAAGGTGTGGGTGTGGTCGTCCTTGTCGGTCAGTGTTAAGTCAGCGTTGAAATTCCAGCGCCCCAGGGTGCCGCGGGTTGCCTCGAAATTCTTGATCTGAACCGGGCCGCTCGTGGGGGAGTAGGTGTCCTTGAACTTCTGCCAGTTCATGCCACGAGCTTCTTGCCTTAAGCCTCGAGGCAGGCGATGTCCGAATCGAGCCCTAAATGGATCGTCGGAATAAGTTCGCACATTGCCGTCGTCCTGGTGCTCCAACGAAGGGCGCTTGCCCGTGAACGTCGTCGAAGTGGACATGTTCTTCTGGGTGCGAGTGGGAAACATTCTTTTCTGGTCCTTTGCTTAGTTGCTTTTGCTGTGAGTGGCGGACCAACCAAGTGCTTTGAGAAGTTGCGGCCAGAGACCCCGTGTGGAGGGGTCAGTCCTGTCGGCCTCCACCGGGGTTCGTAGCCTTCGCTACTCGAATAAGAATGTTCTGCTGCATGGGTGGAACCTTACTACAGGTAAAAGATGTGACACAAGTCATTCAATCAATATCTTTGGTGGATTCTTTGCTGTCCCCGTTAAATTCCGTTGACAGAGGCCAGGAAAACCGCCTCGCCAATAGCGATGTCGCGAATCTCGTTCGGGTCGACCGATTCATCAGCCGAGTGGATGCGAGCCTGTGGCTCCTCCACGCCGTAAAGCGCGATGTCAGCACCTGGTACGGCGTCCAGCAGGGTGGCGCACAGCGGAATTGAGGCGCCCTCGCCCATGCTTGCGGTCTCCTTGCCATAGGCGGCCGACAGGCTGTCAGCGACCAGTTGCACAACCTTGCCCTCAACGTTGGCCCGGAACGGGTTAGCCAGCTCGTCGCGTTCGACCGTCACCTTCACGCCCCACGGAGCATGTGCGCGCAGGTGATTTTCCAGCGCGTCCTGCGCCTCAGCCGGATCAACGCCGCCTGGGATGCGGAAGTTAATGTGCGCCATGGCGGTCGACGAAATCGCGTTGACAGCATTGGTTGCCGGTGGGCAGTCGATGCCGGTCACAATCACCGACGGGCGCGCCCAGGTCAGATCGGAGACGGAAGTGTCCTCGTTGCTAATCAGGCCCACTCCATTGAGCACGCCGGCGTCAGTGCGGAAAGTCTCTGGCGAGTAGTCCAGGCCCTCCCACCGCTGCGAGCAGTCCAGTCCATCAATAGAAGTAAAGCCATTTTCATCGCGCAGGCTGTCGAGCATGCGAATCAGTGCCGCCAGCGCATCCGGGGCTGCGCCGCCGAACATGCCCGAGTGAACCGGCTGCTCCAGCGCATCGACGCGTACTTCCACATCGGCGGTGCCGCGCAGAGTGGTCACGAGCGTCGGCTGGCCAACCTCGGCATTGCCGACATCCGCAATGAGGATGACGTCGGCGTCGAAAAGCTCTGGCTGTGTGGCGATGAGGTTGTTCAGGCCCGCCGACCCGCGCTCCTCGGAGCCCTCCACGATGAGTTTGATGTTTGGCATGTCGACGTGGCCCGCAAGAGCGTCGTCGCGCAGCGCGCGCAGCGCAGCCAGGTGCATGACCACGTTGCCCTTGCAGTCGGCAGTACCGCGGCCGTACCAGCGACCGTCGCGCTCGTCGAGTGTCCACGGATCTGCGGTCCAAGCGGACTCGTCGCCCGCCGGCTGGACGTCGTAATGGGAGTAGAGCAGTACGGTCTTCGCGCTTTCCGACGACGCGGGGACGAAACCCGACAGTGCAATCGAGCCGTCGACGGTGTGGTGCGCCTTCAGTTCGATGCCCAGCTCTGCGTACATCTTGGTAACCGCCTGAGCTGCGTCAATGCAAGCCTGTTTGGTTTCTTCGGTGCCGTGTACGGAAGGGAAAGCCACCAGCTCGGTCAGCTGGGTGCGGATGGTCTCGCGTTGGCTGGAGATGTGGTCTCGCAGGGCGTCCGTGAGTTCCTTATTAATAATGCTCATGTGCGACAGTGTAGGCGCACAACCATGATGACGTTGGGAGTGACGTCGGGAGTGGTATTGGCGTTGGGAGTTGCGGCGCTTAACCTTGCACTCGATGGGGTTGAGTGCTAAAAAAGTGAATTAGCACTTGCTCTAATTGAGTGCTAATAAAAACAACTTCACACCTTGTGTATGTGTGCGTTGTATGCGAGTTGCAGCAAACTGCAGCACATACTGCAGCGCAGGCTGAAACAAGTGTTGCAAAGTCGTTAAAAAGTACAGTGTTGACTCCGGTGATGGAGAGGGCGGCGCTTCCCTCGAATCACATGCCGTCGCGGGCGCCTGGGTCAACTTCCAATGTAAGTGCCACATAAATAGACGGAGGATTCTTCAAACCTCATGGCTAAGATGATTGCATTTGACGAGGAGGCCCGCCGCGGTCTCGAAACGGGTCTGAACACCCTGGCAGACGCTGTCAAGGTTACGCTGGGCCCGAAGGGTCGCAACGTAGTCCTCGAGCGCAAGTGGGGCGCACCGCTGATCACCAACGACGGTGTCTCCATTGCACGTGAAATCGAACTTGAGGATCCTTACGAGAAGATCGGCGCTGAGCTGGTCAAGGAAGTTGCCAAGAAGACCGACGATGTCGCTGGTGACGGTACTACTACCGCTACCGTTCTGGCTCAGGCTCTGGTTTCCGAGGGTCTGCGCAACGTTGCTGCTGGCTCCAACCCGATGGGCATCAAGCGCGGCATCGAGAAGGCTGTCACGGCTGTTACCGAGAAGCTCCTGGAGTCCGCTAAGGACATTGAGACCAAGGAGCAGATTGCTGCTACCGCTGGTATCTCCGCTGCTGACCCGGCTATCGGTGAGCTGATTGCCACCGCTATGGACAAGGTCGGCAAGGAAGGCGTCATTACCGTGGAAGAGGCCAACACCTTTGGTCTCGACCTGGAGCTGACCGAGGGTATGCGCTTCGACAAGGGCTACATCTCCGGTTACTTCGCCACTGACATGGAGCGCCAGGAGGCCGTTCTGGAGGATCCGTACATCCTCCTGGTTTCCGGCAAGATTTCCAACATCAAGGACCTGCTGCCGCTGCTGGAGAAGGTCATGCAGTCCGGCAAGCCGCTGCTGATCATTGCTGAGGACGTCGAGGGCGAGGCTTTGTCCACCCTGGTCGTCAACAAGATCCGCGGTACCTTCAAGTCTGTCGCTGTCAAGGCTCCGGGCTTCGGCGACCGTCGTAAGGCAATGCTGCAGGACATGGCTATCCTGACCGATGGCCAGGTCATCTCCGAGGAGGTCGGCCTGTCGCTCGAGACCGCTGACCTGCCGCTGCTGGGTCGCGCTCGCAAGGTGGTCGTCACCAAGGACGAGACCACTATCGTCGAGGGCGCTGGCGAGCAGTCCGCTATCGAGGGCCGCGTCAACCAGATCCGCGCTGAGATCGAGAACTCCGACTCCGACTACGACAAGGAGAAGCTGCAGGAGCGCCTGGCTAAGCTCGCCGGCGGTGTTGCAGTTATCAAGGCTGGCGCCGCAACTGAGGTCGAGCTCAAGGAGCGCAAGCACCGCATTGAGGATGCCGTCCGTAACGCAAAGGCTGCTGTGGAAGAGGGCATCGTCGCAGGTGGCGGTTCCGCACTGCTGCAGGTCTCGCACGTGCTTGACGACGAGCTGGGTCTGACCGGCGACGAGGCAACCGGTGTCCGCATCGTGCGTGCGGCTCTCGCAGCTCCGCTGCGCCAGATTGCTCTGAACGCTGGTTTCGAGGCCGGCGTCGTTACCGAGAAGGTTGCTTCCCTGCCGCAGGGTGAAGGCCTGAACGCTGCTACCGGCGAGTACATCGACCTGATGGAAGCTGGCATCAACGACCCGGTGAAGGTTACCCGCTCCGCACTGCAGAATGCCGCTTCCATTGCGGCTCTGTTCCTGACCACCGAGGCTGTTGTCGCTGACAAGCCGGAACCGGCTATGCCGGCAATGCCGGGTGGCGACGAGATGGGCGGCATGGGCTTCTAAAAGAGGTCCCGACTGCTTGAGTTAGCCTAAAAAGCGCCGCTGAGGGAAATCCTCAGCGGCGCTTTTTGCTGTGTAACTTGAGAAAGTTTTAAGTCCCCGAACCCACCCTCGTTGCATCAGACGCCTCAGCGCTTGGTAGTGAAAAATAACCGATGATCTGTACCCATGTACGCAATGACGAGGACTGTCTGTTATTAATCCTGCTGCCTCAGTACAGGTGAGATCTTTAGGTGTCCCTTTAAGGCCAGAGACAGGCCGTCGCGCTCGCCGACAATCTGGATGCAACTACCGACTTATCAAAATGTGAAATTCTTCTGGTTTCGCTACCGAACCCTGCCACTTTGCTATTCGGCCGGCTTATTCGCGGCCTCGATAAGCTCGGTTGACCAGTTCGCCTGCTGAATACGGGTATCCAAGTCCCGGTATTCCTTCGCCGCCTTGTCGGCTTTCTGGCGCAGCGACCGGATATCCACAGTGGCGACATAGCGAATCTCCGAAGCTGAGTATCGATCCCGCCGACCCGAGCCCTGATCGGCTGCGGAGGTGTAGAACCGCCGCCGTGTTAGCAGGTGGTCGCGCTTCGCAAGTGCGTCGCTAAGCGTTCCGTCCTCGAAGGCAGTAGCGGAATTCGTTGCGTTAATCGAGCGCACCAGCCATTCGAAGCGCGCCATCAGACGCTCGGCTTCGGCAATAAGCGCTTGCGGATCTTCATCAGGCGTATCGCCTTCCTGCACCTGCGCCACCAGCGCGAGACGGCGATTAATCTCAGCCAGCCGGTCGGAAACTTCGGATCGTGCGGCAAGAGCCTCGGATAACAACATGGCATTTATTGTACGCGCAGTGCTTATCGACGGTCGCTGCGTGCAGTCCCACCCCCTCAATTTCGGTAAGACGGAACGTTAACTGCTGGGAAATTGCAGGTAAGGGCACCCGCATGGGGGACGTGTGGTAGAGAAATTCAGTAGGATAAGGGGTATGGCTGACAAGAATGAAGAGGAATTCCACATCGTCGATTTGGCGAAGACCGAAGGTTACGTCGTCGATGATTCTGATGAGGACGATCCGGTACTGGTCACTCCAGACGGTGAGCGGGTTGATACCTGGCGCGATGGCTACCCGTACGAGGAGCGCATGACGCGCAAGGAATACGAGTCTATTAAGAGGAAGCTGCAGATTGAGCTTCTGAAGTGGCAGAACTGGACCAAGGAAACTGGTCAGAAGCACATCATCCTCTTCGAAGGCCGTGACGCCGCTGGTAAGGGCGGTACCATTAAGCGCTTTAACGAGCACCTGAATCCGCGTGGTGCTCGAACTGTGGCTCTGGAAAAGCCGTCGCCGCGTGAGTCCACCTCGTGGTACTTCCAGCGCTATATTGAGCATTTTCCGTGCGCTGGCGAAATCGTCTTCTTCGACCGTTCTTGGTACAACCGTTCGGGCGTTGAGCGCGTGATGGGTTTCTGTACTGAGTCTCAGCATGCAGAGTTCCTGCGTGAGGTTCCGATGCTGGAGAACATGATTCTGGGCTCCGGTATTTCGCTGACCAAGCTGTGGTTCTCTGTGACCCAGAAGGAGCAGCGCACTCGCTTCGCAATTCGCCAGGTTGACCCGGTACGTCAGTGGAAGCTCTCTCCGATGGACCTCGCTTCGTTGGATCGTTGGGGTGACTACACCCGCGCAAAGGAAGAGCAGTTCCGCTATACGGATACCGATGAGTCCCCGTGGATTACCATTAAGTCCAACGACAAGAAGCGTGCCCGCATCAACGCGATGCGTTACGTGCTGAGCAAGTTTGAGTACACGGAGAAGGACCACGAGCTGGTTGGTACTCCGGACCCGAAGATTGTTAAGCGTGGCCGTGACCAGATTGGTGACTAGCTCGGTGGTCCGTGACTGACAAAGTTCTTGTCTAGAAGAAACGCCCGTAGGAGTGCTCAGGCACTCGGCGGGCGTTTTCTTATGGCTGGCGGCGGCGGGGCGATGCCCTTACGGCTGACGACGGCGGGCCAGTGCAAGTTAGTGACTGAGTTTATGTCAAAAACGGCCAGAAAATTGGCCCGAAAGTGTCATAAACTAGGTCAGTTTCACATTTGCAGCCCGTCAGATTTTAGTCCGTCAGGCCTTAGCCCGCCAAGTCAGTTTTTCGCCGCCAGCTTGCAGCCTCTACCCCTCAATCAACTCCTGTCCCCAGTAAGAATCAGGGGTAGTGCCAGGGGCGATCCAATACACAGCGGAGCCGATGTGACGGTTCCACTCATTGAGCAAATCGCCGCGATCCAAACGGGCCTGGATTGCACTGAATTGGTTGTCCGGGTTCTTCTGGAATGCAACCCAGACCAGGCCAACGTTCGGTCCTTCGAACGGGAAGGCCGGCTCACCGGGCTGGTCTTCGTAGGCATAGGCGCGGCGACGCAGGGCGTCGTCAGGCTGACCATCCTGCTCACGGGAAAGCGCCAAGTGAGACTGGCGGTGGATGAGGTACTCGCCCTGGTCATCGACGGCGTCCATGTCCTCTTCATCGAACTCGTCATTGCCGCCGGAAAGAGGAGCACCGGTGTGGAAGTCACGACCGATAACGATGGAACGATCGTCGGTGCTGAGCTCATCCCAATTGTTCAAGTCGAGCGCAATACGGCGAACAACCATCACGCACGAGTTGTTAATCGCCTTGTCCTTGGAGTCAATCCACACCTGTTCGGACCATTCCTCCGGAGTGGACGGGTTGACGGTGCCGTCGAGCTGGCCCAGCGGGTTGCGTGGGGTAGCGCCGTGAGGCTGCGAACCCCAGGCGTAGGAAAAGCCCTTCTGGAACCACTTCACGCGAGCCCACGGAGCCGCCTTCTTTTCCAGTAGACGGGACGCGGCCGAAACGGTGACGAGGTCATCACCACACAACTGCAGAGCGAAGTCAGACTGACCCCACTCAGGGCGGAGCATGTCATGCTGGAATGACGGGATATCGTGCAGACCAGCCGGCTTGCGCCCTGGTTTGCCGAGGACGTCGAAGATGCGCTCACCGAAACCGGCTGTGATAGTCAGGTTTGCAGTGGCTGCAACCATTTCCGGTTCCAGATACCCCTCGATGTCCTGGCCTTGGGTGAGGCGGCGGGCAACGTCGGTAAGCGAGGAGAACAGTTCCTTCAAATCTGCTGCGTCGATGCCGTCCTTCAAATCGAATGCGACAAGGCGAAGATGTGCCTGACCGGGCTGTTCAACGCCTGACTGGACCGGGCCATCGAACGGAATCTTGGCGCCCCTCAGAGTAATTTCGGAAGCCTGTGTCACTCGAGGTCACTCCTTGAAAAGAGGTGGGATAAATAGCTTTTATGACTACGAGCTTAATCACTTTGGCCCCAGCAGGAGAGCATCAAAGCAAAGGCTCGGGGAGGGGGCTAAGTGAATGAGATATTTGTATATTGCGATATACTTCACATCCACAGCCGCCTCGAAGGTGTTCATTAAGGAAAGTGCTGCATATCGCACGTTTTCCGCGCAAGGTGTGTTTTGAGCCTAGCGCGCATAAGACCTTCGAGTTATGCAGGGGAATCCCGGTGCAAGTCCGGAACTGTCCCGCAACGGTAAGCATCACTGCCAGAGCTTTGGTTTATCCGACGCGTTGATAACCAATCTTGCAGTGATGACAAGTCCGAATGCCTGCCGGTTGTGCAATTTCATATCCGATGCTGATCACGACTGACGAGGAAATCACGAGATCATGGCAATTCACGCAACCCTCGCGGGCATTCCGCGGATAGGGCGTAATCGTGAGCTCAAAAGAGCTCTGGAAAACTACTGGCGCGACCCGGCGACCGGCGGCCTGCTGGCCGCTACGGCGCGCAACACTGTCAATAGCTACATTGGCGCAGCGCTGAAGGCAGGAATCGACTCGGTTCCGACAATTGGGCGCTCGTTCTACGACTCCATGCTGGATACATCGGCGCTGCTCGGAGTGCTTCCAGCCCGCTTCCAGAATGTCCCGAAAACGGACGGTTCCAACCTACCGGAATGGATCAACCACTACTTCGCCGCCGCTCGCGGTACGAAGACGCAACCGGCATCCGCAATGACCAAGTGGTTCGACACTAATTACCACTACATTGTTCCGGAGCTGTCAGCCGATACTGAATTTACCTCTGACCTCACTGACTGGTTGGACGATTCCTGCAGCTTGAACAATGGCGCCACCACCATGCTGCGCCCTCATTTGATTGGTCCTGTGACCTACTTGAGCCTGTCGCGTACCGACGATGATTCGAACCCACTTGGCCTTTTGGAAAAGTTGACCGATGCGTACGCGGAAATCATCGCTCAACTGGGGGATAAGGGCTTTGAGTGGATTCAGCTCGATGAGCCAGTATTGGTCACTGACCTCGATGAAGTGACTCTTGCTAGGACTCGCCAGGCCTACGAGAAGTTGGCCGGCGTGGCGGAGTCTGCGAATACCAAGTTGTGGGTGCAGACCTACTTTGGTGATGGTGATCAGGCGCTGGAAACCCTTTCTGGCACAGGCGTGCAGGCCATTGGTTGCGACCTGGTAGCAGGTAGCTTTGAGTTGCCGCATTGGACCGGCAAGGAACTGCTGGTTGCGGGCATTGTTGATGGGCGTAATGTGTGGCGCACCGACTTGGATGCAGCTCTGGCGACGCTGGAGAAGCTGGCAGCCCGAGGCCCCATCGCGGTGTCGACTAGCTGTTCGCTGCTACATGTCCCGTACTCCCTGACCTCGGAAAACCCGAGCGAAGAAGATGCCGAGGTGCTGCAGTGGCTGGCCTTCGGCGATGAGAAAATTGCCGAGGTGACCCTTTTGGCGAGGGCGCTTGATGCCAAGTTGAATGACCGCCAACTCGATGCCGCGGATTTGAAGGTGTTGAGGGAGTCCCGGGCAGCACTGGCATCGAGGGCAGAGTCGAAGCGGATTGTTAAGCCTGAAGTTCGTGAAGCTTTGGCGGCAATCGAGGATAGCGACCGTAACCGTTCCCCGTTTGCGGCTCGCCAGGCGGCTCAGGCTGAGGCCCTTAACCTGCCTCCGCTGCCGACCACCACAATCGGTTCCTTCCCGCAGACCAATAGCATTCGTCGTGCACGTGCGCAGTTGCGCGCGGGAGAGCTCACCCCAGTCGACTACGAATCAGCAATGCTCGCTGAAATTCGATGCTCCATTGAGCAGCAGGAAGAATTGGGACTCGATGTGCTGGTTCACGGCGAACCTGAGCGCAATGACATGGTGCAGTACTTCTCGGAGCAGCTGGACGGCTACCTCGCGACCGCCAATGGCTGGGTCCAAAGCTATGGTTCCCGCTGCGTGCGGCCGCCGATTCTCTACGGTGATATCACCAGGCCAGAGCCAATGACGGTGCAGTGGTACAAGGCAGCGGCAAACATGACTGACCTTCCCGTCAAGGGAATGCTCACCGGGCCGGTGACCATGTTGGCATGGTCGTTTGTCCGTGATGACCAGCCCATCGGTGACACTGCGGATAACGTTGCGCTGGTTTTGCGCGATGAGATTGCAGATCTCGTGGCCGCTGGAGCGCAAATCGTGCAGGTCGATGAGCCAGCCATTCGCGAGTTGCTGCCCCTGAATGAAGCGGACCAGCCCGCCTACCTGAAGTGGGCCGTAGGTTCCTTCCGTCTGGCTACCTCTGGTGTGGCTGACGACATTCAGATTCACACGCATATGTGCTACTCGGACTTCAATGAGCTTATCGACACCGTCGATGATCTCAACGCCGATGTCACGTCCATCGAAGCAGCTCGCAACGGTATGCAGGTGCTCGCAGCGCTGAAGGATGAGGGATACGTTCGGGGGATTGGTCCAGGTGTCTGGGACATCCACTCGCCTCGCGTGCCGACGGACGGAGAAGTCAGCCAGCTCGTGGAAGATGCGCTCGAAAGTGTTGACCCCAGCTTGCTGTGGATTAATCCGGACTGTGGTCTAAAGACCCGAGGTTGGGAAGAGGTTACGGCTTCACTGAAAGTATTGGTAGCCGCAGCTCAGCAGGCTCGGTTGCAGCTAGCAGAGTAAGTCGCGAACTGCATAGCCGCAAAATAAATAGTGGGTTAAGTAGCAAAAAGTGTGTCCGCTCGGCGTGTCGCCGGGTGGGCACCTTTTGCTACTTAGCCCTACTTAGCCCCAATGCGAGTTAGTGACCTCGGTTATGGCTGGCAGCGGGCCAATGGAGTTACTGACCGCGTTTATAGCAAAAATTGTCCGAAAAATGGCTTGAAAGTGTCATAAACTCTCACAGTTTCACATTTGCAGCCCGTTGTGCCTACCAGGCTCCTACCTAAGCCCCCCACTCAATCCGGGCTACTTCTTGGCCACCACTGGCTCAATTGGGTTACCTCGCCAGGAGGTGTGCGCAGGAACATGGTCACCGCGCATGACGAGAGAACCGGGTTCGACGCGGCAGCCGTCGTCAAGCACAGATGCCGGCAGTGCGACTGAGTGCGGTCCCAGCACGGAGCCGTGTCCGATGTGGACGGTGTCGAGCGTCATCACACGGTCGGTGAACAGGTGCGTCTGAACGACACAACCGCGGCCGACAGAGGCACCCCGCGCGATGGTGACCAGGTCGGTCTCGGGCAGCCAGTACGTCTCCAGCCACACGCCGTGGCCGACGTTTGCGCCGAGCAGACGCATCGCGCGTGCGATACCGCCGGTGGCCATCGCCGGGTTCAGGTACCACGGCGCGGCGACCATTTCGACGAATGCATCCTGCAGCTCGTTGAGCCAGACGAACTTGCTCCACAATGGGTGATCACCGGGCTTGTGCTTGCCGACGCACACCCACTTGGCCACGACCGTGACCAACAGCCCCAGCACACCAACAATCAGCAGCACGGCAGGGGAGAGCAGCCACGCGACCACCAGGCCGAGCAGGGCAGCGTTGACGCCACCTGCAGTGACCAACTCCGCGGTGAACATGCCAATTCCCTGCAGACTCAACAACGTGATTGTTGCCAGCATGAGAGAGACCATCGGCGCCAGGATGCGCAGCGTTTCGACAATGCCGCGGGCGACCTTCAATCCCGTAGTCGGACGGTAGGTCTGCGCTGACTCATCGCTGGAGACGGTGCCCACGCGGCGCATGCGCTCTGGCGGCGAACCCCACCAGTTGGAGCCGGACTTGGTCTTCTTCGGGGTAGAGGACAGCACGGCCACCAGCGAGTTCTTCGCCAGCTTGCGTTCCGGAAGCGTGATGCCGGAGTTGCCCAGGAAGGCGCGCTTGCCGATGCGGGAGTCGCCCACCAGCAGCCAACCACCGCCGAGCTCGTAGCTGCCGACCATGGTGTCGTCAGCCAAGAAGGACTCGTCCTTGACGTGCAAGAACTTCGGAATACCGATCGCGGTGGAGACTTCGCTGTCGTGACCAATTTGGGCGCCCAGTGCACGCAGCCACAGCGGCGTCAGCATGGAGGCGTAGATGAAAAATAGGTCGTGACGGGCAGCGTCCATCAGGCGAATTGTCGCCCAGGACTGCCAACCCACGCGCGAACGCACCGGGAACACTCCCGGCTTCAGACCGATGCTGAACAGGCGCACGAGAATCAGCGTCAGCAGGGCATACACCGCAACACCGACGAAGGTGGCGGGAATAGTCCACAGCACGGCACTGCCCAGCGTTGACCAGAGATTCGAGGTGGCTAGCTCGGTGGTGCCGTCGATAAGCCCCGTGCCCCAACCGATGACAGCAGCCATCGCGACCGCAGCGGACAGCGGCACCAATGTCAGCAAGACAGCGGTGAGACCGTAGATAGCCACCCAGTGGCGGCGAGCCGGCGGAACTTCCTCCGGGAAGCGGTGCTTGGACCGACCGACCTTGCGAGCCGGGGAACCCGACCAGCGCGCGCCAGCCTTGACCTTCTTCTCGCCGGTGACGGTGGAACCCGCCTCGATGTGAGCGTCATTGCCAATACGCGCGCCGGGCAGCAGCGTTGAACGGGCACCGATGCGGGCGTGCTTGCCAATAGTGACCTCGCCGACGTGGACGACATCGCCATCGACCCAGTATCCGGACAGGTCTACCTCCGGCTCGATCGAGCAGTAATCATCCAGTTTGACCAGACCCGTCACCGGCGGCAGCGCGTGCAGATTCACACCCTTACCAATGCGGGCACCCAGCATGCGGGCGTACCACAGCACGAACGGAGCGCCCGCCACAGAGTGGGCGCCAGAGCTCTCCGCCAGGCGTTCGGCCGCCCATAGCCGCAGGTGTACCGAACCGCCACGCGGGTAATCACCCGCGGTGATGTTGCGCGTGAGCAGGCGTGTCGTCGCCGCGTTGATGGGCATGACCCCCAGCGGGGTCAGGAACAGCACGGCCAGTACGGCCACCAACCAGCCTGGTAGCGCCAGCGGTCCGCCGATAACCCAGTTGATAATCGCAAGCCACGTTACCCAGCGCATGCCACGTGCCCACTGCAATGGCACCATGAGGCCCACCTGGGCCCAACGGGTCTTACGGGAGACAGGCGTCGGCTCGGGCACCTTTTCCAGGTGAGCGGTGGGGTCGCTGGCGTCGTCGGCAAGCATGTCGTCGCTGATGAAACCGCGCGCGACTAGCTCTTCGGCGAGATTGCCCAGGCGCGGGTGGTCGTAGAGGTCGCGCACGGCGACTTGCGGGGCGCGCTGACGAATGCGCGCGATGACGCTCGCCGCCGCCAGGGACGTGCCGCCCAGGGCAAAGAAGTCCGAGGCCGCGCCGGGCGCAGGTACGGACAGCACGTCCGCCCAGATATCGGACAGCCACTTCTCCACAGGGCTCAGCTTGTCGACGTCGCCCTCACCCGCACGCGCAGGCAGTGGCCACGGCAACGCCGCCTTGTCGACCTTGCCGGAGGTACGAACCGGCAGCTCATCCATGATGTGCAGGCGTGGCACCATCGCGGCTGGCATGGCATCGCGGAGGGTGTCCATGCACTTGTCGTAGTCCATGGCTGCGGCGTCGCCACCGGCGCCGACGTAGCCGACCAGGATGGAGTCGCCAGCACCGGTCTTCTGCACCACGACAGTCGCCTGAGTAGCGCCGGGGAGGGCAGCCAGGTGCGCCTCGACCTCGCCGAGCTCAATACGGCGCCCGCCGATTTTCACCTGATCGTCGACGCGGCCGGTGAAGTACAGTCCGCCCTCATCCATGATGACGTGGTCGCCGGTGCGGTACGCGCGCTCCCAGCCCAGGGCTGGCAGCGGCGCGTACTTCTCGGCGTCCTTCTCCGGATCCAAGTAGCGCGCGAGTCCCACACCGCCGATGACTAGCTCACCCTTCGTGCCCGGTGGGACGGGGTTGCCCTCCTCGTCGATAACGGTGAGGTCCCAGCCGTCCAGAGGAAAACCAATGGTCACGGGCTTGCCAGGCTTCAGCTCGATGCCGGAGGCCACGACGGTGGCCTCGGTGGGGCCGTAGGTGTTCCACATCTCGCGCTCAGGGGTGGACAGGCGCTCGACCAGCTCTTGCGGGCAGGCTTCGCCACCGACGATGAGTAGGCGCACGCTGTCGAGTGCTTCAGCGGGCCACAGGCCGGCCAGTGTTGGGACCGTGGAAACGGCCGTGATGTGGCGGGAAATCAGCCATGGGCCCAGGTCTACACCGGAGCGCACCAGCGAACGTGGGGCCGGCACCAGGCAGGCGCCATTTCGCCAGGCCAGCCACATTTCCTCACAGGAGGCGTCGAAGGCGACGGACAGGCCGGCGAGAACGCGGTCGTCCGGGCCGAGCGGCCCTTCCGGGTGGTTGGCCAAGAACCAGCGGGCCTCCGCATCGACAAAAGCGGCGGCGCTGCGGTGGGTGACCGCCACGCCCTTGGGCTTACCGGTGGAGCCAGAGGTGAAAATAATCCAGCAGTCATCGTCAGGAGTGGGCTCCTGCGAGATGATCTCGCGTGCGTTCGGCGGCGTCGGTTCCGTCTCTTCCTCGTCGGAGTCGGTGTCGGAGTCCAGCGGGCGGGGGCGATTACGCGCCGTAGAGCCAGCCAAATGTAGGCCTTCAGCATCGAAGTAACCGGCGATACCGACCTCGCCGAAGACCATTTCGGCACGCTCGTCGGGGTCGTCCGCATCCACCGGAACGTAGGCGGCACCGGCAGCCATGATGGACAAAATTGCCAGGTAGAGCTCGCGGCTTCCCGACGGCATCCGCACACCAATGCGGTCGCCGCGACGGATGCCCTGTTCGTAGAGCCACGTAGCTGTGGAATCAATCTCGTTGATCAATTCCGCATACGTGACGACAACCTCGCCGTCATCGATGGCCTCAGCCTCAGGGAACCTTCGCGCGGTCGCCCGGACAATGTCAATGAGTGTGCGCTCAAGCGGCTGTTCCGTAGCACGTAGGAACTTCGCTTCAGTGGTTGTCACTTGAGAGCCCCCTTCTTATTCTTCTTGCGCTTTTTCTTCTTCTTCGACTTCTTCCGTTTAGGACGCTGGGAATCGCTTGACGACGTCGCCTGCGTCTTATTCTCCGCCATGTCCTTGGTGTCTGTCTCAGTGGCCGTGACCTCTGGGGTAGCGGTCTCAGGGTTTTTCGCGCCGGAGTCAGTTTCGGGGCTTGCAGCGGAGTCGTCGGCAAGCGATGCAAGCAGCGCGCGTACCTCGGGTGCGCATTCGGCGACGGCGGCGCGCTCGGCTCTGCGGAGTGAGCGTCGCAGAGATGCGCGGGTAGTGTTGCCCGTTTCTGTCAGTGCGATGAGCTGGCGGCGACGATCCTTGGAGTCTCGGGTGCGCTCGACTAGATTTGCCGACTCCAGAGAGTCAATCAGGCGAACCATGTCCGAGCGGTCCATGCCGAGCAGCGCGCTCAGCTCGGTTTGAGCCATGTCGCCGCCATCGGCGATGGCCTCCAGAACCCAATAACCGCGGATGGAAATCGACTCAATCTGAGTGCGGCCAAGAGCCGCGTTGACGCTGGCACGGACAGCCGCATCGAGCTGTGCCAGGCACCAGGACGCGGATTTGCGCAGGGCGGCCGGTGCGACGGCGGGTTCGCTTGCGGAGCCGGGCTTGCACTTGGACTTAGCGCTGGCCTTGTTTTTGGCTTTCGCTCCCTTGCGAGCCTTCTTCGCCTTGGTGCCGCTCTGTGCGTCGACAGCAGACACCTTCGCGTCTACGTCGGCTGCCACACCACCGCTGGTGTCGGCTGAGTCCGCCGAGGAAAGTACGGATGAATCAGACATACTTCCCATACTAGACAATCTGGGGAACCGTCAATAATGGGACATGGCCAACTAATAATGTCCCTGTTTGCCTGCGGATTGTTAGAAGGTCTGTGCTTTGGGGTGGGTAGATAAAAGAAAAACTGCCCTGCGGGTAGGCAGGGCAGTTGTAGTTGGTTTAGTTGGCCTTCTCCATTGGGCGGCCGAAGTGCTCCCAGTCGATCATGCCGCCGGTGATGACGATGGTGTCGATACCGTTCTTCTCCAACCAGGAAGAAACCTGAGCGGCACGTCCACCGGAGCGGCACATCAGGTAAATGTCGGAATCCAAATCCAGCTCGCCGTAGCGGGACGGAATCTCTTCCATGGGGATGTGAACGGCGCCGGTGGCGTGGCCGTCATCCCACTCCATCTGTGAGCGGACGTCAATGATCTGTGCGTCTTCGGGTACTTCGGATACGTTTACGGTTTCCATAGTGCGCACTATACGCAATCTGGCCTTATCGCCGGAAGCACAAAGGCCGCCGGAGGAAAACTCCGACGGCCGTAGCGCTGAATCACGGGAACTGCGTCAAAGGTGCGAGCCCCAGAAAGGGAGATTGGCTAGCGCAATTTTTACTTGTGGCTCTTACTTGTGGCGCTCGATAGCCTCAGCCAGGATGCGCTCAGCCTCAGCCTTGTCGCCCCAGCCCGAACCGGAAACTTCCTTGCCCGGCTCCAGGTCCTTGTAGTGGACGAAGAAGTGCTCAATCTCGTCCTTGGTGAACTGGGAAACATCGTCGATGTCCTGGTAGTGGTCGAAGCGGACATCATCCAGGACGCACAGCAGCTTGTCGTCGCCGCCGGCCTCGTCGGTCATCTTGAAAACGCCGAGCGGACGAGCCTTGACAATAACGCCCGGGAAAACCGGCTCCGGCAGGATCACGAGAGCGTCCAACGGGTCGCCATCCTCGCCGAGGGTTTCATCGATGAAGCCGTAGTCGGCCGGGTAGGCCATTGGGGTGAACAGGTAGCGGTCGAGGTAGACCTTGCCGGTCTCGTGGTCGACTTCGTACTTGTTGCGCTGACCCTTCGGGATCTCAATAGTGACCTCAACGCTCACGGCGATGACTCCTTATAATCGGTGTACACTTCTCTGACGGCTATCTTATGCGAAACCCGCTCAAAACCGTTTATTTGTGCACCTTAAGTGAGGTTTTGTTTTCAGGAAGAAGGTGTTTGTGACCGTGGGTAGTACCGACTCTGACAGCTCCAAAACCGCCGCTAAGGGCACGCAAAAATCGCCCAGTTCCGTAAAATCCGGCAAATCCAAGAAGTCGCGCGGACTGAAAATCGGCGGTGCCATCGCCGGTGTTCTCGTTATCGCAGCGGGCAGCGGCGTAGCGGTTGTCGTCAATAACAATCGTCAGATTGTTGTCGATGCACCGCCCGCGGTCAGTCATGTCTCTGCTCCTGTGACGGCGGCGCAGTCTTCGCTTGACGACGGCGCTCTGGCCCAAAAAGTCAGCGCCATCATGGACGCTGCTGCGGCCGATCCAGCCTTCGGTGAGCTGCATGGAATTGTTAGCGATGCTACTACCGGCCAGAAACTGTGGGGGATCAATGACACCGCGGTGGCCATGCCGGCGTCCAGCATGAAGATTCTCACTGCGGCTGCCGCACTGTTGGACTTAGGTGAAGATCATCGGGTTTCCACCCGCGTCTCCCGGGTTACGGGGACTAACGACATCGTTTTGCACGGCGGGGGTGACCCCACCTTAAGCAAGGACGGGGAAGGGTTCTTCCAGGACTCGGCTTCAATCGCTGAGTTGGCGAAAAAGATTTCCGTGGTCATTCCGGAGGGGGTCGGCAAGGTTTATCTCGACAACTCTCTATTCACCGAGAGTTTCCACGAGACCTGGGAGCGTGCGGGGCTGGAGGACGGCTACATCGCACCGGTGGAGTCGGTGATGATGGACGCCGGTCGTATCGATCCGACGAATGAAGAATCGCAGCGCAGCGCCACGCCCGCCGCGGATGCCGCTGATGCACTGGCCAAGGCGCTTGGTGCGGAAAACGGAGGCAGCCTGAGGGATGCGGCCAAGGATGGTCAGTCACTGCCTCTGGATCCAGACCCCGTCGCGCTCGTGCAGTCGGCACCGCTGGTTACCCGTGTGCACGAGATGATGAACTATAGCGACAACGTGCTTGCCGAGTCCATTGCCCGTGAGGTGGCTATCTCTCGCGGTCTGCCGCCGACCTTTGAGGGGGCCGCACGTGCCGTGCGTGACACTCTCTCGGAGCACGGTTTTCCTCTCGATCGCGCGGTGCTGTCGGACTCCAGCGGCCTGAGCACGGATAACCGTATTTCTCCGCAGCATCTCTCCGAGGTGCTTAATTCGGCCGCGGGTCCGGTGGAATCGGCCGAGCAGGGGGGACTGGCGGAGTCGCAGGAGTCGTCGGAAAGCACTGCGTTGCGGTTGCGCCCACTGTTGGACAGCCTGCCGGTGGCGGCAGTGTCCGGCACTCTGGCGACGCGCTTTGCTGGTCAGTCCGGGGCGGGCATCGTCCGTGCGAAGACAGGCACGCTGAATAAAGCCTCGGCGTTGGCGGGATATGTGGTGACGAAGTCGGGGCAGGTGCTGACGTTCGCACTGATTTCCAACGAGGCGAGCCTGTTGCCGGCAAGAGCTGCGTCCGATAAGGCAGCGAGCGCCCTTGCGGATATCTAAACTGAGATTCATTTGCCACTGAAAATAATTTGAGGAGATGAATCCGCAATGGCCTCTCACACTTCCGCGATTAGGAATTTGCCAACCGTTCGCGAGATTGCCGCACAGGTCCGCGAGGGAAAGCTAAGCCCCGTGGACAGCGTGCAGCGCAGTCTCGACGCTATCGCCAGACTGGATGGAGGGATTCATGCCTTCCGCGAAGTGTGGGCGGATAGGGCTCTGCAGGCTGCGCGGGAACTCGAGCAAAGCGAGAAACTCTCGGAGTTGCCGCTTGCAGGTGTGCCATTTGCGCTGAAGGAAAACACCGCTCTAGAGAACCCGTTTGTCCAGCAGTTGACTAGCGCCGGTGCAATCGCGGTGGGAACTACGGTGAATCCGCAGTTCTGTACGTGGGGGACGACGACGCTGCCGGGGCTGGCAGTCGATAATCCGATTCTGCCGGGGCACACTCCGGGTGGGTCCTCCGGTGGATCCGCAGCGGCTGTCGCCGCTGGGATGGTTCCGTTTGCGCAGGGCAACGACGGCATGGGGTCACTTCGTATCCCTGCAGCGTGCTGCGGGCTTTCGACTCTGAAGGCGACCCCGGGAACAATGCCGGGGCGCGTGGGCGGCAATGACTGGTACGGAATGTCTGTCCAAGGGGTGCTCACAGTCAATAACGATGACTTGCGCCTGATCACCAAGATCCTCACAAATGGCATGGTGGATGCGGAGGGCCCGGCGAAGACCCTGCCTGAAAACTTCGCAGTCAGCGTGGACACCACTGCGCCCGTATTCGGTTTGAAGGCTGCACCGGAGTACGTCGATGCGGCACAACAGGCGGCGAGAGTATTCGCGGACAAGGGCTTTGCCGTCTCGGAAAAGAACATGCCGTACCCGCTGAACCCACTGCCGATGCTCGCGCGCTGGACTGCGGGGGTGGCGGATCAGCTTCGCGACGAGCCGCGCCCTGATCACCTGGAGTGGCGCAATCGAGTCCACGCCGGCATTGGTCGCTTGCTGCGTTTCACAATCAATGGCCGCCAAGTGGCACGCGATGGCGCTCGCATCGAGCGTGAGCTACCGGGTGACACCATCTTGATTACCCCGGCTCTGGCCAAGAACCCACCGCGAATCCGCGCGTGGCATCGCATGCCCTGGATTGTGAACCTGCTGTCCAATCTGCGTTTCACTCCCTACGTCTCGACGTGGAATTACCTGGGATTCCCGGCTGGCATCGTTGTGGAACCGACCTCTGGGTTGCCGGTGCAACTGATTGCGCGCCCGACCCAGGAGCGAATTCTGCTTACCGCGATGGAAACCATCGCAAGTGGTGGGCGCGTTGGCTAGACCTTTTTGGCCGGACCGCAGCCCTCATTTCCTCATCATTCGGCACGCTGTCCGCGCGATAGTGCAGCAGGTGGGGCAGGAATTGGGCAGCGGTGTCGTCATTGGGCTTTCCGGTGGTGCGGATTCGCTGGCCCTGACCGCCGGGGCCTGTGCGGAAGCTCTCGGGCCCAAGGGTGCGCTGGCCGGCCGCAAAGTCCACGCCGTCGTAGTTGATCATCAGCTTCAGCAGGGCTCTGCAGAAGTTGCCGAGCGCGCCGCCCACATTGCTCGGGGGATGGGGGCTACGGCCGAGGTTATCGCGGTCGATATCAACAACAATTCCGACCGTGGTCCCGAATATGAGGCGCGTTTGGCACGACACGCAGTGCTACGGGAGGTCGCCCAATCTCGAGGTGCGGCGCTGATGCTCGCTCACACCTTGGACGACCAGGCGGAAACAGTTTTGCTGCGGCTGGCCAGGGGAGGCGGTCCGCAGGCGCTGTCCGCCATCCGCGACAACCTCACGTGGTCTGACGGGACTCGGATTCTGCGCCCGCTGCTCGGTGTGCGACGCTCAGATACTCAGCTCTGCTGCGAAGAGCTGGGCTTGAAGGTGTGGCACGACCCGCACAACCATGACGACCATTACGCCCGCGTCCGGGTTCGAAAGACGATTTTGCCGCTGCTGGAGCAGGAGCTGGGTCCGGGAGTTGCGGAAAATCTCGCTAAGACTGCGGCGATTGCAGCAGTCGACAATGACTTTTTGGACGCTCACGCCGAGTCGGCTCTGCATGCGCTGCTGGGGGAGGAAGTGGCGTCGGCAAGCGGGAGCCTGTCTGTGCGAGGGGTGGCTGAGCTTGACGACGCCATCGCGGTGCGCGTCCTCGCGCGTTGGTTGAGGCAGGCGGGTGCGGAGCCCAGTAGTAAACAAATCGACATGGTGATGGCGCTCGTGCACCGCTATCACGGACAGGGCGAAGTGCCGGTGACCCGAGGTCGCGATGGTGCCGACAGAAATGCCAGGTTGGTCGTTGAGCGAAAAGATGGCACTCTACAATTGGTAATGAATCGTCCCGCGGTGCCTTAAGAAGGGTGCCGCAATCCAACTTCCGGCGGCTGAGAACAATCGGTTGCCATAACCCTGAACTTGCACTGGGGCAGTTACGCTCCATCGACACGCCGCCATAGAAGTGCGGAAAGGAAATGCGATGCATGATGTGAAGGATTTCAACGTCCCCGCAAACCCCTACGGCGATGAGGTAGAGGCAGTTCTCATTGGCGAAGAGGAGCTGCATGCTCGCATTGACGAGATGGCGCATCGTGTGAATGAGAAGTACAAGGATGCCGACAGCGATCTGATTCTGGTCGCAGTGCTGAAGGGCGCGGTGTTCTTCCTGACTGACTTCGCCCGTCAGCTCAGCATTCCCAGCCAGATGGAGTTCATGGCGGTTTCCAGTTACGGAAACTCCACCTCGTCGTCAGGCGTGGTGCGTATTTTGAAGGACCTGGATCGCGATATTGAGGGACGCGATGTCGTGATTGTCGAGGACATCATTGACTCCGGCCTGACCCTGTCCTGGTTGATGAAGAACCTGCGCAACCGTAATCCGCGCTCCCTGGAGGTCATTACGCTGCTGCGTAAGCCGGAGGCTGTGCGCACCAGCCTGGATGTTGCGGATGTTGGCTTCGACATTCCGAACGAGTTCGTCATCGGTTACGGCCTGGATTACGCCGAGCGCTACCGCGATTTGCCGTACGTCGGCACGCTTCACCCGCGCGTTTACCAGGGCTAGGTCTGTCTTCGGCGCTTATTGCACAGTGCCGATGCTTGACGACGGGCATTGCGCGCTTACCCTCCCGCAGTTCTAGCTGTCTTCTAGCTGTGAAAAGTAGGAGTTGGAAACTTTTTTCGGTTGCGATGCGTTATGCCTACTGTGGGGTCAGGTGCCATGAGCCCTGGCCCCACGATGTGTCATTGATGTGTCTTCGAGAAGAACTCGTTGATGCGTACAATTAATAAAAGCAACTAATAGATGTAGAGAGCGAAAAGCGAACCCACTGTATGGACAAGAAAAAGGTGTTCCGGTTTGCCACCGTTGCCGGCATCATCCTGATTATCCTCTTTGCTATTACTCAGCTGGCGGATGATTCCCGGGAATACCGCGAGGTGGATACGTCCGTTGCCCTGACCCAGTTGGATAAGGGCAATGTCACGGAAGCTCAGATCGACGATCGCGAACAGCGAATTCGCCTCACCCTGAAGAAGGGCGTGGAGGTCGAGGGTACTGAGGACGTCACGAAGGTGATGACCAAGTACCCAGCGCGTGCGACCGACCAAGTCTTTGACAAGGTCACCGCCGCCAAGGGTATGGAGAAGTTCGATACCAAGGTCACGCAGGATTCCTTCCTGATGTCCACCTTGGGCTTCCTGCTGCCGATGGTGATCTTCTTCTTCGTCATCATGTACTTCTTCAGCCGCATGCAAGGCGGCAAGAACGGCATGTTCGGCTTTGGTGGCAACCGCGCCAAGCTGCTGAACAAGGAGACCCCGACCAATACGTTCGAGGATGTTGCTGGTGCCGATGAGGCCGTCCAGGAGCTCGACGAGATTAGGGATTTCCTGCAGCACCCAGCTCGCTACGAGGAGCTCGGCGCGAAGATTCCGCGTGGTGTTCTGCTCTACGGTCCTCCCGGTACCGGTAAGACCTTGCTGGCCCGCGCCGTCGCCGGTGAGGCAGGAGTGCCTTTCTACACCATCTCGGGTTCGGACTTCGTTGAAATGTTCGTCGGTGTCGGTGCCTCTCGTGTCCGTGACCTGTTTAATCAGGCCAAGGAAAACAGCCCGTGCATTATCTTCATCGACGAGATTGACGCCGTCGGTCGCCAGCGTGGTGCCGGTATGGGCGGCGGCCATGATGAGCGTGAGCAAACCCTGAACCAGCTGCTGGTGGAGATGGATGGTTTTGGTGATCGTCAGGGCGTAATCATCATGGCTGCGACCAACCGTCCGGATATTCTCGACCCGGCGCTGCTGCGTCCGGGCCGTTTTGACCGACAGATTCCGGTGGGTGCGCCAGACCTGAAGGGCCGTGAGGCAATTCTGAAGGTCCACGCCCGGAACAAGCCGCTGGGTCCGGATGCGGATCTGACGTCGCTGGCGAAGCGCACCGCCGGTATGAGCGGTGCTGATCTGCAGAACGTGCTGAATGAAGCGGCG
Organism: Corynebacterium sp. LK26; assembly: GCF_014335085.1. NCBI lineage: Bacteria > Bacillati > Actinomycetota > Actinomycetes > Mycobacteriales > Corynebacteriaceae > Corynebacterium > Corynebacterium sp. LK26. The sequence goes on from NZ_PDHB01000011.1 coordinate 243,196, forward strand.
TTGCTGACCGCTCGCGTCAACGGCAACATCATTACTGCGGATGCGTTGGAAGAGGCAGTCGACCGAGTTATCGGTGGTCCGCGTCGTACCTCCAAGGTGATTTCCGAGCAGGAGAAGAAGGTCACCGCCTACCACGAGGGTGGTCACACCTTGGCCGCATGGGCGCTGAAGGACATTGAGCGTGTTTACAAGGTCACCATCTTGGCTCGCGGTCGCACTGGTGGACATGCGCTGACCGTCCCCGAGGACGACAAGGGCATGTATAACCTGCCAGAGCTCTTTGCCCGTCTGGTCTTCGCCATGGGTGGTCGCGCTGCCGAGGAGCTGGTTTTCGGACTGCCGACTACCGGTGCTTCTGCCGATATTGAGCAGGCCACCAAGATTGCTCGCGCCATGGTGACCGAGTACGGCATGTCGCCGGAGCTCGGCCCGGTGAAGTACGGGGAGGAGCAGGGCGACCCGTTCGTCGGCCGCGGTGGCAGCGGCTCTTTGGACTACTCGCCAGAGGTGGCAGCAACCATTGATCAGCAGGTTCGTTTGCTGATCAATAAGGCTCACGACGAGGCCTACGCCATCCTGAAGGAAAACCGCGACACTCTCGATGTTCTGGCTGAGAAACTGCTGGAGAAGGAGACCCTGCGTCGTCCGGATCTGGAAGTTATCTTCACCGATGTCGTTCCGCGTGAGCGCCTGAACTTCTTCGATAGCGACACCAAGCACCCGGCCGATGGCCGCGAGCCGGTGAAGACACCGGTGGAGTTGGCAATCGAGCGCGGCGAGGAACCGCCGAAGCGTGTCAACATCTTCGCGCCGGTGCGCCGCCGCGAACCAGAGAACCAGGACGCGGGCAACAACGGCAATGGTCAGGGGCCGGCAGGCTCCGCTGGTGCCGGTAATGCTAGTGTCCCGGGTCTGCCGGGCGCCCAGCAGGACCGACCGAATGTTCCGGTTTACGGTGGCACCCCACCGCCGGCTGGTTGGACCGCTCCAGGTTGGCCGCCGAAGGATACCGGCAGCACGCACGGTTCGGCTCCCGCACCGGCACCGGCGCCTGCGCCGACTCCTCGCCCTGAGGGGCAGAATCAGCCGGGTTCACAGGAAGGCCAGGGCAACGCGCGTGGCCAGCACCCGGGCACTGCTAACTACCCGGCAGGTGCGCCGGACTTCGGCTCGAAGGCAACCGGTATTGGTAGCAACGGTGGCAACGGCCCCGCGAATATCCCTGCCCCTCCGAAGATGCCGTGGGACAGGCAGGGGGGACGTCACCGCCAGAACAACTCTGGCAGCGATGCCACCCCGACTACGGTGATGCCGTCGGCAGGACAACAGCAGGAGCTGCGCGGATTCCGCCTGCCGGATAACGAGCAGCCGGAACACACAGAACGTCCGGAAAACGCGAAGAACGCCGACAACTCCGATGACAAGGGTGCACAGATGCACGATTCGGATAAGGACGGCGTCGTCAAGCGAAACGAAGACAACAGCGCCTGGCAGGACAAGCCGGACACCAACGAGGAGCGATAAGTACACATCATGGAGCGCGAATTCGATCAGGGGCGGGCCGAGGCTGCGGTGCGTGAACTGTTGATTGCCGTCGGTGAGGATCCCGACAGGGAAGGCCTGAAAGAGACACCGGCGCGAGTGGCGCGAGCCTACCGTGAGGTTTTCGCGGGCCTGTTTGAAGATCCGTCTGAGGTGCTGGCAAAGACCTTCAACGAGGATCACCAGGAACTCGTTTTGGTGAAGGACATCCCGATTTACTCCACCTGTGAGCACCATTTGGTGCCGTTCTTCGGCGTTGCCCACATTGGTTACATCCCGGGCAAGGACGGTCGTGTGACGGGCTTGTCCAAGCTCGCTCGTCTGGTCGATGGCTATGCGAAGCGCCCGCAGGTGCAGGAACGTCTGACCAGTCAGGTTGCGGATGCCTTGGTGGAGCGGCTGGATCCGGCCTCGGCGATCGTCGTCATTGAAGCGGAGCATCTCTGCATGGCCATGCGCGGTATCCGCAAACCGGGTGCGCGCACGGTGACCTCAGCCGTCCGCGGTGGCTTCAAGACGGATGCCCGTTCGCGCGCAGAGGCAATGGCGCTCATCCGCAAGAGCTAACGCAACAGTTAAATGGTCGATTGGAAAGGCTGGACAACAAGGTGACTGAATCCCCCTTGCAAGCGCAGGCAGGACAGCCGGCGGAGATGGGTATCGAGAATCAGCTCTGCAAAGTGATGGGCATTGTCAACGTCACCGAGGACAGCTTTTCCGATGGCGGCCTGTACAAGACCTTCGACGCGGCGATTGCCCATGCGCACGAGCTGCTCGCTGAAGGCGCACATATTCTCGACATCGGTGGCGAGTCCACTCGCCCCGGCGCACACCGCGTTTCCGAGGATGAGGAAATTGCCCGAGTCGTGCCGGTGGTCCGTGAGCTCGCGGCAGACGGGCACCTGATCAGCGTCGATACTATGCGCGCAAGTGTCGCAGAGGCAGCAATCGCCGAGGGCGCGGTGTTCATCAACGATGTCTCCGGCGGTCTCGCAGACCCCAACATGTACGCAGTCTGCGCCGATGCCGATGTGCCCATCTGCCTGATGCACTGGAAGACCGATCGCTTCGGCTCCGCTTCTGGACGCGCCGAAACTCACCCGGACGGCATTGTCGCCGATGTCCGTGAGCACCTGCTTCAGCTTGTCGACGGTGCCATGGGCGCCGGCATCGTCGAGGAAAATATTGTCCTGGATCCAGGCCTGGGCTTTGCCAAAAACGCCGATGACAATTGGGCGCTCCTCCACGGCCTGCCGGAGCTTATTGACCTCGGTTTCCCCGTATTGGTCGGTGCCTCCCGCAAGCGTTTCGCCGCCGCCGTCGGCAGTGAGGCTCGCGCGCCAAAGCAGGCTGATGCTGCGACTACCGCAATTTCCGCGCTGTCCGCAGCGGCGGGCGCATGGGCGGTTCGAGTTCACAATGTGGCCGACAACCTCGACGCAGTGCGGGTGGCGCAGGCATGGAACCTTGGCCGCTCACTGACCGGTTACACCGCGGCCGGCGACTATCCGGAAGGTGGCTCTAACCGCGCTGCACAGCACGATGAGTCTCCTGCTGAATCGCCAGCCGAGGCGGCTCTGGAAGGAGACGAGTAGAAACAGTGGCTGATCGCATTGAACTCAAAGGTCTGAAAGCCCGCGGCTACCACGGCTGTCTCGACTTCGAGCGCCGCGATGGCCAGGACTTCATCTGTGATGTCACCCTGTGGTTGGATTTCTCCGGTGCCGCTGCCAGCGACGAGCTGGACGACACCGTCAACTACGCCGACATCGCAGCCACAGCGCACGGAATTTTGACCGGCACTCCGCGCAACCTCATCGAAACCGTCGCGACCGAGATTGCCGAAGCAGTGCTTGCCGACGACGATGGCCGCGCCGAACGCGGATTGTCCCCACTGTTACATGCGGTGGAAGTAACCATTCACAAACCGCATGCGCCCATTCCGCTCGACTTTGATGACGCTGCGGTAACAGCCCGCCGTTCGCGGAAGAAGCGGTTGGCATGATTCGCGCCGTTCTTTCTATCGGCGCGAACATGGACCGCGCGCGAGAAAACCTAACTGGTGTGCAGGCCTTCTTCGCCGATGAATTGGTCGCAGCCTCAAAAATTTATGCCACCCCACCTTGGGGTGGGGTAGAGCAGGGTGACTTCCTCAATGCCGTGCTCATTGTCGATACGTCCCGGACACCAATGGAGCTGCTGGAAGCTGGTTGGAAACTGGAAAATGACGCTGGTCGAGTGCGCGAAATTCACTGGGGACCACGGGCGCTCGACGTGGACATTGTGCAGGTCATCGACAAGGACACCGGCGAGGAGATCATCTCTGACGATTCGACTCTGACCCTGCCGCATCCGTGGGCAACCGAGCGTGCCTTTGTACTGGTGCCGTGGCTCGATGCCGACCCGGATGCCGAATTGGGGGGAGTTCGGGTCGCGGCACTCGTCGATAAGCTGGCACCTGAAGACGTAAACGCAGTGCGTCTAGCAGACAGCGCGGATGGAGAAGAGGCCTAGAGATGAAACCGACCTCACCGATTACGTTGGCTGCATCTGCGCTGGTTCTCGCACTGGCGTCATGGATGATCGTGGCACAGTTTTTCGGTGCGCTCGGGCCACGAAGTTGGTGGGACCTGGGGTTTCCCTGGTTGCTCACAGCTGTCTGTGTGGCGGCAGCGCGGTGGATTAAGTCGGTGCTGAAAGAGGGGAAGGTCGGGCAGGATCGCAGCCAGGTGCAGCCGTTAACGTTGTCGCGATGGCTGGTGGTCGGTACGGCATCCGCATGGTTGGGGGCGATTCTCGGAGGTTTGTACGCCGGTGGCGTGCTGTGGGCTTTGCCGAAGTGGACGGAGCTTGCGGCTGCACAGGCCGACGGGCCGATCATGATTGTCGGCACAGTATCCGGCATTTTGCTCGCTGCGGCGGGGCTGTGGCTGGAAAAAGTTTGCCAATTGCCAACTGATGGCGAAAATTCTTCGCCTCCTAGCGGGGAAATGGGAACTAACTCGGTAGGGTGGGAGTTATGACTGACCTCTCCAACGCCGGTAATGACCCGAAGCGCTCGGGTGATGCCGCATATTTTCAGGGCGACGCGGCAGCTACTTCGTCGGATATGGCCGAGTCTCCGTCTCCGTCGCCTTCTTCGGCTTTCGAAAGCTACTCCGCTGGGGCTAACTCCGGGGCTGATGCGGCATATGCAGATGAGCAGAGCAATGATGTGACGAAATTCAGTTCTACCGATGGTATGACGGAGAAAACCGCCGTCATTCTCATGGTTGTGCTGCTGATGCTCGCGGTGATTGCCAGTATCGTCATGCTCTTTGCCTCCTCTGCCGGGTGGATGAAGGTTGCCGTGCTGCTGGCGTTGTGGTCGGCAGTTATCGGGGCTGTGCTGGTGACTCGATACCGCAAGACCATTGCGCTGGAGCGCAAGCGGTTGGAGACAATCGAGGAACTGCACAAGGTGGAGCTTGACCGCGAGCTGGCTACTCACCGTGAGCAGGAGCTGATTCTCGAGCAGAACTACCTGGACTCGCTTGAGGGTAACAACGATGACAACATTGCGGCGCTGCGCGCTGAGGTCTTTGCACTGCGTGCCCAGCTTGCTGAGTTCATGGGGGAGGATTTCGACGACGAGCAGGTTGCTCTTCGCGCCCAGGCCGAGCGTCTGCGTGAGCTCGACTCGCCACAGCAGGCCTCGCCGATGAAGGATCCGACCGGTCACGACCGGCCGACACCACGCGCGACTTCCCACCGCGCTGAGATGACCGCTAACGGCACTGTTGGCGTTCATACCCAGCACGGCGGCACGGGCTCCGCTTCCTCCGCTTCGCCGGTTGAAGACGCCGAGGCTACCGACATGCGCCGTACATTCTCGCCGTCTGGCCAGCCGGTTGACGTCCACGAAGTCGCCGATTCCAAGGATGACGAAGCCGTTTCCAAGGAGAAGTTCTCCACTAACTCTTTCCGCGCCATCAACTGGCAGGAAACCCCGGCCGAGGACGCCGCAGAGGATGATTCTCAGGGCGGTGCTCACGAGGCACACGGTGCACGGCACCCATTCGCTGCGCCGGAATCGGACGATGCCTCGGACTCTCCGACTCGCCAGCTGCAGGCCATTCGCGATGAGGACCTCGCAGAAGAGCCAGCTCAGAAACCGGCTCAGGCTCCTGAGCAGGAGCCTGCAAGCCACGGTCGGCGCCGTGCTGAGGACAACAAGGGCAGCCTGACGGTTGCCGAGCTGATGGCGCAGATGCGCAAGAAGAGGGAGCAGCGCGAGGACGAAGAGGCCTAGTCGCTTACCGAGTATGCGCGGCCTACTCACTGCACATAGCTGGTTTGGTCTAACCTAGTCAGTCATGACGCAAAGCCAGCATGATTCCCATCCCCATCGGACAACCGCTCCGCGGTTGGCGGTGGGGATTATTTCTGCCGGAAAAGTCGGGGTCGCGCTCGGCCAGGCGTTAGAGCACTGTGGGCATCGTGTCACTCACGTGGTCGCGCGCTCACCAGAATCTGTCACACGAGCGCATCTACGTCTCCCGAACGCACAGGTTAGTAGCATTGCCGACACAGCTTCCACCTGCGAGCTCATCGTTATCGCCGTGCCGGATCGCGCCATCGCAGAGGTCGCCGAGGAAGTCGCCCGCCATGTCGGCCCCGGACGCATCGTCATGCATACTTCTGGTTCCCTCGGGCGTGCCGTGCTCGATCCGGTCGCACTCACCGGCGCGCTGACCATCGCCGCCCATCCCGCAATGACATTCGCAGGGCTTGACGACGACTCCGAGCTCCTGACCGGTTGCCCATGGGGTATCACTGTTGGGGATGAGCTCGCGAAAACAGTCAGTGAACTGCTCATTGGTGAACTCGGCGGTCGTCCGGTGTTCATCAACGAACGTCACCGCGGCCTTTATCACGCGGCTATGGCCCACGGCTCAAACGGTCTGGGCGCAGTTGTGGTCGATGCAGTAGAAATGCTGGCAACCACTATCGGCGGAGACGCAGCAGCCGAAGACACCGACCTAGCTGAGCTGCGTCGAGGCCAGGCCGCCGAGCTGCTCCGTCCACTGCTGGAAGCTTCATTGGACAATGCCTTGAGGTGGGGTTCCCGGGGGCTGACTGGCCCGGTGACGCGGGACGACCTTGGGACCGTCGTCAAGCACGAACGTGAAATTGAAGCGGTGGCACCGGAAATGGGAACCGCCTACCTGGCTCTTGCCGAGCGCATCGCCGAGCTGCGCGGCGCCAACGAGGTTTTGCGGTACCTACGCCGATGAGCTGAGCGGACTGGCTGTTCTGGTCATCCGGGATGTGGCGTAAGGTATTGCCGTCGGGCGAAAAGTTTGGTCCGGTAGATCTGAACGCGGAGGAAACATGACGGGTTATACCGCCGGAGAGACAACTGTTCACAAGACTATTGCGGGAATCGCGCAGGTCACCCGTGCGTTGCGGAAGACCGGGCGGCCGGTGGTGCTCGTACCTACGATGGGTGCGCTACACCAGGGGCACCTTGAACTAGTACAGGCCGCGAAGACGCTGCCGCGCGCTGTTGTGGTGGTGTCGATTTTCGTCAATCCGCTGCAGTTCGGTGAGGGGGAGGACTTTGACGCCTACCCGCGGACTCTGGAGGAAGACGTTGAGAAGCTCCGCGCTGTCGGTGCTGAGCTGGTCTTTGCGCCGAACGCGAAGGAGATGTACCCCAACGGTTTCCGCACGACCGTGCAGCCGGGGCCGCTGGCTTCGGAGCTCGAAGGTGCTACTCGCCCGGGGCACTTTGCCGGTGCGTTGACGGTGGTCAACAAGCTTTTCAACATCACCAACTGCACTGATGCCGTTTTTGGTGAGAAGGACTACCAGCAGCTGTGCCTGATGCAGCAGATGGTCACTGACCTGAATATGCCGGTGCAGTTGCACGGTGTACCGGTGATTCGCGAGGCCGACGGGTTGGCTATGAGCTCCCGCAACCGCTATCTGTCCGAGGAGCAGCGCAATCTCGCAGTAACCCTGTCCGCCGCGCTGACTGCTGGTGCTTTTGTCGCGGACCGTGGTGCGGATGCTGTGCTGGAAACCGCGCGTGGTGTGCTCGCCAGCCAGCCTGAAGTCGAGTTGGATTACTTGGAGCTGCGTGACGCTGCGCTCGCCCCGCTTTCCGACGAGGCGTTGCGCGGCGACGGCCAGGAGACTGAAGCTCGCCTGCTGGTTGCTGCGAAGGTCGGCACTACTCGTCTCATTGATAATGTTGGCTTGATTCTTGGTGCGCCGCGCCCGGATTCGGCAAACGGTTTCGGTCAGCTCGGCCAGAAGGACGCCGAAATTGCGTCGGCGGCTCTGTCGGCTGCGGGGCTGGACGGCGAGCTGACTGAGGAAGAGGCCGCTGAGCTGGCTGAGCTGCAGGAAAAGGTTCGTGCTGCTCGAGATGCGCGTCTGAAAGATGAGTCCAGCAGAGAAACTCTGAAGAACGCTGGCTTTGGCGTTGAGCAGGACAGCGAGTAGAACGGCTTTTAGAAGTAGTTTCTCGTGGCTGGGAAGTTGTCGTATTATAGTGTGCCGACTAATAACCTGCCACGCTAAGGGGTGCCGCGGTAGGCAAGCATCCAGGGGACGAATCCAGGAAGGGACCTACCTTTTTCATGTTTCGCACTATGTTGAAGTCCAAGATTCACCGTGCCACGGTGACTCAGGCTGATCTTCACTACGTTGGATCGTGCACGATTGACGCTGATCTGATGGAAGCGGCCGACCTGCTTGAAGGTGAAGCCGTCGACATCGTCGATATCAATAATGGCAACCGGCTTACTACTTACTGCATTACCGGAGAGCGCGGCTCGGGCATCATTTCCATCAACGGTGCCGCCGCTCGTCTGATATCGCCGGGTGATCTGGTTATTATCATCGGCTACGGAATGATGGATGACGCTGAGGCGCGTACGTACAAGCCGAATGTCATCTTCGTCGATGAGGACAACAAGATTCTGGAAAGTGGCAATGACCCGGCGGATGTGCCGGAGGGTTCTGATTTGAAGAATCCGCGTAGCCCGGAGAACCAGGGCTAGTCCACGTAGCCCGCAGAGCTGGGGCTCGACTGCGTAGTTGGAGAGAAGAGTCGAGCCGGAGAACCGCAACACCAGGGTGTTCACTTTGCGTTAAAGCGCAAGTCATTAGACCGTCAGCTAAAGCTCATTGGCGAGTTGATTTTTAGAAACCGAAAGGTAACGCAACGTCCTTAGCTTCTTAGAGGATCTAAAAGTTTTAGTTTTCCATTTCCTCACCTAGTCGAAGCTATACAAAGGCGGTCTCCCCGTGGTTCGTATTGGCAAGAATCTGCTGACAAATCCTTTTGCTACCTCTCGCAGCTCTCTGACCTGCACTTACAAGTGTGGTAATGCCTGTGCTGACGATGCTCCGAACGAGTTCTCGGACAACCAGTACTTCGGTGATGTTGCGAAGGAGGCGTTCTCCCAGCGCGCATTCTCCCGTCGCGCGGCACTGAAGGTCACTGGTGCTAGTGCTCTTGCGGTCGGCGGTGGCGCCGTGCTGGCCGCTTGCTCCTCTGATGATTCGGGCAGCGCCGCAGGTGGCTCCGACGCCTCCGGTACCGCTGCTGCCGGTGACGGTAGCAAGGACGAATCGCCGGAGGGTATGCGTTTCGACGCCGTCAAGCCGAACACGGAAGACGCAGTCGTTATCCCGGACGGCTACGAGCAGAATGTTCTGATTCGCTGGGGCGACCCAATCCACGAGGGTGGCCCGGAGTTCGACTTTGACAAGCAGACTCCGGAAAACCAGCTGAAGCAGTTCGGCTTCAACAATGACTTCGCTGGCCTGATTAAGGCTGAAGACGGCACACTGCTGTACGTTTGCTCGCACGAGTACACCACCGAGCCGATGATGTTCCGTGCCTACAAGAAAGAAGATGCCACTAAGGAGCAGGTCGACATCGGACTGGCTGCCCACGGCCAGACCATCCTTGCTGTGGAAGAGGATGACAAGGGATTCCTGAAGCCAATTCTCAGCGACAAGCGTAACCGTCGCATCACTGGCTTCACCGAATTCACAGTTGACGGCCCGGCTGCTGGTCACGATCTGCTGAAGACCAAGGCTGACCCGACCGGTATGAAGGTCGAGGGAACTTTGAACAACTGCTCCGGTGGTGTTACTCCGTGGGGTACCTACCTGTCCGGTGAGGAGAACGTTGACCAGTACTTCGGCAACGTTGGCAAGCTCAAGGACGAGGACGCAGTTAAGAAGCTCAAGCGCTACTCGGTCAAGAATGAAGAGCTGTCCGACCGCGCGTGGGAGAAGTACTACGACCGCTTCGATGTCTCCAAGGAGCCGAATGAGCCGAACCGCTTCTTCTGGCTGGTAGAGATTGACCCATCTGACCCGAACTCCACCCCGGTCAAGCACACCGCAGTGGGCCGTTTCAAGCATGAAGCCGGTCAGATTTACGTCACCGACGACGGCACGGTCGTGTGCTACTCCGGCGACGACGAGCGTTTCGAATACATCTACAAGTTCGTCTCCTCCCGCAAGATTAAGGAGGGGGACCTCAAGCACAACATGGGCATTCTGTCCGAGGGCACTCTCTACGTCGGTAAGTTCAACGGTAATTCCGAGTCCGAGATTGACGGCTCCGGTGAGCTGCCGAAGGACGGCCGTTTCGACGGTGACATTGAGTGGCTTCCGCTGATGACCGCCAAGGCAGACGGCAAGCACGAGTCCCACGTTGATGGCATGACCGCCGAAGAGGTCTGCATCTACACCCGCATCGCCGGTGACAAGGTCGGTGCGACCCGTATGGACCGCCCGGAGGATATCGAGCCGTCTCCGAAGACCGGTAAGGTCTACGCGGCGCTGACCAACAACAAGTACCGCGGTAAGGCGGGCGCGAAGGACGACAAGGGCAAGGAACGCAAGGATGGTGCAGGGCGCCCGCTTGCCGACGCCGTCGAGGTCGCACCAATCACCGAGAACAAGAATGGCCTTGTTCTGGAGATGGAAGATGACCACGCCGGTACCAAGGGCAAGTGGAACCTCCTGCTGGTCTGTGGTGACCCGAACGAGGCTTACACCTACTTCGGTGGCTTCGACAAGGAATCGGTCTCGCCAATTTCCTGCCCGGACAACGTCGCCTTTGACGAGTACGGCAACCTGTGGGTTTCCACCGACGGCAACGCCCTGGACTCCAACGACGGCCTGTTCGCCGTGGCTGTCGAAGGCGAGCGTCGTGGTGAGACCAAGTGCTTCCTGACTGTTCCGGTTGCTGCAGAGACCTGTGGTCCGCAGATCTTCTCCAACCGCGTGATGGTCAACGTCCAGCACCCGGGCGAAATCGAGACGGATCAGGGTCATCCAGTCGGCGACAACCCGGACCCGACCACCAACCCGACCTCGCACTGGCCGGACGGCGGCAAGGAGCAGCCACGCCCGGCCGTCGTTCAGGTTGTACGCACTGATGGCAAGAAGATTGGCGTCTAAAGGGCACTCAACTAGCAGGTCGGCGGTGTAGTCGGCTAACCTTTATAGCCGTGACTGACGCGAAGAAGACCCCTGAAAACACCGCCACCGTTCCTGAGCAGCTGCGCATTCGCCGCGAGAAGCGTGACCGCCTGCTCGAGGCTGGAATTCAGCCGTACCCGGTTGAGGTTCCCCGTACTCACTCTCTCAAGGATGTCCGTGAAGAGTGGGGCCACCTCGAGGCTGGCGAGGAGACTCAGGATGTCGTGACCGTCATTGGTCGTGTCATGTTTATTCGTAACACCGGCAAGCTCTGCTTTGCCGCTCTGCAGGAGGGTGACGGCACGACCCTGCAGGCCATGCTTTCCAAGGCTGAGGTCGGCGAGGACGCCCTGGCTGCTTGGAAGTCGGACGTAGATATGGGCGACTTCGTCCTCATTACTGGCCGCGTAATTTCTTCGCGCCGCGGCGAGTTGTCTGTGATGGCTACCGAGTGGCAGATGGCCTCGAAGGCTCTGCGTCCGCTGCCGGTGTCGTTCGCTGATCTGTCCGAGGACAGCCGCGTGCGTCACCGCTACACGGACCTGATTATGCGTGAGCAGGCTCGTACTAACGCACTGACTCGCATCAAGGTCATCCGCGAGCTGCGCCACGCACTTGAGCGTCGCGGTTTCCTCGAGGTCGAAACCCCGATGCTGCAGACTCTGCACGGCGGTGCAGCTGCACGTCCGTTCGTGACTCATTCCAACGCTTTGGACATCGATCTCTACCTGCGTATCGCGCCGGAGCTTTTCCTCAAGCGCTGCGTCGTCGGCGGTATGGAGCGAGTCTTTGAGATCAACCGTAACTTCCGCAACGAGGGTATCGACTCCTCGCACAGCCCGGAGTTCGCGATGCTGGAGTACTACGAGGCATTCGGCACCTACGATGACTCCGCCCGCACCGTCCGCGAGGTCATTCAGGAAATCTGCGTCGCGGTCTTCGGTTCGACGACTGTTACGCTTGCCGACGGTACGGAGTTCGACTTTGGCGGCGAGTGGAAGCAGATTGAGATGTACCCGTCGCTGAACGAGGCACTTGCTCGCAAGTTCCCTGGTCAGCCGGAAGTCACTATTGACTCGACCGTCGAGGAGCTCAAGGCAATCGCCGATGTGATTGGCCTTGAGGTTCCGGAGAAGGGCGGCTGGGGCCACGGCAAGCTGGTTGAGGAAATCTGGGAGCTGCTCTGTGAAGACCAGCTCGACGGTCCTATCTTTGTCCGCGACTTCCCGGTCGAGACCTCTCCGCTGACTCGTCAGCACCGCTCCAAGCCTGGCGTGACCGAGAAGTGGGATCTTTACGTCCGTGGCTTCGAGCTGGCTACCGGCTACTCCGAGCTGGTTGACCCGGTTGTCCAGCGTGAGCGCTTTGAGGATCAGGCGCGACTGGCCGCTGGCGGCGACGACGAGGCCATGGTTCTGGATGAGGACTTCCTGCACGCAATGGAGCAGGGCATGCCGCCGACGACCGGTGTGGGCATGGGCATTGACCGCCTGCTGATGGCCCTGACCGGCCTTGGCATTCGCGAAACCGTGCTGTTCCCGATCGTGAAGCCGGAAGCGTAAGCGACTGAATTCATGTGTAGTTATCCCGGTGTTATCACCGGGATTATTTTTATCCCGTAATTTCTTCACCCGTGAATTCGGTAAATGGGAATAAGAAAATTGATCGGCGATCCGTATTGCGCTTGGGAGCAGTAGCGGGTGCGGGGGCTGTAGTGGTTGCCGTCAATAGCGTCGGGACGCGAGCAGTTGCATCGGCGGCCCCGAACCAGTCGCCGTTTCCATTCACCGGGTTGACCAGCGGCCTTGTTGTGACGGACCTGGAAGTCGTGACCGTGACCGATACGTCGGTGACATTTTCGTGGGCGACGTATGCAGGCCCACATCCAGCGTGGGGGAAGCTGGCTCCACTGGCGCCGGCCGACACTGAAGTTGCGCTAGTGCCAGTCGATGCCGATGAGGGCGGCGAGCTACCCGTGGTACATAAGGACGAGACGCAGGTTGGCTACCACTTTGTGACCGTCGATAAGCTGCGCCCTGGAACCACGTACCGTTTCGAATGTCGATCGAATGGACTGGTCGCCGAGCCGGGATTAATTACCCGAAACCTCCCCAATGCACCCGAGCAAACTGGACAGTTCACGACGTTGGTCGCTCCGGAAGGGGAGTACCTGACCACGATTGCCATCCTTAATGACGCGCATATTGGCGAAAATGGGCACGGTATTATCACCGGCGATTTCCCCGCTCCTATCTTTTCTGAACCGGGTGCCGCGCCGTATCCCGAGGTCATGCTGACGGCTGCGCTCGCCGAGCTGCGGGGGATGGGGATTGAAAAGGTTTTCGTCAACGGTGATGCCACGTCGGAAGCACGTCCGGCGGAGGTGCGTCGATTTGCCGAGATTATGAATACTTTTGGTGCTCAGGAGCGGCAGTGGTTTGTCACCCGCGGCAATCATGATCGTCCGCATAAGCCGGATGCCGATCCATCTGCTGGCTACGACGAATTCCCGGTTTTGGAGGGTACCGAGAATCATCGCGATCCCTTCGGTGTTCTCCTGGGGCGTCCGCGGCAGGAACTGTGGGTCACTCAGCAGGGGCCGGTCCGTGTCATAGGGCTGGATTCATCGAAGTTGGATGAGTCCGGCGGCGAAATTAGCCCGGAACAGTTCGATGCACTGGAGCGGGAATTGCAGCGTGACCCCAGTAAGCCGACAGTTGTGCTGGCTCATCACCCAATTACCTCCGAGGCTGGTTGGACACATGCTGCCGGGCCCACCTTCATTCTCAACAGCGCTGATGCACGACGCTTGCAGCAGATGCTTAACGACGCTCCGGGTGTATTCTTTGCGGGGGCAGGTCACACCCACCGTGCAAAGCGTACTCGCGGTGATGTTGGGGCCGGCGTTGATTATTTGGAGACCGGCGCGTGCAAAGCATACCCCGGTGGCTACACACTGCTGCATGTCTACTCCGGTGGCTACCAGGTTAACTTTCACCGTTTGAGCAGCGAAGATGCGCTTGCGTGGACTGCGCGTGCCCGTTGGGCGATGTACGGTTTCGAGCCCGAGGCTCTGCTTGGTGAGCTCTCTGATCGCAACTACGTTGTTAACCGCGTTATCGCCTGACAAGTTAGAAGCCTGAAAGTTTTCTGTTACTTGGCAATGTTTTTTCAATTCTTGTGACAACGGTCACGTGATTGTTTTATTGTTATGCCAGTAATAGTTCTGACTCGAAAGGCCATGATCACATGAGCGAGAAGAAGAACCGCGAAGATTCGACTGTCGGCCGCAATAACCCTGGTCGCGACGCTATCGGAGCGGCAATGCGGTTCATCACGTCGATTACTGGTTCGGACTTCGCCCAGAAGTACGACCTTCAGCCAAAGATCGACCGCGTGGTGTACCAGTCCACCAAGTCCGGTTTTAAGACCCTTGGTGCCGCGAACCGTCAGTTTAAGAAGATTTCCGGTTCCGGTAAGCCGGAGCGTCCGGCTGAGGAAGCCCAGGCTGCACAGGAGGCCGCAGCCGAGGAGAAGGCAAAGAAGCTCTTCGACCTCACCCCGACCGAGGATCAGCAGATGATCGTCGAGACGGTTAAGGAGTTTGCTGAGTCGCGCTTGCGCGAGGCTGCTTACAAGTCCGACCACGAGGCAACTCCCCCGGAGAATCTCGTCTCTGAGGCTTCTGAGCTGGGCGTCACTATGATCAACGTCCCGGAGGCTTTCGAGGGCATCGCTACCGGCGAGGACGTCACCACCAACGCGCTGGTCGCGGAGGCTCTGTCCTACGGTGACATGGGTCTGGCTCTGGCAGTGCTGGCTCCGGCCGGTGTCGCTGCCACCCTGACCGCTCACGGCTCCGACTCGCAGCAGAAGACCTACCTGCCGGCATTCGCTGGCGAGAACGTCCCGGCCGCCGCTGTTGTTCTCGCAGAGCCGCGCCCGCTTTTCGACGCACGCAAGCCTGAAACCACCGCAAAGCGCGAGGGCGATTCGCTGGTCCTCAACGGTGTTAAGTCCTTCGTTCCGAACGCCGGCGCAGCTGAGCTGTTCATCATCGGTGTTGAGCTCGAGGGTAAGCCGGCTCTGGTTATCGTTGAGTCCGACACTGAAGGTCTCCACGTTGAGGCTGACCCGTCCATGGGTCTGCGCGGTGCCGCAATGGGTCGCGTCATCCTGAAGGATGTCAAGGTTCCGGCCGAGAACATTCTCGGCGGCGCTAGCACCTCGGCTGCAGACCGTGAAGAGGCATACCTCGACATTCTGCGTCGTTCCCGCCTCGGCTGGGCAGCTCTTGCAATGGGTACTTCTCAGGCAGTTCTCGACTACGTCATTCCTTACGTCAATGAGCGTCAGGCATTCGGCGAGCCGATTTCCCACCGCCAGGCAGTGGCCTTCATGGTCGCCGACATCAAGATTGAGCTCGATGGTCTCCGCATGATTACTCTCCGCGGTGCTTCCCGCGCTGACCAGGGTCGCGGCTTCGCTCGCGAGGCAGCTCTGGCTAAGACCTTCGCCACTGAAAAGGGTATGAAGATTGGTTCCGACGGTGTGCAGCTGCTCGGTGGCCACGGCTTCACCAAGGAGCACCCGGTTGAGCGTTGGTACCGTGACCTCCGCGCAATTGGTGTCGCCGAAGGCATCGTCGTTCTGTAAACCGCTAGATACTTCAGCCGAAAAGAATTAAGAGGAAAGAAAATGATTAACCTCGAACTGCCGAAGTTCCTCAAGGCGGGCGCGTCCCAGTCGCATCAGGCCGCCGCTGAGATCTTCCGACCGATTTCCCGTAAGTACGATCTCGCTGAGCACGAGTACCCGAAGGAACTCGACACCCTTGCCTCCATGATGGACGGCATGGCAGATGGTGGCCGTGGCTTCTCCGGTGCTTCCGGTGGACGTGGTGACGATAAGAAGCCGAAGCGCACCGGTGTAAAAAACGGTGGCAACATGGCTTCGCTGCTCAACGTTATTGAGACCTGCTGGGGTGACGTGGGTCTGACCCTGTCCCTGCCGTACCAGGGTCTAGGTAACGCAGCTATCGCAGCTGTTGCTACCGATGAGCAGCTGGAGGCTTTCGGTAAGACCTGGGCTTCCATGGCAATTACCGAGCCGTCCTTCGGTTCTGACTCCTCCGCAGTTTCCACCACCGCCAAGCTCGATGGTGATGAGTACGTCATCAACGGTGAGAAGATCTTCGTCACTGCTGGTGAGCGTTCCGACTCCGTCGTTGTGTGGGCGACCCTGGACAAGTCCAAGGGCCGTGCTGCCATCAAGTCCTTCCTGGTGAAGAAGGGCACTCCGGGCTTCACCGTTGAGCGCCTGGAGGAGAAGCTGGGTATTCGTTCCTCGGATACCGCAGTGCTCCGCCTGGACAATGTCCGCGTTCCGAAGGAGAACCTGCTGGGTTCCCCGGACATTGATGTTAAGAAGTCCTTCGCCGGCGCAATGGCGACCTTCGACAACACTCGTCCGCTGGTTGCGGGTATGGCCATCGGCGTCTCCCGTGCTTCGCTGGAAGAGCTGCGTCGCATCCTGGAAGAGGCTGGCATCGAGATTGACTACGATGCACCGGCACACACCCAGAGCGCTGCTGCAGCTGAGTACCTGAAGCTGGAGTCCGATTGGGAGGCTGCATACCTCCTGGCTCTGCGCGCTGCGTGGATGGCTGACAACAAGCAGCCGAACACTCTGGAAGCTTCCGAGTGTAAGGCCAAGGCCGGCCGTGCAGGCACCGAGATTTGCCTCCGTGCCGTTCAGCTGGCAGGTACCTTCGGTTACTCTGAGCGTAACCTGCTGGAGAAGTGGTCCCGCGACGTCAAGATCCTGGACATCTTCGAAGGTACCCAGCAGATTCAGCAGCTGGTCGTTGCTCGCCGCACCCTGGGCCTGTCCTCCAAGGAACTGAAGTAGTTACAGTTTCAGAGCAATCTACATACTGGTGAGCCGGTAAAAGCTCACAAAGATGCTCAAGCCACATTTTCCTAAAACACCGTCCTGCCATGACTTGGTAGGCGGTGTTTTATTTTGCGCTGTTTTGGCCGTGTGTCTCTTGTCGTTGCGTTCCTATTTTTCTGAGATTAGAGGGAGAGTTCATCTAATTTTCATCTTTAGGTTCTAGGCTTATTTGCCATGAGCATTTCCCGCCGGGCCTACCTCTCTGTTGCAACTCTTGCTGCAAGTTCAATGGCCGTCGCGAAAACCTCGGGAGCGTACGGCCTTGAGTACGTCACGTCGGGTCTGGGGCTTACCCAGTCGGATTCCAAGTCGTGGCAGGTACTGGCTAGCGACTTGGAGGTCATCACTGTCACAGACACGTCAGTGGCATTTACATGGGCAACATATGCTCCGGGAGTGCAGACAGCGTATGGCTTCATTAAGCCGACCGTTCCTTCGGATGAGCGGGTGCTGCTTGGTCCTGCGGATTCAACGCAGTTAGAGCTCGTGCACGAGGGGTACTCAGAGTCGGGCTACCACCATGTGGTCATTGACGGGTTGGAGCCGGGACGGGAGTACCGCTTTGAGTGCTGGTCACACAACTGTCGCGCGGTTCCGTCGCTGAATATCACCATGAGCAAAACGGCACCGGAGAAGACAGGCGTCGTAAGCACTCTGCCAGCGCTGGAGGGTGCACATTTGGCGACGTTCGCGCTGACGAATGACACACACATTGGTAAGCCCAATCATGACGGCATTCGCATTGGCAACCTCGGTCTTTCCTCCGGTCCGGGAGAGCAGCCTTTTGCCTCTATGCAATTGCAGGGTCTGGTGGACACGGTAAAGGCTGCCGGGTTAGACACTCTCGTCATCAATGGCGATTGCACGGATAGCAACCGCCCTGAGGAGTATGACGAACTCATCAGGGTTTTGGATACTTTCGGTGAGTTTGGGAAAAACTGGTTTGTCACCCGTGGTAATCACGATGTGCACCCGCCCGGGCTACCCAATATCAATGGTTTCCGGGGACGCGGAATCCGCAAAGGCAAGACCGCGGTTCCGGATTACTTCAGCCAGCGTCTTGTGCCGACGCAGCAGCACTGGTCGACTCGCGTCGGCGAAGTGCGCCTCATCGGTGTTGATACCGCCGAGTTTGGTTATGCAGGTGGACGTATTAATGAGCGGCAGATGCGTGCATTGCGTGCCGAACTCGCAGACGATCCAGAGCGTCCGACAATTTTGTTTGCGCATCACCCGTTTACTCAGGATGCGGTGCGTTCGCATTTCGGTGGTGAGGCATTCATGGTCGAGGCGCAGCAGGCCAAGATTTTTCAGGAGATTCTGGCCGCCACGCCGGGTGCCAAAGGCGTGTTCGCTGGTCATACGCACCGCAGCCGCCGTGGTATCGCTGACTACGGGGATACGGACTTCTGTGAGCGGGGTGCGGCACTCGGCTATCCGGGTGGATACACACAGATTCGAGTTCACACTGACGGTTACCAAATTAGCTACCACCGCACTACGACACCTCAGTCTCTGTCCTGGTCAACGAAGACTCGTTGGTCGATGTTCGGGTTGGAGCCAGAGTTTATGCTGGGAAAGATCTCCGATCGGAACTACGTCAATTTCTTCAAGAACAAAGTGCCGCTCTGAGCTAGTCCTAGCTTCAAGCAGGGTACGCTGGGCAATGCATAGTGTTAATGGAAAATACGTAGTGGCAAGTTCCGCTGTGGGGCGTAGCCGCAAGCCGCCACGTTATTGCCGAGCACAAGTGTGGCTCTGAAGTAATAAGGAATTTAGCGATGACCGACCAGTACAACCCGCGTTCGTCCTCCCCGCAGGATTGGGAGCAGGACGGTTATGCAACATCTGCCTGGGAGCAGCCACAGGGTGGGGCTCAAGGCCAGTACCAGCCTCAGTACCAGTACCAAACGCAGGGGCCGAACCAGGGCGGTTACCCCCAGCAGTATCCGGCTTATCAGCAGGCTCCGGCACCTGAGCAGAAGAGCAACAACGGTCTGTACGTGGTCTTGGGCATCGTCGGTGTCGCACTTGCAGCGGTCGCCGGTATCGGTGGCGCGTACTACCTGAATAATTCCTCCGATAATTCCCCGCAGTCTCCCGATACGGTTGCGGCAGGGGACTCGTCGTCAAGCACTGCGTCCCCGGCGCCGGTGGAGACGCACACGGAAACCTATACCCAGACCGTCGAGCCAGAAACGACGAAGCAGCCGGAGAGCAGCGCTCCTACCACTACGCAGAGGGGAAATTTTGGTCTTCGCGCGTTCGGTATGAATCGCGATGATATCGATGCCAAAGGTTGGGTTGGCAGTACCGCTCGCTGCTCGGGTGGGTATTACGCGCGTGTGTTGGCGGAGACGTCGTCGGGTAAGGCCGTGATTTGCGAGAATTCCAATAACCGCCAGCAGCGCCATTACATCGGTGACTTCGGTGAGATTTCGGATAGTCCGGATGCGTACACAGTAGATAGTTTCTCCGGGAACCGTGCTGTCGCGAAAAATGGTGGCTACACGTATACCGTCACTCCGAATGCGGTAACCGTGACCCAGGACGGCGAAGAGATTTTCCGTGAGCCCGTCACGGACTACGGTGTTTTGAACGCTGGCTAATCAGCTCTAGTTCTTCCTAGGACACGCAAAAAGGACGCGGTAACTTCCATAACGGAAGTTTTTACCGCGTCCTTTTCGTGTCTGCCGTTCGCTTTACGACGGTCCCTGCGCCCTAAGCCACCTTCTCCTCGGTGACATTCTCCCACGGCTTCGGCAGGTGGCGAGGAACCACCTTGCCGACTGCGTTGCGTGGCAGTTCATCGAGGAACACGGTCTCGCGCGGAACGGCGAATCGGCTGAGGCGCTGCTTGACGTATGTGCGAATCTGCTCATTGGTCAGGGCGCGGCCCTCAGGGGAGTCGTCGCGGACAACCCAGGCGACCAGGGCCTGACCGAAGCGCTCATCCGGGACACCTGCGACTGCGCACTCGCGGATACCCTCGAGCTGGCTGAGTGCATCTTCGGTCTGGCGTGGGAAGACGTTCTCGCCACCGGAGACAATCATGTCGTCCTCGCGACCGGAGATGTAGAGCAAGCCGTTTTCCATGCGACCCAGGTCACCGGTACAGACCATGCCGTCAATGACCTGCTTGTCCGCGCCCGGGCGGGTGTAGCCCTCGTACAACATGTTGTTGCCGACGAAGATTCGACCGGTCTCGCCGTCGGCGACGCGGTTGCCGTCTTCGTCGAGAATCTGGACACGAGTGCCCAGCGGTGCGCGACCAGCTGTGGTTGGGTTTGCCTTGAGCTCATCCGGGTTAGCAATGGTTGCCCAGCTGACCTCCGTGGAACCGTACTGGTTGTAGAGAACCGGCCCGAAGCGCTCGAGGGTCTTGGTGACAATTCCCTCTGGAATAGCCGAACCGCAGGATGCGATGACCTTTAGCGATGTCGCGCCGATGTCGTAGTTGTCCGGGAGAATCTCAATCATGCGCTGCAGCATGGTCGGCACCAGGAAGATGGTGTGCGGAGAGTGCTGCTCGATAATGCGCAGGCTGTCGGCTGGATCGAACTTGCGGCGCATAATCATGGTGGAACGCAGTGCGATGCACAGCTGCGCAGTCGCGAATCCCCAGGTGTGGAACAGCGGAGCCGCAAGGTAAGCCGGGCGACGCTGACGCAGAGGAATTCGGCTCATGATGGAAGATGCCGGCATCCAGCTGCGCGGCTCCGGACGCTTGGCACCCTTTGGAGTGCCGGTGGTTCCGGAAGTCAGAATAATAACGCGGCCACGGCGCGGGCGGGTTGGCAGCTCGGCGGTCGGCCACTTTGCCGGCGGTGCAGTCTTCAGCATCTCCTGCATGGAGGTCCAGCCCTCGCGAACACAGGAGGTATCACCGTAGTTTTCAAACCACGACACTGCTACCGGGCACTCATCGAAGTCCTCCGGCAGCATGTGAGTGAATTCCTCATCAATGAACAGGAAGTCAATCTTCTGCTCGCGAATTACAGCTAGAGTCTGCTCGGCAGCGGCGCCAGTATTGAGCAGCACCAGGTCGGTGCCGAGGCGACCGTGGGCGCACAGAGCCATAATGAAACCGCGGTGGTTGCGAGCCAGCACGCCGATGCGGTTACGCTGCTGAATATCACCGTGGCGGAGTGCTCGCGCCAGGGCAGTGGAGCGCTCGTGCAGTTCCTCGTAGGTCAGCGAGCCGCCGTCATCAATAATCGCGGTGTGGTGCGGATCGCGGCCGGCTGCAATGCCGAGGAGACCAGCTGGCAGGAAGTCCCAGCGGTAGATGGAATTTAATGCCTTACCAGCCGCGCCGGGTCCCATCGAGCCGAGGACACCAGCTTGCGTCACCGGTGCGAGACCGAGAACGAGGTCCGAGGTAGCTCGCGAAGCTTTGCGCACCTTATTGAGAATCGAGGTCTGTGGATCAGATGTCATAGTCACTCATCTTCCGTGGTTCATGTCCTGTGGTCTTCGGAGAGGCCTAATCAGGCGAAACCGCATCGGTAGGACCGCCGATTTAGTTTCTTTTACAGTAAGAATAAGTGTCCTAGGTCACTTTTGTGTAGCTTTTTGCAAAATTTTTTTATCAGAAACGAATGATTGTGAAGATATGCGAGGTGAACAGGGAATACGTTCAAAGGAGCGGGGCTTTTTTATCTCGAGAGATGTTGTCGCCGCACATAGAGGCTCCGTTTTGAGGTAATTTCTCTAGAAAAAGTTCTTGAGAGATGTTCCAATTCAACTTCGCCCTCGTCGCCGTAGCGGAGGGTGAAGCCATTCGATATGTCCTAGGGGAACCCATGAAGTCCACTCTCAAGAGTCAAACTTTCCTACGCATTTCGGCAGCCCGAGTTGCCGTGGTCGGAGCAGCCGCAACCGGTGCGGCTTTCGGTCTTGCAGCATGTGGCGATAGCGATGACGTCGATCCGGCACCTGACGAGACCACTACGGTGACTTCGACCGAGAGTGTGGACGACAATCGCAATGATCGCGATGACGACGATCATGATGATGACCACGACGATGATGACGACGACCGGGATGACGGCCACGACGACCGCGTGAACAACTAGGTGTCCGTTCCAGGATGAAACTGCCGTTGTACCTCTCTTGACCAGACTGTTCGCTATTGGCGTACGGCTATAGGGATTAATCTGCGACGCGTCGCGTTTAAGCTAGGTGAAACAACCTTTATTGAATTACGGCAAAAATAGACACTTGAAAGGGCAGTGATGTTCGAGAGGTTTACGGACCGAGCACGTCGCGTTGTCGTCCTGGCACAGGATGAGGCACGCGAGCTCAATCACAATTACATCGGCACGGAGCACATCCTGCTCGGCCTGATTAGTGAAGGCGACGGTGTGGCTGCCAAGGCGCTCGAGTCCATGGGCATTTCCCTGGATGCTGTGCGCTCTGAGGTAGTCGACATTATTGGTCGTGGCTCCCAGCCGCCGAGCGGTCACGTGCCGTTTACTCCGCGTGCAAAGAAGGTGCTGGAGTACTCTCTGCGCGAGGCTCTGCAGCTGGGGCACAAGTACATCGGTACTGAGCACCTGCTGCTTGGACTGATTCGTGAGGGCGAAGGTGTTGCCGCTCAGGTACTGGTTAAGCTCGGCGCTGACCTGCCGCGCGTACGTCAGCAGGTTATTCAGCTGCTCAGCGGTTTCCAGGGCGATGAGTCCGATGGTTCTCCGGAGCAGCGTCCAGTCGGTGCTACTTCCGGCGCTCGTGTGCAGGAGGGTAACCACCAGTCCGGTTCGCTGGTGCTCGATCAGTTCGGTCGTAACCTGACCGTGGCTGCACGTGAGGGCAAGCTGGATCCGGTCATTGGCCGTGAGAAGGAAATCGAGCGCATTATGCAGGTTCTTTCTCGCCGTACCAAGAACAATCCTGTGCTGATTGGTGAGCCGGGCGTTGGTAAGACCGCCGTTGTGGAAGGCCTCGCGCTGGACATCGTCAACGGCCGTGTGCCGGAGACACTGAAGGATAAGCAGCTTTACTCCCTCGACCTGGGTTCCCTGGTTGCGGGTTCCCGTTACCGCGGTGACTTCGAGGAGCGTCTGAAGAAG
The DNA here is from genome assembly GCF_014335085.1 of Corynebacterium sp. LK26. Classification (NCBI taxonomy): domain Bacteria; kingdom Bacillati; phylum Actinomycetota; class Actinomycetes; order Mycobacteriales; family Corynebacteriaceae; genus Corynebacterium; species Corynebacterium sp. LK26. The sequence continues at coordinate 266,265 of NZ_PDHB01000011.1, forward strand.
GTGCTCAAGGAGATTAACCAGCGCGGTGACATCATTCTGTTTATTGACGAGATTCACACGCTGGTCGGTGCCGGTGCTGCAGAGGGCGCAATTGACGCGGCCTCGATTCTGAAGCCGAAGCTGGCTCGCGGTGAGCTGCAGACCATCGGTGCTACCACTTTGGATGAGTACCGTAAGCACATCGAGAAGGACGCCGCTCTCGAGCGTCGTTTCCAGCCGGTGAACGTGCCGGAGCCGAGCGTGGATCTCACTATCGAGATTCTGCGTGGTGTTCGCGATAAGTACGAGGCTCACCACCGCGTATCCATCTCGGACAAGGCGCTGGTTGCGGCAGCTACCCTCTCGGATCGTTACATCAACGACCGCTTCCTGCCGGATAAGGCTGTTGACCTTATTGACGAGGCCGGTGCTCGTATGCGCATCAAGCGCATGACTGCCCCGGCTGACCTGCAGGAGATCGACTCCAAGATTGCCGATGTGCGCCGCCAGAAGGAAGCCGCCATCGACGAGCAGGACTTCGAGAAGGCAGCTGGTCTGCGCGACAAGGAGCGCAAGCTGGGCGAAGAGCGCCGCGAGCGCGAGAAGAAGTGGCGTGCGGGCGAGTCCGACACCATCGCTGAGATTGGCGAGGAACAGATTGCGGAGGTCCTGGCTTCCTGGACTGGCATTCCGGTGTTCAAGCTCACCGAGGAAGAGTCCTCGCGTCTGCTGCGCATGGAGGATGAGCTGCACAAGCGCATCATCGGTCAGGAAGAGGCTGTCAGTGCTGTCTCCCGCGCTATTCGTCGTACCCGTGCTGGCCTGAAGGACCCGAAGCGTCCGTCCGGTTCGTTCATCTTCGCTGGTCCGTCCGGTGTTGGTAAGACCGAGCTGTCGAAGGCTCTGGCCGAGTTCCTCTTTGGTGAGGAAGACGCACTCATTCAGATTGATATGGGTGAGTTCCACGACCGCTTCACTGCTTCTCGTCTCTTCGGTGCTCCTCCCGGATACGTCGGCTACGAAGAGGGCGGCCAGCTCACCGAGAAGGTGCGCCGCAAGCCGTTCTCCGTCGTGCTTTTCGACGAGATTGAGAAGGCCCACAAGGAGATTTACAACACCTTGCTGCAGGTCCTGGAAGACGGTCGTCTGACTGACTCGCAGGGTCGAGTGGTGGACTTCAAGAACACGGTTCTGATCTTCACCTCGAACCTGGGTACCAGCGACATTTCCAAGGCTGTTGGTATGGGCTTCTCGGGTGTCGGCGAGGCCGATGAAGATGGCAAGTACGAGCGGATGAAGGACAAGGTCCACGACGAGCTGAAGAAGCACTTCCGTCCGGAGTTCCTGAACCGTATCGACGAGATTGTGGTCTTCAAGCAGCTGAGCCAGGCTGAGATTGTCCAGATGGTCGACCTCATGCTGGCCCGCGTCAGCGACCAGCTCGACGAGAAGCGCATCACCATGGAGATTTCCGACCGCGCCAAGAACCTGCTGGCCAAGCGTGGCTTTGATCCAGTGCTCGGTGCCCGTCCGCTGCGTCGCACGATCCAGCGCGAGATTGAGGATCAGCTCTCCGAGAAGATTCTCTACGGTGAGGTTGGTCTCGGCGAGACCGTCTTCATCGATGTCGAAGGCTGGGATGGCGAGTCCAAGGACGTCGACAAGGCGAAGTTCACCTTCACCAACAAGGGCAAGGCCGGTAACGTTGATGCCGACGGCGGCGCTCTGGCTGACTCCGAGGAAGACAAGGGCGTTCTCGGAAATGCTGACGGCACCCTGAGCGTTGAAGCCGACGACATCGAAGGTGCTGCTGACCAAGCCGCTGCCGAGGCAGAGGTCGACTCCGATGACGACGGCCACAACCCGCCACCGGCTGGTGCGGGTGCTGGCCAGTCGCTCTAAGAGGTTTAGCCGCTAGCAGTACCAACGAACACTGCCGCCCCAGTTCCGACTCCATTATGGGAGGAACTGGGGCGGCAGTGTGTCTATATGCGGTCTTTCCTAAAAGCGCGGATAGTTGTAGTTTTACTTGGCCACGCCGAGGTCGACCAATGCTTTCTTTGCCACTTCGGGGTCATCATTTTTGATCATGTACTCAACGATTCCCTGGTCCTCTGGGAGGATTTCCGCAACTGTGATGAGGGACTCCACTCTCTGCGCCTTGAATGTGGAACCGCGCGTTGATTCTGCCGGAATCTCAACGGCATCCAAGACGGGCTTGCCGTCACGAACGGCGGCGGTGGCGGCAGGGTCATCGGTGAAGACTACGTAACCAACGTCGGGTGCCTTCGTAGTATCCACGGAACAGTTGGTACCCATTGCCTGTGGGGCAGGGGCGCTATCCGCACCATAGTAGCTAAACACCACTTCATAGTCTGTGCAGGCCCGCACGAAACTAGCAATCGGTTCGGGTGCGTGGTCGGCAGGGGTGAGGCCGCCAGCGGTATCCCCACCAGTGGCACCGGTGGCGCCACCGTTGGAAGCGCCGGGATCGGCAGGTGCTTCAGCGGCGGACTGTGCGGGAGCAGCGGACTCGTCTGACTTGTCACTAAAGAGCGCGTCTTTAGCTGCAACGTAGGCAATCGCTAGCACCACGATGCCCGCTATCACTAAGGGAAGGAGTAATAGCTGCTTCTTTACACTGAGACCTTTCGATGCGCCGCTGGTCTGGGCACCTGTCGTGCCCGCGCTGGCGTTCGACCTTGAGGCGGCCGTCGTATTTGCTGGAGACGCTCCAGTTTCTAGTAACGAGCCATGCTTGATGTAATGGCGATAGCCATTTTGCGCAATAGCCAGGTTTTGCTCGATGTGTGATGTGTCTTCTGGCCCATTTAAGCGGTCGGGCGAACCCGGGTATGCAAGTCGAATCATTTTTCAGTCCACCACCGTGAATCAATGTCGGAGTACAGGGAGCGCATCGACTCTGCAAACTCTTCCAAGCTATTGCGATTGAGACGGTGCTTGTTTTCTTTCCATCGCTCAAACAGCTCAGTTGACGACACTGCACGCGAGGCCTCAGTTCGTGCCTCTCGGCCTGCGGTCAGAGCCCACTGGGCGGCAAATTGCACACGTTTCGCAGCCTTTTCTGTGAAACCGCTCCACACTTTATATGTGTTGTAGAGCTGGGCCACGACGGCCCAGCCGCCCTTGTAAGGCAGAACTGTGACGTTGCCCAGGTTGTCAAGTTCAAGGAACTCAAAATGGGATGGATCCTTCTTATCGGCGGTCACGAGGATCCTGCGGTTGGTGACAAACGCGGCACCATCCACCCCACTTGCTTTCGTGGCGGCGGCCTCGAGCACAATCTCGTCGACACCAAGACCTTCTACAACAGCGACGGCGGCAGTGCGCACAATCCCGGAATTACCGGTACGTTCAAGTGCGGCACCGAGATCTGGCCGGTCGGTCAATGCAATTTGGGGTCCTGTCATGCACACGAGACTAGCAACACAATAAAAACCGCGCCTGCCGTTCAGTGCTATGGCATAACTCACCCCAGGTGTGGGGTGGTGTGTGAAGTAACGCTGACTCAACCCCGAAACCTCGGTACGTTCTGTGGGTATGAGCTCAACGTTCACGCCAGCAAAGTTTGATGATACTTGGATCTACCGCCTTACAAAGTTCCCATGGCCGGAACCGGCGCCGAGCAAAGATGAGGTGCGCCGCCACTCTTGGGGAATGGTGTACAAGAGCAATAAGGCGTTTGCGACCCCGCTAGGGGTTGAGGCCATCAACGCAAGGGCGGCCAAGTACTACAAAACATCTCTCGAGCAAAACTGGGGGGTCACTGGTGCACAGGAAGCGTATCAGGTTATTGATGCTCTGCTCGAAGGTGGCCAGCACGTGGAAAATGACCTGCTTTTACCGCTCGCATATGCAGTGAAGGACATCTCTGAGAACGAGCTCGAGGCAGAGATGGAGGAGCGAATCGAGTTTCTGAAAGACTTCTTTGTTGTCCAAGGCGTGGATCCGCGTGGTGCAGAACATAAGTTCCGTTACCTTGTACGGATGTTGCGCTCGGAGGGCTTTGCCAAAGCAGCGGCCCCGGCACTGCCCGCCACTACTCGCGCATGGGACATAATCCGTGTTCACAGCGTTGGTGGCGCGGCAACGGAGCTGGGGTGGATCTCTCCAGAAGAGTTCCTTCAGATTTCAGACAAGGCCGTGGCGGCGCTGCAGCGCTACTTCGTGTCGTGGGCTGACGTAGCCGCAAGTTTCTGGTGGGGTCGAATGATCTGGGCGAGTGATGGTGAGCCCGACGTCACCGCTGCGATGAAGGATCAATCGCAACGGCTCACCGAGCTGCTCGCACACAGTGATTCGCCTTGGGTGCGCGTGCCCTTGCACGACATCCAGGCCGAGGAGCCATTCGCATCCCTGGGCGGTTTGCACTAACTAGCTGTCGTCATTGTTCGGCGCGCTGTGGCGGTGGCCGGTTTCATGAGCTCACTAGGGGCGGTCACAAATAACGGATTGAGGCATCTATGGCGCAGGGACGGCGAGTTCAACGACATCTGCAAGGCGAAGTTACCTTCACCAATATGAGGCAAGGTCGGTAACGTTGATGCCGATGAGCGGTGCCTTGGCCGATTCTGAGGAAGATGACGGGCGTTCTCGGCAGCGCTGACGGTATCCTGAGCGTTTGTATCTGGCGACATCAAAAGTACTGCCGATCAGGCCACTGCCGAGGCAGAGGCCGAATCTGATAACTCCGAGGGAGAGAACTAAATGGGGATTCAATTTCGCAAGAAGCAGAACCTGGACAAGGACACGTGGCTGAACTACTCGGGTTCGGGAGTCTCTGGTTCTAAGCGTATCGGTCCAGTGACAATTAACAGCCGTGGCGGGTACACCGTCCGACTGGGCAAGGGCCTAACCTTCCGTGGTCGCTGGAAGAAAAAGTAGCTGTACTTGCTAGATGGAGGAAAGTGGCGGTTGTCGCCGCTAGTACCCCATTTTCTGATTCACCCAGGCAAGCATCTCTTCGTGAGTGAGCACGTAGGCAAGGCCGTGCGTCCCATCACCGAGGTCAGTCTCGACCTCCACGTAGGTGATGTCGGCGCCGGCCTTTTGCCACTTCTGCACAAGCTCGCGTGCCGACGTCACGGGTAACACATCATCCAATGCATTATGGGTAACGAACACGGGCATACTGGGAGTCTTTGTGCCCAGAGCCTGCTCGTCCACGTGGCGTCGAACGACGGGGGAGAGCTCGGGCGAGCGCAGATTCTCCGCTATCCCCAAGTCATTGGCAGTAAATGCCTTGGTGTCATTGCGAGGCCAACGTTCGACAGTGGCGCCAATGCATTCATCGGCGGTGAGCTTCAGGAAGTCCTGCCCCAGTGGGCTGAGCATGCGCTCGATTGGTTCTTTTGTCTCTGGGTACTCTGCAATCAAGCCGTTCATGAAGTAACCGACGAGCCCCGCCAACGCCGAGCCGCGAATATGCAGCGCAGTGTCGGTGAGATCGGCCGGAATAGCCCCGGCGTAAACAGCGCGGATGTTCAACTCCGAGGCGTACTCATCGGCTAGCTCGGCGGCTGCAGCGGTGGCACCTCCGCCCTGTGAGTAGCCGAACAGCGCAATGGGAGTATCTGCAGGTAGTTGTAAAGTTTCAATAGCCGCTCGCGCCATATCGAGCGTGTTATTCCCGGCAACCTCACGGTTGAGATACGGATGTACCCCGGGCGTGCCGAGCCCCTGGTAATCCACGATGGCAACATTCCATCCCTGTGCCAGCAACTGAGGTGCCGGAGGCGTCGGAGGTGCTTCGTAGCGCAGCGCAACCGAACTGGCACAGTTATCGGCCATCCCGAGAGTCCCCGGCGCAATCACCGCCAGAGGCCGTGGGGACTTCTCCGACCAGCGGGCATAGGGCTGCAATACGGTACCAGATACTGCTGTTTGGCGGTGGTCGCGTGCACCTGTGGAGGAAAACACGACCCGCTGTGCGCGTGCGGGCGCATTGACCGGAAATGGTGTCTGCGTAATTACCTGCCCCGGAGGCAATCGCTTCACCGCAGAAGAGTCAGAATCTGAGGAGCCGAAGTCGATGGAACCTAGTCCATCCACCGCCGAGCAACCGCTGATCCCACCCGCGCTAGTGCCAATCAGAGAAATTCCGAGCACCATGCTCAGTGCAATTCTGCGCTTACTAGCCCCAAAGAGACAGCGTTGGCGCTGAGATCGATGGAGCGAGGTGTTCATGTTCCTAATTCTAGGCAACGCACTTGTCCGAATCTGGTCTTTACCGGAGCATTGCCTCGGCTTTAACGGGGCAACTGGAAGCGGCCATCGGGAGTTTGCTCCGCTAGTCCGTCGTCAAGCAGGGAAAACAGTGCGCGGGAACGCTGGTGTGCATCATCCCAGACCGCATCGAGAGCGGCCTGTTCGACGGGGGAGTCGGCAGCGCGGAGCACGTCGAGAAGCAATCCCCGGACTTGGCGGTCGGTGCCTTCGAACTTCTGCACACGCCGTTTAGCAGCGGCGATTTCGTGGTCTTCGGGTTCGGGGCGACCGGCGGCAATCCAGACGCAACTGGTGGCGATGGGGCAGGCCTCGCACTCGGGTGTCGTTCGGCAGACGGTAGCGCCGAGTTCCATGAGCGCGACGGAAGTCTCGGCCGCAGTCGTGGGGTCGAGTGGTAGCAACTCTTCGACGAGCGCCATGTCGGCGCGTTTGGCGATGCCGGGAAGGTACGTGCCCTGGCGGTGTCGCCGGAGTACGCGGCGCACGTTGATGTCCACCACCGGCGTGCGCGCGCCAAAAGCAAACGCCGCTACCGCCCGAGCGGTGTAGTCTCCTACCCCCGGAAGGGCTAACAGCGTGTCCACGTCACTCGGCACTTCGCCGTCGTGCTTTTCGACGATCTTTTCTGCGCATTCACGCAGCCGGAGCGCACGTCGGGGATAGCCGAGTTTTCCCCACATACGCACGACTTCATCTTTGGGGGCGACTGCCAGATCGGCTGGGGTGGGCCATTTTTCCAGCCAGGCGCGCCACGAGGGGATTACCCGGGCGACGGGAGTCTGTTGACTCATCACTTCGCTGACGAGCACAGCCCATGGTGAAGTGCCTTCTTCGCGCCAGGGAAGTGGCCGCATGTTGGCGCGATACCAATCACGTAAGGCGGCATCGACGTGTTCGTCGAAGTCGTCGGATTGGTTAATTGCAGAGGTCAATCTACATTCTCGCTTTCCCATAAACAGCGGAGTCGTTGCACAATATAGCTATGAGCAATTCTGAGAGGACTCCTGAGAGTGTATGGCAATCGATGGTGCGCGGAAACCTCCGCTTCTGTGAGAGCAAGACTGCGCATCCCCGTCAGGACTTGGTTCGTCGTAAGCAGCTGACGCAGGGGCAGAAGCCGAAGGCCGTTGTGCTGGCTTGCTCGGATTCCCGTGCTCCGGTGGAGATTATCTTCGATCAGGGTCTGGGCGATGTATTTGTGATTCGTACTGCCGGTGAGATTACTGACCTGTCGGTGCTGGCTTCGCTGGAGTTCGCAGTTGATGGTCTGGGAGTTCCGCTGGTGATTGTTCTCGGCCACGAGTCCTGCGGCGCTGTGGCTGCGGCGAAGAATGCACTGGACGGTGGCGAACTGCCGGGTGGTTTCCAGCGTGTGCTGATTGAGAAAGTCACCCCGTCGCTGTTGGCGGCTCGCAAAGATGGCGAGACGGAAATCGACGAATTTGAGCGGCGCCACGTGCGCGAGATTGTTAATCACATTATTGATCGCTCGCCAGAGATTTCATCGCGCTTGGTGACCGGCGAGGTAGGCGTTGTCGGTATGCGGTACCGCTTGGAGGACGGACGCGCTGAGACCGTCGTTACCCATGGAGTCAGCGAGAACCCGCTAACCTAAATGTGTGACCAATAAGCTGCCTCCAGAAATCTACCGGCGTCGGCGTATCGCCGCGGCGGTGTTGCTCGTTATCATCCTCGTTCTCCTGGGCTGGGGTATTTCCGCACTGGTAAACCGGGACAGCGAGGATTCTGAACCGGTGAATGTCACCAGGGATGACGGGAAAGAGGTGACCCCTCCGGAACAGCCCAAGGAACCTTACGCGCCTAAGTCTGACAAGGACTCGACGAAGGACAAGTCTGACAAGGATGCCAAGACGGACGCTAAGGAAGGCGAAGATTCCGCGAAGGATGACGCTCAAGCGGCGCTTGCGAACAAAAAGGACTGTAGCCTTGCAGACCTGCAAGTGACAGCTACCTCGGATCAGCCGAACTACGGCGATGAGCAGCCGACTCTGGCAATTACCGTCCACAATCCCACCGGCGGTGAATGCCGCGTGAACCTCGATGAGCAGCAGTTGCGCTTCGAGGTATACGACCTGGCAACGTACGAGCGCGTCTGGTCGGATGTGGACTGCAATGACTCCGAAGGCCACGGTGAACTGGTATTGGCACCGGGCGAGGAAGTCAACTATGCCGCCACCTGGTCGCGTCTGACCTCGGCGCCGAACAAGTGCTCCGAAGAAGACCGCGTCCCAGCTCCCTCCGGGTCGTACATCTTCTACGGCGTGATTGGTGACAACAACTCTGACGCCTACACGTTCAACATGCGCTAGCGCTTAGTCCCTAACCCAAGCTCAATGGCCTCGGCAACGGTGCCTGCTTCCAGCAGCCGCATCCCCGCCGGGCCTTTTGCGCCTCTGGGCACAATTGCCGTGTCGAAGCCCATTCGATGAGCTTCCTTAAGCCGCCACTCCAAATCGGTCACTCTGCGCACTTCGCCGGCCAACCCCAGTTCGCCGAGTGCAATGGTTTTATCCTGGAAGGTCCGCTTGGTCATGGATGAGGCCAGTGCCAGCGCGATCGCCAGGTCCGCGGCAGGCTCCGACAGCGTCATACCGCCGACAGTGGATACGTACATCTCCATGCGAGCTAACTGCTTGAAGTTACCGTGTTCAGTCAGCACGGCCGCGACCATCGGCACGCGGCGAGGGTCCAGGCCAGAGACATTGCGTCGCGGGTTGTGCGCCTCAGTATTGATTACCAGGCCCTGCACCTCCGCCAGCAGCGGTCTGCGGCCATCCATGGCCACGGTAATTGCAGTTCCCGAGGTCGGCGTTCGGTGATGCAAAAACAGCCCCGAGGGATCCTCAACTTCCGCAATGCCGCCCGCCGTCTGCTCGAAGCAGCCCACTTCATCAGTGCTGCCGAAGCGGTTTTTCAGGCCGCGCAAGAAGCGTAGCCCCGAATGCCTATCGCCCTCGAAGTTGAGCACCACATCAACCAGGTGCTCCATTGTGCGCGGGCCGGCCACATTGCCGTCCTTGGTCACGTGCCCTACCAAGAAAATCGCAGTCCCGGTCTCCTTCGCCAACGCCGCCAGAGCAGAGGTTACGGCGCGAGCCTGGGCAACGCCACCGCGAGCACCTTCGACGTCGGCACGCATCGTCTGCACAGAGTCCACAATGAGCAGACCGGGGGAGAGCTCCAGCGTCAGGTCGATGACGTCCTCGATATTCGACACCGCCGACAGGTACAGCGAGTCCGACAGTGCGCCAGTGCGCTCGGCACGCAGCCGCACCTGACCGACCGATTCCTCACCGGTGACGTAAAGCGTCGGCCCCAAATCGCCGTCCGCGCAGCGGTAGGCCACTTCAAGTAGCAGCGTCGACTTACCAACCCCCGGTTCGCCTGCCAAGAGCACCAACGAACCCGGCACAATACCGGAACCGAGCACTCGATCCAGCTCGCCGATGCCCGTGCGCACCGCGTGCGCAGCCTTGGCGGAAATCCCCGTGATCGCGGTCAACTCGGAAGATGAAGTGGGGATTCGATCTGTTGCGGAGGTCTCGGCGAGGAAACGTTCCTCCGCCTCGTCGTCAAGCGCGCGCTGTGCTAGACGCTGGCTTTCAGCCGCGACGGAAGTGGAAGATGCTTTACGACGACCACCCCGCGCGCCGGGTTCCGTCGCGGCAGCGCTACGGCGACGTTGCTTGGCTGCCCGCGCGGCAATTTTGTCCTCCAGCGTGGAGGCGGACTTCCCACCGCTGGAGCGGATAGTGACCTTCTCTAGCGTGCCCCACTCTTTGCAGTTGGGACATTGGCCGACCCATTTCGACACCTGCCAGCCGCATGCTGAGCATTCGTAGGCTTCGTCTTTGGTCTTGGCCACGGTGCAACCACCTTTGCTTCAAGAGAGGGGACACGACAGACCCGACAACGTTGGGTGCGGGATGTGCGGGAAATGTCGCTAAAAAAATTGCCCCAGATACGCGAGAACGGGCCAGGGCAGAGTCAATGACATGTGTCAAGGACTGACTGTACCGCCGTGGCCCGTATCAAGCGACCAATCGCCCATGCCCGCTCGATGAAGCTCCTCGCGTTATTTGCGGGACAGGACTGCGCTGTACCAGCGCTAATAGTGCGCTGCGCGTGAACAGCGCAGGAACCGCGCCGTGCTGCGCTTACTTGGATTCAATCATGCCGTCAGCACCGCGGTTCGGTGCGCCAGCTTCCAGAATGTCAGCGGAGACGGTGATGTCCAGGTCGTAGGTGTTGGTCTGGCCCTGTGGGTCAGTGAACTCGAAGGTGGCCTCGCGGTTCTGGCCGGCAGCGCTGCTCTTGTCGCCAACCAGGGTGCTCGGGTCCAGCTCATTGGTGTAGTACGCGATGCAGCCGGTGTTGTCCTTAGCGGTCTTAGCCAGCGGATCGATGACGGACTTCGGGCCGGCAACAATCTGGCACTCACGCGGCAGGGAGTTCTCGCCCTTGGCAGCCTTAGCGAAGGAAGGAGTCTCAGCGACCTTCTTCAGCTCAACCTCGCCGATACCTTCAACGGTGACGGACTTCAGCGTGTAGACCGACTCGGTAGCGCGCTGCTGGTTGCTGGCGGAGAACTTCAGACCAGCGGTACCAGCCTCCGGGTCAACCAGGATGTGAGCGTCGCGGATGTTGACGAAGCCAAGAGCCGAGTTGGTGTTCTCAGCACCCTTGCCGGCAGCATCTTCGCCGCCGTTCATCGCACCGTCGACAGCCGGGTGCTGATTTGCGGTCTGCGAAATCTGACCGGCGCCACAAGCAGCAAGTGCAACTGCAGATGCTGCGGAGACGGTGATGAGAGCGCTGCGGCGAAGTACGGACTTGAAGGCCATGACTAGATTTCCTCCAGTAGCTTGAGGATGGGCGATAGGATTTTCAGTATTTAAAGAACACCTTAGTGTCTTCCTAAGATGTTCTCATACTACCCGTAAAATCATGGGGGGACATGATAGGGTGGAAGGCCGTTGGAAAGGGCGTGTGCATTACATGGAATTCAGCATTGGCGATACCGTAGTTTATCCGCACCACGGAGCTGCGAAAATCGAAAACATCATTGAACGAGAGCTTAACGGTGAGACCGTTCAGTACCTTGTACTGCAGATTCTGCAGAGTGATCTGAATATCCAGGTGCCCGCCAAGAATGCCGAGCTGGTCGGTGTCCGCGATGTTGTCGGTGAAGAGGGACTGCTGAAGGTCTTCTCCGTGCTACGTGAGACCGACGTGGAAGAGGCCGGCAACTGGTCTCGTCGCTACAAGGCCAACCAGGAGCGCCTGGGTTCGGGCGACATTAACAAGGTCGCTGAGGTAGTTCGTGACCTGTGGCGCCGCGATCAGGACCGCGGTCTGTCCGCCGGCGAAAAGCGTATGTTGAGCAAGGCTCGCCAGGTTCTCGTCGGTGAGCTCGCGCTTGCCGACGGCGTTGATGAGGCCAAGGTCGAGGAAGTTTTTGCCCGCGTCGATGCCACTATCGAGCGTCACCGCGCGCTGGCACAGGAAGGTGCCGCTGGTGAGAAGAAGGATGAAGCCGACGATAAGCCGGTGGACCTGGACGCAGACGCATAAGTCGTCTCCCTTCCCCGGTTCCTTCCAGTAGGGATTTTCTGCACTTTTCCGGGTAACGGCTAGCGCACACACATTGTCCGTGTGCGCTAGCCGTTTTCTCTTTTTCACCCGTATCTATTTCCCCGCTATGCTCGGGGCTGTGACTTTTCAAATCTTCGATACCGCAACCCGCCAACTGAAGGATTTTGAGCCTCTCCGCGAGGGGCATGCCTCCATTTACCTGTGCGGTGCGACTCCGCAGGCTCAGCCGCACATTGGCCATGTTCGCTCTGGCGTGGCCTTTGATATCTTGCGCCGTTGGCTGATCGCCAAGGGGTATGACGTCGCGTTTGTGCGTAACGTCACCGATATCGATGACAAGATCTTGAATAAGGCCGCCGAGCACGGCCGCCCTTGGTGGGAGTGGGTCTCCCGCTTTGAGCGCGAATTTACCTGGGCCTACAACCAGCTCGGTGTTCTTCCGCCGAGCGTTGAGCCGCGTGCCACCGGACATGTCACTCAGATGGTGGAGTATATGCAGCGTCTGATGGATAACGGCTTCGCCTACGCTGTCGATGGCAGCGTCTATTTTGACGTGGACGCCTGGTCCAAGGCTGAAGGCAGCGACTACGGTAGCCTGTCCGGCAACCGCGTTGACGAGATGGAGCAGGGCGAGACCAACACTCCGGGCAAGCGCGGTGCGCACGATTTCGCGCTGTGGAAGGCGGCCAAGCCGGGCGAGCCCTCGTGGCCGACGCCGTGGGGCAATGGCCGTCCGGGCTGGCACCTGGAGTGCTCCGCCATGGCCACCTACTACTTGGGTTCGGAGTTCGACATCCACTGTGGCGGTCTCGACCTGCAGTTCCCGCATCATGAAAACGAGATTGCGCAGTCGCACGCAGCTGGCGACGGCTTTGCCCGCTACTGGATGCACAATCACTGGGTCACAATGGCCGGCGAAAAGATGTCGAAGTCGCTCGGCAACGTGTTGTCCGTGCCGCATATCCTGACCATGGTTCGTCCGGTTGAGCTGCGTTACTACCTCGGCAGCGCGCACTACCGCTCCGTGCTGGAGTACTCCGAGGAGGCTCTGCAGGAAGCGGCAGCGGGCTACCGTCGTATCGAGGCGTTTATGCACCGTGCCGTCGATAAGCTCGGCGATATCGAAAACGGTGAGTGGACGCCGGCGTTCGAAGCAGCGCTCGACGATGACCTCGCCGTCCCACGCGCGCTCGCGGAAATCCACAACGCTGTTCGTGGAGGTAATCAGGCGCTTGCCGACGGCGACGAGACCAAGGCCAAGGAGATTGCCGGTGCTGTCCGCGCTATGGCCGCAGTCCTTGGGTTCGATCCGCTGAATGAGCAGTGGGCAACCTCCGATTCCAGTTCTGATGCAGCAATGCATGCGCTCGGTGTGCTGGTTGAGCACCAGTTGGAGGAACGCACCCGGGCTCGTGCAGAGAAGGACTGGGCTACGGCTGATGCTGTGCGCGATCGTCTGAAGGAAGCGGGTATCGAGGTAACTGATACCGCGGATGGTCCGGCATGGTCTGTCGCTGACTAAAGCTAAAGAAAACTATTAACAACAGGAAGCAGGTAGCTATGGCAGGCAACGGTCGTCGTGGCGCAGTGCGCAAGGCAAGCAAGAAGAATGTTGGCGGCTCCGGTGGCCAGAAGCGCGGCTTGCGTGGCAAGGGGCCGACCCCGAAGGCAGAGGACCGCGTTTATCACGCAGCTCATAAGCGGGCGAATGAGAAGCGCCGCCGTGACTCTGGGCGTCATGAGCGCAAGGGGGATGGCTCCGAGCTGGTAGTTGGCCGTAACCCGGTCGTGGAGTGCCTGCATGCGAAGGTGCCAGCGGCAGCGCTGATTGTGGCGTTGGGCACCGACAATGACGAGCGCCTGCAGGAGTCAGTGCGTATTGCTAACTCCCGTGGTATCCCAATTCGCGAGGTGCCCCGCCACGAGCTGGACACCATGACTGGCAATACCATGCACCAGGGCATCGGTCTGCAGATTCCGCCGTACAAGTACTCGTCTGTCGAAGATCTGATTGATTCGGTGGCCAAGACCGGGGAGCCGGGTCTTATCGTCTGCCTGGATAACATCACCGACCCTCGTAACCTGGGTGCGGTCATTCGCTCGGTGGCGGCCTTTGGCGGTCACGGTGTGGTGATTCCGGAGCGTCGCTCGGCCGCCATTACGGGCGTGGCCTGGCGTACTTCGGCTGGTACTGCTGCGCGTCTGCCAGTTGCGCGGGCGACCAATATGGTGCGTTCGCTCAAGCAGTTCCAGAAGGCTGGCTACCAGGTTGTTGGGCTGGATGCTGGTGGCGACCACACTCTGGACACTTACGACGGCACCACCCCGGTGGTTGTGGTCGTCGGCTCTGAGGGCAAGGGGCTTTCGCGCCTGGTGCGCGATACCTGTGACACCATCATGTCCATTCCGATGACTGGCTGGGTTGAGTCTCTCAATGCTTCCGTTGCTGCCGGTGTGACCCTGAGTGAGTTTGCCCGCCAGCGCCGGGCTAAGAGTAGTCAGTAGCGCATTTGATACCCCCGTAGGCGCCATTATCAATTCGTTATAGTAATGGCGTTTACGTGGGGTATTTTGCGTTCTAAATGGCGTCCGGTACTTATGGCTACCCCCAGTAGCTCAGTGCTTTAAAGATAATTCTATTTCCGGCGTGCGCTGCAGAAATGACGGCGTTATTATCACTTCCAACAGAAAATTATCCGTAGTTTCCTGAAGGGGAGGGCGGGCATATCATGCTCCTAGAAATGGGGGCGTAATTGGCCGTAATTTAGGGATGCTCACGGACCTAGCGGTGGCTTGTACAGCTAGCTTTTGGGTCACTGAGATGTCAGACCACGACATCCTCAGCGTTAGTTTTTCTGTCTGCCGGGTCACCCCATTTCGGCAGCCTCGCAGTCTTAAAAAGAGCTGGGGGTATTGGAGTCTGCTTTTAGAGAATCCAGTAAAAATACGGGCAGCCCCTCGGTGGCGAGAGGGAAGGTGGACGCACCTTCTCCGCAATCGTCACTCGAGGAGCTGCCCGATATTTTTGTTGTTTTAACAGCTACTCCGAAAAGCGTATGTGTCTATTTTCTCCACTTGGCAGCCTGAACGTCGTCACGCGTTGCCTTACGCGACTGCACCGTTCCGATGGCGTAGCAGATGAGGTAGATGACAAACGCGATTGTCGTCACTAGAACGCTGACCGGGATACCCGGTGCGAGCGAGAGAACGATGCCGCCGACAGCCGCGACCTCAGCGAAGATGGTCGAGAGGATGATGGCCTTCACCGGCGAGGCAGTAACGAATGCGGCTGCGGCACCCGGGGTGATAATCAGGGCGATGACGAGCAGAGAGCCGACGAT
This sequence comes from Corynebacterium sp. LK26, assembly GCF_014335085.1. Classification (NCBI taxonomy): domain Bacteria; kingdom Bacillati; phylum Actinomycetota; class Actinomycetes; order Mycobacteriales; family Corynebacteriaceae; genus Corynebacterium; species Corynebacterium sp. LK26. The sequence goes on from NZ_PDHB01000011.1 coordinate 281,450, forward strand.
TTGCACGCCCTGGGCGGCCACGAGACCGGTGAGAATCGCGAAGTAGATCGATAGCGCCTTCACATTGACACCACTAGCGGCGGCCATGATGGGGTCGGCGGAGGCGAATAGCAGCGGCCGCCATTTCCAGGCAACGCCGCCGACGACGATGACCGCGACGATGGCCATCGTCCATAGAGAAGTGTCAGTCAGACCAATGATCTGGCCGGTGAGAAGTGAAAACGCGGTACTTGTCCGGCCAGGGTAGAGGTGGATAAACAGCACCGATAAGCCCATGCCGAAGCTCAAAACCACGCCCACAACCGCATCTTGGCGCCCTCGAAGCGACAGTGCTGCCAGGACTATTGCGATGAGCACCGAGCCGATAATGGCGCCGCTGCTGACACTGACACCCAGTAATAGAGCCGCGGATGCGCCCATGAGTGCCAGCTCACTGGTGCCGTGGACAGTGAAGCTCATCTGCCACATGACGATTAGTGGCGAGATGATGCCGGAAATCAGCCCAAGCAGTGCCGCTGCAATGAGGGCATTGTGGACGAAGCCGACCTGGAGTAGAGCGGCGGTGTCGGAGAAATACTGAGCCAGTAGGGTCATTAGGCGATAACCAACTTTCCCTCGACACGGGCAACCACAATTTTGGTTTGGTAGAGCTCCGAGAGCGTCTCTGAGGTGATGATTTCCTCGACCGATCCGACCGCATGTCCATGCGGCGTGAGGTAGAGCACTCGGTCACAGACACCCAGGATGGGATTGATGTCGTGGGTGACAAAGACGACTGCCGTGTCATTTTCCCGGCGATGCCGGTCCAGGCGCTCGACCGTGGTCCGTTGTGCCGCAGGGTCGAGGGAGAGCAGAGGCTCGTCGCAAAGCAAAAAATCCGGTGCCGAAACGAGCGCCTGCGCCTGACGCACAAGCTGTTGCTGACCGCCAGAGAGCGTGCCGACACGACGGTCCGCAATACCCGTTGCGCCGACAAACTCCAGCATCTCGTCGGTGGCGGAGCGGTTCTTGCCAGCTGCCAGCTCGACGAGGTCGCGAACCCGAATGGGCAGCGAGGGCTCGAACATCCGCTGCTGCGGAATGTATCCCAGATTCCCGTCGACTTTTACTGAACCGTGAGTCAGCCGCCGCATGCCAAGGGCGGTGGTCAGCAGCGTGGATTTGCCGACGCCGTTCGGACCCAGGATGGCCAAGAACTCGCCGGGCTCGATATCCAAATTCAGACCGGACCACAGCGGTTCGACGGCTGCGTCAGTAAAAGTCAGTGAGGGCAAAGTTATGCGGACTCCATATCGGAAAGGGTTTGCTTGTAGAGGTCAAAGAACGACTGGCCAGTGCTCGGCGACTCAAAAACATCGACGATTTTAACGCCCTTTGCCTTGGCTGCCTCGACGAGTCGCTGCGAGACCTGGTCGTGGGTCTGTGGCGAGTCGATGAGGTAGTCCAGCTCGCCGGACTCGATCAGCTTGAGCATTTCATTGACATCGCTTGCCGACGGCTCGGACTCATTCAGCGTGGACTGGCGGTAGCCCTTCGGGGTGATGTCCTTAACCTTCGTGTCCTTCAGGATGTCATCGGCCAGCGGGTGAACCTGAGCAACCTTAGCGGCCTTGAGCTTGCTCTTGGCCTCTTCGATGTCCTTGATTTCCTTATCGACAGCCTTGGTGTCGGCCTTGGCGCCCATCTTGGTCAGAGCTTCGGCGAGCTGCTCTGCAGTTTCTTCAACCGCATCGGTGTTGTACCAGACGTGCTCGTTGGCCTCGCCATCGTGGTGGTGGTGCTCGTGGCCGTCGTGGTCGCCATGGTCGTGGTCATGGCCCTCGTGATCGTGGTCGTGATCGTGGCCCTCGTGATCATGGTTATGGCCTTCGTGATCGTGATCGTGGTTGTGGCCCTCTTCCTGCGGCAGCGCAGAGATGATGACCTTATCCTTTGCGTCACGCAGAGAGGAGGTCAGCCATGCGTCGTAATGCCCGCCACCTGCGACGAGAATATCGGCGTCCTCTACCTTTGCCATGTCGGCTGCGGCCGGTTCGTAGGAGTGAGGATCGATGTCGTTGGACGCGATAATCGGGTCGATGGCGACCTTCTCGTCGTCGGTGACTGCGTCGGCGACGTCCGCCCAGACCTTGGTGGAGGTGACCACCTTGATGGTGTCTTCGGACTTGCCCGCGGACGTGGTGCTGTCATCATTGCTGGAGCATGCGCCGAGACCTGCGACGAGGCCGGCGCTGGCGACTAGCGCCGCGATGCGCGTGGAAAAGCGTGCCTTCATTTTTGTATCCAATCCTGTTGCGGGCTGAATTATTCCTTTTATTCAGCTCCTGAGCATTAACCGCTATTGAAAACAGTTGTCTTTTAGTTCAAAGAACATAGTAGGGGCTGCGGAGACCCAGTCACAAGGCGGGCCTCTGCCGGAGTGGCCGAAATGACAGTCGCGCACATTCGTTGGGTAAAGTTGTCCGCGATTAGATGCGTGTGATGCTCGTTGTAGTTCTTTTCCATAAAATCGAGGTTTTCTACCTGAGGTAGCTGGACGAAGATATCTGAGCGGGCAGTCGCTGTTGGTTTTTCAAGAAGGGTCGGTATTCCGTGCAAAGTCGGCGTCGTCGTGGCACCTTGGCTTCCATCGCTGCAGAACTTGGGGTCTCGCGCACGACCGTATCCAATGCCTACAACCGCCCTGACCAGCTCTCGGAGAAGTTGCGGGAGCACATCTTGGAAACTGCGGAGCGGCTTGGCTATCCCGGGCCGGACCCAATGGCTCGCGGTCTGCGCATGCGCCGGGTTGGCGCCATCGGCGTGCTGTTCACCGAGCACCTCCCGTTCGCTTTTGAAGACCCTGCGTCGGTGGATTTTCTCGCCGGCCTCGCAGAGGAGCTCGGCGAAATGGGCGACTCCATGTTGGTCATTCCAGCTTCCTCCGAGGAGGGTGGGGACGTAGATCTCAATCTGATTCGGCAAGCGGTGGTCGACGGTTTCGTGGTCTACTCCGTCGCGGACAACGATCCGTTCCTCGCTGCCGTGCGCGCCCGTGGCTTGCCGACGGTCGTGTGTGACCAGCCTGCAGATGCGGCGGCTCTACCGTTTGTGGGCATCGATGACCGTGAGGCCATCAAGCCCGCGGTGCGGCACCTGACTGAACTGGGACATCGCAAGGTGGGAATCCTTTCGGTGCGCTTGTCGCGTACCCCGAACTCGGGATATGTCACGGAGAAGCGGCTGGCAGAAGCTCATCACCAGGTGCAGAAGAACCGCGTCGAAGGTGCGCTGGAAGCGCTTGCCGAGGCCGGTATTCAGCAGGCAGATGTGCCTATCATCGAGCGTCACCTCAATGACCGCGAGAATAACCGCGATGCGGCTCGCCAGCTGCTGACCGACAACCCGGATCTCACGGCGGTGGTCTGTACCACGGATACTCAGGCAATTGCGGTCTTGGAATATGCCAAGGAGAACGGAATTCGTGTTCCGGAGGACCTGTCCATCACAGGCTTTGACGGAATCGAGCGCGCCCTCTTCCACAAGCTGACCACTGTAATTCAGCCGAATAGGCAGAAGGGCATTGCCGTCGGCCGCGCGCTGGCCGAGGAGCTTGAGGCCGCACGCGAGGACAGCGGTCGCGCTCCTCGCGTCTTGTTGGAGACTGAGTTTGTCGTTGGATCGACAACCGCAGCGCCGTCGGCACCGTCAGCCGGGTAGCGGGCCGACGAGGGTAACAACATCGTGGCGCTATCGGGGGCTCTTGGGGTGGTAAACCCCACCTCGTCTTTACTGTGTTCGGATTCAGATTAAGGTCTATTACATGACAGATTCAACAAATTCGAGCACCGACCAATCAGCTGCGGCTCTCAATAGTCCGGAAGCTACCCGCGACGACCATGTCGAACTTGGCGGCCCCGTCGAATTGGATGAAATGTCTATCCGTGGCGCGATGAGTGAGTTCACCACTGGCGTGACCATTATCGCCACCGAGGATGAAGGCGAAGCGTACGGTTTCGCCTGCCAGTCTTTTTCCTCGCTGAGTCTCACTCCACCGATGGTTCTGTTTACTGTCATGAAGACCTCGCGGTCCTGGCCGCATATACGGAACGCTGGACGCTTCTCCGTCAATGTGTTGGCCGAGGATCAGGAGGATATCTCGGCAGCCTTCGGCCGCAGTAATGGCGAAAAGTTCAAGACGGGGAAGTGGACCCGCTCTGAGCTGGGCAACCCTTTATTGCACGGCTGCTCCGTGTGGATTGATTGCACCGTCGTCGATGTTTACGAAGGCGGCGATCACTGGATTGTGACGGCGGATATTGTGGCTATCGGCAAGCGTGAAGAAATCAATCCGCTCATTTACCACCGCGGTTCTTACGCACGGGTTTCTCACCCCGGCACCGATGCGCCTGTCGATCAGAAGTGGCGTCAGCGCCCCTCGGTGTAACCCGAAGTTGTCGCAGTCCAGCCACGGCGATCCTCGCCTGGCTTGGGGTCTTTCATCTCTCGCATGCGCAGACCATTGTTGTCCTGCGTGTAGACGAATTCGCCCGCCACAATCTTGTGGAAACGCTCCGAATAGGTCTGCGCCTGGTCTGAGCAGTCCAAACTGCGAGTCTGCTCCGGGGTACCGAATTCGACCGCCTCGCCCTTCCACTGCAGCGAACCAGAGCCGTTGCCACAGGAATCAGCGAAGGTATATGTTGTCTGCCCCAACGTAATAGTCGGCGCCTGAGTTCCGTCCGGCACACCGTGGGGCAGGTTTGGGTCATCAAAGATCGCGGTTATCTGCCATTGCTTGCCGACGATCTCCGCTGCCGGCTTTGCCTGGCATGCGGTAGCCGTCATGGACACTGCCGCAACGACAGCTACTGCGGCAACCGCTTTTTTCCCGCTCCGACCCATGCTGCGTGACCCCGTTAGTTAGCTGCCTTCTTGGTGGTCTTCTTAGCAGCCTTCTTCGTCGTCTTCTTAGCGGCCTTCTTGGCAGCCTTCTTCGCCGTCTTACGAGTGGTCTTCTTTGCGGCCTTCTTGGTCGACTTCTTCGCAGTCTTCTTAGTGGACTTGCGTGTGCGCTTTGCGGTCTTCGGAGCGTTTTCCTTCTCGTATTCCTCGTGAACCTTCTTGAAGCTCAGGCCTTCCTTCTCCACTCCGAGCATGCACATCAGAGTGACGGCATCGTAGAAATCCTCGGCGAAGGTAGCAACAATTCGCCGTGCGCCAGCAGCGGTCTTTTCTTCGACCTTGTGAAGAGCCTCGTTCTGAGCAGTGCGAGTGTCTGTGACCTTCGGTGGCACGAATCCTCCTGGCAAGCATGGCCTTAATTGCGCCCCATACACCTACTTCTGCCAGCCATCTCGCCACATGCTCCCGGCACTGAGCTCAACCGAGTTCAGTGAAGAAGGAATGGGATTGTGATGACGCAGTTTCAGCTTTAAGCGCTACTTACAATTCAAAAACCTTATTCTACCACGTTGTTGATAGGTCGCGCGGTGTGGATAATGCTCCCATGGATACGGCTAGTCCACGCAGCGGCTGTCCCGCGGATTGAGCAGTGGCTGCCCCGCGGAATGGCTAGTCCACACGCGGGTTCATACCGCCCTTGAAGCGGTAGTTGCGTGGACGGCGAGGCTTGTTCCGCGGATTCACAGGACGGATGCGACGCATACCGGCCCGGATTGGACGGGTCAGGCCACTGTCTTCGCGCAGTGCGCGAGGGCGACGGAGCCTGCGCGCCATCCATTCACCGAGGACAATACCCGCAGCTAGTGCCGTCGCAATGCCTAGCGCTGAGGCTAGCGCCGTAAACCCCTTGGTCGGGTGGTCGTGCAGCAGTGCGTGCATACCGCGGTAGATCGTCATACCCGGAAGCAGCGGGGTTACGCCTGCCACTGCCGTAATCAGCGGCGGGATGGACCAACGTCGTGCCAGCAGGCCACCGATGAGACCAATCAGCGTTGCTGCCGCGCCTGCGCTGGTCACCGGATGAACTCCCAGTGGAGTCAACACGTAGTAGTAGGTCATCGACCCCAGCAGAGCGACCGTTCCGGACACTGACAACGCGGTGAACCCAGCATTCGAGGCCAACGCAAATGCGATTGAGGCGGTAGTTCCCGCTATCACCCTCACTGTCGCCTGTGCCAGGTTGAGGTCAGAACCCGCGATGACGTCGGGAAGCGGAATGCCCAGCATTCCGGAAAACTCGATGCCCATTGCGATGCCAGCGACGATTCCGCCGGTCAACAACATGGTGTCGAAGAAGCGCGCGGAGCCAGTCACAGGTGCGCCGGTGATGCCGTCTTGCAGTGCTTGCACGAGGGTTAGGCCGGCGAGCATCACGATAATTCCCGAGGCGATCAGCCTGGATGGCTGCATCTCAAAGGGGAGATACGCCTGCGCCGCATTGAGCACAGCAGCGGAGAGCGTGGCAATGAGACCGCCGACTGCATTCTGAAAGAATGTGGGCAACTCGCGGGCAGCGAGTTCACCAATCACGATGACGATGGCCAGTGTGACCGCAGCCGCGATAAGGGCGACCTCGAAACTCGAGCCGAGCAGCACTGTCACAGATGAAGCCAGCAATGCCCAGCCAGTGTAGATGACGCGGAGGCGGTATTTTGCGGGCTCACGCTCGACCTTGTCGATAGCCTCAATAGCCTCCTCCAAGCTCAGGTGGCCCGCGCGAATTCGGCGGATGACACGGTCGGTGTGACGCAAGCGCTCGAAGTCGGGCACTGGCGCGGTGACAACGCGCATCGCGGTAATAGGGGTACGGCGTGCGCCGATGAGGTGGTAGACCGTCACGGAGGTCAACGTGATATCGACTTGGATTTGGGTGAGGCCATAGGCTGAGGTCACGGCCTTAATTTGCAGCTCGGTATCGCGGTTGCCCGAGCCACATGCCAGCAATAGCCCGCCGATGCGAGCAGCGAGATCGAGTACGGCCGTGACCTGACTCGGGTCGGAATAATCGATCGGTGCCAGCGGCAGCGGGGTAGTAGTCGAGTGCACTAGGTCGACAGTTGCCGTTGGGCCGGAAACGAAATCAATCACGCGCTGCTTGAAGGTGGACTGATCTTCGATTGCAGGAAACTGGGTCTGCGGAGTGTCGTCGTAAGAGACAGTGGCTTCAGCGTCGTAGAGATCATTCTTCGTAGCGGAGTTTTCTCCGGCGTTGGAATTGCTGTCACTAGCGAATGACATGTCGACACTTCCTTTCCCCGATACTGCCTGGGGTGCATTGCAGTGATGCTGCAAAGACGCGATGCGGAGACGTTGCAGAAACATAGCCCCAGTGATTTAGCGATAGTCACACTACCCCGTCAGTGACCGAGAATCTCAATTCGTTTTTGAGGCGGTGAATTTGCCTATCTGAGCGGGGCTTTTAGCGTGTGGAAAAGTGTTCAAGAAGTGCGGTTGCAGTTTTCCTGTGGTGTCGTTTTTAACTTCTGCTTGCCAACCTGTACAATCGCCTGTCAGCGGCACAGCTGAGTTCGATTCTTAGGTTGACTCTGATTCTTTCGAGCCAGCGACGGCTAACGCCAAAAGGGTCGCTTTAAAGTTGCCGGGATGGCGCAATTGGTAGCGCAACTGATTTGTAATCAGTAGGTTACGGGTTCGAGTCCCGTTTCCGGCTCAAAAACCCCAGGTCAGGAAG